>RZYM01000147.1 GCA_009930305.1 Bacteroidia bacterium
AGACTCTAATTTTAATCTTGTTGGAGAGCTTGATAACTATACTAGCTACGAGATTTCCCGCAAGTGGGGATTGGCAGGAAGCTTTAGATTAATTGCTCCATTTAACGATACTAATAAAGAGTTTTTACAGGCAGATAATATAATCTTTACGGAGTTAAACAAGGGCTATATCATATCTTCGGTGCAGTATGTAGAGGGAGCCAATGAGAAGCTAATACAATGCTTAGGCAAGTCTTTAGATGGAATATTGGACAGAAGAATAACAGTCGCAGATACTTATGCAGCTCAACCCAAAGAAACAATAATCAAGGGCTTAATAGACACCAATATTATTAGTGCAACGGACACAGATCGCAACATATCAATCCTGGGATTAGGAGCAGATCTTGCAAGAGGCACAAATATAGATTTTGTGACAGATAGAAAAAATCTACTAGCTGAGATAGAAACAATTTGCATTAATAAAGACATAAGCCTTACAACAGAAATTGACCTAAGCAACAAAAAAATATTAATTGATGTTACTGAGGGATTAGACAGAACATACGGAAACGGAGTTAATCCTCAGGCTATATTCAGCAGAGAATTTGACAATCTTAAATCCAGCAGCTACACCAGAAGCAATATCAACAAAGTTAATGTCGCTTATGTTGGCTCAACAGAAGTCGGTACTGCAACGGGCATTGATCGCTTCGAAGGCGTAACTGCCGCCGGAGAGCTATCAGAACAGCAGACAGGGGAAATTTATATTGCAGAAAGAAAAGGAGAAACTAGCATTGAATGTGAAGTAGTTACAACTAGTAATCTTGTATATGGTGTTGATTACGACCTGGGAGATATTGTAACTATTAAGAATACAGACTGGGGCGTATCGGTAGATACAAGAATTATCGAAGTAAGCGAAATATACGAAGCCGGGAATATCAGAATAGATATAATTTTTGGTGAAAAGGGATTAAGTCTTACAGATATAATTAAGAAAAATAATTAACCACAAGCCTAAGGGCTTTATTTTTTTGCCCAGAAAGGAGAAAAAGATGGAAAAAATAACACTGCAAGAGAGAATCGAAAGATTATTGAGTGTTAAGAGCTTAGTAACAATCATTCTAACGATTGTGTTTTCATACCTTGCAATAATTCAAACAATAAACGCAGAACAAGTAATGACAATATTCACAACAATTATAGCATTCTATTTCGGAACGCAGGCGACCAAGGAATAGGAAGGAGCGGGATGATGAACGACCTCTGCCAAGAAAAACACAGAAGAATTAATGATTGCTTTGATACTCAGAATAAGAGACTTAACAATCACAGCGAAAGAATTGATAAGCTTGAGCAGTTCCGCAGTGGAACTGAAGTTGAAATAAGAAACTTAATTGAACAAATTAAAGGGCTTGTAGCTACGATTAAGTGGGGTACAGGAATTGTAATTACAAGCCTTATAGGATTTTTTATC
>RZYM01000021.1 GCA_009930305.1 Bacteroidia bacterium
GACAGATTATAGATGGCATAACTTTGATGTAGAAAATGATAGGATCATACTAGGAGAAGTTGAGGCCAATTTACGAAATAATGGTCATCATTATGATCAACCGTATGGTCAAACCATAACAGGTGGTATAGGTAAAGGCTCTGAGTCAACAAGCAGGTATAAAGGACGACCTATAGATTCTTCCGGGCTGCCAACTTCTGGTTTTAGTGCAAAATCTTTTATGGAGCATGTATATGAATTTTGTAAGAAGATTGCAGATCTTGCACCAATGGTATTAGAAGCTTTCTCGGATGATAATAATATTCCGATTAATAGTAACAATAAACAAATTATTTCAGAAGTCGATCCTTCGTATTCCGAATCTGTCAATTGTTATCCAGTTACACAAGGTGCGTTTACTTATTATGGTGTTAGGAAAACAAAAAACTTCATGAGTGAATCTGGCGAGATGGTAAATGAGGGTGATACTGTGGGGTACAGAATTGTTACAAAAAGTCCTAAGGGTACGATAAAAAAAGACACACTGATTTATACTAGTAAAGAAAAAGCTAGAAATTTTTTAAATAATCAAAGGAAATGAGAAATAGATTATTAAACGTTATAATTTATATTTTTTTATTGACAATATGTTTTTCTTGTAGAGAAGAAAAAGGTGTAGTAACGAAAGAGTATTATTCAAATGGAAACTTGAAATATATTGAGTATTTTGAAGGCAAAGATACATTTCCTATGATTGCAAAATCATATTATTCTGATGGTTCCTTACATACATCGTGTTATGTTGATAGGGATGGGAACTGTAATGGTATGTACGTCACATATTATCAAGATGGACGTTTGCAAGATAGTTGTGAATTTTATAATGGTGTATGTATTAAACAGTTGTGTAATGAATTTCCAAATAAATCAAATTGTTTTATAATGATACAAGGAAACAATGATAATGAAAGAATTTTTTCGGGAAATATTAAGTTTATACCAAAGTCATCTCAGATTAATTTTTCAACATTTCTCGATGGATTGCCATATTATTCGTGTTATATGTATTACAAATATAAAAAAGACAAACAGTATAAGCCAGTTGTATTTGATGAAAACAATACAAATTACCCGTTCTCCTTTTTAACATCAGAACAATCTGATACACTAGGATTATATTTTATGTTTCCGAATGATAGCAATCAGATTATTATAGGTAAAACTCCTCAAATAAAATTTGATTTTGTGGTAGAATAACCATTTGTATAGATAGTACAAAAAGATTTTATGTTAATCCTAAATAAGAACGTAATCTTAAGTTAAATGAGTAGTTTAAGGGAGAGGTGATAAAGACGGGACGCACAATGAACATGGATTATAATCTGATTTTATCTCCTCTTCATTATGATCTCACAATTATGAACTCGAGCGGTGCTAAAATCACGGATTTTGATTACTTTTATCACACAGATATTTAACATAACGCACCGATTAAGGTTTGTGATAAAATGCCTTATCAATAAAAACTATCTTTATTTGTAATAATAAAGTTTATTTAGTAGTTTTATAGCAATATTCTAAAGAATACAAACTAAAGTAGTGGTTGTTTGAATGAGGAGGTGATGGCAGTATTATAGTTGTATTTTTGATTTTACTTAAAAAACGAGGCTTACAAGAAAAGTTATACAAGTATGATTTTAAATTAAATAATATGAATACAAAAATCAAAATTGCAAGTGTTTTTATGGTATTGTGCTTAATAGTAGGTTACAGTATAGAATCAAAAGCATGCACAAGAGTGGTCTATAAAGGACCAAATAACACGATTTTAACAGGAAGGAATATGGATTTTGGCATAGAAATACCTGCCAATCAATGGATATTTCCCCGTGGAGTGAAACGAAACGGGGAGGTCGGGAAAAACTCCATTGAATGGGTATCAAAGTATGGTAGTTTAGGTGTAAGTACATGGGATCTTGCCATAGCCGATGGCATGAATGAAAAAGGCTTAGTAGCCAACATGCTATGGTTGGATGAAACAAAATACCCTACCTTCAATAAGGAAGGTAACACAAAAGGAATGTCCATTTCTCTTTGGGTACAATACGTATTAGACAATTTTGCAACTGTGGCTGAAGCTGTTGACGAGTTAAGAAAAGAATCATTCGCTATAGTTTCTAATTATGTCCCGGGCACCGACAGATTCGTCACAGTGCATTTATCAATTTCAGATGCCACCGGCGATAATGCCATACTAGAATACATAGAAGGGAAATTGGTGATATATCATGATCCATCTTACATTGTTATGACCAATGATCCCACGTATGAAAAACAGTTGGCAATAACCAAATATTGGGAAGATGTTCCGGGTAATATTTTTCTTCCGGGTTCAGTATCAGCATCAGACCATTTTGTGAGAGCTTCTTTTTTTATTAATTCCATACCGCAAACGGACGATACAAGAGTAGCAGTAGCAGGTATTTTCAGTGTAATTAGAAATGTATCGGTACCATACGGGTTCGGAATTAAAGGATCCCCAAATTTATCCACAACACGTTGGCGCTGTGTAGCAGATCAAAAAGAATTGGTGTATTACTTTGAAACAACACTCACGCCAAATATATTTTGGGTTGACCTTAAGAAAATAGATTTTAGTGAAAAAGCAGGTGTGCGAAAATTGGATTTGTCAGACTATAAAATATGTGCAGGTGAAGTCTCAGCAGAATTTAAAAAGTCTAAACCACTTCAGTTTTTAGGATTATGAGGTAAAACTTGATTAAAAATTTGAAGTAAGTATTAATAATAAAAGCCCGAAAGACAATATCAAAGTATTTAAAATTTAATCTAAGTAGCAGGGCTAAAATTAATATCTTCTGTCATTTAAATCTTTTCTAGTGGTACATCTTCCATAATATATGATTGTTTCAGTATTAAATTCGCAAATGAGATATTATTCATAAAATATCTTTCGGATTAATTTTCAAAAATTCCTCATAAGGAATTCCACCTGTACCTACAAGTAGCATCTTATCGGGATGAAATTTCTTGTTAAATATTTCCATCCCTTCATTCTCTGCACTGGCACCACTTTTTACTTCTAACCCGATTACCTTATTACCTTTTTCAAGTATGAAATCAACTTCATGATTACCTTCTCGCCAATAATGAAGATTATATCTCTCGGAGATAGCATGGTTAAGCAAATGAGCGCCTACAGATGATTCTACCAGTCTGCCCCACAACTTGGGATTTATTATGGCAGTCGAATAGGTTTCATCATCTTGTGATGTCAGTAATGCGTTATTGTATACTTGAAACTTCGGACTGGATGACCGTTGGCGGATTACACTTCCGGCATATTTCTCAAGTCCACCTAACAAACCACAATCGGACAACAATTTGAGATAGTTCGCTAATGTAGTAGTATTGCCTGCGTCTTGAAGTTGTCCTATGATTTTAGTATAAGAAAGTGTCTGACCGGAATATAGACAGCCTAACTCAAACAACCGTTTCAGCAAGGCCGGCTTATCAACCCGTGTCAACATTAAAATATCCTTGGAAATACTGGTTTCTATCAACGAGTCCTTAATGTAGTTCTTCCAGCGCTCTTCATTATTAATCAAAGTCGCTGAACCAGGATATCCTCCGAAATAAATGTACTGCTCGATTGACCAGCCAAAGGCAGCTTCCATTTCAGCAAACGACCAGTGACCAAGATAGAATGTCTCAAAACGTCCAGCCAACGATTCGGTTAAACCTTTCTGGATAAGAAGGCGGGATGAGCCCAATAGTATAACCTTGATATTTACTTTCTCGCGAGTGTCTTTATCCCATTGCTGCTTGACAACCTCACTCCAGTTATCAATTTTTTGTATCTCATCAATCACAAGCAGATATTCCGACGCGTCGGAAACTTTCATTTTTAATCTGGCCGTTTCCCAAGCCTGCATTAGCCATGCAGAATTAGTAGCAGAAATTGCATCTGCCGATTCGTTTATGTAAGGTGTGGATAGTTGAGATAACAACTGATTTATCATAGTGGTTTTACCCACTTGGCGAGGGCCTAGAATTACCTGAATGAACTTTCTCGGCTCTTCTATCCTTGATTTAATCTGCTTCAAATAAGAACGTTCGTACATACTTAATAAATTTACTCAATACTAAAAGCAAATTTACTCAAAATATTTGAATTGCCAATATAAATAAGATATTTTATCAAATTCCTATTAAATAGCCCCTTTATCAAGTTGCTTGAAATCAGACTGCATCATCATAACCAACTGAATGACAACCATTGAAAAAACACATGCCTAAAGAGTTGTTTTAACCAAAAATAGTTGTATATTTGATTTTATTTAAAAAACGAGGCTAACTATAGTTATACGAGTATGATTTAAATTAAATAATATGAATACAAAAATCAAAATTGCAAGTGTTTTTATGGTATTGTGCTTAATGGTAGGTTACGGTATAGAATCAAAAGCATGCACAAGAGTGGTCTATAAAGGACCAAATAACACTATTTTAACAGGAAGGACTATGGATTTTTCCATAGAAATACCTGCCAACCAATGGATATTTCCCCGTGGAATGAAACGAAACGGTGAGGTTGGCAAAAACTCTATTGAATGGATATCCAAGTATGGTAGTTTAGGTGTAAGTACATGGGATATCGCCACAGCCGATGGCATGAACGAAAAAGGCTTAGTAACCAACTTGCTTTGGTTGGTTGAATCAAACTATCCTACCTTCAATAAGGAAGGTAACACAAAAGGAATGTCGATTTCTATGTGGGCACAATACGTATTAGACAATTTTGCAACTGTTTCGGAAGCTGTTGACGAGTTAAGAAAAGAATCATTCGCTATAGTTTCTGATTTTATCCCGGGCACCGACAAATTCACCACAGTGCATTTATCCATTTCAGATGCTACCGGCGACAATGCCATACTTGAATACATAGAAGGGAAATTGGTGATACATCATAACCCATCTTACACTGTGATGACCAATGACCCTCCATATGAACAACAGTTGGCAATAACTAAATATTGGGAAAATATTCCCGGTAAAACTTTTCTTCCGGGTTCAGTAACAGCAGCAGACCGTTTTGTAAGAGCTTCTTTTTTCATTAATTCCATACCGCAAACAGATAATACAAGAGTAGCAGTAGCAGGTGTTTTTAGTGTTATTAGAAATGTTTCGGTACCATACGGGTTTAAAATTGAAGGATTCCCAAATTTATCCACAACACGTTGGCGTTGTGTCGCAGATCAAAAAAAATTGGTGTATTACTTTGAAACAGCACTCACGCCAAATACATTTTGGGTTGACCTTAAGAAAATAGACTTCAGTGAAAAAGCAGGTGTGCGGAAATTGGATTTGTTAGACAATAAAACCTATGCAGGTGAAGTCTCAGCAGAATTTAAAAAGTCTAAACCATTTCAGTTTTTAGGATTATGAGCTAAAGCTTGATTAAAAATTTGAAGTAAGTATTAATAATAAAAGCCCGAAAGTTAGATATAAAACTTCCGGGCTTTGTTATGTGTAAAGACTTAAATTATTCGATACTATTAATATCGTATGGAGTCTCTTGATAAACGAAGTAGTTTAGCCAATTAGTAAACAATAAGTTCGCATGGCTTTTCCAACGTACCACTGGTTTATTGTTTGGGTCGTCATTGCGGTAATAATTTACAGGTATGTTAATTTCCAAACCTTTTTCTAAATCGCGTTTGTATTCTTCATCCAATGTATTTGGAGAATACTCGGAATGACCTGTAATGTAAAATTCACGACCACCACGTGCCATAACCATATATACACCGGCATCATCCGATTCGGAAATAATTTTTAGTTCGCGAACTTTTTCTATATCACATCTGCGTACTTCCGTATGTCGACTGTGCGGTACATAAAATTCATCATCGAAACCTCTAAATATAGGATTCTTTTTATCAGAAACACTGTGCTTAAACACACCAAACATTTTCTGTGGTAAATCGTATTTAGGTATCCCGTAGTAGTTATACAAGCCGGCTTGGGCAGCCCAACAAATATATAAGGTTGATGTTACATTATGTCTTGCCCAATCAAAAATACCTTTAATCTCTTCCCAATAATTAACTTCTTCAAATTCCATTTTTTCAACAGGAGCACCGGTAATAATCATACCATCATACTTTTGTTTACGAATAGACTCAAAATCTTTATAAAACATCTGTAGATGCCTAATAGGAGTATTCTTAGATGTATGACTTTTTAATTTGATAAAATCGATTTCTATTTGCAAAGGCGAATTCGATAACAATCTTATCAAATCTGTTTCTGTAGTTATTTTTATGGGCATTAAGTTGAGAACAGCAATTCTTAATGGACGAATCTCTTGTATTGAGGCTCGCTCATTGTCCATTACAAAGATGTTCTCTTTTTTTAATGTCTCAATTGCTGGTAATCCTTTTGGAATGTTTACTGGCATATCAATTTATTTATATGCACAAGCTAATGCTTGTTCTATGTCTGCAATAATATCGTTGGCATCTTCAATGCCTACTGAGAAACGAATTAAGTCAGGTTGTATTCCTGCTTCAATTAATTGCTCATCAGATAATTGTCTGTGTGTATGGCTTGCAGGATGCAGTACGGATGTACGAGCATCTGCTACGTGTGTAACAATACAAGCTAATTTAAGGCTATCCATAAATTTGATAGACTTTTCTTTCCCGCCCTTAAGACCAAATGTAACTACACCGCATGATGCACCGTTTACAAATTGTTTTTGTGCTAATTCATAGTATTTGCTGCTTTTTAAACTGCTATAATTAACCCATGCAACTTGGTCTTGAGTTTCTAAGTATTCTGCAACTTTTTTTGCATTTTCGCAGTGGCGAGACATACGTAAATGTAATGTCTCTAAGCCAAGATTAATCAAAAATGCATTTTGAGGCGATTGTATTGAACCTAAGTCGCGCATCAATTGAACAGTTGCTTTTGTTATGTAAGCGCCTTTACCAAAAGAATTGTAATATGCTAATCCATGGTATGAAGGATCCGGCTCTGTCAGACCTTTAAATTTATCGTGTTGAGCTTCCCAATCAAAGTTTCCACTATCAACAATACATCCACCTACAGTTAGAGCATGTCCATCCATGTATTTGGTTGTTGAATGTGTAACGATGTCGGCACCAAATTCGAAGGGGCGGCAGTTAATTGGGGTTGGAAATGTGTTGTCAACTATCAATGGAACTCCGTGTTTATGTGCGATGCGTGCAAATTTTTCTATATCTAGTACACTCAATACGGGGTTTGCTATTGTTTCTCCAAAAAGAGCTTTTGTGTTTGGACGAAATGTTTTGTCAATTTCTTCTTCCGAACTATCTGCATCTATAAAAGTTACATCAATACCTAATTTCTTCATAGTAACTGCAAACAAGTTGTAGGTGCCGCCATATATTGATGTTGTACTTATAAAGTGGTCACCGGCTTCGCATATATTAAATATAGCATAGAAATTTGCAGCTTGGCCCGATGATGTAAGCATTGCGGCGACTCCACCTTCAAGATCTGCAATTTTAGATGCAACTATATCGTTAGTTGGATTTTGCAAGCGAGTGTAAAAGTATCCATTTGTTTTTAAGTCGAACAAATCTGCCATTTGTTCTGTTGTATCATATTTAAATGTAGTACTCTGATAAATGGGTAACACGCGTGGTTCGCCCGATTTAGGCTGCCATCCACCTTGAACGCATATTGTGCTTAAATTTCCTTTCATGATATTTTTATTGTAATTGGCACAAAGTTACAAAAAAACTATCAAAAGAAGAGTATAATTATTTGAATGGCAATAGTAATATCCTACAAAATATTTACCTTTGTGAATATTGACGAAAAAATAATGATTGTGTGTAAAAAAACAATTCTCATTTTCATAAATCTATATATCGTTTTATCGATTCAATCACAAATCTTACCTGATTTTGTAAAAGCAGTGCCTTGTGATGGTGATGTTCAAACTCATCGTGTAGATATAAAACTATATCGCGCTTTAGGTGGCTTTGGACCATATTCGGGTTATGCACCCATAATGGTAGGAGATTTAGATGGAGATAAATATCCTGAATTAGTTACTATACGTGAAGACTACAGAAACAATGGCGGTTGTGTGTTAGTGATAAAAGGAGGAGAATGGGGAAAGCATGCACTTATTTGTTTCGGTTCGGATTATGGTTCTGACGGAGTCTCTTTTGGCTACGCATCGGGAGCAGTGGCATTGGCTCGTGTAAAAGATGGAGCAGGACGTATGATTGGCATAATATATGTAGTTAATGGTACGGCTGATGCAAAAATGATACAGGCATATCGTTATAATTCGATTGAAGATATATCGTTGTGGAAAGAATCTCCTTTAATTAATAATTATTATGGCAATCCGGGAATAGCAGATTTGAATGCAGATGGAAAGCCTGAAGTTTACGTCGGGAACGAAGTTTTTGATGCATATAGTTTACAGCCTCTAGGAGTGGGAGAAGGTAATGTAGGGCAACATTTACAGCATGATGGAGCAATGTTTATGATGTCTGTAGCTATTGATGTAGTTCCAAGTCATAAAGGGCTTGAATTAATATGCGGAAATCAAATATATTCATTAGATGCATCAGGTTTGAATTTGTATCAAACTATTGGAATAAAACATGACGGGTCTTCTTTGGCAGCCGATTTTGACGGCGACGGAAATATCGAGATATTAGTACGCAGTACTATGGGTAAGTTGTCAATGTACTCTCCATATAATAATACAGCGATATTTGTTGATGCGTATAATATGGCATCATATCCGGCAATTGGAGATATAGATGGTGATGGACTTCCTGAAATTATAGGATTAAAAAGCAACACCCGAATGGTTGCATACAAATATGATACAAAGCATAAACGTTTGTATGAATTTTGGAATATGACACACACCGATATTTCGTCACAAACACTAATGACTTTATTCGATTTTGATGGCGACGGAAAGCAAGAAATAATATATAGAGACGAAACATTACTTCGAATAATAAACGGTAGTGGAAAAAATCACATCACAGGTAAAGATACTATTAGAGTAGGGAAACGAGTTGCATATACACTATGTTCTATGAATGTGTCATCCTTAACAAAAAGCGAGTATCCTGTAGTAGCTGATATTGATGCAGACGGAGAAGCAGAAATCTTAGTTTCGGGAACTATGTTCGGCCCATACACAAAGGATAATACTACAATAAATATTTTTAAATCCCATCAAGATAAATGGATGTCGACTCGTCCTGTGTGGAACCAATACGCATATGATGCATTAACTATTAATTCGGACATGACGGTGCCTTTTGGTGTCGTTGATAAAACATATACATTCCCAAATGGTACAAATCGCTTTAATAATTTTCTACAGCAGATGGTAATCATGGGTTCAAATGGCGGCTTTTGCAGATAAGATTATCGATTGCAATCGTTTGATGAGTTTAATAGTCATTTTAAAGTTTATAAAATCTTTATCTACATAGGTTTTTTATAACTTTGTCCTGACCTTTAAAAAAGTATATGATTAAATCAATATTCAGGATATTGCCCCTTTTTTTTTGTCTTCTTTTGAACCCTTTCCAAGAAGCATTTTCTGTATGTGTGCGCAATGATGCTGGCTTATCAGTCTTGCGAATATATTGGTGGGATGGAAGTCTGCCATGCAATTGGGGCAGTAGACCGAATATGACTGATAACGGCGATGGCTGGTGGTGCTACGATATAGGCAATGCCAAACATTTCAAAGTTTCAGGTAGCGATGACAGTTTTCAATCATCAGAGGTATATAATTCTAGCGGCTTTGTAGATGCATATTTTATTTTATCATCAGACAAACAACTTACCCAAACAACGCCGCCGATACCAACAGGATTGTATATATCGGCAGACATACCTAACAAGATATCTCCTTCAACAACAGTAACTCTTACAGCAAACAATGCGTCATCCTCATGTGATTGGAGTTATTCTGACGACGGAACATATTGGACGCCATATCTTGGTGCCGTAAGTGGTCCGAATTCTACCATAATAACTCCAAATCCAAGTAGCAATACTTATTATCGTGTAACATCCGGCGCAGAATCAGCCACATATCAAATATTAATTGAAACCATGGCATTTGCCATTACAGGTGGTGTGAACGGAACTCCGGCATGGCATACAATACCATCTGCCGCAGACATGTTTCAGGCTGATGAATTAGGTAGAATGGTTATGAGCTTTATTTATAATAGCGGTCAACAATTTAAAATTTTAGCAAAGGATGGTGGAGTAGTAGACACAGATTGGGGATGGGGTTCAGAAATAACTGTTACAAATGGCACAAACATAAGTGGGGGAACCGGCAATTTACAAATAAACAATTTCGCAAATGGCGATGCAGTAACTTTGATTCTTACAAAAACAGGAGGATCTTACACCTTATCGGCCGAGGCGGGAATGTTACTGTCAATACAAGCAGATCTTCCGAATCCTATAACTCAGGGCGATGATTTGCATCTTACAGCAATAGGAGCAGATAGTCAATGTACATGGGAGTATTCGCAAGATGGTGTTCAATGGGAAACTTATACAGGCGAAACATCAGGCGTTAACAATGAAATAATAGCTCCCAAACCGATGATTGGAACATATTATAAAGTTAGTTCCGATGGTAAATCGGCTGTTTATAGAGTTGAAGTATTAATTGTTTGTAGTTCGGATAAAACACAAACACATTTATCTGTTGATTTTGGAGTTCTGCCAACTGCTACGGCACGTACAGCAACTTCAGGTGACGGAATCATAAATACATCTGTATATAACTATTCGCCTGAAGGTAAAGAGATACAAGATGGTTGGTATGCGATAGTTACAAATCCTTTGTATGGAGGTCGAGGAACTAACACATCTACATGGGTAGATGGTGTGTGTACAGTTGTAGGTGATGTGAATGCTACAGGTGACTATTGGTATAATGATATTACAGATCATACAGGACAGACTAATGGGGGAATGCTTATGGTGAACTGTAAAAATAAAGGCGAATTAGTATATAGTTATACAAAATCGGGCTTATGCAAAAATATGTACATGACATTTTCGGCTTGGTTTGCAAATGCTGCTATAGAATCAAGTACAATGCCAATCAATACTCAATTCCGCGTGCTTGATAAAAATGGCATGGAAATAGTAACCGCACGCATAAATGTAGATGGAATAAAGTCCTCTGATGGCTGGAGACAAGGAACTACGGCATTTTTCTCCGGTGATAACGATCAACTTACAGTACAAATCATAAATAATGGAGAATCAGGCTTAGGTAACGATATTTTGATAGATGATATTGAATTTACATCATGCGTTCCACAGCTTTCGATACAACCCGGCATGGTAGTGCAATGCGGATTAAACACAACAATATCGGTCGAGACAGAGGGCATTGAAGTTGTGTTTGATGGAGCTCCATATTATCTGTGGCAAAAATATAATTATAGCACGACTAAATGGGATGATATACCTGATGATCCAATATCTGGAGTTTCATCGCATAACGGAAGTGGAGTTGGAAAAATATTTTATGAATACGCAACACAATACGAACCTATAAATAAACCAAAATTCAGAGTTGTAATGTCGAGCGACCCGGCTGTTGCGCATCAAGTTGGTGCAGATATATTCCCCGTATGCTTAAATTATGCCATTACAGAAGAAGTTCTTGTAGACTGTGGATGCGCTCCTCAAACCATATCGCTTGTTACCGGGGATGCCGAACAATCTATTTGTGCAGGAACTTCAATTATACCAATAGTATATATGTCTTCTGGTAGTAAAACAACAGGTGTAGGAGCATCTGATTTGCCGGCTGGCTTACAATTAGAAACCTCAGGGACATCAGGACAGTTAAAAGGTCAAATTAATACTCCGGGAGATTATATTGTTAAAATATTTGCTGTAGGTATAGAGGGTGAGGCTTGTGAATCAGATACTTTAGAGGCTGTAATCCATGTTAGTGCAGGTCCTACATTGATACTTAAAGAAGGAGAGTCATCGCAAAGTATGTGCAGTGGTGAGGCTATTGAAGAAATTGTGTTTGAGTATGGTGGAACAGCAACCGGTGTACAGGTATCTGATTTACCTAGTGGATTAAATTATAATATAGTTGGTAAAGAAATAAGTATAACCGGATCAACTACAAGTACCGGAACATATTCAATTTCAACAACAGGTCAGTTACCTTCTTGCGATCCGGCAAGTTTAGGAGGAACCATTACAATATATGAAAACCCCGGTTTGCCAAATATAGTATTCTAGTAAAATAATTAATTAATAAATATTTATCAATCAAATTTTTTAAACTTATGAAAACAAAACGAATTCTTTCAGTCATTGCCTTGGCAGTTGTCTCTTTTGCAACAGTCCAAGCACAACAGGTACTTTGCCCATCAACAGCAAATTACGACATTAATCCTAACAATCCGACTTCAACTTACGATTGGACCCTTACCGGTGGTGTTGATAATACAGATTATGTATTAGGTAGTGCAACCGGAACCTCAAATTCAGTACAATGGATTACTCCGGGTAACTATTCGTTAACAGCTCAAGAAACTACTGACAAAAATTGTAAAGGTCCTATTCAAACAGTTACAGTTACTGTAAGTGAATTTCCTATTGTGGCTGATGATTTAACTACAATTTGTTCTACCAATTCAGTTCAAACAGATGTTGTAGCACTAAATTTAGCTACAACAGGTACAAACGGAGCTACAGTTAATAAATGGGATATAACAGCAAGTGTGCCTGCCGGAATCACAGGCACGGCAACAACCGGAACAGGTTTAACTAGTGCAACAGCTATAGCAAGTGACACATTTACTAATACTACGAGTGCAGATTTAGATGTAGTATATACTATAACTCCGTATGCCGGAACTTGTCCGGGTACTCCTTATACAGTAACAGTAAAAGTATTACCTGACGTATTAGCTCCTACAATTACTTTCTAGTATTATATATTAGTATTACATCGTTTTGTTTAAACAGCAAATTCAAATATTGAACATAGTGCTGACTGTGCTGTTTTTCTTTACAGCCTCAGTTTTGCATGCAGAAAATCCTGATCTGGTCGAATCAATCGGCCGGGTTAGGAATTTCCACGTGCCTATAATTGAAAATGCTGATTATTATTGGTGGCTTGACGATGAATTATTAGATGAAAACACATCAGAAATAACTCTTGAATTTAACGAAAGTGGTGAATTTGAGCTGTCTGCTCAATATTCTGTAAGAGGATGTCTGTCGCCCAAAAGCGTTATTTTAATTAGTGTAAATGATAGTGTATATGTTCCCGATGTACCTGATCAGTTACCCGAAATTTATCCTGAAAAATTCTTCAGTCCTAACGGCGATGGAAATAATGATACTTGGGATATTATTAATATTCAATACTATCCGAATGCACTTATTGAAATATATGATAGATTCCATAAACGCTTAACTCAATATCAAGGAATCGATAAAGGTTGGGATGGCTTATATAGAGGACATCCGATGCCTGAAACAGATTATTGGTATATAATAAAAGATAAAAAATTTATTAATACCCACTCGGGTCACTTTATTTTAAAACGCTAATTGCATAAAAACACTATCTTTGCTGCAAAATAATCCCTAAATGCTTAATTTGCGACATTGTTTTTTGTGTTTTATTTTGATATGTACACTTGCGTCTTGTACTGAGCGTATTGATTTTGCCGTATCAGACATAGAACCTAAATTAGTCATTACAGGATATATATGTACCGAACCTGGTACTTATGCGATACATCTGTCTTCAAGCGGTAATTTTTTTGGAAAAGATAGCCTTAAAAAATATGATAATGCAGTAGTCAGTATTAATGATTACCAATTGGAAAATGATCCTAATAATCATGGTACTTATATTACTAAATCTGATTTTTGTGCAGTTGAAGGTGAAACATACACCTTAAAGGTGCTTCTTGACTTTAATTCGGATGGAGTAGAAGAGTTATATACATCAACAGTAGTAGCACCACATACAGTTCCTCTGAGAAATTTAATATTGCAGCAGTTGTCTAACGAGGCAGGAGCGTCAATTCTTCCATTAGCTACATTGATAATTTTCCAAGATCCAATCGGTCCTAATTATTATGGGGCTCATTTGTATTTGACAACAGCAAGAGACTCAAACTCTTCATATCAAAAATATCATATTTCAAATACACCATCAAAGTATGTGATGAACATGTTTAGTTCGGATGTTGAAGATGGCAGTTTGATATTTTATCCGGCATATTTGATATCTAAACGTATGTTATATACGCCATTAGATACACTTACCATATATCCATTAGATACTTTCGAATTAGAATTGAATAATCATTCTCAAGAATACTTTGAATTTTTAAAACAAGCGAGTGATGCTTCAAGTGGTTCAAATCCCTTGTTTATGTCTCCTTCGGGTGTTATGCGCGGAAACATTGATGGTGGGGCATTAGGTGCTTTTGGAGTTTATACAGTATCTCGATTAAAAGAAGTAATGCCCTTTGCAGAAAATACATGGACTGATGAACAAATGATTCTGCGTTTCGGAGTCAATTGGCGTGAAAAATTTCCTAAGGAGGAATCTCAATGAAGCGGTTTTATATATTAGGGATTTTTTTTATGCTGGTTGTGATTAATTTGCATGCGGCATGTAAACTTAGCGGAGGTTTATTTGATGTAACTACCGGTGAACCACTTATTAATGCATATATTTATGTAGATGAATTGCAAAGTGGTACAATCACAGATATTGACGGACATTACAGTTTTGATTTAGAAAATCAGAGAAAATATACGATACGTCTATCTTATGTTGGGTATTCATCTACTTATCAGATTGTTAAGACAGGAAGTAAAGATAAACAAAATCAGGATTTCTATTTAGAACAGGAAAATAAACGTTTAGATGAGGTGATAATTTCCGGAGAGAGCGCAAGAAAACGTTTGGAACAGGCTACGATGGGTGTTGAACGGCTTGAAATAGGAAAAATCCGTAAGATACCTGCATTTATGGGCGAAGTGGATATAATTAAATCAATTCAATTATTACCAGGTGTACAATCTACATCAGAGGGTTCGTCTTCATTCAGTGTAAGAGGTGGTGCGCCTGATCAGAATCTTATTTTATTAGATGGAGCAACTATTTACAATGCGTCTCATTTAATGGGATTCTTTTCTGTCTTTAATAACGATATCATTAATGATGCAGTGTTGTATAAGGGAGACATTCCTGCAACTCACGGGGGGCGGTTGTCTTCATTGCTCGAGATCAATACAAAAGAGGGTAATAACGATAAATTTTCCGGACGAGGTGGAATAGGACTTATTTCGTCAAGACTTTTACTTGAAGGACCATTAGTTAAAGACAGACTTACTGCATGGATTTCCGGGCGTGTATTTTACGCCGGAATGTTTTTGCCATTGATGAAAAACGTCAATTATGGACTTTCTCGTACACGCCTTACGTTTTATGATATTAATGCAAAATTATCTGCAACTATCAACGACAAGCATCGTTTATTTTTGTCTGGTTATATGGGTGAAGACTTTTTTGCTTTATCTGGGACCGGCAATTTTGATTACGCAAACAAGGCATTATCTTTAAGATGGAGTGCTATTGTAAATAAAAATTTTTATCTTAACACTACTGCGAATTGTAGTTTCTATAATTATTTGGGCCAAGGCTCTTTGTCAGGTTTAAGCGGGCAGTGGAAATCGTCCATTGAAGATTACGGTTTAAGGCAAGAATATGTATGGGATGTAGATTCACACAATCATATCAAATTTGGTTTTTCAAGCTCGTATAAGTATGTTAAAACGGGTGATGCAAGTATGAACCAGGAAGGGATAGAATCAAATTTAGCTATAAGTATTCCTCCAACGCAAAGTTTAGAATCGGCATTATTCATATCGAATGAACAAAAGTATGGACAAGTCTCATTGTCGTATGGATTAAGAGCATCAATATTCAATAATATAGGACCTCAAACCGAATTAATCTTAAACGAAAACCACGAGATGGTTGATTCCGTTCATTACTCATCCGGCGATTTTTACAATACATATTGGAACTTAGAACCCCGTTTCGGTATGTCTTGGAAGTTTTATAAAGACATGTCGTTAAAGGTTGGATATTCGCGTACTGCACAGTATTTGCATCTTATTCAAACTACTACAGCAGGCTCTCCATTAGACGTTTGGCGTACTTCAAACAAGAATTTAAAGCCGGAAATATGCGATCAGGTTTCGTTGGGGTATTTCTATAATTTCCTAAATGAAACATATCAACTAAGTGTTGAAGGTTATTACAAGTACCTTCAGAATGTGGTTGATTTTAAGGATTTTGCAAATATAATGTTGAACAAAAATATTGATGCAGAAATAATATCCGGTAAAGGTCGAAATTTTGGAGTAGAGTTTATGCTGAAAAAAGACAAAGGAAATTTAACCGGTTGGGTAAGCTATACGTTTTCAAGGTCATTTAGAACTATTCCCGGAATCAATAATGATGTTGAATATTCGTCTGCTACAGACAGACCCCACAGCATAAATGTAGTTTTGAATTATAATATTGCAGGTTGGGTTGATATAGGAGCATCATGGGTATATGCTACAGGTCAGCCTATGTCGGCACCTGATGGACGTATGGATTTTTCCGATTTCGGTTATTCTACTACCATACCAATATATTCGGGTCGAAACCAATATCGTATGCCTGATT
The DNA here is from genome assembly GCA_009930305.1 of Bacteroidia bacterium. GTDB lineage: Bacteria > Bacteroidota > Bacteroidia > Bacteroidales > Paludibacteraceae > Enterocola. The sequence goes on from RZYM01000021.1 coordinate 16,814, forward strand.
ATCATCGTTTGGACTTAACTGTAACCTTCGATTTAAATAAAGGAAAGAAAAAACGTTATAATCATGATTTGAATATATCTTTATACAATGTATATTGTCGTCATAATGCGTGGATGATTAATTTTAATACCGATCCTGAGACAGGAGCACAAGTAGCAGATATGACTTATTTGTTCTCAATAGTACCATCTGTAACTTATAATTTTTACTTTTAGTTGTTGTTCTGATGCAGATTATGAATGGATGTGGTAAATATTAACATTTGTTTAGTTAAACCAAGGGCATGATTTCAATGTCAAAGCCACAAAACACTAAAAGTTATATCTATATTTGTAATCGTAATTAAAAATACGCAAGATGAAAAAATTATTAGTAACATTAAGCTCTTTGTTGTTGGTCTTAACATTGTCTGTTGTAAATGCAGAAACACGTAGTAGCAGTTCAACTCGTTCTACCGGTTCAGCACTAACATCAACATCAGGCTCTTCGACACGTTCGGCTTCAACATCGTCATCAACTAAATCATCAGAGTCAAAGCCGTCAACATCAACACGTTCAACCGGAACAAGTCAATCAACATCGACACGTTCGGCTTCAACATCGTCATCAACTAGATCGTCAGTATCAAGTCCATCGACTTCAACTCGTTCAAACACAACAAGTCCATCAACAACACGTACGGCTTCAACATCGTCATCAACGAGATCATCAGTTTCAAGTACATCGACTCCAACTCGTTCAAACACAACAAGTACATCGACTTCAACTCGTTCTTCAGTGTCCTCAGGTACTACTAATAGTACAAAATCACTTAGTTCGTCTGCAGGTTCGGCATCTCGTAATAGTTCATCAACTAGCGGAACCGGTGTTACAACAGTAAGTTCATCTCGTGGAACATCTGAAAGTACATCGTCAACCAATGGAGAACTTAAAAAATCGAATGATTTAGATAATCGTCCAATTAATAATCAGTCGCGTCCTCATTACGGAGAAGTCGCACCTCCTCCTCTGGGTTATCAAACCATGCACTATAATAATATAGATTATCGTCATTATAATGGTATTTATTATCGTCCTTACGCTGGTTCTTATATAGTTTGTCGTCCACCGATAGGTGCTATTATTCCTATTACATATATATCTACAACATTAACAACAATAGTGGTTAATGATACATATAATCGCCCTATAAATTATTATTATGATGATGGAGTATTCTACTCTTTATATGGTTCTAATTATACCGTTATAAGACCGCCTATGGGAGCTGTTGTAACATGGATGCCTTCAGATTATGAAGAATTCTATATCGGAACAGCAATAGTATATGTAGCAGATGGCGTTGTATATCGTGGTACAATAAATGGTGGCTATGAAGTAATAGGATATAGAACAAAATAATATATGTGGCGGAGAATTAGTATTGTACAAACCGCTGTAATAATGTTGGGTGTTATCTTGCAATTGTTGCTTGGTAACATCCAACTTGCTTTTTTTGCCTTTCCAATGAATGTTACATTAATGGTTTTGGTTAGCGTTTTTGCATATTATTGTTGTAAAACCTGGGTATCGGGCATAGCTTTTTCAATTACTATAATATCTATTTGGTTGTTGCTATCTTTATGTTTGGGGTTGTTTCCAATATTTTCGGGATATTCTCGTAGTTGGATATTTGTGCTTCAAACATTGTTAATGCTTTTTGTATTAAGTTCTGTGATTTTTCGCAGACACGATTTTATGTTTTTTATAGCCCATTTTGGAATGTTGGTTGCTGTTTCGGGTGGTTTCTGGGGTGCTTGTGACCAAACAAGTGAGCAAGTCCTATTAAAAGATAATACTCAATTCTTGGTATCAAACAAAGAATGTACATTTCTTAAATTTGATAAAGAGGCTCAAGTAGCTTATTTACTTACCGATAAATCAGATACACTGACTGCAGCTGTAAACCATCCTGCTTACTATAAAGGTCGTGATATATATCCTCAAACATATAATGCGGAGCATAATGTATGTGTGCTATTGGTCGTTTTTCAACCATGGAAATGGGTAGAGTATGCTGGAATTTTATTGATGTTAATATGGGCAATGCTTGTTCCTTTTAAAATTATAAATAAACGAAGAAAAAGATATGTTTAATTGGATGCAATTTCCTTATTTTGGAGCAATATCTGTGTTCTTTGGTATTGTTGCAGCAATATTAGCTTATATAAATAAGCCTAAGATGTCGTTTTTTTGTGCATTGATGCAAATCTTTTTTATTGCTTGTTTTATTATTGGTTTTTGGATTATGATTGATAGGCCTCCTTTTAAAACCACTGGAGAAACTCGTCTGTGGTTCTCATTATTTATGCCTATTGCCGGATTAATAGCATACAAGGCTTGGAATTATCGTTGGATGCTACTGTATGGAACGTTAATGTCTACGGTATTTATTTGTCTTAATATATTTAAGCCCGAAATACATTCAATAGAATTGATGCCGGCTTTGCAGAGTATATGGTTTGTGCCTCATGTTGCGATGTATATGTTATCGTATGCCTTTTTAGGCGCAGCTTTTATAATAGCATGTGTATATATATTTAAACAAAACATATCCTTATTGCGTTCGGCAGACACATTTGTGATGATAGGTCTTGCCTTTTTGACGATAGGTATGATGTTAGGTTCTATATGGGCGAAAGTGGCTTGGGGAGACTTTTGGACATGGGATATTAAGGAAACATGGGCATTAATAACATGGCTTTCATACATTTTTTATATACATTTGCGAAAATATGATAAAAAATACACAAAAATTGCTATTTTTGTATTAATATTATCGTTCCTGTTTTTACAGGTCTGCTGGTTGGGTGTCGATTATCTCCCAACAGCAATAGGAAGTATGCACACTTATTAATACATATATGAAGAAAATTGTAATGATCTTGTTTATGTCAGTTCTCGTACTGATTATAGGCTATATAGCTGCGTATAGAATTACCAATCAGGCTCCTTCCGATCAATTGACATTAAATCGTCAGGTAAGTAAAGTATTAGAAACAGGTGGTTGTATGATGTGTCATACTCCTTCTGCTCATCTACCGTTTTATGCAAGTTGGCCGATTGCTGATAAGTTGATTTCGCAAGATGTGAAAATGGGAATGGATGCCTTTGATATGACTTATTTAGGTTTATGCTTGAAAAATAATGAGTTGCGTCCTAACGAGGTTGACATAGCAAAATTGGAGAATGTTGCCCAAAACGCTACTATGCCTCCTATACAATATGCTGCAGTCCATTTAGGTGCTTCTTTGGTACCTGATGAAGCGAACGCGTTGCTTGCATGGACAAAACGTAATAGAATTGTGTATTACACATCTCCATTAACCTCAAAAGATATGATGAATGAACCTTTACAACCTATAACATACGTAAAGGTAGATACTGCAAAAGTTGAATTAGGTGAAGACTTATTTAATGATTTACGTCTTTCGGCTGATAGCACTATCTCTTGTGCTTCGTGTCATGGTTTAAAAACAGGAGGAGTAGATAATAAACAATATTCTGAAGGAATACGTGGACAAAAGGGTGGTATAAATGCGCCAAGTGTTTACAATGCATATTTTAATTTTGTACAATTCTGGGATGGACGTGCTCTTACTTTGGCACAACAAGCTGCAGGTCCTCCACTAAATCCTGTTGAAATGGGTTGCGAGAGTTTTGCTGAGATTATTGAAAGATTGGAAGCGGATAAAGAATTTTCAAGCCGTTTCAAGGCAGTTTATCCTGAAGGTATTACAGAGCTTACTATAACTGATGCCATTGCCGAATACGAAAAGACTTTAATTACACCATCACGTTTTGATGCTTATTTGCGAGGAGATTCCTGTGCACTAACTGCATCAGAAATACAGGGTTACGAATTGTTTAAAAAATTTGATTGTGCTATTTGCCATGTGGGCAAAAATATAGGCGGCCAGTCATACGAAAAATTTAGTTTGCAAGGAGATTATTATTCTGATAGAACGCATCGCGTTTCTGATGCCACATTAAATGTTGAGGATAACGGAAGATATAAACAAACAGGTTTAGATTATGATAAGAATCGTTTTAAGGTACCTTCGCTGCGTAATGTTGCGCTAACGTATCCATATATGCATGATGGAACTATACAAAATTTATCTGAAGCGGTAAGCAAAATGGTACTTTATCAGACTGTTAAGAAAATCCGTTTTTCTGATACAGATAAAATAGTAATATTCTTACACGCACTTACAGGTGACTCTATTGCAACAAAAAATCCCGCTGAATAGCGGGATTTTTTCATTTCCGTATCTTGTTGTTTTAATTAGCCAAGATAACTTTTCAATAATTTACTTTTTGCGCTGGTTCGCAGACGGCGTATAGCCTTCTCTTTGATTTGTCTAACACGTTCGCGTGTTAAGCCGAACTTGTCTCCAATTTCTTCCAAAGTCATTTCTTGACAGCCGATGCCAAAAAAGCAAACAATGATTTTCTTTTCCCTCTCGCTTAGTGTGTTTAATGCTCTATCGATTTCTTTAGATAGCGACTCGTTAATTAACGAACGATCAGCAACGGGCGAATCATCATTTACCAAAACATCTAATAAGCTGTTGTCTTCACCTTCAACGAAAGGAGCATCTACTGAGATGTGCCTGCCTGATACCTTCAAGGTATCAGCAATTTTGTCTACAGGGATGTCTAATTCGACAGATAATTCTTCTGGTGATGGACGGCGTTCGTGCTCTTGCTCGAACTTAGAAAACGCTTTGTTGATTTTGTTCAACGAACCCACTTGGTTTAACGGTAAGCGCACAATACGTGATTGCTCTGCCAAGGCTTGCAAAATAGATTGACGAATCCACCATACGGCGTAGGAAATGAACTTAAAACCACGAGTTTCATCGAATTTCTCGGCGGCTTTGATAAGTCCTAAGTTTCCTTCGTTGATTAGGTCAGGTAAGCTAAGTCCTTGGTTTTGATATTGTTTTGCAACCGACACCACAAAACGCAGGTTGGCACGTGTCAATTTTTCTAAGGCAATTCTGTCTCCTTTTTTGATACGTTGTGCCAATTCCACTTCTTCTTCAACTGTGATAAGGTCTTCTCGACCAATCTCTTGCAGATATTTGTCAAGTGAAGCACTTTCACGATTGGTAATGGATTTTACGATTTTAAGTTGTCTCATAACTTCTTTTTGTGGGCGAAAATAGGGTGCAAATATACAATATTTTTTTGAAAAACCGATTCATTTTGTGCTTTTATTTGAACTAAAATTATTGCAAGTTTAAACATTGCATTACCAAATTTTTTCTCATTTGCATAGAGAGTCTATAAGCCCGAAAAATAGCGCATATTGTTGAATTGTGGTAACGTTATAATATTTAGTTGTTTGTCAAAATTTGTGTGATTTGAAATTACTTATAATATTATTTCCGTAATTGAATAAATTTGATTCTAGTATGATTTTTTAGTTTGTAGCTATAATTATAATCAGTAATTTTGGTACTTCAAATTGAAAAGAAAATAAGTGGATTATAGACAAAAAATACCTGAATTAATAGCTGATAATCTTAAAATTACAGTTAAACAAGTATCAGGAATAATAAAACTACTTGACGATGCTGCGACAATTCCGTTTATAAGTCGATATAGGAAAGAAATGACAGGTGGATTAGATGAAGTAGCTATTGAGTCTATAAAAAATAAATTTGAAAAATATAAAGAACTTATAGCTCGCCGAGTAACTATTGTAAACACGATAGATGAACAAGGCAAAATGACTGCTGAGTTAAAAAATCGTATTGAAAATTGCTGGGATTCAGGCGAACTTGAGGATATATATCTTCCTTATAAACCTAAACGTAAAACGAAGGCCGAAATTGCTCGTCAAAACGGCTTGGAACCATTAGCAAAGATTCTGATGAATCAAATGCCTATAATGTGGGACCAAACCATTAAACGCTTTATCAACAAAGAAATTAATACTCCTGATGAGGCTTTGCAAGGAGCTCGCGATATTATTGCAGAGTGGATTAGCGAAAACGAAACCGCAAGAAATATTGTAAGACGCAGATTTTCTCAAGATGCAATTATTACTTCTAAAGTAGTTAAAACAAAGCAAGCAGAAGCCGATAATTACAGAGATTATTTCGATTTCTCAGAAAAATTATCTCGTTGTTCTTCGCATCGTTTATTGGCAATACGTAGAGGTGAAAAAGAAGGATTCTTAAGAGTCGATATTTTGCCTGATTCAGAAAGAGTATTAGAGCAATTAAAAAAGATATTTGTTAAGACAAATAATGATTCTTCACAACAAGTAGAGATTGCTACAGATGATAGTTACAAGCGTTTATTAAAACCGTCAATCGAAACCGAATTTGCAGTATTATCAAAAGAAAAGGCTGATAATGACGCGATTAAGGTTTTTGCAGAAAACTTGCGTCAATTGTTGATGCAGGCACCTCTTGGTCAGAAAAGAGTTTTAGGTATAGATCCCGGTTTTAGAAGTGGATGCAAAATAGTATGTTTGGATGCGCAAGGAAATTTGTTGCATAATGAAAATATATATCCAAACGCTCCTCAAAATGAAATATCCAAAGCTACATCTGCTTTACGAAAAATGGTTGAATCTTATAAAATAGAGGCCATTGCTATCGGAAATGGTACCGCGAGTAGGGAAACGGAGCAATTTATAAGTCAAATTTCGTTTGATCGTACCTTGCAGGTATTTGTAGTTAGTGAGAATGGCGCTTCTATATATTCTGCATCCGCAGTAGCAAGAGAAGAATTTCCTAATTATGATGTTACGGTGCGTGGTGCAGTTTCTATTGGCAGAAGACTTCTTGATCCGCTAGCAGAACTGGTTAAGATAGATCCTAAATCTATAGGCGTTGGTCAATATCAGCATGATGTGGATCAAACTCAACTTAAAAGTTCACTTACAAGGACGGTTGAGAGTGTTGTGAATAATGTAGGTGTAGATATTAATACGGCAAGCAAGCATTTACTTACATATATTTCGGGATTAGGTCCTGTGCTGGCTCAAAATATAGTTGATTACAGATTACAGAATGGTGCTTTTAAGAATCGCAATAGTTTAATGAATGTGCCTAAAATGGGTGCAAAAACCTTTGAACAGGCAGCAGGCTTCCTGCGAATTAGTAAGGGTGATAATCCATTAGATAATTCGTCTGTGCATCCTGAATCTTATGGTATTGTCGCGAAAATTGCAGCCGATTTGAATTGTACTGTTACCGATTTGATGAGTGATGCTCAATTGCGTAAGCAGATTAATCTGAACAGGTATATTACTGACAAAATAGGGATGCCCACATTGACAGACATTATGCATGAATTAGAAAAACCGAGCAGAGATCCGCGTGGAAATGTACAGACATTTTCTTTTGATCCTAATGTTAGAAAAATTGATGATCTAAAAGAAGGAATGGTGCTACCCGGAATAGTAACCAATATAACTAATTTTGGTGCATTTGTAGATATAGGTATCAAAGAAAATGCTTTGGTTCATATATCTCAAATGTCTGATAAATATATTTCCGACCCTAATGAGGTCTTAAGCCTGCATCAACATTTATCTGCAAAAGTATTGTCGGTAGATATTCAGCGCAAGCGTATAGCATTAAGTTTAAAAACTAATTAATACAATATGAAACAAATTAAGTTTTATACGGATCGCGAAGAGAGGGCTAATTACCTTACTCATTTTGTAGGTTTAATAGGCGGAATGATAGCTTGCTTTTTCCTTATCAAAAAGGCAATAGATGCGGATAATGCTTGGGCTATACTTGCTTATTCGATATTTAGTTTAGGTGTACTTTGTTGTATGGGCTTCTCGTCTTTGTATCATTATGTAAGTGAGCCCAAGAAAAAAGCATTTTTGCGTCATTTTGACCACGGTGCTATATATATTCAAATTGCTGCAAGTTATGCACCTTTTACTCTTATACTACTTAGAAATGATGGATTTTGGGGCTGGGGATTGTTTATAGCGGTATGGGCAGCTGCCATTGTAGGATTAATTTTTAATTGCAAGGAACTTAAAGCAAACGACAATTTAAAGACTGCCTGTTATGTGCTAATGGGCATGCTGGTTTTTTTTGCTGTAAAACCTTTGATTGATGTCTGTATTGATTCAAATTGTTTGGATGTCTTGTTTTTCTTAGGTTTAGGAGGATTTTTCTATGTTGTAGGAGCTTTCTTCTATGCTTTAGCAAAACACGAATTTGTGCATGCAATATTTCATATTTTTGTGCTTCTTGGCTTAGGATGCCATATAGTAGCGGCATTTTTAATCCCTATTGCTTGAAACTTTTTTCTTCGAAACAAGAATATAAGTATTACTATTTAGAGGAGCCCATATTGTGTGGGTATCCCATAACGTTTGAAAATCTGCAATAGGAATAACTCTGTTATATAAATCGCTATCTGTGCTGTTTGTTAAGTAATCTATTGATTCTGCTAAGTATATGTTATTTTCGTCATAGCCTACAACCGGAATGTAATGCGTTGATAAGGTGCCTGGATATGTCTTGATTATTGCGATAACTATATTACCATTACTAAGATCTCGTTGTATTTGGTCAATATTGCCAATATGAAAACTTGCATGAAAGCCTTCTTTTTCAATGTAATTGCAAATAGTTTTTGCATACACATTGCCTGAACCGGTTTTCTTAAGTGCCTTATAAATTTCCATTCCATTAGCTTCTTTGCCTAAGGCTCTCATGGCGTAAGCTGTAGCATATCCTGCGCATTCATGTTTAGTCTGTATATCAATGCGGTTGGACTTTTGCATATAGTATGACGATGGGAACTCTGTTTTGCTGATTCGCAGAATTGGAAATCCTATTATTATTGAATTAATAATCAATGTTATAATGGAAACTAAAGCAATAGTTATTATTATGACAAGAGTTGTCTTTCCAATTAAGGAAGGATGGTCTGATGATTCATTAGAACTCTTTTTTTTGTTTATTCTTTTTGTTTTGTTTGCAAACATAATTCGTCTAATTGCTTTTGTTCGATTGGAGCCGGTGCATCTAACATAACATCGCGTCCGCTATTGTTTTTAGGAAAAGCAATACAGTCGCGAATACTATCCAAACCTGCGAACAAACTAACCCAACGATCCAAACCATAAGCTAAACCTCCGTGAGGTGGTGCTCCAAATTTGAATGCGTTCATTAAAAATCCGAATTGTTCTTGGGCTTTTTCAGGGGTGAAACCTAAAATTTCAAACATTCTTGCTTGTAATTTAGGATCGTGAATACGTATTGAACCTCCACCTACTTCAACGCCATTAATTACCATGTCGTATGCGTCAGCTCTAACTTCTGCAGCATTAGTATCGAGTAGGGGAATGTCCTCGTCTTTTGGATGAGTAAATGGGTGATGCATCGCCATAAGTCTGTTTTCTTCATCGCTCCATTCAAACATCGGGAAATCAATAACCCAAAGGCATGCAAATTTATTTTTGTTTCTTAATCCTAATTGATTACCCATTTCCAAACGCAATTCGCATAATTGCTTCCGGGTTTTATTGGCATTATCGCCGCTCATTATCAATATTAAATCGCCCGGGTTTGCGTTCATTGCAACTTTTAGCTCTTGTAATTTATCTTTTGTATAGAATTTGTCTACACTTGATTTTACACTGCCATCAGCTTCAACACGTGCGTATACTAAACCATTAGCTCCAATTTGCGGTTTTTTTACAAATTCGATAAGGTTATCTAATTGTTTTCTTGTATAAACGGCTGCGTTCTGTGCGCATATACCGCCAATATAAGCAGCATTGTCAAACACACCGAATCCGCATCCTTTTAAAACCTGAGCTAATTCTACAAACTTCATTTCAAAACGAAGGTCAGGTTTGTCACTTCCATAGTATTTAATAGCATCATGCCATGTCATTCTTGGAAATGCTTCTTTAAGTTCTATGCCTCTTAATGTCTTGAATAAATGTTTTGCCATTGACTCAAACAAGTTAATTACGTCTTCTTGTTCAACAAACGACATTTCGCAGTCTATTTGTGTAAATTCAGGTTGACGGTCTGCTCGTAAGTCTTCATCGCGAAAGCATTTTACTATTTGAAAGTATCTATCAAAACCACTTACCATTAGCAATTGCTTAAGAGTTTGAGGTGATTGAGGTAGTGCATAGAATTGTCCCGGATTCATACGACTTGGTACAACAAAGTCGCGAGCTCCTTCGGGAGTAGAACCTATTAGCATAGGAGTTTCTACTTCTAAAAATCCTTGGCTATCAAGATAACGGCGAACTTCCATTGTCATTTTGTGCCTTAACTCCAGGTTTTTGCGGACAAAACTACGACGTAAGTCCAAATAACGATATTTCATGCGTAGATCATCGCCTCCATCGGTATCGTCTTCAATTGTAAATGGCGGTACTTCAGATGATGTAAGTGTGCGAAGTTTGTCTACAATAATCTCAATCTCGCCGGTTAAAATATTTGCATTTTTATTGCTGCGTTCTGATACTATGCCTTCTATTTGTATAACGAATTCTCTACCTAGACGGTTTGCCTCTTCACATAGTTGAGCGTTTGTATTGTCGCTGAATACAAGTTGTGTGATGCCGTATCTATCGCGTAAATCTACAAATGTCATTCCACCCATTTTGCGAGTACGTTGTACCCATCCCGCTAATGTAACATGGCTTCCTATATTTGTGCGGTTTAATTCTCCGCAGGTATTTGTCCTATACATAATATGCTGTTCTTATTTATTACTCCCAATAGAGCGCAAATATACTAAAAATTATGCAGAATGTTTTTTATAATTGAAGTCAATAAATTAGTTATTATTTTTATCAGAACATTTTACAAAGAATAAGTTGAGATTAATCGAGTAAAAGAACTTTTAAATATGATTATAAAAAAGCCCCCAAAAGTTTTGCTTTTGAGGGCTTTATAATAGATTCCTAATGGGATCTATTAGTTAAATTAATTCACAATATTATTTAACTAATACCTTGATATAGTTGTTACCTTGTATTACAATGTAAAGACCTTTTGCGTCGACTGTTACACAAGTGCCATTACCAACAACTTTACCAATTTGGTTAATAACCTTAGTCGGTATATCAGAATAGATGTTCATACCTTTTACATATACATTTGCATTTGCATTATCTTTGTTTGCATCTATTTCGGTAGCAATATTGAAGATAAGTTCGTATGTCTCTATTCCTGTTTCCTGATTAACTACAGACTTTAATGTAATCTTGCTGTAAGTAGTTTCTTGGGCGGCTTGGAAATTATTGTCAGGTATTCCACCATCTGTAATGTTGCCTGCATCACCAGAAATTGTAACGTCTGGATATCCTAAGTTTGTTCCTCCCCAACTATGGTCTTGACGAATCTTGAACGAACCTACTAATATAGATATGTTATTAATATCATAAACGTTGGTACATGTAGAAATATCAGATTCTTCCTCGTTGTATACGAAGTCAATATCTGTTTCCCAATTTCCGACAGCAGTTCCGATTAATGACCAATTTTTAGGAGCGCAAGCATCAATAGCTTCAAATGTGATTTCTTTTTCAGCTGTTTCTGCTTCAAAAGTAGCCACTGCTTTAACTGTGTAGTTTCCAACAGCATCCGGAGTATAAAGATTATCTGTCAACTCCGCATATTCGCCATCTTCAAAT
>RZYM01000148.1 GCA_009930305.1 Bacteroidia bacterium
CATTATACTAACACAAAAGAAAATGTAGCATAAAGTAACGGATGTTTTAGGGAATAAAATTTTTCAAAAAGTTGTCTTGACAGATTGGGGTATTATAATATTTTATTATATTTGGGTCATTAAGCCAATTCTTGAGAGTATTCCAAATATTGTGGTCTAAGTTTGTTAAATCTTTTTTATAATTTTTAACTTCAGTTTGACTACTGGCTGTTTCACTTAGTACTGTAACATCGCCATATTTTTCAATGTATACACTTTCATTTTCTAACAAATTAAAGCATTTTTCAAGAGCCACATAGCATTGATAAAAAATAGGTCTAATCGTTTCAGTCGCATCATGATGTAACTTTTCACTTACCATTATCTTTTCCTAATAATTAAGGTCTCTTTTTATTTCTGGAAAGCATGACTTAGAAATTTTCAACTAACAAAATTTAGTATAATATTTATTCATTTGATTCGACAAACTCTCGACTGGTATTTATTATATGCAGAGTAAAGAGTCACTCTGCATATTTTAGCATAATACGCTTTTCTTCAAAAATATTTCTACTTAGATTATGAATATTTTGCATTGATAAAGCATAGCTCGTATGTTCATTATCAATGTATTATCCAATACAATTAACTTCTAGGTCTTCCCTTTTTCTTCTCATCTTTCTTAATCGTACCACGTGTAAAAACTCTATCTTTTTTACTACCTTTTAGAGGTTGTATATCTTGTTCTTCTTTACAAAGATAAGGGATGACATGTTCATCAAGGATTTTTCGCTTATCTTTATCTCGATGGTCTAATATACCAATCCCATTGTGTTTATAGTCATTGGGATTGCAGCGATGATAACTTCCTTTGTCTTCTGTGAGTTCCTCCCAGTAGTTGCCAATCTGATTTGCTTTAAAAGCATCTTTTTGTATCTTTTGACCATCATAGATAATCACAACATGTAAATGCACGCCCTTATCTTGAGTGTACTCTCTTTTGCATAAATAGCCTACCTGTTCTTTAAAGACAGATGGTTTGCTTCGTCTGTTATTCATCATGCGATTAAAGTCATTATTTGCCTCATCCAGTGTTACGCTATCGCTATAGGGCTTTTTGTAACCTAAATCAACTCTAACGATAGCAATCTTTGAATGCTTTTTACTTAGAGCATCTATATACTCTTTGGTACTTTTTATTCGCTTATCGCTCTTTTTGTTATGGGACACGTGTAACTCCTTTTATGATTTTGATATATGTATCACTTAAAGGTATGTATACAAAAAATATATATTTTGATTGTTTCATGTGCATTAAGTGTATGTTGGAAGTAGATAGATAAAACAGTAAAGAATATATAATATATCTCAACTTTCGCACATAAGCCCTAACTCTTTTTGAGTGTAGGCACTGAGTACAGCGATAATATTGAGTAAATCTTTATTATCCTTGACAATATTCT
>RZYM01000049.1 GCA_009930305.1 Bacteroidia bacterium
GAGATTTAAACTTTTGTGCATTTACTCAAAATTCTAACGGTTTGATAGGTTGGAGCTTCGAAATCCCGGCCTACGCATATTGCCACCGTTACCGCCAAGCAGAACAAACGACAGTGCGGAGATTAATAACTTTAATCTGAGCATATTTTGCGGAGAAAGTTTTATTTGCGGAGAATAAGATGTATATTTGTCGCATAAATTGCGGAGAATGAAAATTTATATACACGAAAAAGAAAACTGGACAGACTTCACTTGGGATAATAAGAAAGTGATGATAAAACTTGGTGAAGCTAGAAATCAACAGGGCAGACTTCTTGGTAAAATGGAATCACTAGGCTTTGATTTGCAGAATGAAGCGGTTTTGAATACTCTTACTTTAGATGTTATAAAATCATCTGAGATTGAAGGCGAGTTCTTAGAAATAGAACAAGTACGTTCTTCAATTGCTCGTCGATTAGGAATTGATATTGCCGGAGCAGTAGAATCGGAACGCCATGTTGATGGAATAGTTGAAATGATGCTTGATGCTACACAAAGGTATGACTTGCCATTGACTAAAGACAGATTGTTTGGTTGGCATGCAGCGTTGTTCCCATCAGGTTGGAGCAATCTATATAAAATCACAGTTGCAGACTGGAGAAAAGACACGACTGGTCCAATGCAAGTTGTATCAGGACCTATGGGAAAAGAAAAAGTTCACTATCAAGCTCCAAGCTCAGACAAGATAGAACCAGAAATGAAAAAATTCTTAGGCTGGTTTGAAAACGAGGAAGAAACAGATTTGGTTCTAAAAGCAGCTATTGCTCATTTATGGTTCGTGACAATTCATCCATTTGACGATGGAAACGGACGAATAACAAGAGCAATTACAGATATGACATTGGCACGTTCTGACAAAAGTATCAGGCGATTCTACAGTATGTCAGCGCAAATTAGAGTCGAAAGGAAACAGTATTATGAAAAACTTGAAAAAACACAAAAAGGAAATTCAGATATAACAGAATGGATTTTATGGTTTTTGCAATGTTTAATAAATGCTATTGACTCAACAGATGGGACTTTATCGAAAATACTTCATAAAGCAGAATTTTGGAAAATACATTCCACCACAATACTCAATGATAGGCAACAAAAAATAATAAATAGGCTACTTGATGGATTTGACGGAAAGTTAACAACCTCGAAATGGGGAAAAATAAATAAGTGCTCACAAGATACTGCTCTTCGAGATATTCAAGATTTGATAAAGAAGGATATCTTACAAAAAGAAGCAAGTGGTGGACGAAGTACAAATTATGAATTAAAAGAAATGCCAGGCGGTAACAAGCGGTATATTTTATTGCCGAGATAGTGCTGAAATCAACGGCTGTGGCTCGCTTCAAACTTCATCGGGGCTTGAAAGTGAAGTACTACGTAACCGGCAACAAAAACATACCGCCATCCGTTAGCGTTCATTGTAAAAACCCAGACAGACGACAGAATGACAAAGAAATTTTTGCTGCATAAAGACAAAGAAAAAGTAAGCCCACCGCACATTCAGGCACATTTGGCTTTGCCCGACACAAAAGCCGACGCTTCGCAAAGCCAAAAGAGCCTTCATTTTGCCGACCCACAGGCAGACCGTTGATTATTCAGACGCTTTTTATATTGAAAAACGCTATATTAAAGAATTTTGATTATTTTAGCAGTTTAATTATTCTGACAAAATGAACAGAATTAAAGAAGTACTTGAAGAAAAAGGAATAAAGCAGACTTGGTTGGCAGAACAACTCGGAAAGAGTTACAGTATTGTGAATGGATATGTACAAAACCGACAACAACCAAGACTTGAAGTGCTTTATGAAATTGCTAAAATATTAGATATTGAAGTAGCAGAATTGCTCGAAAAACGAAATAAAGACAATGAGTAAATTAACAAAAGAGCAAGAACTGCTCAACGAAATTGAGAAACTGCAAAAGCAGTTAGAAATTGCTAACAACAGGGTTAAGACCGCTAAATATGGATTGGTTTGGATGGAAGTACCAGAAGCATTTGAGCAAGAGACAGAAAACCAATTACCCGTATTAGATGAAGTTAAAGAAAAGGCAATAAAAAATGATGATGACAAACCAACTCATATTTTAATAGAGGGCGATAATTATCACGCTTTAACTTGCTTGAACTATACCCATAAAGAAAAAATTGACCTTATCTACATAGACCCACCTTATAATACCGGTTCAGACGGATTCCGTTATCGAGATAAAAGAGTAGTTGAAAAGTTTCCTGACGGCACTGATGTTCCCAAAGACCACCCTCTACGACACAGTTATTGGTTGTCTTTTATGTCAAAACGATTAGAATTAGCAAGCAATCTCCTTAAACCTGAAGGGGTAATACTCATTTCAATTAACGAAGAGGAATACTCCCAACTAAAATTATTGTGTGATAAAATTTTTCAAGAGTCTAATTATATGACTTCTTTTACAGTAAAAGTTAGACATGAAGATAGAATCCTAAAAGGAGATAAAGACTATCATGAAACGACTGAACAATTATTGCTTTATAGAAAATCTCCTAGATTTAAAACAATAAAACGATTGCAAGACAATACTTCCATTGATAAATATGTTTATTCCGTTGAAGAACTAATAGATAGCCCTGAAAAGGTTATGATGGGGTCAAAAGAGGTTCTTGTTTTTAAACCACATGAATATAAAATTATTAAATCAGAACCTTCTGCTGAAAAATTTCAAAAAATAAACATTCGAGGGTCAATTAAAGAGGGAAATAGCTCTGGCCGTTTTCATATGCAATATCTAGAAGAAAAAAATCACCTATTTAATTATTTATATAAAGTCCCTAATATGGGTGATGATATGTTTGATTATAGGTATTTTTTATCTCGTAAATCAGAAGATAATCTTAATGGTTTTTATTTTCAAGGAGTGCCATTAAGTAAAGATGATATAAAAGAAGTACCTTATCCAAATTATCTTGACTTTGAAGAAGCCTTTAATAATGTTGGTTATGAAGGAGGAATTGAGTTCCGAAATGGTAAAAAGCCAGTGGATTTTATCAAATTTTTATTCTCAATTGGAACCATAAATAAAGATGCTGTTATCCTAGACTTTTTTGCAGGTAGTGGTTCTACGGGTCATGCTGTTATGGAACAGAATAGTATTGATAAAGGGAATAGACAAGTAATTTTATGTACTAATAATGAGAATAATATTGCCCATGAAATAACTTATCCTAGAATAAAAAATGTTATTTGTGGCTATTCTCAAACAAAGAATCAAAAAGAAATACTCTTTGAACTACCGTTAAATCCAAAAAATATCTCTGACAACACCGCAATCTTAGAAGCAAAAAATAAATTTCTAACTGATGAATTTAAAGTTAGATATAATGAGATTAAAGAGGAAGTAAGGAAAGACAAATACAGCATTTATGGTATTATAAGCAAAGCAAGTAATGTTAAGGGTTTCGGCAATTCATTAAAATACTACAAAACTTCATTTGTAGGAAAAAACAATATTCTTTCTGCTTCTGATGAAGATAAATCTTTATTGGCACACAAAGCAGGTTGCTTGCTCGCAATTGCAGAAAATACATTAGACGAAATTGAAGCAACTCAATTTTTTCAATTCTTTGAAAATTCAGAAAAAGTTACAGCGGTTTATTTCAAAGAAGAAATGGACGAAATGAATACTTTTTTGCAAAAAGTTGAAGAAGTGCAAAAACCAATCTCACTTTATTTGTTTAGTTGGGGCAATTCAAGTGATTTTGAAGGGTTGTTTGACCATATTCCAAACTTAACTATCAAAACTATTCCGCAACCAATTCTTGAGATTTATAAAAACATTTACAACATTATAACGGCATGAGTAGATTTAGCCCATTAGACTTTCAAAAGGAAGCAATCCAAAAACTAACCGATGCTTTTCAAAGATTATGGCAAAGGTCAGAACCACAAAGGCATTTAGTTTTTAAATCACCAACTGGTAGTGGTAAAACATTTATGGTTACAAATTTTTTGCATGGTTTAAACTCATTGCCAAATTGGGATTACGACAAAGCAATTATTTGGATAACTTTCAGCGATAGTCTTGCTATGCAAAGCAAGGAAAAATTCAAAGAATACTTTAATACTAACTTGCAAAACAATCTTTTAACTATTGAAGATTTCAAACAAGGGAAGCTATTTAAAAATGATGTACTTTTTGTCAATTGGCAAAAGCTTGTATCAAGGTCAGCAGAAACAAGAGTTTTAAGACGACCTGAAGATGAAAACTTTCAAAAAGAACAAGGTTTTTATTTTGAAGATGTTATTGAAAACACTAAAAAAGATGGTCGGGAAATTATAATGGTGATTGACGAAAGTCATACTCATTTATCAGCACTTGCTCAAACAAGTGTGGTTGATGTTGTAAATCCCAAAATAATAATCAATGTTTCAGCAACACCCTCCTACATTCCCAACAGAGATGAAGAAGATGAAGGACTTGCGGCTTATGTAAGTGTAAAAAGAGAAGATGTTGTAAATGAAGGTTTGATTAAAGAAAAAATTGCAGTACAAACAGATGAAGATTTGCACAAATTCCCTGGCAGAGATTTGGACGAACTTTTAATTGACTTAGCTATTGATAAGAAAAAGGAATTAGAAGCTGAATTTAAGAAGTTAGGGAAAAATATTAATCCACTTATTCTTATTCAATTACCTAATGATGATAGTAAACTACATGATGCAGGGCAAAAAACAAAGGAACAAATTGTAACCGACTATTTAACAAGAAAAAAAGTTGATGTTGATAATAGAATTGCACTTTGGTTTGACGGCAAGCAGAAAAATATGGAATTGGTAACTCACAATGAAAGTGATGTTGATTTTATGCTTTTCAAACAAGCTGCTGGTACAGGTTGGGACTGTCCAAGAGCACATATTTTAATAATGTTCCGTGAAATCAGTTCAGCAACTTTTTACACTCAAACAATAGGGCGTATTTTAAGGACAGCCGAGCCAAATAAAAAGGACGATTATAAAAATAGTCCAGTGCTTCGCACTGGTTATTTGTTTACTAATTACAAGCGTAATGAAATCGGTATTCCAGACCAATCAAATAAAAACAAACCATTTGTATATACTTCAAAAAGGAAAGAAGGAGTTTCAAATATTGAAAATGTTTATTCTGATTTTGTTGCAAGAGCTGACTATGGCGATTTAGGAAGTGCATTTGATTTCCAAATGAGCTTTCTTAAATCAATGGACAAGTTTTTCGGAATTGAAGAAAATGAACATTTAGCATTGACACGTCCAAAAATTGAAGCAAAAGGCGTTGATATTAACCCGAAATTGACAAATAAACTCGTTGTTGATGCTGAGTTTTCTGACTATGACAAAATTAATCTTGAGTTTGCAAAAAAAGGTCGAGATGAAGATTATGAAATGTCAAGAAACGATGTTGAAAAACTTTTTAATTATTGGTGTTTCAAACTTTTATCTGAACAAACAGAAAATTCAGCAAGAGTTTCAAACGTTGCTCGTTCATGGTCGCCTTTAAAATCAGCGTTGCGTGTTTGGTTTAAGCGGTCGTTAGACTTGGACAGCAATTATTATTATCGTGTATTTATTGCCGACATAAACAAGGAACAGGCAAGCGTTTTTCGTCCTGCTTTAACACAAGCATTAAAAGACTACTTTCCAATTAAGAAAGCATATATTGAAAAACGAAAAAAAGAAATTGAAGAAAGAGAAGCCCCTATTTTTGAAATTAAAGAAGAATACAATTACACAGAAGATTTTGCTGAATTAACAGCAGAAGAAGGCACTTCAATATTAAGTGTAATTCAGCCATTCTATCTGAGAAAAGAATACAAAGGACGTGAAAACGAATTGAAATTTATCAAGTATCTTGAACAGAAAGGTGATAAATTAGAATGGTGGTTTAAAAACGGAGAAGGAAGTAAAGAGTTTTATTGCTTGAAATATTTCAACACTTCAACAAAAGAAGATGCTTTGTTTTTCCCTGACTGGATTTTGAAATTCAAAGATGGTCGAATTGGAATATTTGACACTAAAAGTGGTTTTACTGCTCAAAATCCAGAAGGACGTGCCGAAGGTCTTGCAGACAAAATAATTGAATTAAATAGTAATGGTGGTAATTTCATAGGTGGCTTAGTTGTACTTGAAAACAATCAATGGTACTACTTTGACAATGAGAAATACTCAATGGAAGACACAATGAATAAAGTTGAAGAAACTCAAGCAGAGTATAAATCAAAATTCAATTATGAATACACAACTGGTAAGTTGAATGAAAATTGGAAATTACTAAACAAATTGTTCTTATAATATTAACTAAAATAAATTCATATGGCACTTTCAGAAAATCAATTAATCGTACCCGCATTACTAGCAATGCTAAACTCACCTAATGGTTCAATTCAAACTTCAGACTTAATAAATGAAATTAGTCAGCAGTTTGTCCTTGATGGACAAGATTTATCACCATTACAAAATAGAAATGATGAGAAATATACCCAGATTGTTAGGAATTTAAAGTCGCATAAAACCTTTGTAAAACTTCATTTAGCCGAAGAAATTGATGGTGGTTTTAGAATCTTACCTGCTGGTGTTGATTGGTTAGAAGCTAATGGTTTTATTGAATAAAAATCAACCCTTCGCTTCGTAGTCAAGCACATTCGCAGGTCGCACCAGCCAACGTTAAGACCAAAACCTGCAAAAGAGCTTGCCTACCCAAACGCACCGCAATCAGAAAAGATGCAGCAAAAATGAAAGAAAATTAACGTGAAGAATGAACAACGAAACGCTAACAAAGTGTATATGCCATAAGGGTTTTAGTGGGTATTCAAGCATTGTAGCCCGCTCAAAATTTCGTGTCGGTGGACAGGAAACTGCCCCGCAATCCCTTACGGCACATACACTCAACCGTTAGGGGGCATAAAAAGAAACGACAATGAAACGATTATTATTTATTTTAGCAAGTCTGCAATTGACAGCATGTCACGGACAGATAAATGAGAAGAAA
>RZYM01000149.1 GCA_009930305.1 Bacteroidia bacterium
AAAGGCTCAAAAAGATGCCGAAATGCATGCTGATGAGGACAAGAAAAAGCGTGAATCGATCGATGCTAAAAACCAGTTAGAAAATGCCATTTATCAAGCGGAAAAAATGCCGTCTGAGCATAAAGATAAGATTTCTGATGAAGATAAAAAAGCGATCGAAAAAGCTGTTGAAGAGGCTAAAAAACATCAAAAATCAGACGACAAAGATGAGCTAGAGAAGGCTGTGAAAGATCTGAACGACGCGATTACGCCGATCGGAACAAAGCTGTATCAAGCTGCCGCTGAAGATGACGCCAAGACTGAAGAATCTGATGAAAAAGCAAAAGACGAACCTGTTGAAGGTGAAGTCGTCGATAAATAAAATAAGCACCCAAGCCAAATTTAATAAAAGCAAGCCTGATAGTAGGCTTGCTTTTTGTATTGTAGTCTTGTATTATATAAGCATAAGAGTAAAAACTTGCCTTTCGCATAGGGCACAGTGGGAATAAGTGTTTAAATAGGATTACTATAATGTCTAATAATAAATTTCGAATAAAAATGACAGTAATTTTGTCTTTTTTGTCTAATGATTTTGGTGACGCCATTCTTGCAAGCGCATAATTCAGCTGCACTAAGCGTTTCTTCAATTTCTAAGACTGAAGGTGCAGTGTCTGGTGGTGATGAAATTATTATTAAGGGAGAGGGTTTTATTAAGGAGCAAGCAGATCAGATTTGGGAGGTGATTGGGTTTACCAGCGCAGTATGTAGGGCTGGAAATGGCGAAGATAAGAGTAAAAAAAGTTCTCAACCTATTGATTTACTAGGAGATATAATTATCACTAAAACCGGCTTGATGCTCGGACGTTCTTATGACGATGATCATAATTTAACACTAATAAATTTAACAGAAGAATATAATTTAGGTGTTGTAGATTCAATTCACGATACCGGGTATGAAAAAATTATTCATACCAAGGATAATAGAGTCCATTCGGTTTTGTACCCAGGGTGCTCCGTTGATAATATTTCTCTTTATACAGACATATTTTCGCCAGGAGATAACCATATTATCGGAGTAGAACCGTATAATGGGATTTATGTTAAATCTGGTAATGATTATTTTCTGATTAATTATCGTAATTATAGTAACAGTTCTAATCTACCAAAACTAGACCTTGATGAGCCTATTGTAAGTGTCGAGAATAATATATTAACTATGCAATCGGGTAAGAAAATACTACTTTATAATAATCATTACAATGAAAATATATTGCTTGATATCACAAGCTATATTGGCGAGGAAAATGTAATTGATATACGCGATAATACTCTTATTTTATCGTCTGGAAAAGTAATTGATTATGCTACTTATAGTGGATCCGAAACGACAGTTAATACTCAATTTGTAGATTTACTCGAGGGCGAGGAAATAGAACAGTTTTTT
>RZYM01000150.1 GCA_009930305.1 Bacteroidia bacterium
TGCCGGTGCAGTGCGTATTCGAGCGGCACAGCTCGTATCAAAAGTAGTTGTAACTTGACAGGAAAGTGCTTCGAAATCGGCAACTAACCATACCGCCAAACGTTATGCGGCAGCTTAAGAGACGACACAATAAATGACAGACATTAAACTCAATAAGGACGAAAAACAAGCGGAACTCGAAAAATATCGAGACTTAGTTTTGGCGACAATTGACTACTACCTTGACAACAAGGAAATGCATATCAAAACAGCAGAATTTGACTCTGTTGAACATTACAATGGATTGAAAGCACAGACCGAAGAAAATTTTCAAAAAGGTAGATTGACAAGATTAAAACAATGGTTTCGTGACTTAACAGAAATGCAAGTAGAATCAGGTGATTTAAAGTTCAATAAGTATTTGCAAGACAAAACCAAGTATGACATAGATATTTTTAAATCTTATTTCCAACGAGTTGAAAAAATAATAGAGAAAGGTGAAATCACAACGGACAATCAATTTTACGACATCAATATCATGGTTGACCACCTTAGTCAAACTGAGCAGATTGACACTGAAAAAATTGAAAAGTTAAATAAACTTTTAGGAGCCTATGAAGAAAGAAAATCAATAAAAACTAAAAACGCCGACATCAATAAGTAATAATTCAAATGACAATGAAAAAAATATTATTAATCGCTCTGATAACTTTGACTTTAACCACTTACGGACAGGATAAGTATAATTATGTTAACTTCAACAAACTGACAGAAGTAATAGGAACTGAATATGTAATCGCTTCAATTGAGAATTGGGGTAAAATGCTTGAAACAAAAAGTAGATACCTTTTATTCATAAACACAAAAACAGGCGAGACAAAGCAAGTTGACTTCCCAAATGACGCAGGAATTGGAAAAATAGAACAAGTCAAAATAGACAGTTTAGGAATTAATCTAATTGTTGTTTCCGCAAGAACAGTTGACTTAGACGGGAAAGGTGGTATTGACTGGAATGACCCGACACAAATAATAATTTTGTTGCCAGACGGTAAAGAAAAAACACAACTGACAGAAGATAAGTTTTTTGTAAGAACTTGGACTATTAACAAGTTGACTGGAACTATTGTGATTACGGGACATTACGACACAAACAACAATAACAAATACGATAAAACAGACAAAAATGAAATACACGTTTACGACTTAAAAACACTAAAATTGATAAACAAAATATGAAAAAAGCCGACCGCATAACACGCGGTATAAAAAATTGCCGGGACAGTAGGTTATTCAGTGGTTGTAGCCCGCTTCAACTTTTGTGTAACTTGACAGGAAAGTCGCCCGCAATCCCCAACGTTTCATAGTGTGCCGAGAAGCAGAACATCGGTATTAGTAACGTTCTGCCTGCTGTAAATAAGATGGTGGAATCCGACACAGGCGGACG
>RZYM01000151.1 GCA_009930305.1 Bacteroidia bacterium
ATTTTAACGACTTTTTGTTTGTAAAAATTAGTTGCAATATAATACGTGCATTTTTTTGTTCTGAAAACTGTACATATGTTAAATTTAAATCTCTTGAATGAATGATGGTCTCATGAATAAAATGATTACGTCGGTATTCGGGTTTCTGATTCTGATATGTCCGGTTACCGGAACACTGCATGCTCAGCAGCAGAAGATTGATTCGTTGGTGGAGGTGCTGGCGAATACGTCCCGGGACACTACCCGGTTAGCGGTATTGCATGAGTTGTACAGTGGATATTCAGACACAGATTCTCAAAAGGCGTTGGTATATGCCCGGGAAGGGCTGATCCTGTCCCGGGAATTCGGTCATAATAAATGGACAAGCGTTTTTTTTAACGATGTGGGAATTTCTTATTATAATTTGGGAAATTTTGATTCCGCATACGTATATTTTGATAAAAGATTAGACCTGACTACGGCTATAAAGGATACAATGGGTATGGCCGGATCAATGGATAATATTGGTGTAATCTTTTACCATCGGGGAGAACCTGAAACAGCTTTGGAATACCGCAGGAAAGCCATTGAAATATATAAAAAAGTCAATCATTTTAAAAATCTGGCCGGCGGATACATATGGATTGGCAATATTTATAGCCATACGGGAGATTATCAGCAGGCACTCCGGAATTATATTGATGCAAAGCAAATCCTGCTGGATTATCAAGATGATAATTTACTGGCTAATGTAATGGTCAATTTGAGCTTGGTTTATCGTCATCTGAAACAGTACGACAATGCATTGGATTACATCAGGCAGGCATTAATACTATTTGATAAAGCCGGGAATCTGAACGGGAAAGGAGTCGCTTTATACAGATTGTCTTTGATTTATGAAGAAGCCGGAGAATACGATAAAGCAATAAAATCAATCCGGGAAGCTGAACAGGTTTTTTTGCAGACGGGGAATGATTATTTTTTAAACACTGTATATAATGCCTTAGGAAACTGGTGTTTAAAAGAAGATTTACCGGACGAAGCCTTAGAGTATCTCAATAAAACCCTGGCTTATGCCAATACAGTCGATGACAAAGGATTATTAGCAACGACATACCATAATATGTCGGAGGCCTATTTTCAAAAAAACAACAACACAACTTCCCTGAATTATCTGAAACAGGCAGAAAACATCTATCATAAAATAGGTGATAAACGTCATTTACAAGATGTTTTTTTAGACTATATCGAAATTTACGGTTACAACAACAAACCGGACAGTATTGTTAAATATTTGATTGCATATAAAGAACTGAGCGATTCCCTGATCAATGAACAAACAATCAACACGGTTGCAGAGATACAGGAAAAATACCAGGCAGAGAAGAAAGAGAAAGAGATTGCATTGTTAACCCTGGAAAACGAAAAGAAGCAATTT
>RZYM01000152.1 GCA_009930305.1 Bacteroidia bacterium
AATGATTTTCTTCCACGATTTATCCGAAGGCCAGTCGTATACGGTTCAATGCTGGTTTACTGAGAAAACAATAATACGTGCAGCAAAGTAATATAACGCATTGCTTTTTTTCCGGGATATGGATACCCCTCCATATCCCGGAATTTATTCTATTAAAAACTTATGGCTAAAACCTGGATTTGGATACTATCTTGCCTTTTCCTATTGGTTTATCTCTTGTTTTCAGGGTGTTCCAATAATATGGAAACCGTGAAGGAAATGACTCTGCCCCGGGATACTACCCCCACTGAATCGGCTTTCAATGTAACCATGCATTATAGCGAACAAGGCAGAATTCAATTTACGCTAACGGCTCCCAGGCTCGATCGGTTTTCTACCAATTCTCCCTTTGTCGAATTTCCCGAAGGCCTTCATGTGGTCTTTTTCGATAGCACCGGAATCGTGAAGTCCGAGTTATCGGCTAACTATGCCATTAGCTATGAGTCAAAGAAAATAATGGAGGCCCGCGAGGACGTTGTGGTGGTGAATCATGAAAAAGAACAGACACTAAATACTGAACACCTGACTTGGGATCAAAAAAAGCATATCATATTTTCAGACGAATTCGTGAAGATTACTACCAAAGAACATGTTATCTTTGGCAATGATGGGTTTGAATCTGATGAAGAATTTAATAAATGGACTATACGGAAAATTTCCGGAACGCTTGATATCGAATCATAAGAGTATATTATCTATTCATGAATAATAATTTGCTGTTAATACTTGTTACAATTTTAATGAGTGCCCTGTTTTCCGGAATGGAAATCGCTTTTTTAAGTGCCAACAAACTTAAAATTGAACTCGATCGTAATAAAGGTTCTCTCTCGGCTCAGGTGATCGCCTGGTTCTCAAGAAATCCATCGCGGTTTATTAGTGCATTACTCCTGGGAAATAATATTGCACTCGTTATTTATGGTATCGCTATTGCTAATCTCCTTGACCCGTTTATTTTGAGTGTTTTGCCTCTCCGCTTATCTTCCGGGGTTTTAATACTGCTTATCGAAACTACTATTTCTACGCTTATTATTCTTTTTACTGCCGAATTTTTACCCAAAATCCTCTTTCGGATCAATCCTAATTCCATCCTTAAGGTTTTTATCATTCCCATTAGTGCTTTTTATATTGTATTATATCCAATAAATCAGATTTTTGTTTTTATCAGTGAATTATTCTTAAGAAAAATTTTTCGCGTAGATACCATGTATCAGGATTATGTTTTCGGGTATGCCGATTTGAACAGTTATCTGGAATACAGTACACCGGAAGAGGAAGCCCATAACGATTTTATGGATGAGATTCACTTGATGCAGAATGCGATTGATTTTCGAACCATAAAGCTTCGGGAATGCATGACCCCGCGAACCGAGATTGAAG
>RZYM01000153.1 GCA_009930305.1 Bacteroidia bacterium
TAGCAAATTGTTGATTCGTTATGATGGCAACTTTACTCCTTGGAATGGCATTTATTCGGGTCATCCAGAACCGGCCACGGACTATTGGTATGTGATAACATTAAAAGATAGATCTCAATTCGCAGGACATTTTACTTTAAAGCGATAAGTGGTTCACATTGAATGACATGTGCAATAGATTGTGTTTCTTTTTCGTGTAATCCTATTACAACAAAAGATAGTATACTTTTCAATAGCGAAACAAGCCTCTCAACATATTACTGACACGACTCGTATATTTGTTCTATATCCGCTCTAATATCAATTATACCAATTTTTACAGCAGGATGATGATTGTTTTATCGGACAATAAAATAATATAGTTGTATCATGTCGTAGTAATTTGTATATTTGCGACTATATTAAGAATAGTTAATGGATATGTATATAGCAGGATTGATGATTTTGTTGGATATGGCATTATTCTGCTAGTAAATGTGTCGTTTTTTTTCTTACCTTTTGATGAATTTAATTCTTTTAGGTCATATAGCTTTATAGATTCTTTTGAGTACCTTTTTACTTTTTTATGAAAGAAATACTAGTATATCTGTTCCTTCTCCTTTTTACTGTGAGTTTAAAGGCACAAAACTGTGCAAATGGGACGTTGTTATTTAAAGAAGATTTTGGAGGGAATGATGTGTCTGACCCTTCAATTAGTACTTATCCAATTATTTCTATGAGTAATAGGTATCATCAAAATATAACAGGAGATTTTCCGTCAATGTCATCATCTCGCTATATTGTTGCAAAAAAAGGATACGCTAATGGAGATACAACATTGTTGTCTCCATATCTTTCTTCACAGTGGTATATTCAAGATGATCATACGTATCCAAATGATTATACCCGCGGGTATTTTTTGGAAGTAGATGGGGCAGGAGGGAATACTCACGTTTTTTATGAGACAGAAATTACTGATTTGTGTCCATCTGCTAAATTATCCTTTTCTGCATACATAGCAAATGTGTTTACGTGGTTTCAGAATGACTGGTATGAAAAAAATAGGGGTCCTGTTGTTGATCCTAATTTATCATTTGTTATTAGCGATTTACATACAAATGTTGAACTAGCTAGGTATAATACGGGAGACATTATTCCAGATATAAATTTAAAGGGAAAAGATGATTGGCGGAAATCATCTGAATGGCATTATTATGGAATTGAGTTTAGTTTGCCCCTTGGTATATCTTCTGTGAGATTGTCTATTATCAATAATGTAATAGGTGGAATTGGGAATGATTTTGCTCTTGATGATATAGAAGTTCGTCTTTGTGTGCCTCCTACCAGTGTTATTATATCTCCTAATGATACTGTTTGTAAAAATCAAACGGTAACTTTAGAAGGGCAA
>RZYM01000154.1 GCA_009930305.1 Bacteroidia bacterium
TATCTACATCAACCCACTCAAATCTACTTTATAAAACTCAGGTGCTGCATAGCTCTTTTCAAAGAACATTGCCATATAGATTGGCGCGTAAGTAAATTTACCTTCTACACTAAGATTGTCGTTATTGAATACAATGGCTTCAGGAAGAATATACTCACCACAGTCCATAATGTTTGACAGGGCGCGATGTACATCATAATCTTTACCTGATTTCACCTCTATAGGGATAATTCTTCCTCCTAATTCAATAACGAAGTCAAGTTCCCCACGCTTCTTGTTGTTATAGTAGTAAGGTTCTATTCCATGCGCGACTAATTCTTGAGCTACTGCGTTTTCGTATATGGAGCCAAAATTTATATCCTTATCTCCTTTGATAATACGTAATTGTATTCCCTCGGAATATTGAGCCGCAAGCAAACCAATATCACTTTGAAAAAGCTTAAACAGACTCCTTGAGTGTGAAAGCAACAAAGGAACTTTTGGTTCTTCAATATTATATATAGGCAAAGCAACACCTGCATTCTTTAGCCACAAGAAACTATTCTGATAGCGTTCATATTTCGCATGCTCATTCAAGCGTTTCAAAATAAATCGTTTGTTTTTGGCGTTCAGTTCAGAGGGGATAAGATTAAAGATCTCCTCAATGTTCAACTTATTCTTGGGATCGTACTGTGCAATATCACGTTTGTATAGTCGAATGATATCTTGTTGTATGACCATAACCTCTTGCAGGTTGTTGCTCTCAATGTATTTGCTTACAGCTGCAGGCATACCACCCACGACTAAATAGAGACGGAAGAGTTCCATCATCTTCGAATGAATGAAATCATCTACTGGAGTCCTATTTTCCCATGAATGGCGTAATGATTCAATAATTTGTTTGTTGATACCTACACCAGATATAAATTCTTCAAAGTCGAGAGGATACATATCCTTTACACCCATATAACCAACAGGCTCTGAACGAAGATCTTTAAGTCCCACGCCAAGCAATGAACCACTTAAGATGTATCTATATGAACCCTCATCTACCAAGAATTTAATGTCCGTTACAATTTCCGGATACACTTGAACCTCATCAAAAAAGATTAATGTTTCTCCTTTAATCAACGGTTTGGTTGTTATAGCAGAAAGTCGAAGTAGAATGTCCGAGCTACTCTTTGCTCCTTTGAAAACAGATACTGCATTTGGATTTTCAATAAAGTTGATTTCAACGAAGCTCTTAAAAGTCTTGCCAAATTCGCGAATAGAATAAGTCTTACCAATCTGTCGAGCACCTGTAATAAGGAGAGCATTACGATTTGTTTCGTAATAACTACGTATATAGGAATCAATCTTTCTTTCTAGCATAACACATTATTTATCAAATAAAAATCACTGTTT
>RZYM01000050.1 GCA_009930305.1 Bacteroidia bacterium
GTGACTACCAATTGTTCTCCATGGTGAATTTTAACTCATTTTACAATTTTCTTCGTGTAATATAAATATCGCTTTTCGGAGGGGACTCAATATTTAAAAGCAAACAGGATAATTAACTTTACAACTCGCGCGCTAAAAATCCCATTTTCATTTAATGTGCGTATCGACTATAAAACATTTATTGATCTTGATTTAAATTTACATAATCAAGAATATAAGTGTTTTCCAGGTGTTTCTCCTGGTTGGGATAATTCAAGTAGACGCCCGGTTGGTAAAGCAACCATATTTGAGGGTAGTACACCAGATAAATTTAAATATTGGCTCAGCAAAAAACTTCAAAATTTCGAACCATACAGCCATGAAGAAAATTTTATAATGATTAATGCATGGAATGAATGGGCTGAAGGAAATCATTTGGAGCCATGCAAAAAATGGGGATTACAATTTCTTGAAGCACTCAATGATGAGATTTTCAACTATAACAAGCAAAAACCAAGCAGTATTTAGTATTTGCATTGATGAAAACACACTCTATCATCATAACCTATAACGGGGCTACCTGGATTGAAAGATGTCTTTATAGCCTAATTGGTCAAGATTTAGATAACCATAAAATTATTGTCATCGATAATGACTCTTCCGACGAGACAACTCACATTATCAAAAAACAGTTTCCTCAGGTTACACTTATTGAAACAGGAGAGAATCTCGGATTTGGAAAAGCCAATAATATTGGCTTGAGAATTGCTCTTAAAGAACAAGCTGATTTTGTTTTCCTTCTCAATCAGGATGCATGGATTTTAAACAATGGCTTATCCAAGCTTCTAAGTATTGCATCCGATCATGAAGAATATGGAATACTGGCACCCCTTCAAATTACAAAAAATGGGGAATTAGATAGAACCTTTAAAATATATCTACATGGATCTAAAACTCCAGGTCTGTTAATGGATAGAGAAAATAACTTACTTAAAGAAGTCTATCAAACAGAATTTGCTAATGCCGGTGCTTGGTTAATATCTGAAAAATGTTTGAAACATATTGGAGGTTTCAATCCACTTTTTGATCATTATGGTGAAGATAAAAACTATATTCATCGATGTCGACATCATAATATTAAAATTGGGATTACACCAAAAATTGAGGTTGTCCATGACCGACCTCAACAGAAAAAGATACATCAGACAGTCACTGCACTTTCTAGAAACATCTATACTTTTTTACTTATAGAGCTAATCAATCCAAATACCAATCGCACTATCCAGATCTCTAATTCCATAACTCTTATACTCAAAACACTGATTCTGTATCACAATTTTAAAGTATTAATAGCATTAATTGTTGCGCTAAGAAGAATTCGGCACATAGGAATGGATATTAATGAAGCAAAAAAAATGCAACTTTCCTTTAATTCTTGTTTTATAAATAACACTATTGAATAAAATAAAATGCAATGATTGCTTACATATACTTTCTCCCTCCAAAGACATCTATTGGAGTCTACAAAAAAATTGAAGATCAAATTATAGATTTGCAAAATATCGCTACCGCTAGGCTGAAAATATTTATCATCTCTCCTACTATTGAGAAATCATCTACAGTTGCTGAGTATAGAAAGTATAATACATCCAGCAATCGATTCTTTCGATTGCTACAGATTGCATTTAGGAAATTCGTTGTAATAGAGAAGACAATTCCTGAATTGAAGAAATTCAATACAATAATACTTAGGTACCCTGGTGCGGATTTTACTGCTGGTTCATTTTATAAAAAACATAACATTGTAACTGAGCTTCATTCCATAGTACCTGAAGAATTACGAATGAAATTTAAGGATAATAAAACCCTAATCTCGAAATTCATAAAGGCGATTAGAATATTACAAGAGGAAGCCCTTTTTAAGAGTATATTATGTAAATCAAAAGGAATAATTACTGTTTCAGGGGATGTTATGGATTATATACAAAAGAAAAAAATAAATTCACACGTATCTGTTATTGGTAATGGTATATCGCTTTCAAGAATACCACAAAAAGGTTTTCTACCATATAATGGCAAGGATATCACTCTTACTTTTATTGGGTCACGTCCGGCAGAGCCTCAAAATGGTTTGAATCGGCTAATCTCCTCTCTGGACATCGAAGATCAAAAAAAAAACATAACAATCAATGTAATTGGCAAAGTTAGTGAGAGAGAAAAGTTATCAGCAAATTATATCAATCTGGTTTATCATGGAATTCAATCACAAAATAATATCAATACAATACTTGAATCTACAAATGCTTGTATATGCCAATTAGCTTTTTATAAAAAACGGCTCAATAATACATCTACCATAAAAGTTCCTGAATATACTGCATATGGTATACCTTTCATTTTAGCTTATAGTGATAATAATCTGAAGAAAAAACCACGCAACCACTATTATCTACAACTAGACAACAACGATGAGCTAATTAAAGTCGAAGAAATTATTAGTTTCCTAACCAACATTACAAAAAAGCGCGATGAGATAATTAATGAAATGTATGCCTTCGCTGTGAAGTATCTAACATGGAGCAACAAACTCGCTCAATATATGCACTTTGTTGATCGAATAAATACACCTTAGACTATCTATGCTCTTCAACTCCTTTGAATTTCTTATATTTCTCCCTATTGTTTTTGTGCTCTATTGGATGTTTTATAAAAACACCAAAGCCCAAAATATTATTCTGCTCACAGCAAGCTATGTTTTTTATGGATGGTGGGACTGGAGATTCTTATCGCTTATACTTTTTAGTACCATCGTTGATTACATAGTAGGGCGAAATTTAATGGTTTGTAAAAA
The DNA here is from genome assembly GCA_009930305.1 of Bacteroidia bacterium. GTDB lineage: Bacteria > Bacteroidota > Bacteroidia > Bacteroidales > Paludibacteraceae > Enterocola. Next base: position 2,831 of record RZYM01000050.1, read on the forward strand.
TCAGAAACAACGAAAACTGTTTCTATGGATTAGTATTCTTATAAATATTGGGCTTCTGGGGTTCTTTAAATACTATAACTTCTTCACAGAAAGCCTAATAGAAGGGTTATATCTTATAGGCATAACTATTCAAACCGGAACATTGAGAATAATTCTTCCTGTAGGAATTAGTTTCTATACATTCCAAACAATGAGTTACACTATTGATGTGTATAAAAAGAAACTTCATCCAACAAAAAATTTCATAGCCTTTGCAACCTTTGTAAGCTTCTTTCCTCAGCTGGTAGCCGGTCCTATTGAACGTGCGCCAAACCTTTTGCCCCAGTTTCTGAAATTCCGAAAATTCAGTTATGCGGCTATGAGTGCAGGCACAAAACAGATAATTCTGGGTTTTTTCCTAAAACTTGTAATTGCAGACAGAGCGGGAATCTATGTAGATACTGTTTTTAATAATGCATCTCAACATGAAGGTTTTACCTTCTTGTTTGCTACATTTCTGTTTGCATTCCAGATTTATGGTGATTTTGCCGGATATTCACTCATTGCCATAGGCACTGCTAAGCTTTTTGGAGTTTCTTTAATAACAAACTTCCAAAGGCCCTACATGGCAACATCCGTTGGTGATTTCTGGAAACGCTGGCATATCAGCCTCTCCTCCTGGTTTCGGGATTATGTTTACATACCACTGGGAGGAAGCAGAACAAAAATGTCAAAATGGGTAAGAAATATTCTTATTACTTTTCTTGTTAGCGGTTTATGGCATGGTGCCAACTGGACCTTTATATTATGGGGTACTTTAAATGGCATCTATATTCTGTTTGAATCAATCCTGTTTAAAGAGGTGAGAAAAACAATTTTCTCAAGACTAATAACCTTTGTACTAATATGTTTTTCCTGGGTGCTTTTTAGGGCAAATAGTATTGGGGAAGCAATTCAAATTATTGGTACTATATTCTCGAATCCCGGGACGCTATTTATCCCTAACGGAGCAGATATAGTAACACCTGTTTATGCTTTGTTGGCCATATCAATGCTATTTTTATATGAGTTATGGAATGAATTCTTTGCGGAAAAATATAAACCCTATTTTTTTCAAAAAAGATATGCAAAACTTTCATTTTATTGTCTAATTATCATCCTCATACTATACATGGGTGTATTTAACAATAGTCAATTTATCTATTTCCAATTTTAATAATGAAAGAGATACAAAAAGAGCTTTTAAAAGTGCTGTTTAGCGGTTTTATGGCGATCATTGTTTTTATTGCTTTAGACTTATCACTGGGAACAATGGCAAAAAAGCTATTTTTTATACAGGAAACAGGAAAATACGCAAGAATCACTCACTCCATTGAAGATGCTGATGCAGAGGTCATAATAATGGGAAATTCGCATGCGAACAGACATTATAATCCGGAAATACTTAAGGATTCTTTAGATATTACTTGTTACAATTGTGGTGTTCAGGGTCAAGGAATAATATTTCAGGAGGCAATGCTATCACTCATCTATAATAACTATTCTCCTAAAATAATTTTACTTAATATTGAAGAGAAATGGTTTTATGCTTCACAATCATCCTATGACAGGTTAGCAGATTTGAATCCCTATTACTTAAAATACAGAGCTACCCTGAAACCAATATTCTCAAGAGATTCCTCATTTAGAGAGTTCCCTCTCTACTTAAAGTCATATCAAATGAACTCTACACTGATACATACACTTCGCTATATAATTGCTCCACAACCAGATATCTATGGATATGTTCCACTGTATGGAAAGCTAAAAGCTCCTGAAAATTTCAGGAACAAAAAAGCAACCCGGATAAATCAAAACATCCAACAAAAAATCGACATGAACTGCTACAAAGCACTGGATTCTTTTTGTAAAACTGCTGCTTTGCATGATACAAAAGTGATCTTTATTATATCTCCGGGAATTTATCTACAAAATCAATTTGAAACCTTGCCACTCTATAATCAACTGGCAATTAAACATAACATTCCGGTATGGAATTTCAGTAGTAACCGGGAATTCCTGTACCATTATGATTTATTTAACGATAACCATCATCTTAATAATGATGGGGCTGAACTTTTTACTTCGCTTTTAGTCCAAAAAATCAAAGAGATGCATCCATTTCCCCAATAATCACCTATCAAAATGACAGACAAACGAGAAAAGCCAAAAATTGCAATAATAGGTTTAAAGGGTCTTCCTGCATTCGGTGGTGCTGCCGCTGTTGGTGAAAATATAATCCATGAACTTTATAATGATTATAATTTTACGGTTTACAGTATAAGCTCCCATACCAGTGATAAAACAGGGCGTAACTTAAAATATCATCAAATTGTCTTTAAAAGCATTCGTAACAAAAAATTCAATACTTTACTATACTATATAAAATCTTTGTTTCATGCCATTTTTAAAGGAAATTATGACCTTATTCACCTACATCACAGGGATGCTGCTTTTATTATTCCTTTTTTAAAAATTCGGTATAAAGTTGTACTTACTACTCACGGACTAAGTGTTAAAGGTAATCCTAAATGGGAAAAATATAATTGGTTCTTCGATATGCAGGTAAAACACTTTATTAAATATGCCAACTACAGAACCTGTGTATCGCAATCCGAAAAAAGGATCCTAAAAAATGAATACAACATTGAATCTACTTACATTCCCAATGGAATTAGCCTGAATCCGGAATACCAGTCGATTCAGAAAAAAGATTATGTCTACTTTGCTGCAGGACGAATTATGCATTCCAAAGGTTGTCATTTATTTCTGGATGCGATGGATAAAGTAAAAAGTTCGATTCCCATAATAATTTCTGGTCAATTTACCCAAGATGATGAATATATAAAGATGCTGAGCAAATATAATTCATATAAGCAAGTTACCTTTACAGGGATGATAAAAGAAAAATCCATTCTCTTCGGCTATCTCAAGTTTGCTAGATTTTTCGTTTTCCCCTCCATGAATGAAGCTATGTCTATGATGTTATTGGAAGCTATTGCACTTGGGTGTCCTGTTATTTGTAGTGATATTCAAGCCAATAAAGATATCTTTTCTGATGATGAAGTTCTCTTCTTTTCAAATGGGAATAGTGATGATTTGTCTAGAAAAATCAAATTCGCAATAAATAATTGTGAAGCAATGGCTGAATATGCTTCAAAAGCCTTAATTACAGCCACCAAAAAATATACATGGAATAGTATTGCCATAAAATATAAAAAAGTATATAACCTTTTATGCAAAACTGATGAGAAGATCTAATCTCCATGGACAATATCAAGTTTCTGCATAATCTCTAAATCCTTATTCGAGGCTTTGAAGGTGTATAATAAAGCTTACTGCGAGGTACAGTTAACAACTCACATTGCTTACATATACTCATCTGATTATCCCCCCCCCTCTCCCTTCACAAAATTTTTCCGGTAATAGGGTAACATTTTCGCTGTTTATGGATTAAGTAATAAACACTGAAGATGAACGACTTTACTTCCCCTGTGTATTTTAAGCTGCTCGCCACACTTAAAGAGGCCGGTTACCAATTGATGCCGCTGATCGACCTGGCGGAAAACAATTTCCCCCGCGCCGTCGCACTCCGCCATGATGTCGACCGCTTTCCCCGACGGGCCGTGCGTATGGCTGAAAAAGAACTCTGCCAAAGCATCACTTCCACCTATTTCTTCCGCAGAAAGCATATTCTGCACCATCCCGACCTCATCGCCTATATCGCCTCCATGGGCCACGAAATTGGCTACCACTACGAAAACCTCGCCCACTGCCGCGGCAATGCCGACCGCGCATTCCACGAATTCACCGATACCTTGAGAGCCCTTCGCAAAATCACCTTTGCCTGCGGTATCAGTATGCATGGCTCACCCTTCTCGCGCCATAACAACCACCACCTCTGGCGCAGGTACTCCTACACGAAACTGCAT
>RZYM01000155.1 GCA_009930305.1 Bacteroidia bacterium
AATAAAAAAGGCGATTAATAGTGACTTAAATGAGCCACTGAATTATTTGGCTTGGATTAATGATTTGGCGACATTCGGGGAAGATGGGTATGTGTATAAATCAGAGTCTATCATTAATGAACTCGGGGCAAAAAGTAAAAACGTTTTGAACAACACTATCGCATTTCCACTGCTTATTGATATGGTTTTACAATATAATTCGAATGTTGGAGAGTTTTTTGCTAATTTATTAAATGATACAGCTGGAATTTTTGATGGATTAACTACTATGGAATTAATTGCAGAAGATGAAACAGCTATTACAACAATTATTAACAATGAAATAGCTATGACAATAATTATTAACAGTGAAACAGCAATGACAGCAATAGCAGAAAGCGAAATAGCAATGACAGCAGTGTTTGGGGTTGGCACGCCTAATTACGTTAACAGAGAAATGATATGGGATAATGAAGTTGCCTCTAACACTATAATGACCAATAGCACCGGTAGAGCTTGGCTTGTTTCAAATGCTCAGTTAGAAGTTACGGAAACATCCTCAACCTCATTTGTTTTAAAAGTTAATAAAAAATGTTTTGTGTTGGCGGTTGAAAAATATAATTATACCAACGGCAATGGTGTTTATTATAGATATATACAACCCGGTAACTCTATTTCAGTTGTCCTTGCTACACAGAGTACAAGAGTTGAAAATACCAGAGTTTATCCGTTGGAAGTAAAAAAAGACGATGCTGGTATAAATGTTAACAATGTAAGGGTTTATTATGTGCAAATGCAAGAATAAAGGAGGTAAAAAATGTCATTATTAGAAGAAATTAGATTAGCTCAACAATCACCAATTAAATCAATTCAACGCGGCACAACTGCCGCAACCACAACGGGGGTTAATGTAACAATCTCGCCTGTTGACACGACAAAAACAAGTGTGAGAATTGCTAGTGCAAGGGTGGTTAACGACAATATTATATTAAGTAACGCAACTACAATCAATGTTAAAACAAGTACCAACGGTAATGTTAATTGGGAAGTAGTAGAGTACAGATAGGAGGCTATTATGGTTAATTATGCACAGATTAATATTGATAGAATATGTGTTGGCGTCTCTCAGCTTAATGCAGAAGTACCCGAAGAAGTATACAGCGAAGAATTTGACCCGATAACAGGAGAAACAACAAGAGTCCTGAGTGGTTATATGATTAAGATACCTGTGTATAGCACTAATTATATCGGATTGGAATATACAGAGAACCAAGAATGGAAAGTGCTAGAGGGGGCTTAATATGAAGCCAATTAGAATAATAGACTCTAATTTTAATCTTGTTGGAGAGCTTGATAACTATACTAGCTACGAGATTTCCCGCAAGTGGGGATTGGCAGG
>RZYM01000004.1 GCA_009930305.1 Bacteroidia bacterium
TAGCTGCTGTTGTTGGCGGGGTTACCAATTGGGCGATTAATGGAGCTGAATTAAGTTGGAAAGGTTTAGGTTATTTTGGTGTGGGAGCATTAGGTGGAGCGATCGGCGCGGGTATCGGTTCCGGTGTTGCATCTGCGATTTCAGGAGGATCTTTCTTAAGCGGATTTGCCAATACTGCAAGTTGTAATCATAGCTTTATCAATGGAATGGCTATAGGAGCTTCAGGCGGTGGTTCGTCTGGTTTTATTTGTGGAGCAGGTAATTCTTGGCTCAAGGGAGAGGGATTAGGTAAAGGTATTCTTATGGGAATTCATGGTATGGGAAGTGGTGGTTTGATGGCAGGTTTGACTGGGGGTATAACCTATGGAATTATTGCTGAAACACAAAAAAGAAATTTCTGGCACGGAGGAAAGTTAGAATTAGACGTTTCGTTAAATCTTCCTCCAACCTTTCAAAGTGGAGAAATGGATTGCCGGTATGAAGTGTTTCGGTCCAACGATATGTATTTTAATGGATGGACAGATGATGTAGCTTCTTTCAAAGCGAAATATCCAAATGTAGCAACTAATAGAGGTCAATTAATTGATATGTATGAATCTCGGAATATGAAGTTGCACATGCTGGGTTCGTGGGTCAAAGATAAATCAAGCTACGAAATTGCAAAAACAATGGCACATTTCATGGAAAAAGGAAATCCAATTTGTTATGAATTTAATTTATCAGGATATGGACATGCTGTTTCGATAAGGCGAGTTAAAGTTTATGATAATGGTCGAATCGTCCTCAAACTGATGAATCCATCTGGTTTCGGTGGATATACATTAAGGAATACCAATAACTTATTAAATCTTTTTTATGTTACTCGGCTTTAATATACAAAAATCTGTGTCGTGGATTGTATTGTGTATATTCTCCATCTCTATGGCGTATGCACAAGATAAATCATGTATATCACAAAAAGAATTATTGAATAGTGCAAAACAATATGTGTTGCTGCATTATCAGGAATTTAATCAAGAGAAGAGTCAAGCTGTAAAGGGACTAAGTGCATCGGATACTTTGAATGTCGGGCTTTGTTTGCCTTTGTTAACGCTGCAAGATCCCTCTATAGGAAAGACGCACTTATTAAGCGACTATGATTCGATAATTGATTTGCTTGATTTTACATCGTTTAATTGTAATGCCAAGTGTGTATTTGTTGAAAGGTCAGCAAATGAATATATTTCTAAATATGATTTTAGTGACATAAGTTTGCATGCAGATAATGGCAAACGTACTATTTGTTTAATGCCTCCCGAAGATCTTCCTTGGGATCAAGAAGGAACTCGCCCGGAACCTAATTTTGATTATAACGCAATGAAATTGTATGTGTTTGATCATCCGGATGCTTGTGTTTTTATTTTGTATGGCCTCGATTATGGAATATGGAGTATTAGACAAAATAATATTTATAAGTTACTATTTAATACGACGAAAAGTGGAACCATCATTGTACAAGAGACGAATGGCGAAGTTTATTACAAACAAAATATTTTACAAAAATATACCATACAAATAATAAAAGAATCCATAAGCGGTTTTTCTTTATCCACGTATCTTAGTAAAAAAAAGAAGAATGGTTGCGACCGAAAAAAATAATCGAATCAATTGACTATTTTGATAAGTCATACTTTAAAAATTTAGCTAATTATGTATCAATTAATGAGATTGTTTATATTGCTTATTTGTACATTCCCTTTCCTAAATTGTTTTGGGCAAAGAACCGATAATCAGGAATATAGGCAAGTTGCAATAGCAACGGTAAGTTTTTAAATGGCTTTGGGACATCGTTGATTGCTGGTGCTTTACAGTATCGTGTAGTCGATGGAGCTACGGGTTTGAGCAGAACCCAAGCCAGAGTTTGGGAACAAACTTTAATCAACCAATACGGCTTACAAAAGAACGGTGGCTTGTTGCTGAACAAAATAAATTCAATCGCACCAAAGAACTGGTGGCAATACGGTATCAAATAATGGCAAGAGCAAACACAAAAATAGGCGATGTCTTTTTGGTTAAGATAGATGGCAGCAGCAAGAAGTATTTTCAATATATCGTTAGCGACCTTACCCAACTGAACAGCGATGTAATCAGGGTTTTTAAGAAAGTATATCCAATCAACGCCAATCCCGATTTATCGGAAATAGTAAGCAGAGAAGTGGAGTTTTACGCCCATTGTGTTACAAAGCTTGGTCTCAAAATGGGCTATTGGGAAAGTATTGGAAATATTAGCGATGTTGGAGAAATAGACCATATTTATTTAGAGATACCAATGACGCCGGTTCAAAGCCCGGAGAGCAAATTAAAATATCTCACAAGTGGTACGTGTGGAAAATCAATGATAATGACTTTACAAGAGTAGGGAAATTGGAAGGCGAAAACCGAAAAGCGGAAATAGGAATTGTTATAAGTCCTGATAGCATAGTCCACCGAATGCAAACGGGGAAATATGATTTTGTATATCCTGAATTTGAATAAAGAAAAGAAGCCCAGCATGATGTGTGCCTTCGAATTGATGATTACGTCAAGTTACGGTGATATACATAAAGAAAAACAATGATGTTCGATTTACTCTATAAAAAACCAAAGTGGGTAGTTTATTTTGTAAGGATATAGATTCTTTTTATTCTCAATGAATTCCATTCTTATATTATAACATTTTAGCAAGAAATGAAAGAAAAATATGCAATTAAGCAAAATGAGACTATTATTGATAGTGATTGGAAAAATCCTAACAATCATTTAAATCAAGAGGAAGCATTTAATATTAGCGAAAGAATCTATTGGCTTACAACTCATTATTTAAAAAAAAATAGTCGATAATGGATGGGAAATTCTTTATAAAGATAACTCCGACAATCGTTTATGGGAATTGATATATCCGAATTCTGAAATGCATGGCGGCGGTGCTCCCATGTTAAGAACAATAGATAAAGAATCAGCAATATCAAAATATGGAGTGAGCATTGATTATTAGTATATTAAAAAAGTATCTTCTTTCTACCAAAAAAAATGATATTGAAACAATGCAAATGAGTAACAATGAATAAACGAGAATTATCCGAAAAGATTATTAAAATGGGCATTCCGAGTAATTATTACTCGTTTACAGGAAAAGAACAAGGAGAACAAGTTATTTTATCGACCGAAGATGGGAAATGGCGGGTTTATGAAACGGATGAAAGGAGTGATTTGCTCAAATCGAGATGGTTTGATACAGAATCTCAAGCATGTGCATTTTTCTATCAGCGGATGTTGCAACTCCTGCAATATTTAATAGAATATCGATCGGATGATATTCATTTGGTTAATAATCTGTCAGAACTTCAATTGCGATTGGATGCAATTGGATTGAATCGTGCAGAATATGCATTAAACGAAAAAGGATCTAAGGCACGGTATGTATTACTTTCTTTGAAAAAAGAATGGCAATATCGTGAATATGATGAAGCAAGTAATTTGCTAAAAGAATATCCTTTTGATACGGAAAAAGAAGCATGTGATTTCTTTTTTAGACGAATATTGAAAATTCAACCATGGTATCAGCATACAACTATGCAAAAATCGGATCTCTTGAATATTTTGAAACTTGCAGGACAAGAAATCTTGCAGAAAGAAGGATTTTTTCATAATGCGAAAGATGTTCCTTATTTTTACAATCAAGTTTATTCCAATGTGCCGTATCAAATGCCGACAGAAGTGGCTTATTGGGAATCGATTATCCGTCAAGACAGCATGACAAAAGAAGCGGTTGCTGAAAAATTGTTCACCGATCAGCTGTATATTAAACAAGGTATTATACAAGCATACACCTCCCAAACTCAACAACAAACGGTTATTGTAACTGCCGTATATGAGCACGAAGCACCCTGCCCGTTTTTATTGGAAGCTATGTGGTGATGCGGGCGAAGAAACGTGCGATGTTCATGGGTAAGTAAAAAAACATTACTTTAGCGGTGGCGTAATGCTGGTGATTGATGAGGCAGGAAAACTGGATGTGCGATCTGGTTAATACAAATACAAGATAAATGGTTTGTGAATGTCATTGCTTGATGATCTACAGCAGCCCTTTCGGATGCTAAAATAAATACGGCTTATAATAGCAGTTATGTTAAATAATTGGGGCTATGGAATTTAATACACTTGTAAAGACACAGCTTTTTACAATACTTCAAAAATATGGATTTGAAATAGCAGAAGAATTTAAAAACATCTTGCGGTTTCAATCTTCTGGAATAAAAGTAAATGTAGTATTCAATCGGTACGATGGGGCTTTTCTTGTTGAGATAGGCAAACAAGATAATGAATTGTACCCACTAAATGACTATGTGGTTAAAGAGCTTTTTCATTCTTCGCTGTCTGTTGAACAAGTAACACCAGAAATTTTTGTACAAAATCTTTATGCAATTTTCTGCACACCTGAAGGGATTGAATTATTACAGGGGAATGTAAAATCTATGAAAAGTATTGCTATACAACAGAGCGATAATTACACATCTGAGTTACTACTAAACCAGGGCTTGGAAGTTGCTTCAAGAGCTTGGGAAGCTAAAAATTATATAGCTTTTGTAGAGAGTATAAATAAAATAGGGATTAGTAAAATACCGCAGTTATATCAGTTGAAATATAAGATTGCAAAACAGAAGTTATAATAATAGAACAGAACATAGTGCGGTATTCAGCTTTTTTGAACAAATACCATGCGAAATTTATTCTATAAGCGTTATCTTTACCACAAAAAAAAATATGTATTTGCAGAAACAAATAAGCGACGGAATCTTTTATGTAGGGGTTAATGATCGAACTACAGATCTATTTGAAGGATTATGGGAATTACCCCAAGGAGTATCTTATAACTCATATCTTATTATTGACGAAAAAATTGTATTAATAGATACAGTTGATGCTGCATTTAGCAATGTTTTTATAGATAAATTGGACGAGTGTTTGCAGGGACGAACAATTGATTATTTGGTAATCAATCACATGGAGCCGGATCACTCTGCGAGTATAAAGGCTGTAAAAAACAGATGGCCTAATATTAAGATTGTAGGAAATTCCAAAACATTTACGATGTTAAATGGATATTTTGGAATAAACGAAAACTTGGTAGAGGTAAAAGAAGGAAGTGAGATTTGTATAGGCAAACGTTGTTTACAATTTATCATGACACCGATGGTGCATTGGATAGAAACAATGATGACTTATGATAAGACTGAAGGCATATTGTTTTCGGGTGATGCTTTTGGATGCTTTGGCGCACTTAATGGTGCTGTATTGGATTGTGATATGGATACCGAGATGTATTTCCCCGAAATGGAACGATATTATGCCGGAATTGTTGGAAAGTACGGTTCACCAGTGCAAAAAGCAATAGAAAAATTATCGAACAAACAAATAAATATGATTTGTTCAACACACGGACCGGTATGGAAACAGCATGTAACAAAAGTTATTGACTGCTACAATACATTGAGTCTGTATAAAGCTAAAAACTCGTGTGTTATTATATACGGCAGTATGCATGGGAATACAGCTAAAATGGCTGAAACCATTGCCGATTCAATGGCGGCTACAGGATTGAAACATATTGTAATGCATGATTTGTCGCGAACTGCACCATCAGAACTATTGGCAGATATTTTCCGCTGTAAAGGTTTAATTTTGGGCTGTCCTACATACTCAAACGAATTATTCCCTCCAATGTCAGCTTTATTGGACAAAATTAAGAACAGAGAAATTAAGCATCGTTACTATGCTTGTTTTGGAAGTTGCTCGTGGGCAGGAACAGCCAAGAAAAAACTTGAGGAGTTTGGTGAACAAATGCAGTTTGATTCTGTTTATCCTGCCATAGAAGAAAAACATGCAATGAAAGAAGAAAATTTTGAAAAGTTTGTAGAAATGGGTAGGGCTATGGCTACAAAACTTTTGGCAGATTAGCTTAAGCAAATATGCTTGGCCTTTACGTTATCTTTTAGAAATACAGATGCAGATGAGGTGAATTTATCGACCGATTCGGTAGTATAAAATTCACAACTTCCACTTTTGCTTAGAGTAGTCTCCATGTCTTTGTGACGAGCCAAATAGTCTTTTAAACTATTCGCAATAATAGGACCTTGAGCTATAATACTTACATTTTGAGGTAGGTACTTCCGTATTTTATCCATTAATAAGGGGTAGTGCGTACAGCCTAAAATTATAGTGTCTATTAGTGGATCTTTATTAATTAAGTTGGAACAATATTTTTCTACAAAATAATCTGCTCCGTCAGAATTAAATTCATTGTTTTCAATTAAGGGGACCCATAAAGGGCAAGCCTGACCATTTACAACAATGTCAGGATAAAGTTTATGTATTTCAATAGGATAAGATTCCGATTGAATTGTGCCTTCTGTTCCAAATATTCCAATGTGTTTAGTATTGGTAATATCATTTATACTCTCTACAGTAGGTCTAATTACTCCCAATACTCGTTTTTCGGATCCTAATTTGGGTAAATCCCGTTGTTGTATACTACGTAGTGCCTTTGCTGATGCTGTATTACATGCTAAAATAATCAAATCGCAATCCATCTCAAATAATTTCTTTACGCATTGTAATGTGTATTCGTATACAACTTCAAAAGAACGTGTTCCATAAGGATTTCGGGCATTATCCCCTAAGTATATATAATCATACTCAGGAAGTAATGCCCGAATTTCTTCTAAAATCGTCAGTCCACCATAGCCTGAGTCAAATATGCCAATGCTTTTGTTGGAGGACATAGAAATTATGTTATTGAATATTTAAAGCCTTCTTTGCAAGTGGAAGTACATTTATGCTTTTTGCAGATGTGTATGAAATAATACCTGCAGAGTTGTCAATAATATATGTAAATCCATTTTCGTCACCAACTTGTTTAATTGCTTTATCCATTTTTTCTACAATAGGAGTCACCAATTCTTGTTGTTTCTTTTTTAGATTTTCTTCAGCGCTTTTAGAAAATTCTTCAATGCTTTGTTGTAAACGCATCAATTCACTTTCTTTGTATTTCTTGATAGTAGCATCCAAAGAATCTTGTGATTCTGAATATTCTTGATACTTCTTTTGAAATTCTTCTTGTAATTTTTTGCCTTCTGTAATGTACTTTAAATTCATGTCTTCCAATTGCTTCATTGCAGTTGCATATTCAGGCATTGCAGAAACTAATTCTTGTTTGTTAATGTAGCCTATTTTTAAGTCTTGTTGTGCAAATACACCTAAAGGTAATACAACAAATAGGGCGATAATCAGTTTTTTCATGTTTATAAAAATATTAAATTGAATATTAATTAATTGCTAATCAGTTATTTTGCGTAACCCATTTTTGTTAAAATGTCATCACTTATGTCAATGCTTGGATTTACAAAAAGAATCATACCTGTAGCTCTATCCCAAATAGCTGTGTAGCCTTTGGTTTCAGATAGATCTTTAAGTGCATTGTATAATTCGTCATAAATAGGTTTCATCAAACTCTCTTTTTTCTTGAATAATTCGCCATCAGAACCGAAATATTTACGTTTTAATTCTTTTGCTTCTGTTTCTTTAGCAACGATAGCTTGTTCTTGTTCTTTCTTTTGCTCATCGCTAAGATAAACCATGTTCGATTGATAATCCTTGTACATCGTTTGTGCCTCTGTATTAAGAGCATCAACCTCTTTTTGCCATTTCTTAGAACTTTGTTCCAATTGTTGGGTAGCTGATTCGTACAAAGGAATGTTTTTCATTAAATATTCAGTATCAACAAATGCGAATTTTTGTGCTAACGCTGAACCTGCTACGCAAAGTGCGCATACTGTTAATAATGCTAGTCTTTTCATATTTATAATTTTATGTTCACGTTGAATTAGATGCAAATATAGATAAAAAGTTTAAAACTCTTGTCCTATAACGAAGTGGAATTGACTTCCGCTAACATTACCATTCACTTTATCAAATCCATAAGCCCAATCAACGCCTAATAAACCTATCATTGGCATGAATACACGTAAACCTACACCGGCTGATCTTTTTAAGTCGAATGGATTGAAATTATTATAATCGCTCCAGCAATTACCTGCTTCAGCAAATACTAAAGCCCATACCATAGTACTTTCTTTCAGTACGATAGGGTATCTCAATTCAATTGAGAAACGAGCGTATACATTACCAGCCTGATATCCATCGTTATATGGTGTAAGTGATCCATCAGCATATCCACGTAAAGCTATTGTTTCAGTTGCGTATGTACTGCTGTATCCGCTCATACCTGAACCACCTACCCAGAAGGTTTCGAACGGAGAACGTTTGTTTATATTATAATAGCCTAAAAAACCAAATTCAGCTCGTCCCATAAGAACTAACTTATTATTCTTAGTTAGAGGTAAAAAGAATCTTGACTTAAATTTGATCTTGTAATACTCAATCCAGCGATAAATATCTTGTTGACTTGCTTTGGTGTAATCAATATTATCCCAAAGAGAATAGGGTGGAGTTAAGGCTACCGATAGTGATATGTCTGATCCACGTGTTGTATAGATTGGTTGATCCAATGAGTTTCTAGCTAAAACAGCAGAAATATTCAAGTTGTTTGAGACACCACTTTTTAATGCAAAGTATTCCCAATTATTTAAATTATAGTTTTGGTACGAAATTTGACCATATATAGTAAAATAGTCATCAGGCCAATTAAGTCTTGTTCCTATACCGGCAGAAATACCAAAGATTTTTATGTATTTATCAGGGTCGTAATTTGATGAAAACCAAGAGTTATATGAGTCATTATTATTGTAAGCTCCATAGTTATAAGATGTGCTATAGCTATTGCTTACGCCTGATTGTATTGAATAGTATGCAGAGAACGAAAAAGTGTTAGGACGTTTGCCGCCAAGCCATGGCTCAACAAACGATAAACTATATGCTTGGTAGTACATACCATTTGTTTGTGCACTTAGGGTTAAAGTTTGTCCATCTCCTTGTGGTAGAGGACGATAACTTTTGAAATTAAATATGTTACGTAGCGAAAAATTGGTAAACTTTAATTTAAGAGTTCCAACAACACCTGTTTGTCCCCAACCTGCAGATAATTCAATTTGGTCGTTACGTTTGGATTCGAGTACATAGGTTAAATCAACAGTACCATTTTCAGGGTCGGGTACTGTTTTAATATCCATTTTACCCGGGTCTGTAGAAAAATGTCCTGTTGCTGCAAGTTCGCGCATAGAACGCATAATATCAGATTTTCTAAACAGATCACCTGGTTTTGTTCTAAGTTCACGTCTAACAACATGCTCATATAGGTATTCGCTACCTTGTATATTAACTCGATTTATTGTAGCTTGTCTACCTTCTACCATTCTTATTTCCATGTCAATAGAATCGTTGCTAATATTAGTTTCGACAGGTTGCATGTTAAAGAATAGATATCCGTTATCCAAATATAAATTACTTACACAATCATCATCTTCAAATAGTCGTTGATTAAGTTTCTTCTGATTGTAAACATCTCCTTTTTTGATATTTAATACTCTGCGTAAATAGTCGGTTGTGTAAATAGTATTACCCATCCAATTGATGTTTCGGAAATAATATTGTTTACCTTCGTTTACCTTAATGTATACATTTACGTATTTTTTAGGCTTGATAGAGTCGGGGAATACACTATCACAAACAATTTCAGCATCTCTAAAGCCATATTCATTATATTTTTCAATAAATAGGTTTTTGTCGTTTTCGTATTCTTTAGGCAAAAATTTCTTACTGCGGAATATGTTCAATATGTTGTGTCTATCATTAGTCTTTTTCATGGCTCCGTCTAATTTTCGTTTAGAGATAGACGAATTACCATCAATAATTAATCTGTTAACAGTGATTTTTGAGCCTTTATCGATTCTTATATCAACAATGTTTTTATTGCCTTCTGCATCGTCTTCGCGCGGTACAATTGATACCTTTGTGTAGTAGTAGCCTTTTTCAATGTAGTAGCGTTCAATAAATTTTTTCGCTTTGTCAATGATGTATGGTGTTATTTGAGTGCCTTTAGACATTCCGATGCCTTTTTCGATATCTTCTTTTTCTTTCTTTTTAGCGCCCATAATATTTATGTTTGAGATACGTGGGCGTTGGTCTAACTGTATGTTTAACCATATTTTATTCTCTCTGATCGAAACAATCTCTACTTGAATATTTGAGAATAATCCTTGTTTCCAGAAACGTCTAATAACATTAGTGATAGCATCACTAGGAATTAATATCTTTTCTCCAACTTTTAAGCCGGAAAAACCTATCAGTACGTAATCTTCATAATTATTTTTTCCTGATATGGTAATTTCTCCTATTTCGTATTCGCGTGGATTTGCGTAGTCTAGATCGGGTAGATTGTTCCCAACCAAAATATTTGAGCTATCGGTTAACGAGAAAATATTTTTGTCTTGCTGATTGTCAATACTATCGTTTAATAATTTATCTGCATATGCAGACAATGTTCCAACAATAGTCAAAATAACAATGGTAGATATATATTTGTGCAACATAAATTATTTGGCTACTTGTTCGCTCGTCTTCCCAAAACGGCGTTCGCGTTGTTGAAAATCAATAATGGCACCATAAAAATCCTCTTTATTAAAATCAGGCCATAACACCGGGGTAAAATACAATTCGGTGTAGGCTATTTGCCACAATAAAAAATTGCTTATGCGATACTCACCGCTTGTTCTAATTAGTAATTCAGGATCAGGTATTTCTTTAGTTGTGAGAAAAGATGCTACAGTTGTTTCATCAATTGTGTTAGGATCAATACCTTGTGTAGTTACGTTTAATGCGATTTGTTTTACTGCATTAGTAATTTCCCATCTAGCAGAATAACTTAGTGCCAATACTAAAGTTAATCCTGTATTTTTTGATGTTAATTCTATGCCTTCTTTTAGCTTGTCGTTAACTTGCTTTAGAAGTCTATCTGTATTTCCGATGGTTTTTAAGCGTACATTGTTTTTGTTTAAATTTACAATCTCGGATTCAATAGTTGAAACTAGTAACTTCATCAATGAGCTAACTTCGTCTTTAGGTCTATTCCAATTCTCAGTTGAAAATACGTACAAAGTTAAATACTTAATACCCAATTCGGCAGCTGCTTCAGTGGCAGCTCGTACTGATGATATAGCATTGGCATGCCCAAATATACGGGGTTTACCGTTCTTTTGAGCCCATCTACCATTGCCATCCATTATTATGGCTACATGTTGTGGTAATGCTTCTTTATTTATCTTGTCTTTCAAACTTGCCATGTTATCGGCAGAATTTACGTGTATTAAATAAATTGAACGAAATATATAAATTGGCAAATGAGTACCAATCTGTATCAAAAAAACCTACGTGACCTGTATTGTAAGGATCATTTAGTATACTATTGCTTGAATCAGTAACATCAAATGAATCTGTAAATAGTTTATGTATGGTCCACTCCAAACCTAATGTCCATCTTTTATCAATCTTCCACTTACCACCAATACCGAAAGGTATGTTAAAGTTGTACATATTCTCTGCTGTGTACATATTGTTATATGCAGTAAGCCCAACTCCCAATAGAATATAGGGTGTTACCTTGTAAGTCCCCTTATAATATCCTGATTCACCAATGTCTAAAAAGTTGAATTCAACAACCAAACTTGCGTCAACAAACTCGCGTTCAAATGCGGCGTAGTCTTGGTGGTTTGGCAATATATAACCAAAGTCCCGTGTGTCTCCTTCTACTTTAGCGTACATCACGCTAACTTTCAATGCCCAACGTGTGTCAATATTATATCTATATAATCCTCCAAACGCATATAGAGGCCTGTTAAATACCGTCACATGATTAGCATCTCCCAAGTAAAATGTTGTTCCACCTGTGATGCCCAATTCGTGGTTGTACTCTGCTTTAGCCTGCCCATGAAAAGCGAAAATCAACAACAGTATTAATACTGTTTTAAAATGTTTTTCCAAATTCATTTATGAGATACCGAGAAATAAAGTAGAGTCATTTACATATGTTCGATGTTTCGGGCGTTTAAGCAGACAAATGTACTGATAATCTTTTATTGAGTAAGTAGGTCTTAACAATTTATAGGATAAAAAAAAGGCTACTTGTAATATGTAGCCTTTTTTGTTATTTAAAATTAGTTTATTTAACCAAAACTATTTCTAATATTCCCAAATGTCTTGTTCGAAATTAATAATTTCTGTTTTAATACGCTCTTGTTCCTTATGAGCTTCCTCTGCTGTTGAATTATATTCAATCAAGTTTCGATTTCTGGTAGATGATTCTTTGAAAATATAGCTACCAAATTTCCTTTTGATGAATAAATCATCCATAGTTTCTCTTGCTCCGTTATTACGATCAGAAACTAAAGCTTCTTGTTGTGCTAAGTATGGGCGTACAGCATCAAACGGAACCCAGAATTGTGGATAACCAACCATTTGTCCACCCATGTCTTCATTAGCACGATAAATCTTTGGGCAAATTGCTAAGATGCGTACTGACATAACAGAATTGTTTTTGTCGAAATACCAAACTTCTTTAAGATAGTATTTTGTTACCTCTCTGTTTGGAATATCACTTTCTGCAATAGATGTACTCAGTGTATCACCTGTAACTGAATCAGTTTTCACTGTTACAAGAACTTGATTGTTTTCCAAGAATGACTCGAATGATACTAATTTGTCATCAGTAAATACCTCTTTAGCGTCCTCGTATTCGTATACTTTGATTTTACCTTCTTCAAACAAGCGGAATATTGTTGTAAACAAACTTTGACGACTATCGCTTGCTTCTTCAGGGAAATACAACGGATAATTGATTTTTTCACGCAAATCTAAGATACGATATACAACCTTCGACCAAATTATATCATCTGCCCTTGGATTGTTATATTCAATTGGCTTTCTTTCTGTCAGCGGAATACTCGTAGGCAGATTACTTGCAATTTCTCCATTGTCTCCGAAAAACGAATTGTCTGTTTCCTGGGCTATTGCAGGAACTACAAACAAGGACATAAGTCCTATAAACAAGTAACGATAAAGCGTCTTCATAGTTTTTTAATTTACTTTTACTTCTATTGGAGGCAAAATACGTTCTATACCATCAGGACCTTTTGCTCTAATACGAGATATATAGAATGTTTTGCCACGACTCATTTTACGCATCAAATCTAGTTGTTTTTCTGTAAATGCTGTACTATTAGATGTTTCAATACGTCCGTTACCCATTGAATCGAAGAATGTGATGTCGAATCCGAGTACATTATAGCGAACATCTAAGTCTGCATCATCAAGTTCTGCTTTGACACCATTTGAACTTATTAAATTAGCTTTTGCGAATGCTTTTCCACCTTTGTATTTTGCAGGATTGCCATTTTCACGATATTCTATATAACCAATTGGAGGTGGTAGTGCTTTTACACGGAAAGGTTTGCTTCCTATACTTTGTACTTTCCCACCTTCCATTTTCGCAGATACTGAAATTTTACAATCTTGTCCTACTTTTGTAGGACGAACTGTCCAACCTGAGCCTTTACGAGTTAATATACCATTTGTAATGCTAACACTCACATTTTGTGTAGGTACACCAGGTACAGACACGCTCATTGGATTTTCGATACCGGCATAGAATACATTCATCATATCAGCAGAAATGATAGCAGTAGGCTCACCAACTATGTATGAACTTTCAAAAGGATATGATTGTATTGTTCCGTCTGCACGAGGTAAGTCGATTTGACCTTTAATATCAAAAGTTCCAACAGAACTGCATCCGGCTGTGTATTTCTCATTTTCAAGAACTTTGCCGTTTACTGTTATTTTAGGACGTTTTGTTGAATCAATAGCTGCAAGAATGATTCTTGCTTCATATACTCCTCCACGTGTTACATAAGATGAAGTAGGGATAACTTCTGCTGTAATCTTATTAACACGGAAGTCACTAGCATCAACTTGGTTCTTTAAATAATTGACAACTTCAGATTCTGTATAGCGTAAATCTGTTTGAATCTTTGTCAACAGTGTGATAGATGCAGAAACAGGAATCATTTCAAATCTTGATGCTTCCCACGTAATAGGATCGCCATTTTGGGTTTTTGTATCTTCTGTATTAAAGTTGTCACGAATAGTTTTTATTCTGGTTGAGTCTTTTTGAACCATTTGTTCCATAAGAGCGGCGTACTTGTTCAAACCAACTTTTAATTGATTTGCACGATTAGCACTTGCTCCTTGCATTGAAACTGCCATAGCAACCTGTGCGCTTGCATCAAGATTGTCACGAGCACCTATAGCATATTGCGTGCCGTTTTTTATACATTCTTTATACAAGTCACCGCCTTCTTGTCCATCAGCTTTAACTATAATATCATATTTCAATTGTTCCAAGACCTCGTTCATACTATCAGTCTTTTGACGGACAATATTTGCTTTATTTAACCACTCTGCAACCTTTTCGGGGTTTTGACTCTTTAAGTCTTCGAATTGTCCGTATAAAGATTGGTTTTTAGCAGTGGTACTTGCCAAACTCTGACTTAAACTTTTCTGTACTAAAGTAAAGCCGTTAAGTACATCGGTAGATACATTCAAAGCCAACATGGCTGTAAGTACCAAGTACATCATCGATATCATTTTCTGCCTCGGGGTTTCCGGGCAATTTGTAGCACTCATATATTATTTTGTATTAACAATTAGCGGTTTGATTATTAAACTCTTGCGTTGAATGCGTTAAGCATATTTCCGTAAACGTTGTTCAAACTGCTTACTTGTTGTGTTAATTTTGTTGCTTGTGCTTTGAATGCTTCTGTTTCTGCAGATGCTGAATCCATTGCATTTTGCATCTTTGATAGGTTTTGATTTACGCCTTCCATTAATTCGGCTTGTGTATTTATGCTTCTAACTTGCATTTCATATCCGGCGTTGATTGATGAAAGATTTTTAGCAATACCTTGCATTTCGTTAATATAACCTTTAGCATCTCCAGCTACTGCTGTCATGCTTTCTGCTACTGTTTTATATGATGCGAATAAAGAATCAGATGAGGCTTTTAAAGTATTTTGTGTAGATGCAAATGCTGATATAGCATCAGATGCTGCATTCATGTTGCGTGCGTAATTAGATGAAGCAGATACTGCAGCTGTAACATCAGAAATCTGAGATGCTGTTTCACTTAAGCGTCTAATTCCGTCGTTTAATCTTTGTACATCACTTTCTGATAATGATCCTGCTTTTGTTAAATCCTCAATTGAATTCATTTGTTTTGTAGGAGCAGTTGCACCGCCACCAAATCCTCCTCCTGTTATAGGAGCACCTTCTCCGCCTTCCAATTGTGGAAATACTGTATCCCAATGATATTCTTTATGTGGTGGTTCAAATGCAGATAATGCGAAAAGTACAGCCTCACAACCCATACCCACCATCAACATAGGACCTGCGCCAGGGAAGTGCATAATTTTAAACAATGCTCCGATAATTACTACAGATGCTCCTAATCCATAAGCCATACCTGTTATTTTCTTCCCTTTAGGAGAAGTAAGAAAATTTCCTTGTGCCATTTTTTTGATTTTTTTAATTGTTTTGATATAAAGTTATTTGTCTTAGTCTTGATAATTTGCTCCAATGATACTACGTACACAGCGGAAGCCAATGTAAGATTTAGTTTCTGTCTGATATTCGTAAGTACGGGTTGCACATTGTAAATAGTAACCTATGTCTTTCCATGAACCGCCACGAATAACTTTACGTTTCATGATTTCAGGATCTGATGATCTTGCATTGTAATTATAGCTTGGGTTCATATCATTTACAAAACTGTAATTTGATTCATGGAATGCAGATGATGTCCATTCTGCAACGTTTCCTGCCATGTCATACAATCCGTAATCGTTAGGAGGGAATGATCCGACTTTAGCTGAAGCCATCCATCCATCCGCAACGTAATTGCCATGCATTGGCTTGAAGTTTCCTAAGAAACAACCTTTTGCTGTACGTATATAAGTTCCACCCCAAGGATACATAGATAAGTTTCTACCACCTCTTGCTGCATACTCCCACTCAGATTCGGTCGGAAGTCTGTAATCTTGTACAATAGGTTGTTTGCTTCTTATTTGTGCACTGTTAAAATAAGATGTTCTCCAATGGCAGAATGCTGATGCTTGCTCCCAGTTAACACCAACTACCGGATAGTCACCATATCCATCATGGTAGAAATACATCTTCATGTATGGTTCATTGTACGCGTAGGTGAAATCGCGTATCCAACATAGTGTGTCAGGGTATACATTAATTATGCGTGAAGAAATAAAGTCGCGTCTTCCGCGTAATTCAACAAACATTGTTTTATTGATAATATGTCCATTCTCATCAATGTATGATGTGTCTTTCTTAATCATTACATCCGCACTATCTTTGCCTTTACCAAGCATTGATAAATCACTTTCGTAGCGACCTTTATTCGAATTAAATTTGTTGCGTTTTAAAGCCGCTTGATTATAATCTATCCAGCGATACTTGTAATTGAGAATTTGTCCGTTTAATTCAACAGTATATGCTATTGATTCCTCATCAGAGTAGAACATAGAGTCAATAGCTTTTGCTTGTTCTTCTGTTGGTTTTGTCCAAGGAATTTTTTCATCCCAATTTAACTTAGGAAGACGCTCAGTATTTTCTTTTTCTCTGTCATTTGGACGATTACCCCTTTTGTAGACTACGTCACCTGTTTTTCTGTTCTTGGTAACGAATTCGGATTCGTCTCCTTCTGCGTTGACTAATTTTTCACGAGCAATAGAATCGCGCACCCAATAAACAAATTGTTTATACTCTCGATTGGTTATTTCTGTTTCATCCATCCAAAACGCGTCGATTGAAACAACTTTTGCTTGTGTTGACGCTGCCCAATTAGCATCTTGATCGTTTGCACCCATGGTAAACGAACCAGGTTTGATATAAACCATTCCATAAGGATTAGGCTCTTTCCAAGAGTAGCCTTCAACACCTACCAATTCACCACTTCCTTGGCTGCTGCAACCTACTAACAATGTGATTGCAATCAAAGAAACCAGTAATTTTTTCATATTTGCTTTGCGGTTATAAATATCTGATACTTTTGTATCTGTTTTTTTTCGAAAAATCAATATTGAAACTGTATGATAGTACAATTTCGTGTGAACCCGCTGATTGTATTAACTTTGATGTAGGTAAATCAAACGAGTATCCAATAACCAAACCATTCAAAACCCGGATACCTGCCATAAAAACAACCGCTCCATCAATTCTGTATCCGATTCCACCCCAATAACTGTCCTTGTATTCTAAATTTGCATTGATAATACCTGACCAAGAAACAAAATCTGTATTAACCATGGCGGATGTCTTCAACTTGTATAACGGATTGTTAAACGAAATATTGTATCCACCTATAAATTTAAGGTTCATTGTTTTGTTAAAAAATGTCTTATCACTTAATTCGTATTCAGGAGATAAAACATTTAACAACGAAATACCAGCAAACCATTTCTTATTTTTAAATAAAAAACCAACTCCCAAGTCCATCTTAAAATCATTACCTGCTTTATCTATTGCAGGGTCTCCGGCATCGTGATATTCACTTTCTGCTTGATGAATCTTGTCTTTATCAATACTTACTGTTGTAAAATCAACTATTACGCCACCACTCAAGTAACCATCTAATATTGGAAATCTATATGCATACTGCACGTTTACGTCCTGAAATCGGAATAAACCTGCTGTGTTATCGTAAAACGATATACCCGCACCATGTTTAGTTTTTCCAATGTTAAATCCAATATCTGCACTCACTATATATGTAAGAGGAGCTCCTTCGTATCCAGCATACTGGGACCTGAATGTTCCAAATACATTAATCATGTCATTATTTCCCACCGCTGCGGGGTTTGATGTGCATAAATTCAGCATATATTGGCTAAACTCAATATTCTGCTGACCAAAGGAATTTATCGCGCAAAAAAAATACGCTATAATAACGGATATCTTCTTTTTCATATAAAATCTCACAAGACAATAGTCTGTAAGTTAAAATGGTCGCCGATTATTAAACGTATCAACCTCCAATATCGTGCAAATATACTAAGTTTTTATGAATTCTTAGCTTTTGGCTATCAATATTCGTCTTCGTTAAAGAAAAAATCTTCTTTACTTGGATAATCGGGCCAAATATCTTCTATGGTTTCATAAACCTCACCTTCGTCTTCTATTTCTTGCAAATTTTCTATTACTTCCAATGGTGCACCCGAACGAACTGCGAAATCGATCAACTCGTCTTTTGTAGCTGGCCATGGTGCGTCTTCCAATTTTGATGCCAATTCTAATGTCCAATACATGATTGTCGAAATTTAATGTGAACAATGAAAAAAAGCATTATTCTGCTATCAGCGCACAAAGATAGCTAAATTTTCAATTCTAACAAGTGTAGACGTGTTTTTTTGCTTTTAGTATGTAATTTTTCTACCAAGTACAAAAAAATAGTCAGACAAACGATTGATATATATTGCTGCTGCGGTTTGGAATTCTGCTAATTGGAGGTCATTTATCCTTCTTTCGGCGCGTCTACATATTGTTCTGCAAATGTTTGTGACAGCGTTGGATTTGTTGTCTCCCGGAATTAAAAAATCAGTAATAGGTGGAAGCGTTTGTTCGTATTCGTCTATCTTATTTTCCAAGAACTGAATGTTTTTTATATCAAAACTATTGTTTTTTGCAATTTCCGGGTCGTCAGTTGCAAAAATACAATTAATACCGACTAATGTTTTTTGTATATGTGTAAGTTCGTTTTTATAATTGTCGAGTCCTTGTTGGTTCTTTAGTAACCCGATGAACGAACTTAACTCATCTAAAGTTCCATATATTTCAAGGTGAACATCATTCTTTCGAACTCGCTTTCCGCCGATCAAACTAGTTGTGCCTTGATCTCCTGTTTTTGTATATACTTTCATTAGTACTTAATTTTGTAGTTATGTTTGTTTAATTCAGGATTAAAAAAGACAATGCCCATTGAGAATAAATCTATTGTAACGACCGATTTAGAATTTCTGCAAATATATTTCCATGCTTTGTCCATTCCATCAGACCAATGTATATCGTCAAATATGAATATACTATTTTTATTGGCTTTTGATAAACATTGTTCAAAATAGTTTATTGTAGAAACTTCTTGATGATTTGCATCAAAGAAAGCCAAGTCGATTGTCGGCATTTGTTTTAGCGCATCACTTAAAGTATTGTCTATATTTCCGGTTATAATGTTAACGTTGCTTAATTTTGCATTTTTTATATTAGTCTTTGCAATATTAGCGGTTTCAGGGCATCCTTCGAGTGATATGATTTTACTATTGTGATCTGCCATTCCTAAATACATAGTTGTCGTACCTAGCGAAGTGCCTAATTCCAATATGTTTTTTGCTTTTGCAAAGACTGCGATACGGAATATCAGTTGTGAATCTTTTTTGTTTTTGGAACTGATTTTTGCTATTTTACAAATTTGTTTTTTGCATGATTTGCCTGTTCCGTAATCTGTAATATTAATGTATGATTTATCACGAAGTAGGTTCTGTCTGATGCGCTCAATAGTGTGATACGAATAATAAGGTAAGCACTCTTCAATAACTTCGGTTAAGAAATAATATACAAAAGGAGAGTGTATACCAAACCCGCCTTTAGGCAATGCGGAAAAGTAATATTTTATGTATCTGTATATTAAGTTCAGCTTGTCTTTTATCATGCCAAAGGTAAAATACGATTAATTAGTTCTTGACCCAATTCGGTTTTTACTTTAATATGATTCTGCACTTCCATTACAAATGGATTTTCTTCGAAGACTCCACGTACATTCGCAAAATCTTTTTGTTTTACTTCTTCGTCACCATCTGCACCAAAACCGGTTTTTGATATAAGGTCGAATTCTTTTTTTGCATCTTCGTAGAGTAATTTATCTAAATCAGTTACGCTTTTTGTCCATGACTCTACGCATTTAATAATATCTTGAATAGTAAATTCGGTGTATGGCTTATTTAAAGACTCTTCCAGTTTTTCTAAAGCCCATGTCCATTCATAACTATAATAATTTGAATGAATGTCTTTAAAATGTCTATTTATACTGTCGATGTTATCTATAATGCCTGATTCTATATCATTCATAAATTGAGATATCTCACTCTTAGGAGCTATAAGTCCGGAAATATCAACCCATGTACCACTACCTATTGATGTGTCTGGTTTTAACCGTTCGCGTATTTCCTTTATAGACTTGAATGAGGTTCCTTCCAAGCGTTTTATTAATGAATTTCCTAAAAATTTGTCTATAGCCATTTGATAGTATATTAAACCCTTACGCAATGCTTGATTTTTCATAAACGCGCTTTGGTACGAATATGTTTCCGATGTTTCACCAGATAGTTTTTGTAAAGTTTTGAGAATATCAATGCCTGCATACATTTTTTGTATTGTATATGGACTAAGTAGGTTAAAGTTTATCTGATCTAATTTTTCAGAGTCTTTTCTGCGATCGCGCTTAGGCCATTTTTGTGCATCACGTATAGTACCTACACTTCGTAAGTTAACGCCTGGAACTATATAACTGCTATTGTCAATTTCTATTAAGTATGAAAAAGGCAGATTCGATGTATCAGAATGTTGGTAGTGCCTTCCTATAACTAAAGAGAATGCTCCGATTTTTGCAGGCCATAAAATATATGAGTCGCTTGTAGTTTTTGATCCGCGTTCTACAACTCCTTGATGTATAGGTCCTAACTTGTACATGTGATTACTTTGGTTAGATCCGCTTCCTGCATTTAGGAAAGAAAACATTCCGGCGATTAGTAGACTTGATTTGTGATGGGTAACTGTAAATGGACCTCCAAATATGGCGCATGCTTCTCCATGAAAGCCTTGACTATTACAAAAGTAAACAGAATCGTATATTGAAAAGTGTTTACTTATTTGAACACCTTGTCCGATAAATGAATTTTCAACAAGTGATGCATCCGTTATTTGTGATCCGGAAGAAAATATAAAGTTCTTGGCGATTACGCTTTGTCCCACTAATATAGGATCTGATTCGTTGCTATTTATACTTCCGTTAATTAGTGAACTTGCGCCTTCTATATATGCGTAATCACCGATTTTTGTATCTTTAATTTTACCAACACTTATAATATGAACATTCTTGCCTATGTATCCAACTTTAGAACTTATATCTTTTGAGTATTTACGAATAATATTTTGTAAGGCACTAATAGTTTTATTGCGATGTCTGTATAGTGCCATGATATATGCTAAATGCGAACTTAGCTTATCTGTGATTAGTATTTCTCTACCACCACCTTCATTTAAAATAGCCACTTCTGTGCCGTTTCCGAATGAGGTAGTTCCTGTTGTTGTAATAAGCTCAGTGTTTTCAATGTAAGTATTTTCGTCAATTTCGTAGTTTGCAATATATCTGTTTATTTTACCTATAAATACATTATCGTGAATATTGCAATTAAATATAGTAGCATGGTGTATGCCGGTATGTTTTTTTATGCCTCCTTCAAGTGTAATTTCTTTATCAAAAATACCTAATTTGATATCTCCTGAGAAATGCACGTGTTGAATGTTGCAAGGAGAGAATTTTTCTTTCACTGAGATTCGAGACCAATCATCACAAGTGCATGATTGCGAAATAAGTGTCTCTATTTCTTTAGTTGATAACGATCTGTAATTTTCCATATGCCAAGTGTGATTAATAGTTTATTGCTCTTCGTAATTTTCAAATAAAAAGTCATTGTATGGAAACCTTGTTGTATGAATTACTTTAACTCGTTCGTACAATAGTTGTTTTAGTTCGTCAATGTTGGTTCTGTCTTTAGCTGAAATAAATATGCAATTCTCTTTCAGTTTTGACATCCATGTTGAACGTAGTTCATCCAACGAAATATTTTCGCGGTTTATCGGGGTTAAATCATCTTTTCCTTTTGGTTGATATTCGAAAGCATCGATTTTGTTAAAGACCATTATTACAGGTTTGTCTTGACAATCAATGTCATGCAATGTGTTTTCAACTACCTGTATCTGTTCTTCAAAAGATGAATGCGAAATGTCAACGACGTGAATTAGAATATCTGCTTCACGAACTTCGTCTAATGTAGATTTGAATGATTCTATTAGATCATGAGGTAATTTGCGAATAAATCCTACCGTATCTGATAGTAAAAATGGAAGATTACCGATTATTACCTTTCTTACTGTGGTATCGAGGGTTGCAAATAATTTATTTTCTGCAAGTACGTCAGATTTGCCTAGTAGGTTCATCATTGTTGATTTGCCTACATTTGTGTATCCGACTAATGCTACACGTACTAATTTTCCTCTATTTTTTCTTTGAATGCTTTTTGTCTTATCTATGTGTACCAGTTCCTGCTTTAGAAGAGATATCTTGTTTAGTAATATTTTTCTATCGGTTTCAATTTGTGTTTCACCCGGTCCTCTCATTCCAATACCGCCACGTTGTCTATCGAGGTGTGTCCATAAACGTGTAAGTCTTGGTAACATATATCTGCATTGGGCAAGTTCTACTTGAGTTTTTGCGTGTGCTGTTTGTGCTCTTTGTGCAAAAATATCAAGTATTAGATTCGTTCTGTCTAAAATCTTAATACGTAATTCCGATTCTAGGTTTCTGAGTTGTGCCGGAGAAAGTTCGTCATCAAATATTGCCAAACTAATGTCGTTCTCATTTACATATAACTGTATTTCTTGTAATTTTCCGGCACCTACAAATGTTCTTGTATTTGCGTAATCTAATCTTTGAAAAAATTTTTTAGAGATGACCGCACCTGCTGTATCTGCCAAAAAAGCCAATTCATCAAGGTATTCAATAGCCTTACGTTCAGGTTGTTGTGGAGTTATTAAACCTACAAGTATGGCATGTTCTTGGTATGTGTCAGAGTCTATAGTCATTATGTATAGTTTGCTATTTTTAAAAAAAGCCTCCAAAATGAAGGCTTTTCAGATAACTATGTAAGATGCTTCTTTACAATTTAAATCTAATCGGTAAGGTGTATTTAACGCGAACATTTTTACCACCTTGTTTACCGGGAGTCCATGGAGGCATTGATTTTATAACTCTGATAGCTTCTGCATCCAAACTAGCTTCAACACCACGCACAACTTCAACATCAACTATTCTTCCATCTGAATTAACAACAAATTGGCATATAACACGACCTTGAATGTTATTTTCTTGTGCTATTAACGGATATTTGATATTCTTTACTAAATAATTATTCATTGCTTCAGCACCACCTTTAAATTCAGGCATTTTCTCAACTATTACGTGAATTTTCTTTTGATCTTCAGGCTCTTCTTCAGGAGCTGCAATAGGAGCTTGAATCTCAACACGTTTGTCTGAATTATCTTCTGTAGAGAAATCGGCAGTTTCTACTGTTTCTGTATTTTCTTTTATCTCGATAACATCACTCAATATTGTTTCTTGTTGTTGTGGAGGTGGAGGAGGTGGGGGCGTTTCACTACGGAAAGTAATGTCAACTAATTCTTCGTCTACTTGAGCAGCATCCTGTAATGCTTCTTCGTAAACGGTAACATCACTTTGAGACCATTCGAAAGCAACGAATAAGATTCCCAAAGCAACAACTAAACCGATTATAACGGACATTATTTTTTTGTTCTCTAAATCGGCTTTCGGTGATTTTTTGATTTCCATATTGTTTTAAAAAATGTTGCTAAGTTGTTCGCAAATGTAGTGTTTTTTTTTTATATGCATAGACTTTATACATAAATTTTTTTATCAAATATTTTGTTGTATCAGTTATGGTGGTTTTGTGCTAAAAAAGACGTATATTTGGGCGTTTTTATGATTAGAAGAATTAGATATATATTGATTTTTGTTCTTGTTTCGGCTGTACGGATGTCGGCCCAGCAAATGGGAACTGCGGTGAATACATTTATGGATTTTCCGGTATCTGCACACGTTGCTGCTTTAGGTGGTAATAATGTTTCTTACATTGGTAAAGATGCAATGTTTGCTGTATCAAATCCGGCTCTATTATCAGTTAATACAGATAATCTTCTGTATCTTAATTATGCCGTATATATGGTAGGCACAGGTTATGGTTCTGCCGCTTATTCAATGAAATTTAGTGATAAAGATGCATTCTCTGTAGGATTTCAATTTGCTCAATATGGAAATATGGAAGGTTACGACGAAACGGAAGCCTATACAGGTAATTTCTCTGCGAATGATTTTGCATTAAATGCGACATATTCCAGGTATCTAAATAAGTATTTTACCATTGGTTTAACGGCAAAACCTGTTTTAAATACTTATGAAAGATATACTTCTTTCTCATTAGGAGTTGATCTAGGTGTTCAGTTTGTAGATACAGCAAGCATGGTTTCATTGGGTTTGGCAGTGCGAAATTTTGGTGGACAAATAGCCGGTCCTGAAGATGTTATAATGACAAGTAAATGGATGCCTATTAATGTTACATTAGGTTTGACTAAAAGGTTTATGCATGCGCCGTTTGCTCTTCATCTGACATTGCAAAATTTACAGAAATGGGATTATGATTATGCAACAAATTCGTATGAAGAGAATGCCGGTAAAGTTAATGCAGGTCTGATGATAGGAAAGAAATTTATTGTAGGTGTAGATGTCATTCCGCGCTCTGAAAAATTCTGGATAGGTATATCTTATAATTTCGATCGAGGTTTAAGTTTGGGAAATCCTTACGTTTTCTCACTCTCGGGTTTGTCGGCAGGTGCGGGTTTACGGTTATATATGTTCCAAATAGGTGTAGGCGTTGCATTTTATAGCACGGCAGCTGTAACAGGGCATTTTTCGGTTGCTATGGATATTAATGGATTCAATAAAAAGAAATTATAGTATGAAACGTATTACTATAGCTGTTGATGGATATTCTTCTTGTGGAAAAAGTACCATGGCTAAGTATATGGCAAAGACTTTAGCTTATACATATGTTGATACAGGTGCTATGTATCGATCAATAGCTTTGTATGCAATAAGGAATAAATTAGTTAATGACTCTATTATTAATGAGGATCATTTACATGCAGAAATATCTAAAATTGAATTGAGTTTTGATTCAAAAGGAAATGTATTGTTGAATGGTGAAGATGTGTCGGGTGAAATCCGCAGTTTAGAAGTTTCTCGTTATGTGAGTTATATTAGTGCATTGCCATTTGTTCGTTCAAGAATGGTTGAATTACAACGTAAAATGGGTAAAAACGGCGGTGTGGTTATGGATGGTAGAGATATAGGTACTGTTGTATTTCCCAATGCAGAATTGAAAATATTTGTAACTGCCGATGCAGATGTCCGTGCAAAGAGGCGTTTTGACGAAATGAAGTCTAATTCTCAACTTGCATCATACGAAGATATACTTGAAAATATCAAGCAACGTGATTACATGGATGAACATAGGCAAGAAAGCCCTCTTAGAAAAGCTGATGATGCAATAGTACTTGATAATAGTAATATGAGTATTGAAGAACAGAATAGTTGGTTAATGGCTAGATATGCAGAAAAGTGTAAAAATAGAAATAGATGATGATTCAGGTTTTTGCTTTGGAGTAGTAACAGCTATTGGTAAGGCTGAATCTGAATTGAAGGATGGAAATGAGTTATATTGTTTAGGCGATATAGTTCATAATGGTGAAGAGATTGATCGTTTGGCTAAAATGGGTTTGCAGGTAATTGACCATGCCGATTTATCGCATCTTAAGAATGCAAAAGTTTTACTTAGGGCCCATGGAGAGCCGCCATCAACATATAAAACAGCATTGGATAATGGAATTACAATTGTAGATGCTACATGTCCTGTGGTTTTGCGTTTGCAACAAAAGATTCGTAAGGCTTACGAGGAGCATCCTGACAGCGAAATTGTGATATATGGTAAAGCAGGTCATGCGGAGGTTAATGGTCTGGTAGGTCAAACTAAAGGAACGGCAAAAGTTGTAGAGTCGTTATCTGATATTGATTTGATTGATTTTAGCAGGAATATTTTGTTATTCTCTCAAACGACTAAATCAATAGATGGGTATGCCACTCTAATAGAGGAGATTAAAAAGCGTAAATCAAAGGGAACAGAATTTACGGCATATGATACAATTTGTAGGCAGGTGTCTAACAGAATGGGAAAAATAAAGCAATTTGCTAAATCTCACGATTTAGTTTTGTTTGTAGGAGGGGCAAAGAGTTCTAACGCCAAGGTGTTATTCGAAGTGTGTAAACAAGCGAAT
Source organism: Bacteroidia bacterium (assembly GCA_009930305.1). GTDB lineage: Bacteria > Bacteroidota > Bacteroidia > Bacteroidales > Paludibacteraceae > Enterocola. The sequence continues at coordinate 26,332 of RZYM01000004.1, forward strand.
CATAATAGCTTTTTTGTTTCGTCAACTAATGATGTACAAAAAGAATATTTAATAGGTAATATAGAAACTATAGGAATTTGTGGCGCGACCTCTACTCCTAAGTGGCAAATGGAAGAAATTAAACGTAAACTTTTAACTATAATACAATCATGTATCAATTAAAAACAATAGGTGTGCTTACTTCAGGTGGTGATGCACCAGGTATGAATGCTGCATTACGTGCGGTAACTCGTGCGGCAATTTTTAACGGGATATCTGTAAAAGCAATATGCAGAGGGTACAAAGGTCTTATTACCAATGAAATAATTGATTTTAAGACTCAAAATGTTAGTAATATAATACAACATGGAGGAACGATAATTAAAACTGCAAGATGTCAAGAGTTTCAAACTCTGGAGGGTAGAAGATTAGCATATGACACTTTAAAATTGCACAATATTGATGCTTTAGTTGCGTTAGGTGGTGATGGTACCTTTACCGGTGCAAAAATTTTTGCTCAAGAATATAACTTCCCCATAATAGGCGTGCCATGTACTATTGATAATGATTTATATGGAACCGACTTTACAATAGGTTATGACACAGCACTTAACACAGTTATTGAAGCTGTTGATAAGATTCGTGATACGGCATCGTCTCACGATCGTTTATTCTTTGTTGAAGTTATGGGTCGTGATGCAGGTTTTTTAGCTTTGAATGCCGCAATTGCATCAGGTGCTGAGGCTGCCGTTATACCTGAAATAGCAATTAAAGATGATTTGCTAGGTGAAGTTATTCAGAATGGTTTTAGAAAAACCAAGAATAGTAGTATTGTACTTGTTGCTGAAAGTGAACTTACAGGAGGCGCGAATGGTGTTGCAGAACGTGTAAAACGAGAATATCCGCAATATGATGTAAGAGTTGTAATTCTGGGACACATACAACGTGGTGGCTCGCCATCTGCATCAGATCGTATATTGGCCAGCCGAATGGGTGCTGCAGCTATCGATGCTTTATTGGAAGAACAACGCAACTTAATGATAGGTGTAGTTAATGACGCAATTGTTTACGTGCCGTTTACTAAAGCTATCAAGGATGATAAGCCTATTGATTTAAAATTATTGCAGGTTCTTAGATCTTTGTCGATATAAAAACTAATTCTATATATATAAAAGGGGCACGTGTCAACAATCTAAAAAATATTGATGTTGAAATACCACGTGGAAAACTGGTCGTCATCACCGGATTATCTGGCTCAGGAAAGTCATCTCTTGCTTTTGATACTTTATATGCTGAGGGTCAGAGACGTTTTGTCGAAAGTCTATCATCATATTCACGTCAATTTTTAGGCAGGCTAAGTAAACCTGAAGTTGATTTTATTCAAGGTTTACCTCCTGCAATAGCTGTTGAACAAAAAGTTAAAACTCGAAATTCTCGCTCAACCGTTGGTACATCAACAGAGATATATGATTATTTGCGTATGTTATATGCGCGAATTGGTAAGACTATATCGCCTATATCGTGTGTAGAGGTTAAAAAGCATCAAGTAAAAGATGTATTGAATTATATTATGTCTCTGCCTGAAGGCGAAGAAACTGTTTTAGCAGCTCCTGTATTGGATGTTAATCAGATACCTATTTGGAAGATGCAGGGTTTTAGCCGTCTTTATGTGAATAATGAATTTATTAGAATTGACGAATTTTCTACTTACGATAAATCATATGAGCGTTTATTTTTAGTTATTGAGCGTTTTTCTGTACAAAAAGATCAGTCTTTTATAAATAGAATGGCTGATTCTGTAGAAACTGCTTTTTATGAAGGTCATGGAATTTGTTATGTAGGTGATACCGAGTTCTCCCGTAATTTCGAAGCGGATGGAATAAGCTTTGAGGAACCTACGGAGCAATTATTTAGTTTTAATAGTCCGATAGGAGCATGCCCTTGTTGTCAGGGATTTGGGAAAGTAATCGGTATAGATGAAGATTTGGTGGTTCCTGATAAATCTTTGTCAATTTACGAAGATGCAATTGCTTGTTGGAGAGGGGAAAAGATGGGAGATGATAAGTGGGATTTGATTCACAATGCTGAAAAATTTAATTTTCCTGTGCACAAACCATACTATGAGTTGACAGATAAGCAAAAACAATTGATATGGACTGGGAATCAGTATTTTAATGGTCTGAATAAGTTCTTTCAGTATATTGAGTCGAATCAGTATAAGATTCAATTTAGGGTAATACTTAGCAGATATAGAGGTAAAACAATTTGTCCGACATGTAATGGTGCTAGATTAAAAAAAGAAGCCTTATATATAAAAGTATGCGGCAAGTCAATTAATGAACTTGTTGAAATGCCTATTTATGCGTTATTGGAATTCTTTAAAAATGCGGAGTTTTCTGAATATGAAAAACAAATAGCCAAACGCTTACTTGTTGAAATAAATAATCGTTTACAATATTTGATTGATGTAGGTCTGGAATATCTAACGCTTAATCGTTTATCAAATTCTTTATCGGGTGGTGAGAGTCAACGTATTAATTTGGCAACTTCTTTAGGTAGTAGCCTTGTTGGTTCTTTGTATATATTGGATGAGCCAAGTATAGGATTACATGCACATAATACCGAATTGCTTATAAAGGTTTTACGTCAATTAAAAGAGCTTGGAAATACTGTTGTTGTTGTTGAGCACGATGAAACCATAATGAGAGCTGCAGATTGGATTATTGATATAGGCCCGGGTGCTGGCAGATTGGGTGGAGAGCTTGTCGTGGCAGGTAATCCCAAGGATTTGCTATCGAAATATAAAGGAGGATCTGTATCGCATACTTTGCGATATTTAGCAGGAGAGGATACTATGAAAGTGCCATTAAAAAGACGTAAATGGTCAAATTATATATCGATAGTAGGGGCTACTCAAAATAATTTAAAGAATATAACGGTGTGTTTCCCTTTGAACGTTATGACTGTTGTTACTGGTGTGAGCGGTTCCGGAAAATCTACCTTAGTGCGTGATTTATTTTATTCCGGTCTGAAACGTTATTATGGTGGAACTGTTGAAAAAGTAGGTAGTTTTGCCTCTTTAAAAGGTAGTTTGTCTTTGATTAATGATGTTGAATTTGTAGATCAAAATCCCATAGGCAAAAGTTCAAGATCTAATCCTTGTACTTATATAAAGGCATTTGACGAAATAAGAAAATTGTTTGCGGAACAGACCTTGGCAAAGCAAATGGGCTTTTCTGCTGCATATTTTTCATTTAATTCTCAGGGCGGTAGATGTGAAGAATGTCAAGGTGAGGGTATAATAACCATACCAATGCAGTTTATGGCTGATGTTAAAATTGAGTGTGAAGCTTGCCATGGCAAAAGATTTAAGCAAGAAATTTTAGATGTAAAATATAGGGGAACTGATATATATCAAGTCCTATCAATGACAGTTAACCAGGCTATAGAATTTTTTGGTGAGGATAAAGCTGCGAGTGCTCGGAAAATCGTTAGCCGTTTGTTACCATTACAAGAGGTTGGTCTAGGTTATATTAAACTCGGGCAGTCTTCTAGTACTTTGTCGGGTGGTGAAAGTCAAAGAGTTAAATTGGCAGCATTTTTATCTTCAAATACAGGAGAAAAAAGAATTCTTGTTTTTGATGAGCCGACTACCGGTTTGCATTTTTTTGATATTAAGACGCTTATAAAAGCATTTGATAGTTTAATAGAAAAAGGTCATACTGTAATTATTATTGAACATAATTTGGATGTAATAAGACAGGCAGATCATATAATTGACTTAGGACCAGAAGGGGGTGATAATGGTGGAGAAGTTGTTTTTGAAGGGACACCTGAGGAAATAAAGAAGTGTAGTCGGTCTTTAACCGGAAAATATTTATAAGAAACATAATACAAAAAAATAGGATGTTGATTAGCATCCTATTTTTTTGTATTTCAGTTAGTCTTATTCAGCACTTTCTGATTTTGCTTTTTTTGCAGCTTTTTTCTCTGCAGATTTAGCTTCACTTTTTGTTAATTCGTCTTTCAAAGCAGCTAAACCTTCGATGTCACCTAATGTGGTTTTTTCCATTGCTGGAATTTCTTCTTTCTTTGTAGACTTTTTAGCTTTCTTCTCTGTTGTTTGTTCATTGGCAGCTAATTTTTGAGCATCCTCAAATATACGGCTGTGTGATAAGATGATGCGTTTTGCTTCTTTGTTGAATTCAATTACTTTAAATTGTAATTTATCATCCAATTTTGCCTGTGAATTATCTTCTTTTACAAGATGTTTAGGAGTTGCAAAACCTTCGATACCATATTCTAATGAAACAACTGCGCCTTTATCCATCATTTCAATGATTGTACCTTCGTGGATAGAATCAACTGTAAAGATTGTTTCGTATGTATCCCATGGATTTTCTTCTAATTGTTTGTGTCCAAGGCTTAAACGACGATTTTCTTTGTCGATTTCCAATACAACGATTTCAATTTCAGCACCAAGTGTTGTGAATTCTGATGGATGTTTGATTTTCTTTGTCCAAGATAAGTCAGAGATGTGGATTAAACCATCTACGCCTTCTTCCAATTCAACGAATACACCAAAGTTTGTGAAGTTACGAACTTTTGCTGTATGTTTGCTGCCGATAGTATATTTAGCTTCGATATTTAACCATGGGTCTTCTTTCAATTGTTTGATACCCAAAGACATTTTGCGTTCGTCGCGGTCAAGAGTTAAGATAACAGCTTCTACTGTATCTCCAACTTTTACGAAATCTTGTGCAGAACGTAAGTGTTGTGACCAGCTCATTTCTGAAACGTGTATTAAGCCTTCAACACCCGGAGCTATTTCAACAAATGCGCCGTAATCGGCAACAACAACAACTTTGCCTTGTACTTTGTCACCAATTTTTAAGTTTGTGTTAAGTGCTTCCCAAGGATGAGGAGTTAATTGTTTAAGACCAAGTGCGATACGTTTTTTCTCATCATCAAAATCAAGAATAACAACGTTTAGTTTTTGATCTAATTGAAGTATTTCTTCAGGATGTGAGATACGTCCCCATGATAGGTCGGTGATATGGATCAAACCATCTACGCCACCCAAGTCGATAAATACACCATAAGATGTGATATTTTTAACTGTACCTTCAAGGATTTGCCCTTTTTCAAGTTTAGATATGATTTCTTTTTTCTGTTGTTCCAATTCGGCTTCTATAAGAGCTTTGTGAGATACAACAACATTTTTAAATTCGTGGTTGATTTTAACAACTTTGAATTCCATTGTTTTGCCAACAAAAATATCGTAGTCGCGGATAGGTTTAACGTCTATTTGAGAACCTGGCAAGAATGCTTCGATTCCAAATACATCAACAATCATACCACCCTTTGTACGACATTTTACAAAACCTTTTATTACTTCGTCTTTGTCAAGAGCTTCATTAACACGGTCCCAAGAACGTGTTGAACGTGCTTTTTTGTGTGAAAGGATTAATTGTCCTTTTTTATCTTCTTGCGATTCGATGTATACTTCAACTTTATCGCCAATTTTTAATTCAGGATTGTAACGGAATTCGTTCATAGAAACGATACCGTCAGATTTGTAACCTATGTTTACGACAACCTCACGTTTGTTCATTGAAATAACCGTACCTAGAACAACATCGTTTGTGTTGATTTGGTTTAAGGTTTGGTCGTAAGCCTTTTGCAAATCTTCTTTGCTCATTGCAGTGTTAACTGCACCATTTTCATACGCATTCCAATCGAAGTCTGTAACTCCTTGTGCGTTTTGTTTTAGTTCTTTTCCCATTTGTTTGTAAAAAAATAATTAGTTGTTTGACCTTATGTATAATAATTCTCAAAAACGAGCCGCAAAGGTAGAAAAAAAAACATAGATAATCAACTATTTAAAAAAAAGTTGTATTACAAAATAGAATTAATTGCGGATAACACTAGAACACTACTCAATACAGCCTATTTGCTATAATCTGTCTTTTTTTATATATTTATCTGACAGGAATCAATGTAAATGTTATCTTCCAAATCAACCATAGCGTTAATGAATCTGATACGATCATAAATTTTAATATCTGCAACCGTAATAAGTTTTTGCCTGATTATTCCCATATCGAGCAAATATTGGCGTTTTGTGCCTGGCAATAAGTAAGTATTGGGCGTAAACAAACCGTCAGAAGATTCAAAAATTAAGTTAGCGGCAAAAGCATCAGTAACTAAGCCATTTTTGGCGATGATTATATCATCACAGCCTGATTGCTCCAAAAGTTCGTTTAAGTGAGCGCGATCTGTATATTTATAATCATATTCGATATTGTCTGCAGTAATTAGTCTGACAGTAGTTTTACGGCGCGAGGAGTATGGAATAAACTCTATATTTTCTACGCCAGCCTTCCCGTAAATCAGCCTGCATTTAAATAGTCCTTTTTTAACATCGTCGATTAAATTGGCTAAAGTCGAAACGAGGTCAATTTTTACGCCGTCAAACTTCGCCAACGTTATATCAATACGAGCCTGATGATATGGCAAATTGTAAACAACGCCGTCTTTGAGTTTTATCGCTTCACTAAATTGCAGTTTCATAAAATTGGCAGGTAAATTTTCTTTAATACTTCGTTGTATTCGCTTTTGGGATCACTATTTATAGTAATACCGCTGCCACTATGGAAAAATAGTTTGTTTTCGTCTTGAACAATAAAACGTATAAGCACGGCTGTATCTAACTCGCTTCCATCAAAATAACCGAATACTCCGGTATAATAAGTTCTTGCTTCCGGTTCGGCTTTATGAATCAGATTGACCGTCGATTGTTTTGGAGCACCCGAAATCGAACCTGCCGGAAGCATTCGAAATACGATATCGCCTAAGTGCGACAAATTATCTTTGGGCAATCGACCTGTGATCTCGGAACTGACCTGTAAAATGTCGCCGCTATGAGTTTTTATTCGGTCTATATAACGGAATCGTTCGACTTGCACATCCTCGGCTACCATACCGATATCGTTTCTCATTAAATCTACAATCGTATTATGCTCTGCTGTTTCTTTTGGGTCGGCAAGTATAGCGCATTCAGCATTAGGCACCTCGGCACTTATTGTTCCCTTCATTGGATTGGTGGATATTGTGTCATTTGCTATCCTTGTAAATCGTTCGGGCGAAAAGCAGACAAATTTTCCCGGTATATAAAGTCCGTATGGCGAATTACTCAACAGAAATATTTCTTTCAAACTCAAATTTGTTTGTACTGGTGTTTTGACCGTAAGATTAGTCAAATATGAGTCCCCGCGCATTAATCCCTGCATAATAATATCAAAGCGATCTTTGTATTCTGATAATGTTATCGGCTGTGCAGATAACTCTATGAATGTTGATAATGGTTTTGATCGTTGTGTGACTTTAGCCGTCGGTGTGCGAAATAATACCTCTGTTTGCTGCAATGGGTTTTCAATAAAAAGTCCCTCTTTCATATCGAAGTCCACAGCGAACAAAAACGGAGTTTTTATACGTCCACAATCATTCATGCGTTTTTTTACTTCTCCTGCTCTCATTGTTGATTGATGTTTAAGAAGTTCGACATAATAGTTTTTCCATAACCGGTCATGAACGATTCGGGGTGGAACTGCACCCCGAATATATTGTATTCACAATGGGATATAGCCATAATATTCCCAATGCTATCAACAGCAGTTATTTTTAAACAGTCGGGTAGGTTTTCGCTCGAAACACACCATGAATGATATCTACCTGCCATTATATGACTCTGCATACCTCGGAATATATTGGTATGGTCGGTTATCGAAATCTTCGATTGAATACCATGAGCGGGTCGTGTCAGATTATAGGTAACAGCCCCGTAACTTTCTGCAATAATTTGATGCCCTAGGCAGATACCTAATATGGGTGTTTGTTGTTCGTAACCGCGAATAATCTTATGAAATTTCTTTGCTTCGGCAGGAGTGCCGGGGCCGGGAGAAATAATTATTCGGGTGTAATCGGCTAATGTTTTTTTAGTAATCCTATCACTGGAGCATACTTCTACCGAATCATTATTATTACAAACCGACTTAATAAGATGTAGCAGATTATATGTGAATGAATCATTATTGTCTATTAAAAGTATCTTCATATAATAAAATAAAAGCCAAGATAATTTAGACAGATTGCATCTTTTACATGAATATCATTAGTCTAATATTGCCTTACAATTTATTAGCAATTACTTTGCAAAGATAAGTCCTTTCATCCAAACTGCAGCAATAAATCCATTCAGTTATCTTTTGTCGACCATACCCGAACGTAATAACGATAAAATCAAGTCGTTTACATTTATATTTGTTGATGTTAATATAAATTTCTCATAAGTGGTCTTATGCAAATAGAATAATTCAAATAAAATAATGAGCAAAAGAGGCATGAGCAATATGTTTTATTACCTTTACAAGAAAAACATGAACTTTATTGGACTTGCTATAGGGATATGTACATTCCTTATAATCGGATTATTTCACCCCATTGTTATTAAGTTTGAATACTATTTTGGAGTTAAAATATGGTGGGTGTTTTTGTTGTGTGGAATAGTATTTATGGTGTTATCTCTATTTTTGAGCAATACATTTTGGTCAGTATTAGCAGGAGTAGTTGCATTTTCGAGCTTTTGGTCGATAAAAGAAATTTTCGAACAACGCGAAAGGGTTCGTAAAGGTTGGTTTCCTAAAAGAGAAGCTAAAAAATAGTATATTATAATAACCTGAATATTAGGATATTATAATGCAAATAGGGTTTATTCCTTAATCGCAATGTTTGTTGCATGAACTTTCGGCAGGTTCAAATTCGAGTGTGGTGTGGTTTATTCCTGCTTCTGCTAAATGATGTTTTAGACGTTCTTTTATGCTTTCCATATTATCCATTGAGTTTGGAATAACATGAACTGTTAGTGCATTTTCTGTAGTGCTGATAGCCCAAATGTGCAAATGATGACAATTTTTTACATCTTTGTCAGAACAAATAATATTTTCTATTTGCTTTAGGTTTATGCCTGCGGGAACTCCGTCTAACGATAATCGTAAACTGTCGTGCAACAGATTCCATGTTGATACTACGATTACCGATGCTACAACCAAACCTATGATCGGATCTATTATATACCAAGATGTATAGTGTATTATAATTCCCGAAACAACTACTCCTACTGATACAAGAGCATCCATTGCCATGTGTAAATATGCACCTTTTATATTTAGGTCTTTTTCTTTGTCTTTCATAAACAACAATGCTGTAAAGGCATTTATAAGCACACCTGCTCCTGCAACCCAAGCAATTACATTACCTTCTATAGCTTGTGGATGAAAGATCTTTTCAATACTTTCGGCAATGATGATACCTACGGCTACCAATAAAATAACTGCATTTGCAAGTGATACCAAAATAGTGCTTTTTTTGTATCCATAAGTATATGTGTTATTTGCATGAACTTTCGCTAATTTAAAAGCGATAAGTGCTAATATTAGGCTGGCTATGTCACCTAAGTTGTGTCCTGCATCTGATAACAAACCCATAGATCCATATGCAAAACCTGCAATGGATTCAATAATTACATACAAGGCATTTATGGCTATTCCTATTATAAATGCTTTGTTTAAAGAACTAATAGCGGCTGTGTGATTATGATTATGATGTTCGTGTCCCATGTTTAGATATTTAATTTCTTTTAATTCTGCAAAAGTACCATTATTGTGAATGTTATCCATCACCCATTATAGGAATATTTACCTTTGCTCAAATAGAGCCATGTATAAAGTTTTGACGGATATCTTCCGGAAATTTTTCTATGGCGTAACGCAAAAGAGTTCTAGGAAGTTCTTTGTATCTATTATTTTCTGTTAAGAAATTGTACTCAACATCAAAATTACGTTTGCCTATTTCGCGAAGCATCCAACCTGCAGCTTTTTGTATCAAATCTTGTTTATTGTTTTGTAAGATTGAGATGATTGATAATGCATCTTTAAAATCATTTTTGCGAATATAAATTATGGTAGATACTATGGATATTCTTTGTTCCCATAGTAAATTGCTGTTTGCCCATTTATATAAAAGTTCTCTAGATCTATTCTCTAGATGAACACCTACAATGTATGGAGCACTTAAGTCAACCAAATCCCAACTATTAATGTATTTTGTCGATTTGCAATATAAGTCGAAGATTGCTTGCTTTTGCTCAGGTTTTGCCTTTTTGTACAAGGCAACCAATAGGACTAATGCAGTCATCCTGCATTCATGATATTCGTCTGCGAGAAGAATTTCTATTTCAGATAGTTCTATGTTTTTTATACTTTTTACCAAGTCTCTTTGTGTGTTAACCATAACACCTATAAATTTATCACCTTCGCCATATTGTCCTTTGTCGGTTTTAAAAAAGGACGATAAAATAACTTTCTTTTCGGGAATTGCATTGCGCAAAAGCTCTTCTTTGATTTCAGATGCGGTTATCATATTAGTCATTAATGGATAAAATGAGTATTTCGTTTTGAATATTGCTAAATGCAACTTTATGATTTTTTACTATTGAAATTTCTCCAGTGTATTCGTTACGTATTTTTGAGCTTTCTGGAAATACATTTTCTGTATCAACAATTCCGTGATTGTTATTTATTATTGATATGATTATTTTATCGGCATCATACGTGCGTAAATATGTATTTTCAGATAACTTTGTTTGTTTCCCCATACCAATTGCCGGATGCCTTAGCCTTATTTGTCCTAATTTACAATAATGCTTAAATAAAACAGAATCGGTTTCTTGCCAATTATAGTCAGAACGGAAGGCTTGAGCAGCATCTACATTGAATCTTGCATCGCTTAATTTACGATTAATTTCGTCGCCATAAAATATTTGAACAGCACCTGGTGACAGTAAAAATGTTGTTGCGCAATTAATCATATTATTTGGATTAGCATCTCTAAAATATGCGTTGTTTAAATAACTGAAACTTTGCCAATCTTTATGTGCTTGCAATGAATCAGAATATGTTTGCCATACATTTTTTATTGAATCGAGATTACCATCTTTAGGAAATTTGAAATTTACCATACAATTAAATCCTGATTTTGCGTAAATAGGCTTGTAATCGATATATGCTTGATCAAAATCACCAGTAAAAAAAACATCGTCTTCCCATTTGGCTGCTCTATCTTCTGGATGTTTTTTGCGCCATTTATTTAATGCTATATTGCAAGAATCTTTAAGCTCTTTCCATCTAAAAGTTTCAACATTTTCAACAATATCGCATCTAAATCCGTCAATTCCGAATTCTTCCACCCATGATGAAATCCATGCTATAACATACTGAGATGGAGACCATTCTTTATCTTGTCGTAACTTTTTTGCGGAAGGATTTACCCATTTATCATTATAATTACCTTCGTTTCTCCATTTTTCTTTTAAAAATATAGGGATTTTGACAGATGAGGTTTTCTCTGTTTTATAGTCTGGAAGTCCATATAATGTAGCTGTGTATGGGTTATTTTGATCCCATTGTTCGTCATTTGTTCTAATCCACTCGCTTGTCCACCAATTGGTCCATTGCGCATTGTTTGCAGTCCATTTTGAATATTGCCAATTTGAGTTGTGCTTTGCAGCATCGGCCTCTGTTACATTAAGTGTAGAGTCGTACTTATATTGAACCGCATCTAAAAGAGTCGGATATCCCGGGTCATTGATATTAGCCCCTAACATAACTCTAATTCCCTGACTATGAAGCAAATTAACTAGTGCGCGGAATTCTTCTATTGTACCATAGTTTTTGTCTGTTTGAGTGTAGTCTAAAGGATAATATCCGTGATAACCATAATGTGGAAAATCATTTACATCGCCACTTCCCGACATCCATCCGTGAATTTGTTCGTATGGGTCTGTAAGCCATACAACATCAATGCCTAATTTTGTAAAATAGCCTTCTTTAGCTTTATTATAAATACCAACCCAGTCGCCGCCATGGAATGTAGCTGCATTAATTCTTTCAGAACCATAATCATTTATACGTCCATAGTTTTTGTCGTTGGTGCTGTCGCCATTGCAAAACCTATCGGTTATCAAGAAATAAACTGTGGCTTTGCGCCAATTGAAATTATCGACTATTTCTGCTTTTTTTGAACACGATGTAAGAACTAATAACGAAGTAACAATAAAATATATACTCTTTTTCATGTTTTTGCAGATTAAATTTTATTCAATAACACTTACAGTCATTTTAATATCTTGCTTAGGTCTGTCTGTAGCATTTTTTTCTACGGCTGCAATCTTATCTATCACTTCTAAACCTTCTACAACTTCGCCGAAAACTGTATATTCATTGTCAAGAAAGGGTGTTCCTCCTAAGGTTTTATAATCATTTTTCATCTGTTCCGGCATCTTATAAGATTTGCTTGCAAATTCAGATTCCAATTGACTAATTAGTTGATTCTGAAGTTTTTCAATACCAACAGAATCTTTATTGATTCTAAGATTTTTAATTTCGGCAGAATGTTCGTTTGCTAATTGGTAGAAACGATTTTGTTTTGCCGTATTCAACATTCTGTTTTCAAGTTGTTCTATTTCATTGTCGCTATAAGTTTTACCTTCAACTATATAAAACTGACATCCTGATGATGCTTTCTTTGGATTAACCTGATCGCCTTGTCTGGCAGCAGCTAAGGCTCCTTTTTTGTGATAATATTTTGGATATGCAAATTCGGCAGGAATAGTGTAACCGACATCACCGGCCCCCAATTGTTTACCTGTAGTTGCGTTTTTTGATTGTGGGTCGCCTCCTTGTATCATAAAATCTTTTATGACACGATGAAAAAGCAGGTCATTATAAAAACCCTGTTTTACTAATTTGATAAAATTGTCGCGATGTAATGGAGTCTCATCATAAAGTTTGACTGTAATATTGCCGTAAGATGTACTGATTAAAATCATTGTATTTGTTTTTGATTGTGAATAACAACAACTAAGCATTGTGATAATAAAAAATCCGATGCAGATTACTCTTTTTTTCATGGAACCCCGGTGTATTGTCTATAAATGCGGTTATAATCTTTGCTTTCCAGATAAATGGCAAGCCAACTATCCAAGCTGTCTTTTAATATAGTTGATGCAGGATTTATCCCCCAAGAATAGTTTTGTGTAAAACTAACAGCAGTTCCCATATCTATTGTAGGAAAATCTTTTAGTAGTACTCGAGCTACAAATTCATCACATACCGTGTAATCGATATTCTTTTCAACTATCATTTTAAATAAATCGGATGGATCAGCATTTGGTATTTCTTTGATATGTATTGTATCTCCGATTTCTTTTGATAGATGCTCGATCCGTTGTTTGTATACCGTACCAGGCAAAATATATATTGTTTTGCCGGCTAAATCAAGTTGATTCCTAATAAATTTAGTAGTATCTGTTTCACTTTTCTTACGTTGTATAAGCATTTGTCTGCTTGTAAAAACAGGTATAGTATAACTGATTTTGTTTTTAAGTTCGTCGTATACAGGGATGTGCCATACTAATACATCAATTTCATTTGCATCAAGCATTTCCATTGCTTTAGACAAATCGTTTTCTTCTACGAATTCAACTTTTAGATTGTGGTCTTCTGCAAATCGTTCAATCATTTTTACTTGTAAACCGACAATGCTATCCATATCGATTACTCGGTAACTCATTTTGTTTGGTTCAACTATTACTTTTAGCGTACCGTTTTTGACGATTTGCGGATAATCATGTGCAAACAAAATTTTGTTGTTCTTGTAAAATGCTAAAAAAACAGCAATTACAAATACAAGTAAAAGGCAACATATTGATATAACAATATGTTTGCGTTTTGCCATTTTTTTTAATAATTCCTCCATAATAATTAATTATAGAAATTCCATGAAATGCCAACCTTAAACATACCGGGATTAAGAGGGTAGTGTGGAACTGCAAAATATGTAGGTTCCATAAATACCTGAGATAAATTGTAATACATTAAGAATACTCTAAACTGTTTAAGGTGCATATTTAAATATACATTCATCAGAGGATAATTACCGACTAAAGTTTCGTTTTGTAAATAAAATTGCCCTGTGGCAGGCATATAGGCATTAGCATAGTATGCTGTATTATATCTACAATCAACGCCAACTTGTAATGTAAGTATTTTTTTGAAAACCAACCATTTAAAATACAAATTTGAATATATTGAGACCAAAGGCAATGGAAGAATGTCTTTATTGCTCGAATATTGTATTGTTGCTTGATTTTCCCAATTAAACCATTTAACGTGTACATCGCATCGTACATTACCACTTATGATTTGTATGAAATCCGGCGATTGTTTCGGAGTACCATCATTACCGAAGTATATGTAGTTTTTCACACCCTGCCACCCTGCACCTATGCTGAAATTGCAATATTTATTAGGTATTGCTATATTACCATAACCACGTGCCGACCATGTATTGTCAAATTTGTTTTCCCATATAAAATGGTTAGAATAGTAACTTTCGGTAAAATGGCTTGGATTTGTACTTTTTACATGTCCGACTGCAGAAATAAGCAGTTTCTCATTTTTTATAGGAATCTCTGTATTGAAATCTCCTGATACATTGAAAGCCAATCGGTTTTTACTACCAAGAAGTAAAACTTCTCCAAGCACTCCATAATTGGTTTTGCCCTTTCGTTTAAATAATTCACCACCAACAGATACAAGACATTGTGATTGATATCCGTAAACAGAGTCTGCTATCAAACACATATTTTGTTCTACATCGGCTTCGGCAAAGGCGCGTACTCCAAATACAGCCCATTTCTGGAATCCTTCGTTTAAAGTTACCGATAAAATATTTCGAAGAATATTATTTGAGGTTGTATCGCGAGTGGTTTTGTCTGAATAGTAATTATTTGCATAATAATTTGCTGTGATAGACTTCTCATAGTACTTTTTTCTACTGCCTTCAAACTTAACAGTATAGCCGAAAGTAGTTACAGGCACAAATGTTTTCTTATCCGAATCATCAGGGTCTAATTTTTTAAAACCTATAGAGTATTGTTGATTAACCCAAATATAGAAAGACTTATAAACAGACCATGCATTATTAATTCTTACGGGTATATTATAACTATCTGTAATTGATTTTAAGTCTGCATCATTTGTAATACCGCCGTTCTCAAAATTTCTAAAATTATTAAGTCCGGCAATAAAGTAAACGGAATATCTTTCTCCCCGATAGCTTCCATTTAGAGCTCCTGTGAGTCCGTCTGAAGATTGATTGTAGAACGAACCTCGTCCATAAATATAATTTACATCAAGCCCTAAGTTCAGTCTTTTGTTTACATTCATTGAGAGTATACCGGTTAAATGGTCTTCTCCGTGGTTAGTGTATCCACCGGTATAATATGATAAATTACTATAAGGAACGCGCGTATTGTAAAATGTAATATTCTCAGTAGATTTAAAATAGGGCAGGTATGGATTTCGAAAAATGTAATCACCAACTAATGATGTTTCGTGACGTTGCGAGAATATGGCTGATTGTCCCGGTAAGCCTAAGTTGCCCAACCATTCTGCTGCAATAGTCTCTTTATAAATAGGAGTTGTGGTTCTTTCAAAATTCAGAGAAGCCGTATCAGGTTCACATACCGTTTCTGTTGCAAATGCTTCATTAACTTTCCATGCTTTTACACCTTCACCTGAAGTCAATTTCTTTTTCTTGACCACCGGCTTTTGATCTGTGCTTATAGGCTGTTCGGTTTCCTTTAATTCACTACCAGACACCTTTTCCGCTTTGTTGTTTTGGGCAAACATCAATATAGGAAAAAGAGACAAATAGATTATAATTATGCAGCTTTTGCAGTTCATCGTGCAAAAGTACTAAAAAAAAGTATCAAATGTATATGCTTTACTATCTTCCGCCCGGATTCATTCCGCCGGGTCCTGAGGAGGTTTGATTACTACCCAACGAAGCTGTTGCATTGCCAGATTCAACACCTCCTGAATATTCGGCATTTAAATATAATCCGTGCCATTCGGTACCTCCACTTATAGAACCTCCTATTTTTATTATACATGATCCGGAAACCATGTTTGGAGAACTACATAATATTAATGGCGAATATCCTAATGATGGGATGCTTGCATTAAGTATTTGTGTGCCATCAGCCAGACTTAGGTTTAAGTTTGTGCTTTGAGTTCCATTAAACGAAACGCTATATTGGGTGCATGCTCCTTGGCTAGGGTTACTTGTGCCTCCACCCATACCAATAAAAGTTCCTCCTGTAATGGCAAATGTGTTTTGATCACAGTCAAAGCCTTCCTCAGGTGCTTTTGCTCCAATTGAAACAACAACTCCACCTGCAATAGTAAGCGTGCCGTTTGAATCAATACCATCGTTAGTTGTACTTTTACAATATATGTAACCACCGTTTATAGTAAGACTACTTGTTGATAGTCCTACATTAATACAATCGTCGTATGCGCAAACTTCGATAGTGCCACCGTTTATAGTCATATTCCCTTTGCTTTCAATGCCCTCTGATTCTGATGCAGTAGTGTTTACAAGTATTTTACCATCATTTATAATGATTTGCCCCATTGCTTTAATACCTTTTGCTGATGTTCCTGTGGTATTGATTGACAAATCACCTCCGTTTATATAAATATATCCTTCGTCACATACTATACCATCGTCTTTGCTTCGAATGCCTATAATGCCACCATCAACAATCAATGCATCGTTTGTGTGGATGCCATCGGCTGAGTTGCCCATTATTATTAATGAACCGGAACGAACGCGAATATAATCGTCTGATGCTAATGCGTGATTGTTGTTTGCGTTAATAGTTAAATCTCCGTCACCGCTAAAGACTAATTGTCCTTCGCTGAAGAAACAAGCTTTTTGATCTTCCTCATCGATTGATGTTGAATATCCAGATGCATCTGTCAAGAAATTTTGTTCTGAAACAACTACAAAGGTTGTCTTTTTGCATTGTATGTTGATTGCGGCTCCTGTATTGTGTGTAAGTGAAACACCATTGAGAGATAATTTGCATTTGTAATCACTGTATAGTTTAAATGATCCTATTGCTTGACCAAATAGTGCATATTCAACCTCTTTTACACTAGAAATTACAATTATGTCGCAGCCGTTTTGAGTAATTGTAACTCCATTACCTTCAAGAGGATTTACTATTGAAACATTGTCGTTGTTGTAGTTAATTGATACTGTATAGCTAAAGTTTGAATTTTCTACAAAGTCATCATCATTATTTACACCACTTATATCGTTGTTGATATCGGTAGAATCATTTTCAGAGTTTGGCTCAGATATTTCACAAGCGTTAAGTGTTACCATACTTATTAAAACTAAGTATAGAAAACGAAAAGGAATCATTTTTGTAGTCATTGTATTATGTTCTATTCGTCATTTAAAACGTAAATACATTACTTTTTGTTGTATAACGATATATAAAAATGTAAATTATAACGTTAAAATACTTTATAACTTTTGGCTTATTTTCTTTACTATAATTGTTTTCCAGTTAGAAAAATCGCCATCAATTATATGTTTTCTAGATTCTTTTGTTAGCCATAGA
This sequence comes from Bacteroidia bacterium, assembly GCA_009930305.1. Classification (GTDB taxonomy): domain Bacteria; phylum Bacteroidota; class Bacteroidia; order Bacteroidales; family Paludibacteraceae; genus Enterocola. The sequence continues at coordinate 43,910 of RZYM01000004.1, forward strand.
TAAAACGCAAGATTGTGTATTGATGCTATTTGTAGTCCGAGTAATTCCCCGGTCATCGTTAAATGTCTAAGATAAGCCTTTGAATATGTTGTGTCTACGTATGATGCGCCATCTTCCTCAATTGGAGAAAAATCGTCAGCCCATTTAAGATTATGCATATTCATAGTACCGTTTTTTGTGAAAAGCATGCCATTACGTCCGTTGCGTGTTGGCATTACGCAGTCAAACATATCTACGCCTCTCTCTATTGCTTCAAGTAAATTTGCAGGAGTCCCAACACCCATTAAATATCTAGGCTTGTCTTTCGGTAAAATTTCATTCACAATTTCAATCATTTCGTACATTTTGTCGGTAGGTTCACCGACTGCTAAACCGCCAATGGCATTCCCATCCATATTCAGCTCTGCTATTGTTTCTGCTGATTTTCTGCGCAAATCGGGATATATACAACCTTGTACAATAGGAAAGTAGCTTTGATTGTATCCGTACTTAGGTTCTGTTTCGCGGAAGTGCTTAACTCCTCTATCTAACCATCTTAGAGTTAGTTCTAATGATTTTTTTGCGTAGTTGTAATCTGCTTCTCCAGGAGTACATTCATCTAATGCCATTATTATGTCTGCACCGATACTACGTTCAATATCTACAACATTTTCGGGGGTAAATAGGTGCTTTGAACCATCAATATGCGAACGAAATGTAACGCCTTCTTCTTTTAATTTGCGTGTATCAGAAAGAGAAAATACCTGAAACCCACCGCTATCGGTTAAAATGGGTTTGTCCCAACCTATAAACTTATGTAAACCTCCTGCTTTTTCCAGAATATTGGTTCCAGGGCGCAGATATAAATGATATGTATTACCTAAAATAATTTGCGCTTTAATATCATCATTCAACTCTCTTTGATGTACTGCTTTTACAGAACCTACAGTTCCGACCGGCATGAATATGGGAGTTTCTATTGCTCCGTGGTCTGTTTGCAATAATCCTGCTCGCGCCTGACTTTTTAAATCTGTATGTTGTAATGTAAATTGCATGATGATTTTTAAAAGTCACAAAAATACGATTTTATATTGAAATAACATGCCAAAGGCGCAGTAAACAGCTAATGTTATTCAAGATTAGATTTATAGCCGTATCCTTGCTTTGTGATAAGTATATCTTCGTAAGGGGTGATTTTGTTTCTTAAACGTGCGATATTGACATCGATAGTTCTTTCAAGTACATATACATCATCATCCCATATTAATTGAAGTAATTCATTTCGAGAAAAAATTTTGTTTGGCCTATGTAAAAATAGTACTAGGAGTTCGTATTCTTTCTTTGTCAGTTGTACAGGCTTATTATCAATAGTAACAGTTTTGCTGTTTTCGTCTATGTAAATCCCTTTGTAAGTGGTAATACTTCGCTTAAGCTTTATATCGCTATGCTTATTGTTCTCATCATACCGTTTGAGGATATTTTCAATCCTAGCCAATGTTTCTGAAATTGAAAATGGCTTAGATATATAGTCGTCAGCACCTATGTTAAAGCCTACAAGTTTGTCTTCAATGGTGTCTTTGGCTGTTATAAAAATTATAGGAATTTTTGCAGTTTCAAATTTTTGTTGCGTTATTTTGGCAAAATTGAAGCCTGATATTTTTCCCATCATGACATCTAATATAAATAGATTGTATGTTGATAAGTCATTTTCTAGAGCTTCCTCCGCTGAATATGCTACATCTACTATAAAATTATTTTTTTCTAAATTGAACTTAAGTATTTCGCAGATGTCAGATTCGTCATCTACAACCAATATTCGTTTTTGGGGACTCATTGTTGTAAAATACTTATTGAAACATTAGACTGTTTTGATAAATCAATTTCTACTGTTTGTGTGTTGTACGAAATCATGCTTACTCGCATTTGTAATTTGTTTGATTTAAGACCATTAATTTCAAATTTACCATCTAAATCTGAAAATACTTTCTGGTTGCATATTTCAATAACAGCACCTGCTATGGGTTCTCCTGCTTCTGCATCTACCACATTACCATATATAACACCATACGTTTTTTTTTCGACTGAATTTGTGGCTATCTTTGCTACGGCTATGCAACTAACATACAATAATGCCATTAAGGTAATACCGAGTTTCTTTTTCATTCTATATCTTTTTTATATCACAAAGTAAGGATTTATATATTACAAGTTTATGACGTAAAGATTAAAAATAGGTTACAAGTAATTATTTATATGTTCTTGTTTGAACAATTATGCCATTTTCGTTCCAAGATTGCCAAATACCTATTTTCTTATCGTTGGTGTAATTCATTTGATAGCGAAGTTTGCCGTTATCATCCCAAATTCTCCATGTACCATTTTTCTTGCCATGTGAGTAAATGGCTTCCGCTGTAAGAATAGCATCGCTGTTATATGTGCGCCAAGTACCATGTAATTGACCATCTAAATAAGAACGTACTTCTTTTACATTGCCATTTGGAAAATATGTCACATAAGTACCTTCGATTTGACCATTCTTGATACGCATTTCTAATTTTAAAGAGCCATCAGGATATAATTCTTTGTAATCTCCTGTGTATAATTCTTTTTGACTGCCATCTTTAAAATATATGCCATCACTTAAGGTGATTATATCTGATTCGGCAAACACCGATATTGGAATTAGACACGCAATAATTAGTTGTATTAGATAATGCTTTTTCATAAATAATTATTTTAAAAAAAGTAATCGCTCCATCAATTACTTGAAGATGCGATAACTTTTTAATTATTAATTAACTTATTAGTAAATCGTATTCTGTGGGTCGAAATTACACCATCCATCGGTCCAATCTTCTGTACCAAAAGCTCCAACAAAGTTAACTTTAGTCATACCCGATAGGTCGTCTGAGTTGAAACTTGCTTTACCGAATATAACTCCGTCACCGTTTGATGCGTAAAACTTAGGACTTGTAATATTGAATGGGTCAACCAAACCTAAATCGACATTATTTGTAAGTAAAGTATTATTGCGGCTGCTTTCGTTCCAGTATGTATAATTTAAATCTGCTGTTCCTTTTTCGTCTTCCTTGAAGTTGACCTTCATGCCTGCCATAATATTGTTGTTCAAAATTAATGATCCGTTAATCGCGTTTTCTTGAGCATTACCCTTGCCACCATTCTCAATAAATAGTCCAATAGGCCATCCTGCGAATATAGAGTTGTAACATCTTAACTGTGTGTTACGTCGCAAATGCATTGCAGCTTGAAACTGTCCATTGCCTTTTTGTGGATCAACAATATCTGATGTCGTTGTGTAGGGACCGAACAAACTCACATTTGAAAATACGGCTTGTGTGAATGGTTCATTTGAAGACCCGGATGCGTCGTTGTCAGATTCAAAACCATTTGATTTTGATTTGTCTGCGACATTAGGATCTCGCAACCCAACTGCAAATTGAACCTTGCCTCTGTAACCATTATCTGTGTCGAATTCGTCATCCCATCCTCTATATGCGACTAAGTAACTTGCATTTACCATACCTCCAAACCATTCATAAGAATCATCACCACAGTATGATACTTGAATATGGTCAATTGTGGTATTAGAACCTACACTGCCTAATGTTAGTCCGTTTATCTCGTTGTCTGTGGCATATTCAACGCCTGGGAATTCTATACGTACATATTGCAATATACCGGAATTATCATTGTCATCATTGCCACCGTATTCACTACGAGGTCCTCCTTCTATTTTCCCCACACCGGTTGCACTGTTTGTACGTCCTTTACCACAAATAATTATGCCACCCCAGTCACCATAGTTTCGTTCTCCGGCAGCCTGATTTGATGTAAATACAATAGGTGATGCAAGCGTACCTATAGCTTCGATCTTACCTCCTTTTTCAACAATTAAAGTTGCTTTTGTGTCTTTGTCGCCTTTGATTACAGTACCTGCCTCAATATTTAACTTTGAACCATCTGTAACATACACGAAACCTTTTAATAGATATGTAGTGTCTGCGGATAATGAGCGAATGCCATTGATTTCTCCTTGTAGTACTACAGTCTCTTTTTCAGACGGTTGAGCCGGATCTTCAGGTTGGTCGGGTTCATTACTGTTTGTACAAGCTGCAAGACTGATAATTGCAGCGCTGATGAATGCCATCTTTAAATTCATTCTTTTTTTCATCTTTTCAAATTTTAATTATTAATTACGATACAAAGTAAATATTTAGATATTAAGATGTTATGTCGTAAATATTACAATGTCGTTAAAATTTTAAGCTTAAACCGAGTTGTATTTGAAATCCGGGTGTGTATGAACGAACTATTTGTTCGCGTGTTTGCAATTTACCGTCTTTTTCGAATTGAGGAAATTGTTTAAGTTCGCATGCTGTATTCAACATGTCTTTACATCCTAGTTTTAAAGTGCAGTATTTGCCTAGTGTTTTAGAGATACTAAAATCAAGCATATGCCTTGGCATTTCATAAATATTAGGAATGTCTTCGCTGATATCTTGATTTACAACACCAATTGCAACAATACGTTTTCCGGCTACGTTGTATTGCAGTGATGCGTTAAGCCCCATTTGTTCGTTATTATAGAATAATGATGCATTTATTAAGTAAGGTGATTGACCTTGCATAGCTCTGTTTCGTTCAAAACTACCATCCTTGAATGCGATACGACTAAAAATGTATGATCCGTTTAATACGACTTGAAAATCAGGCAATCCCATAAAATCAAGACTCTTTCTAAATTCAATTTCGATACCTGCATTTTGTGCCGATTCGGCATTTGTATAAGTGTATTGATATTGTCCGCCTACCTCGTAATAGGTAGTTTCGATAGGATGATTAAAGTATTTATAGAATACTGCTGCAGAAACGGTTTCGCCTGATGGGAAGTAAAATTCATATCTGAAGTCAGCGTTGTGGCTGTAGGAATCTTGTAAAGATGGATTACCTTCGAAATTTGAAAACAAATCGAAGTCGTAATATACGTAAGGAACAATTTCTCTGAATTCAGGACGATTTATTGCGTATCCGTACGATAATCGTAGTTTATGTTGATCGTTAATTGAATAACTTGCATTTAGTGATGGGAAAGGAGTACATGTAAATCTGTTAATATTTACTGGTTTGATGCCGTCAGATTCGTATCCGAATAATCGTAGATAATTATTTTCTAAACGTACTCCTGCATATATTTGTGCGGCATCTCCTATGGGCATTTCTAATGCTGCATAAATTGATGCGTTTATGTTTTCTGCTTTATACGAGTCTGATTTATTAGTATTTTCTTGTAATGTAACTCCGTCTGCTCGTATATAACTGTCTGAAAACATTTCTGTATAAGTCAGGTATTTGAAATCATTGGGTAATCCGTTCATATTAAATTGATATATGAAGTTACGTGCGTTGAAGTTTCGGCTTTTATATTCGGTATAAATACCTGCTTTGAGTTTGGGCTGCCACGATTGTTGTTTGAAGTCTTGTATCCAATCAATGCTTAATGATGTAATATTCTCGTCTAAATATTGGTACATTCGTTTAACATCATTGCCCTCTGTTCTGTATTTGTTGTTGTAAATACTGTTGGGGTCTTCTTTTAATCGTGATGTTATAATCCTTCGATCCGGTTCGTAACAATTAGTGTAAGCGTAACCTAATGTCCAATTAATTGCTCCATCAAATTTTGGAAATGAGTGTATTCCATTTAACTGACTCATAAAGGTTGAACGACTACGATTATAATATTCTGTTTCAATAATATTGTAATCATTATTATTGTCGAATCCTGTGCGTTCGGTAACTTGTGTTTTACCTATCTGATTAAATATATTTCTGAATTCCATACGATTTTCGCCGTCAAAAATGAATGACATATTAAATGTGGCTCCTAATTTGCTCGTATTGGTGTATTGTGTATCTTTATAATCGTTGCGAGCAAATTCTTGATCAATCTCTTTTTGATATATTCCGAATCGTTTATTTGTAATGTCGTATGATGTAAAATCAGTACTGTAATTAATGCCGCTTATAATTCCGATATGAGTTTTTTTAGCCATTAATGAAGTCTGAAAGTATGCAGACAGATTTTGATCGAGAGGAGCAGTGAAATCGGAAGTATTCCATGCTTTATTGATTGATCGTGTGGCAGATGAGTTATTAGCTTTGCTTAAATTATTAAGAGTTTTTGGGAAATTGGTTGGTAAAGTTCTACCAATTGCTGAAAATCCAAAATAATCGGCAGCAGATCTATTATTAGATATAAATGATTCGAAACTGCTACCGTATCGGTAAGTTGTACCATAATTTATTAAAAATTCAGTTTTAGACGGATTGTCTTTTGTGGTGAGTTGAATAAATCCGCCGGAAAAATCTGCCGGCAACTCAGGTGATGAAGATTTGTATATTCGTAAGTTGTCAATTAATCCGCTTGGAATTAAGTCGAACGAGAAAGCTCGGCTGTCAACTTCGCTCGATGGCGTAGCAGCATGGTTAATCCATATATTATTATAACGTTGATTTAAACCTCTAACAATAATGAATCTGTCGTTTTGTATCGCGGTTCCGGAAACTCTGCGCACTACCTCAGATGCATCTTTATCAATAGATTTTGAAATTTGTTGAGAAGAAATACCACTTACAACCTGAAGTGATGTGCGCATATCTTTTACTAAAGATAAATCGGTGTCGGTTCGTTTTCGCCCAACAATTTGTACATCGTCCAATTGAACACCGGCTTCGTCTAATGAGGCATTAACTTGAGTTGTCTTATTATTGCTTACTACGATATTGCTTATTTTCTTAGATTCGTACGATAGGAAAGAAAAAATAAGAGTGTATTGTCCTGATGGTAAGTTGTTTAATGAATATGTTCCATCAAAATCTGTAATCGTACCATTATTGGTTCCTTCAATGGTTACATATGCGCCTGGGAGTGTCTCTCCATTTTGCGAATCCGCAACTAAGCCTTTAATACTTTGTCCAAATACGACTGACGATGCAATCGTCATACTCACTAACAATAATAATCTTTTCATTTGCAGTACTTTCTAATGCTTGGGCAAAAGTACCTATGCGGTGTTTCATACAAATTACAAGAGTATTACGCTTTTGTGTGTTTGTTGTAACAAAAAAGTTACAGATTGGTATTATGCTATAAGTATTGCTGTTTGTCAGATATTTACTTCCGTGATATTGTAAGAGTTTACAATTATATCTTCTATGTTGTTGATGTGTGTGTTGTCGAATGTATGCTTCAATTTTAGATAGTTCTCTGTAAAACCGAACATTTCGCCTTTGCGGTTGGCAGCTTCCCAAAGCACGCGTCGGCTTGTTCCTATTTGTGAGCGGTAAAAGTTAGATAATTTTGATGCTGACAAATCGAGTAACAATTGGCTGCGTCGCTTTTTCTCTTGTGGTTTAACAACATAGGGAATTCTTAATGCTGCGGTGCCTGCTCTTTCGGAGTAGCTAAATACGTGTAATTCTGAAATGTCCAATGATTTAATGAAATTGTACGAAGCATCAAAAAATTCGGGTGTTTCGCCTCTGGTACCTACAATTACATCAACTCCTATAAACGCATCAGGAATTATTTCTTTTATAAGTTTTATTTTATGAGCAAAAAGTGCCGTGTCGTAATGTCTGTGCATAAGTTTCAAAACATCGTCACATCCTGATTGAAGTGGAATATGAAAATGCGGTGCAAATCGCTTTGATTTAGCTACAAAAGTAATTATTTCATCTGTAAGCAAATCCGGTTCTATAGACGAAATTCTAAAACGTTCAATTCCTTCAACTTCGTCAAGAGCTTTTATCAAATCTAAAAACGATTCGCCGGTGGTTTTTCCAAAATCGCCTATATTAACGCCTGTGAGTATAATTTCTTTACCTCCTTGTGATGCAACTTCACTTGCTTCTGCGCATAAATCTTTGATGCTACCGTTTCTGCTTCTTCCACGTGCAAAAGGAATGGTGCAATATGTACAAAAATAGTCGCATCCGTCTTGAACCTTAAGAAAATACCTTGTTCTATCTTCAAACGAACAAGATGAGAAAAATGGCGTTAATTTTCGAGTGTCGGACACTATACGATTGATGCCTTCTTGGTTTAGTGCATCCGGCAATATGAATTTGTCGTTAGCCCCAAGTACTAAATCAACTCCTTCTATAACTATTATTTCATCAGGTTTTAATTGTGCATAACAACCTGTAACTACAAGGTATGCATTTGGATGCTCGCGGTGTATTTTGTGAATGGCTTGTCTACATTTTTTATCTGCTCCATCTGTAACAGAACAGGTATTAACTATGCAGATATCAGGGTGCTCTGTGCTTTTAGCTTTGCGAAATCCGGTTTCTATAAGTGTTCGTCCTATTGATGATGATTCGGCAAAATTAAGTTTGCAACCTAAGGTGTAAAAGGCAAAAGTTCTGTATGTGAAGCCGCTCATTTCTTCTGCTTTTTTAATCTAAATAATGGATATTCTCCCCATTCATTCTTGTATATTGGAAAATACAATGTAATAACAGATACTACACCTATCATTGATCCGGCTAATGTATCTTCCAAAAAATGTTGTGAAAGATAAATTCGTGAATATGCTCCCAAGATACCTAATATAAGTAATAATACTTTTAAATAGTTGTATTTCTTTGGTATCATAACAGCAATGCATAGGCAAAAGGCAAATGCAGCACAAGTATGTCCCGATGGAAAACTTTTCCATGTATGTAATTCAACTCCGGCTACTGTTTGTGGCAGTGTCATTCTTAATTCATTGAATAATGTACTCGGACGTGGAATATTCAGCCATTCTTTAATGCCATGTGTAATTAAAAAACTAAGTAGTTGTGATGATAGTATAAAAACACCCTTACGTATGCTAAATAGCATTACCGCTATTCCGATGTATGTAGGTAATCCGCTACCTATATAAGTTATGTATTTAAAAAAAACATCACCAAATGAACTATGCCAGGTGTTTAGTAGGTAGTGAGTTTCAGTTTTTGTGTGCATCAAGGCAAAACATAACATTGTGATCCACAGAGCTATAAAGGGATACAAGAATATTGCGTTATTATGCAGAAACTGTTTGAATCGTTCCATATTATTTTTTAATCGGCAAATTTACAAAAAAAGCTTGATATAGAGCAAAAATGTGTTATATGAAAGGCTAAGCATTGATGATTAGGGAATTGTGTGATAATTGCAAGATTGTTTATATAAAGCTTGTAGAAGATAAAATAAAAAAGGACGAATAGCAATATTCGTCCTTTGAAAAAGTTTTTAGAGTTTAGTAATTTTCTTTTTTAACTTCAAAATAAGCTTTTGGATGCTCGCAAGCAGGGCATAATTCAGGAGCCTTTTTACCTTTGTGGAGATATCCGCAATTGCGGCATTGCCAAATAACTTCTTCGTCCTTTTCAAAAACCTTGTTTTCTTGCATGTTTTTAATGAAATTTTTATAGCGTTCTTCATGCATTTCTTCTACTGTAGAAATTTTTCTAAAAGTTTCGGCAATTTGAGCAAAACCTTCTTGTTCAGCTACATCAGCAAAATGAGGATAATCTTTAGTCCATTCTTCTCTTTCGCCGTTGGCAGCTGCCATAAGGTTGTCTATTGTTTTTCCTATAACTCCTGCAGGGTATGATGCTGTTATTTCTACCATACCTCCTTCCAAGTATTTAAAGAACCTTTTGGCATGCTCTTTTTCTTGCTCAGCAGTCTCTAAAAAGTTTGCAGCTATTTGTTCAAAACCTTCTTTTTTAGCTACGCTTGCAAAGAAAGTATAACGATTACGAGCTTGACTTTCACCAGCGAAAGCAATAGCAAGATTTTTCTCTGTTTGTGTACCCTTTAATTGATTCATAATAATTATGTGTTTGTTAATAAAAGCGATGGCTAAAATAGTATTTTCTTTGTATAAAAACAAAAGTTTCACTAACTTTGCCGAATCTTTTTAAGATATTTACCATTCTATTATTTAATAATTTAAAAATCAGAAAAATATGTGGTTATTCGATTCTTCTGTGGGAAGGAAATTCGTGATGAGTATCACGGGTGCTTCATTAGTATTGTTCCTACTTTTCCATGCAACAATGAATGTTGTGGTGGCATTTTCACCTGAAGGTTACAATGCAATCTGCGCTTTTTTAGGTGCGAATTGGTATGCACTAATAGGTACTCTTGGATTAGCATTTTTGTTGTTTGTGCATTTTGTGTATGCGTTTATTTTGTCTATACGCAATTATCGCGCTCGCGGGACACAACGTTATGCAGTAGTTGAACGTCAAGAAGGTGTAGATTGGGCATCAAACAATATGTTGGTATTAGGTCTGATTGTGATAGGATTTTTGCTTTTACATTTATATAACTTCTGGTTTAAAATGCAGTTTGTAGAAATAACAGGAATTGAAACCGGACCATTCAGTCCTACAGATGGCGCTTCTTATGTAAAAGCATTGTTCTCAAATCCGATATACTGCGTTCTATATTTAATATGGTTGACTGCTATTTGGTTCCATTTAACCCATGGTGTTTGGAGCGCATTGCAATCATTAGGATTAAGCAGCAATATTTGGTTACCTCGCATCAAATGCATTGGTAATATAGTTGCAACTCTTATTGTATTAATGTTTGCATTTGTGGTTGTGTTTTTCTGTGTGAGTGCTTTAATCGCATAATTACTGATAATTAAATTAACTATATATGGCTAAGAAAGATAATATGCAAAATTTAACCGAAGTGGTTGATGCTGTAAAAGAAGCTGCTGTAAAAGTTAAAGAGGCTGTAAAATCTGCTGTCAATTCAGAAAATGAAATTGATACAAAGATTCCCGAAGGTCCTTTGGCTGAAAAATGGAGTAATTATAAAGCGCATCAAAAATTAGTAAATCCTTCGAATAAACGTCGTTTGGATATAATAGTTGTAGGTACAGGTTTAGCCGGAGCTTCTTCTGCTGCATCTTTAGCAGAAATGGGCTTCAATGTTTTAAACTTCTGTATTCAAGATTCTCCAAGACGCGCCCATTCAATTGCCGCTCAAGGTGGTATTAATGCCGCGAAGAATTATCAAAACGATGGCGACTCTGTTTATCGTTTGTTTTATGATACAATAAAAGGTGGTGACTATCGTGCTCGTGAAGCTAACGTTTATCGTTTAGCTGAGGTTTCAAATAATATCATTGATCAATGTGTTGCTCAAGGTGTTCCTTTTGCTCGCGAATACGGTGGTTTGCTTGATAACCGTTCTTTTGGTGGTGCCCAAGTGTCGCGTACTTTTTATGCAAAAGGACAAACAGGACAACAATTATTGTTAGGTGCTTATTCTGCGTTAAGTCGTCAGATAGGCAAAGGTACGGTTAAAATGTATTCTCGTTACGAAATGCTCGACGTTGTAGTAATAGACGGACGTGCTCGCGGTATAATTGCAAGAAACTTGGTTTCAGGTCGTATCGAAAGATTCTTTGCACATGCAGTAGTTGTGGGATCAGGAGGTTACGGAAATACATTTTTCTTGTCAACAAATGCAATGTCATCAAACGGTTCAGCTGTAATGCAGATGTATCGTAAAGGTGCATATTTTGCAAATCCTTGCTACGCACAAATTCATCCGACATGTATTCCTGTTCATGGTGCATTCCAATCTAAATTGACTTTGATGTCTGAATCTTTGCGTAATGATGGACGTATATGGGTTCCAAAGAAATTGGAGGATGCTAAAGCATTGCAAGCAGGTAAGATGAAAGGTCGTGATATTCCTGAAGAAGATCGTGATTATTACTTGGAACGTAGATATCCTGCATTTGGTAATTTGGTTCCTCGTGACGTTGCATCACGTGCAGCTAAAGAGCGTTGTGACGCCGGCTTCGGCGTTAATTCAACCGGTTTGGCTGTATTCCTTGATTTCTCAGATGCAATTAAACGTTTAGGTAAAGACGTTGTAGCTGCTAAATATGGTAACTTATTCCAAATGTATGATAAAATTGTTGACGAAAATCCATACGAAAATCCTATGATGATATTCCCGGCAATTCATTATACAATGGGTGGTATATGGGTTGATTACGAATTACAAACTTCAGTTAAAGGCTTGTTCTGTATAGGTGAAGCTAACTTCTCTGATCACGGAGCGAATCGTTTAGGTGCATCTGCTTTAATGCAAGGTTTGGCTGATGGTTACTTCGTTCTTCCTTACACAATTCAAAATTATTTAGCTGATCAAATTACGGTACCTCGTATGAGTACCAATCTTCCTGAATTTGCTGAGTCAGAAAAAGCTGTTAATGATAAGATTCAAAAATTGATGTCAATACAGGGTAACCGTTCTGTTGATAGTATTCACCGCGAATTAGGTCTTATTATGTGGGACTTTGTTGGTATGGGACGTACAAAAGAAGGTTTGCAACAAGCTATTGATAAAATTCAGGCATTACGTAAAGAATTTTGGAGTAATGTATTTATTCCTGGTAAGGCTGACGATTTAAATAATGAGTTAGAAAAAGCTATTAGATTGGCCGACTTTATAGAAATTGGTGATTTGATGGCTCGTGATGCTTTAATGCGTGAAGAATCATGTGGTGGACATTTCCGCGAAGAATATCAAACTCCTGAAGGCGAAGCTCTTCGTCAAGATGACAAATTCTCATTTGCTTCTTGCTGGAAGTATGCAGGTGAAGGTAACGAGCCTGTAATGCTGAAAGAAAAACTGGAATATGAATTTGTAAAAAGACAAACAAGAAATTATAAATCATAATAACATGGACAAATCTATAAATATAACGCTTAAAGTATGGCGTCAAGCAGGTCCTAAAGCAAAAGGCGGTTTTGAGACCTATAAATTGAAGGATATTTCGGTAGACAGTTCATTTCTCGAAATGTTGGATGTTCTTAACGAACAATTAATCAGCGAGCGTAAAGAACCTGTTGTATTTGATCATGATTGCCGCGAAGGTATATGCGGTATGTGTTCTTTGTACATTAACGGACATCCTCATGGTCCAGACAGTGCTGTTACAACATGCCAATTGCATATGCGTAAGTTTAAAGATGGTGATACTATTACTGTTGAACCATGGCGTTCAAATGCATTTCCTGTAATTAAAGACTTAATGGTAGATCGTCGTGCTTACGATAAAATAATTCAAGCAGGAGGCTTTATCTCTGTTAATACAGGTGGTGTTCCTGATGCAAATTCAATTCCAATTTCTAAAGCTAATGCTGATGAGGCAATGGATGCTGCTTCTTGTATAGGATGTGGCGCATGTGTTGCGGCTTGTAAGAATGGTTCTGCAATGTTGTTTGTAGCAGCTAAGGTTAGTCAATTGGCTTTATTGCCACAAGGACGTGTAGAGGCATCTAAACGTGCAAAAGCAATGGTTGCAAAGATGGATGAGCTTGGTTTTGGTAATTGTACTAATACAGGTGCATGTGCTGCTGAATGTCCTAAAAGCGTATCATTAACAAATATTGCTCGTCTAAATCGCGAGTTCATCTGCGCTAAATTTAAGGATTAATAATTAGTCCAAATATATTTTATTAAAGCCGCAATCCTACGATTACGGCTTTAATCGTTTTAAGAGATTAAAAATAATGTTATACAATTAGATTCCCTATTTGCCGGCTGTACAACTGTTTAATAAGAAAACATATAAAAATTTGTATTAATTAATTTAAGTTGTATATATTTGCAGAGGTTGGAGAGACTATAAAATTTTATATTTAGCAATTATGAATCAATTAATCAAAGAATTTAAAGATTTTGCAGTAAAGGGTAATATGATTGACATGGCTGTCGGTATTATCATTGGCGGTGCATTCGGTAAGATTATTACATCTTTAGTAAATGACTTAATTATGCCTCCAATTGGTTTGTTAGTTGGTGGTGTAAATTTTACAGATTTAAAATGGGAAATGAAAGATGCTATTGTAGATGCAGCAGGTGCTGTAACGTCACCGGCAGTAACTCTTAACTATGGTAACTTTTTACAGGTACTATTCGACTTTTTAATAGTAGCATTTACAATATTTATGTTCGTTCGCTTAATTAATAAAGCAAAACAAAGACTGGAAGCCCCTGTAAAATCTGCAACTCCCGAAGCTCCTGCTCCTCCTACAAAAGAAGAAATATTACTTACTGAAATACGTGACCTGCTAAAACAGAGCAAGAAATAAGATTAGACATTTTGCAAATAGCCTGCTTGAATAAACTTTAATTGTTTTTCTAGCATGGCTATTTTTGGCATTTCTACTTTCGCATTATGTGCAGCCGCAATCGGATTACTATAGATTGCTTCTATTTCCATTCGATTATGACGTAAGAAATCTAAACGCATACTTGGGTCGTATGGTCTCATTTGATCGGTCGACATAAGCATCTCATCTATAAAGTTATCTGGGATATCAGCTCCACAAGCTATGCCTCCGGCTCTAACTTCTTCCATTAATTCCTTAACTAGTTGTCTACTTGCTTCGTTTCTCATAAGTAACTCGGTGGTAGTGTTAAGTACTACGGTTAGTCCATTATATGGTATATTCCATACAAGTTTGCGCCATCGAGCTGTTACATATTCTTCCCACAGATAATTATCAATACCTGCTTCACTCAAGTCTTTGCACAATGTTTTTAAATATGAACAATTGCCTTGATATGGAGATAATGTAAGTTTTCCGTAGTCGAGATGCTTAATTTCACCGATTGCTGTTTTATTGCAGCATACAAAGGCCATGCCGGCAGCTATGTCGTTATCGGGATATGATGAGGCTAAATTCTTTTCAATATTTAAGCCGTTTTGTACTAGAACAATACATGTGTTTGGTTTTACTATAGGACGTAATAATTCAGGTAGAAGTCGATTCTGAGTTGTTTTCATACAAACCAATATGATGTCGCATTTAGGCATCTGTTTTGCATCATTATATGCATTTATGGGGTTGATACAGAAATCTCCATTTATCGAATGTACTTTTAAACCATTTTGTTTTACAAATTCGTAATCACTCCGTAATAAAAAATGGACATCTTTACCTATTCGAGCTA
Source organism: Bacteroidia bacterium (assembly GCA_009930305.1). Lineage (GTDB taxonomy): Bacteria > Bacteroidota > Bacteroidia > Bacteroidales > Paludibacteraceae > Enterocola. The sequence continues at coordinate 58,944 of RZYM01000004.1, forward strand.
GCTCCCCGCCATAAAACCCTCCAATGGCACCTGTCCCTACAATTGCATATCTCATATCACTATAATTTAGTGCAAAGTTAAATATATGTATTGAAAGATGTCATCATTAAACCATTAAAAAATTAATATTTTTGATAATGTTCAATTCTATAAGTTTTTATAGTTTATGTGATGTTTTCAATATTTCATATATTTGCAAGATATTAATTTAGATAGATAGGAAAATAGATAATGATGAAGAAATATGTTTATATGTTTTTCGGAACAATTTCATTATGCTTGGGAATAATTGGCATCGCATTACCTGTTTTACCTACAACGCCATTTCTTCTATTAACTGCATGGCTGTATTTCCGTAGCTCACCCAAATTATACCAAAAACTCATGAACAGCAAATATTTTGGTACATATATTAAAAGTTTTCGTGAGGATAAGGCAATTCCACTTCATGCCAAAATCATTTCAATATCACTATTATGGATTACAATCAGCTATTCGGCTATTTGTATATTAGAAGAATTATGGTTGAGAATTTTACTTTTTACAATTGCCATAGCTGTGAGCATTCATATTTTATCATTTAAAACAAAGTAGTATTGATTTTGTATTTGCAGAATGTGATTAAACAGTGTTTATCATCAAACTAAAATAGGTTTTTGATAATTATAAAAATAGATGTATCTTTGCCGCCGTATTGGTTTTTGCTCTTTTAAATAAAAGAGTAAACGAAGAGGGAATTGGGTGAGAATCCCAAACAGTCCCGCTGCTGTAATACCTTTGTGGTCGGCAATCTTAGCCACTGTCCTTATTTTGATGGGAAGGCGCCGATTTTTGGGTTAAGTCAGAAGACCTGCCGATACGATAACAATCAGGAAAGAGCTATGATGCTCTTTGTATCCTCGAGGAAAGGATCGACAGGTATTATGCGGGATTTTCGTCTATTATTTTTATTTATTTTACATTGTGTTGTAACGTTTAGTGCATCAGCTCAATTAGACACAGCTAAGGTGTATGCCTTAGCCGAAGTGCAATTTACTCCAAAACGTCAATGTAAAGAGATAGTACCATTCCAGACTATGGATGCGAGTGTAATTGAAAGACTTAGTTGTCAATCGGTGGCAGATGCGGTACGTTATTTTTCAGGAGTTCAAATTAAAGATTATGGTGGTGTTGGTGGTATAAAAACTATCAACATACGCAGTATGGGTACAAATCAGATGGGTGTGTTTTATGATGGAATCCAACTTGGAAATGCTCAAAATGGGCAAATCGATTTAGGCAGATTTTCTACAGAAAACATGGAATCAATAGATTTGTACAATGGACAAAAAGGCTCTATATTGCAATCTGCAAAAGATTACGGCTCAGCAGGAACAATCTACTTAAATACAAAGAAGCCTGTATTTAGTGATTCTACGTATTATCATCTTCGTGCAACAATGAAAGCCGGATCATTTGGTTTGGCAAATCCATCCATATTGTGGGAACAAAAGTTATCAGATAAGGTCGCATTGTCGGTGAGTGCCGAGTACACCTATGCAAACGGAAAATATAAATTTCAATATAAAAAAGTAAAAAAAGATGGTACTACTGCATATGATACAACTGCAATTCGCGAGAATGCTGATATTAACTCAGTTAGAACAGAATTGTCTTTATTTGGTAAACTCAAAGAAGGAGAGTGGAAAGCACAAGTATACAACTATTATTCAGAACGCGGAATCCCGGGTTATATAGCCAGAAATTTATATTCTCATAAACAAAGGCAGTGGGATGATAACTTTTTTGTTCAGGCACATTACAAGCAAAATTTTTTTAAGAGATATTCGGTTTTAATAAATGCAAAGTATGCTTATGATTATACCAGATACCTAAACCCTGATACAACACTACAATATATTGATGATACCTACAAACAGCAAGAAGCATATCTGTCGATGGCAAATTCTGTGAATATATTCCCTTTTTGGGATGTCTCATTGTCAGCCGATTATCAGTTTAATAGCTTAGATGCAACATTACGCGATTTTGCATATCCTACACGGCATACAGGTTTGGTTGCGCTTGCTACTGCTTTTAAGTTTCCTAACATTAAATTACAAGCTAGTTTATTAGGAACCTTTGTTCACGAAAATGTAAAGAAATCTGTAGCCGCATCAGACAAAGCAGTATTTACACCAACAGCAATGGTTTCGGTGCGTCCATGGCGAACCATACCATTTGACATAAGAGCATTTTATAAACGTATATTCAGGATGCCTACATTTAATGATTTGTATTACACTTTTGTAGGTAATGCTATGTTAGATCCTGAATATGTAACACAATATGATTTAGGCCTTTCTTATCAGTATCATGATGGAAAACATATTTTTTCCGATTTCGGAATTCAGATAGATGTATATGATAACCAAGTAGATAATAAAATAGTTGCTATTCCGTCATCAAATCCATTTAGGTGGCAGATGAAAAATTATGGACAAGTTCGTATTAATGGAATAGATGTTTCTATGGATTTCGGTTTGCAATGGTGTTATTATTGGAATTTGGATTTGCGCTTGGCGTACTCATATCAAGAATCAAAAGATTTAAGTTATGCAGCCGACAGTCCTTATTATGGAGGACAATTACCTTATACTCCATGGAACAGTGGTTCTGTAGTGCTTAATCTTGCGTACAAAACAATAGGTTTAAATTATAGTTTTATATATACCGGCGAAAGATATAGTTCAAGCGCAAATATACCTGTAAACTATGTTCAACCATGGTATACACATGATATAGCCTTGTCGTATGCTTTCAAAATAAAATCAGTAAAATGCACTGCATCAGCCGAAGTTAATAATTTATTTAATCAACAATATGAAGTTATATCCGGTTATCCAATGCCTGGAACAAACTTCAAAATTATTTTAAAAGTAGCTTTATGAGAATAATTCATTTTTATGTATTTGTGTTTGTCTGTCTTTTGTTTGTTTCTTGTAAAAATAATGAGCCAACTCCTTCTATGGTGCAACAACCCATAAATGGATTCTATGTGCTTAATGAAGGTACATGGGGTAGTAATAATGCATCTTTAGATATGTACAATTATGAAACAGGCGAATACACACAGAATATTTTTCCATCCATTAATCCGGAAGTAGTATTAGGTTTGGGTGATGTATGAAATGATTTGCAGATATATGGTTCTAAAATGTATGCAGTAATAAATGCATCAAATATAATTGAGGTAATGGATGCAGCAACTGCAAAGCATATAGCTCAAATAGAAATACCAAATTGCCGAAAAATAACATTCTATCAAGGTAAGGCTTATGTTAGTTCATATGCAGGTGTTCTTTTGGAAGATAACACGCAACTTGGTTATGTTGCTGAAATAGATACAAGTAGTTTTATAGTAAACCGAACAATAAGTGTTGGCTATCAACCGGAAGGAATGGCTGCTGTAGATGGTAAATTGTATGTGGCAAATTCAGGAGGTTATTTATATCCTGTATATGATAATAAATTATCAATAATTGACATCGAAACATTTACAGAAGTATCTTGTGTAGAAGTTGCCGTAAATATGCAAACAGTTCAGGCTGATTCGCGCGGAAATATACTTATAGTTTCGTGGGGCAATTATTATGATGTACAATCTGATTTGATATTATTTGATACTAAATCTACAAGTATAAAAAAACGCTTTAATATAAGAGCAGGAAGTGTGTGTCTTGTAGGAGATTCTGCATATGTAGGTAATTTCGATTACCTTACGAATCAGTCAACATATACCTTGGTAAATATAGCTACAGAAGAAGTAGTTCCTGGTAGTTTTATAGCTTCCGGTTATGAGGACATAGTTTTGCGCTCAGTAGCTGTAAATCCTGAAAATCATGATATCTTTTTGATGGATGCTGCCGATTATGTTTCGCCGGGAAGTATATATTGTTTTTCATCAGAAGGAGAATTTAAGTGGAAAAAGACAGCTGGCAATACCCCTGGATACATTGCTTTTAAAAAGAAAACGCAGTTGTAGTATTATGTAAATTAATTTTTGCAATTTGCTTACAAGTCTGTAACTTTATCGCTTTAATGATATATGGCAAAGCAAAAATTTTATACTGTTTGGAAGGGTAGAAATACAGGTGTGTTTTCAGATTGGGATACCTGTAAAGAGCAGATAAGTGGTTTTGAAGGTGCTCAATACAAATCATTTGAATCTCTTGAGGCTGCAAATCAAGCCTTTAAAGAAAATTATTGGGCAAATACTTCAAAATCGAAAACTTCTAAATCCAAATCGGCAAATACTACAACTAATTTTGAAAAGAAGAGTATTGCTGTAGATGCTGCTTGTAGTGGAAATCCCGGAGATATGGAGTATAGAGGAGTGTACGTAAAAACGGGTGAGGAAATTTTTCATCAAGGTGTTTATAAAGAAGCAACTAACAATATAGGAGAGTTTTTAGCTATAGTTCATGGTTTAGCATTACTTAAAAAAAAGAATAGTTCATTGCCATTATATTCCGATAGCGTAACCGCATTGGCTTGGCTTAAAGCAAAAAAATGCAAAACTAAATTAGAACGAACAAGTATAAATAATAGTTTGTTTGAACGCATTGAGGCTGCAGAAAAATGGCTGCAAGAAAATTCTTATACAACTAAAGTAATGAAGTGGAAAACTGAAGTTTGGGGCGAAATCCCGGCAGATTTTGGGCGCAAGTGATTAATCTAATTTCAAAAAATCGATATTGATGTTTTCGCTTTCTACATAGACAATACCGTAATTATTATTTTTGAGCGCGTCGGTAGTCCAGTATTTAATGTTTAATATAGTTTTATCGTTTGTCTCATGAGAGTGACCTGTTATAACTGCGTTTACATTATTATCTGCGAATAACTTAAATAATACATTCAATTCTTCTTGTTGATATATACCGTTATTAACTTCTTGAGCTATGAAATTGGTGTGTGTAACTATGAAGCAGTATCTATATTGATTACGAGTCTTAAGTTGTTCTTTGAGCCACTCTAATTGTATTTTTCCAAGAGTAGCACTACCACTTTCAAGTATTATGTATAAATCTTGCGTGTTAGGTGTTTGAACCTTAAAACTATATGTAGAACTCCCAAAATTGTCGAGATATAGTTTCCAATCAAAATACATATCGTGATTGCCTGCTACAAAATAGCATGGCTTAGCATTAAAATTGTCAAATTGCTCTTTAGCAAATGCAGCAAATTCAGACTTACTATTGTATATGTCTCCATTAATAACAACAAAACTTGCATCAGAATTGGATGCCATAGAAAAGAATTTAGGCATCATAACTTCATCTGTATGTAGGTGTAAGTCGCTTACAATGATAAATGAATAATCATCACTTGTTGTTATGACGTTTGATACTGGATTCTGTTCGTTTTTTTCAATAGAGTCGGCAGTGCGTTTATCTACATCATATGTGGTACGAATAAAATCTAATGGATCAAATTCGCATGAGCATAGCGCAAGAGATATTGTAAGTGATATGTATAACTTTATATTTCCCATATAATACCTCCACGTACCTTGCAATCAAAATGATTGAATTGAATATTTCCTATTCCGGCAGCTCTACACTGACCTTGTATAAAATAACTTACATTACGAGGATATGCGTACGATAATTTAATATCTAACATTATATCGGTACTTCTGCCAAAATATAGATTATCAAAATTCTTTAGACTGATGCGTATATTATAATAATTATCTCGACTCCAAATATAACCTGCAAAATTGTATAATACATTAAAGTACTCACCATATCCAGTATTAGCAGCGTGATTGTATCTAATCAAGTATCCTAATTCTACATCAAAGTGTTTTGGAATATAGCTAACAATAATAGCCCAATCGTGTTCTCTAATTCCGGAATATGTGTGTGGATTAAATAAGTATTTACACGTAAGACGCATAGGAAACTTTGGTATATCGAATTGATGTGATGCGTCAGCCAGCAGTGCGTGAAAGTAAGCCGTATGGTTAGGAGCAGTTGTAAGTCCGACACCTAAAGAAAAATTCCAGTTATCGTATTTGTAAGCACCAATAGCATCAATCTCAACATAAGTATTCTCAATATAGTTATTGCCGACAGTACAATATGCAGACAAACTGCCTTGCGCGTTTATGTTAAGGCTGTATGTCAATAATGTAAGAATCAGTATAACTAGTTTTTGCATATATCTTCTATATGGTTGATTATTAATTGATAATCATCAGGTGTAAACCATTTTATAGATTCGTCACGCTTAAACCATGTAAGTTGTTTTTTAGCATAGTGGCGTGAATTTCGCTTAATTAGTTCAATAACCTTTTCTTTCGATTCTATTTCGCCATCCCGGTATGCAAACCACTCTTTATATCCAACTGTATTAAGAGCATTGAGTTGTTTTTGTGGATAAACATCCGCAGCTTCTGCTTCCAGACCTTCTGCTATCATGGCATTTACTCTAAGGTTTATCCTATTGTATAAGTCTTCAGTGGGGCGAGTAATGCCTATTTTAATTATGTTAAAATCACGTTTCTTCCTTGATGCGGTAAGAATTTCAGAATAGGGACGCCCGGTAAGCAAACATACTTCTACTGCATGAATTACTCTGCGATAGTTTTTTAAATCGACGCGTTGGTAATGTTCAGGATCAAGCAATTTAAGCATAGCTTGCAAGCTTTCAATACCTTCTTTTTCGTATATTCTATTTAGATTTTCTCTTACTTCAGGATCTGAATTAGGAATATCGTCCATGCCATTACAAACAGCGTCAATATACATCATTGAGCCACCAACCATTAGCGCAAAATCAGACTTTTTAAATAATTCAGGAAGCAAATTAATTACATCGATCTCATATTGCCCTGCGCTATAAGTTTCATCAAGTTCCTTTGTTTCTATGAAAAAATGCTGCGCCAAATTTTGTTCTTTAAACGTTGGTGCAGCTGTTCCTATTTTAAGCCCTTTATATATTTGTCGTGAGTCAGCGGAAATTACCGGTATAGAAAAGTGTTGGGCAATCTTTATTCCCAATGCTGTTTTCCCTACACCTGTGGGGCCAAGCAACACTAGCAATGTTTTCATTTTAGGGCATCAAAGTCTTCGTCAAAATTCATGTCACTAAAACTATCTTCGTCTAACTCTTCTATATCAAAATGCTCGTCTCCATAAAAATTCTCATCAATAGAACCAGCGTCTGTAGATGAAATAGGTTTTTTTGTATCATCAAAGTTTGGGAGAGCATATTGTTCAGGTGGATTACCGGTTGATGCGGTGCAAGCTGCGATTTCCAAATCTTTTCCGGGAATAATCTCTTTGAGTTGCATAAAGAAAGCTCTGTCTGATAAATAATCAAAAACGTATAGCAATTTTTGTTCTTCTTCTGAAACGAATTCGCTAATTACCGTTTCGTCCATTACGTAATTGTCTACGTCTGCACTTGTGTCCATTTCAACCAAAGTAATTTCTTGCTGTTTTTCCCAATCGTCATTACATATAAAGAATGATGTGATAACATCTTTTGCATATCCTACAGAATCTAAGATTGCATTATGTAACTCAGAAAATTTAGCTTCGGAATCAATGCTTATCTCGCGCATGAATCCGTCAACTTCGTCAGAAATAAGTATAAATTTGTAAATCATACAGAATTATGCATTAAGTTTACGTTCAATTTCTTCTATGCTATAGCGAAAACTCTTGTCGGTGTCAATAAGGTCTTTAACCGTTTTGCATGCATGTAAAACAGTTGCGTGATTCCTTTTTCCGATAACATTGCCTATTGATGTAAGCGAGTCTTTTGTCATTTGTTTTGCAAAATACATAGCTATTTGACGCGCTTGAACAACTTCTCTTTTGCGTGATTCAGATATCAAACTATTTACAGGAATTTGGAAGTAGTTGCATACCATATCGCGTATGGATTGAACTGTAATCTGTTTATCTGATATAGGTACCAATGTCCCAACAACCTTCTTAGCCAAGTCAATATTGATGGTTTTTTGATTCATGGTAGATTGAGCTATAAGAGAGATGATTGTTCCTTCTAAATTTCTAATATTATCAGTTACATTTTCTGCTATGTAAGTAATAACATTTTCAGGGATTTTTAATCCATCAGCTTCAACTTTTGCTTTTAGTATTGCTTTACGTGTTTCAAAGTCAGGAGCTTCAACCTCTGCTGTAAGACCCCATTTAAAACGAGTCAGCAAGCGGTCCTCCAATCCTTCTAACTCAGCCGGTTTCTTATCACAAGTCAGAATCAATTGCTTACCTGATTGATGTAAATGATTAAATATATGGAAAAAAGTATTTTGGGTACTCGTTTTCTTGCCTTCTCCAAATTCGTGAATATCATCAATTATAAGCATATCAACCATTTGGTAAAAATTCAAAAAATCATTTACTTGGTTGTTACGTGATGCTTCGGTATATTGCAATTGGAATAGGTTTGCAGATACATACAAAACTTTCTTCTGAGGATGCAATTCCTTTGTTTTAAGACCGATTGCATTAGCCAAGTGAGTTTTACCTACACCTGATTTCCCGTAAATCAGAAGAGGATTAAATACAGCCTTACCAGGTTGACTTGCAATGTTAATGCCTGCAGTACGAGGTAACTTATTGCAATCCCCCTCAATAAAATTACCAAAGTTGTTATTGTAATTAAGTTGAGAATCAAACTCAGAAATACCTACACGTTTGCGTTCTGCATTTTGGTTGCTACATGGGATATCTGTAGAACCTCCACGTTTATTATCCTTATCCAGAATAACTCTATAGAACAATTTTGTATTAGACCCAAAAACTCTGAATATTGTTGAGCGCATTAGGTCTGCATATTTTTCTTCCAAGTATTCGCGAAAGAAATGGCTTGGCACTTGTATAGTAAACGAATCGTTCACTAATTGTAGTGGAACGATAGGCTCAAACCAAGTTTTATAACCGACCTCTCCAACGTTGTCCTTAATTACTTCAAGACATTGGCCCCATAATTGTGAAAAATCAGCGCTCATTTTTGTGTAATTATTTTAATAATTCGTATTTCATTGTCTGACAAATGTCGTTTTTTATTTTTTGAAAAAAAAATGTGTTTTTTTTTGTTTATCTCAAAATAATTGCAATGTTTTGTGCCTTAGGTAATTATATTAATATGCTGATACACAGCTTATTATAAACTATAATTTGATAAAACTATTGACAACCAACTAATTAGCTGTATACTTATTGATTTCAAAAAAATGAGGTAAAAATAGGGAAATCGTTATGTCTCAACGGTTTCCCTATTAATGTTAAAACAATGTTAATTTATTAATTTTCTTTTTCTCTTACTTTTTGTTTTTGTCTTTACTTCCAAAAACAGAAAAATGTACATAACGTTTAGGGTTTGCCTTTAAATCTATAAGTAATTGATTAGCACTATTTGCTGTTGAATCTATGTGTAAATACAATTGTTTGTCGTTCAATAGTAATCCTAGAGTATTATCCTTGCTCTTAAATTTGTCTGATGCGAACTGCAAATTAGCTAATGTAGCATTAACCTTGTTAATAGTTGCTTTTAAGTCCATATCTGAAATTTCGGTACTGATTTTAGATAATTTGGAAGTTGTTGTTTTAACATCAGTCATTATGGTAGGTACATCATTACTCATAATATTATTGAGTTTAACCGATGCAAGTTTTAATTCTTTTGTAGCTTCCTCTGCATTTGCCAAAGTCTTGCGTATGTTTTCATCTTCAGCAATTTTGCGTATAGCTAATATTGTTGAATCTAGTTGTGGAACCAATCTTTCTATTGGCGGCATAAGCGATTTTACAATCTCTGCAATCATACCTTCAACAACTTCGCCTTGCAAAGTGTCGCCTGTTTGACATATCTCAGTGCTATTTCCCAACTTTAATTGTATGGCTTTGTCTCCCATTAATCCTGTTTCATAAACTTGTGCAATCGTCCCTTTGGGAACTACAAGATGCTTGTCAACAGTTATTTCCAATGTTATTGGAGCTTCCTTTGTATAATCAAAATATATATCGCTAACATGACCTATCTTATATCCGTTTATGAGGACATGTGTGGTTTTTACAATTCCGTCAACTCTATCATATTGTACATAGAAATAGGTATTAGGTTTAAAAATGTTGATGCCTTTTAAGTAATTGATCCCAAAATATAGCATTCCTATTGCAATAACAACTGCAATACCTATTTTTGTTTCCCGTGTTAAAAACTTCTTTTTTTTCTCGTCCATAATGATATTATTTGGATTGTGTTTGTGTTTGATATTCTATTATTGCATCTTTAGTAGGTATCTTAACTCCTTTTTTATATGCAATAATAAATGCGTCAGGAAATTCTTTGATTACATTTCTACGTAGTTCAAACATTTCGTCTAAGTCGGTCGATTTTCCTACTATATATTTATATAGATTGCCTTCTTTTTTCGTTTCGGTTATTTTGATGCCTTTAAAAATAGCGTCATTCAATTTGTAATTGTTTTTAGAAGATAAAATTTGAACCATAAAAACAATATCTTCAGATTTGTTATTGTCAACTTTTGGGGTTGGTGCTGTTTCTGTAGTTTTTTCTTCTTCTATTTGTTTCACAACAATGGTATCTTTAACAACAGGCTCAAGAATCTCATGAGCAGTTGGAGTATTTATACCGGTTCCGTTTTTCTTTTCCAAGTCGTGTTTATATGCTATAATTGCCCTATATAATGCGTTGGCCATTGCGATTTGATTTTTATTTTCATTTAGAGATTTTTCTTCTTCTCTATTTGAAATAAATCCCAATTCGACCAAAATTGATGGCATTGTGGTGGCTCTTAAAACTAGAAAACCGGCTTGACGAACACCTCTGTCTATTCTTTGACTCGCATTAACCAATCTTGTTTGAACCATATCTGCACAAGTGATACTTCTGTCCATATATTGGTCTTTCATAAATTCAAACATAATGTACGAATCAGTTGAATTAGGATCGAAACCTTGATAATTTTTTTCATAATCGTCCTCTAACAAGATAACAGAGTTCTCTAGCATTGCAACCTCCATGTTTTCTTTAGTACGAGATACACCTAAAGTAAATGTTTCAACCCCATTAGCACTTCTATTTTTTGCTGAATTGGTATGAATAGAAACAAATAAATCGGCTTTTGCGCGATTTGCAATTCTGGCTCTTTCATTTAAATCAACAAAAACATCATTATCTCTTGTGTATATAACTTTTATTTCAGGATTCTTTTCTTTAAGCATGTCTCCAAGTAGTAGAGAATGTCGTAAGTTGATGTTTTTTTCTTTTGAAAAGGATCCTATGGCACCTGCATCATGCCCACCATGTCCGGCATCAATGACTATTGTAAATGGCGCTGCATTGATAGAACCAAACAAGCAGAGTGCAAGTGAAATTGTAATTATGTGTTTTAATGACATCGTTTTGATATGTTTTATGCACAAAAGTAGTGATTTTTTTACTAATGAGGCTTGATGTATGAGCAAATATGTAGCAAAAAATATTAAAAAATCAGATACGTCTTTATGTTACCCTTAAAATGTGTAACTTTGCAGTTTGTTTATATACACTATTCTATAAGACTCTTTGAGGCAAGGTTTTCAAATACTTTTGAGCGTGTTGTTTGCATTTTTATATGCATTGTCAGCGTATTCGCAGCAAGACAGTTCTATGTTAGTGCCTGTTGTAACGTCGGATACACTCACTATTTCATTGCCATCAGATTCTGTTGCCCCTAAAACTAAAAATTCAAGTGAGGCGAGGAATAAAAGAAAACCTAAAAAAAACACCCAATCTATTACATCAGATATTGCTTATACTGCAAAAGATTCTATTGTTTTAATAGGTAATCATACCGCAATACTATATGGTGAAGCCCAAGTAATTTATAATGATATAGAATTAAAAGCCGATTATATTAGACTTCGTTTAGACAGTAATTTAGTTTATGCTACTGGAGTTCCTGATTCTACGGGCGAAAATATGAAAGGTCAGCCTGTTTTTAAAGATGGGAAAGAGTCGTATGAGGCAAAGGCAATGAAATATAATTTTAATTCAAAAAAAGGTTTTATATGGGGAACGGTAACAGAACAAGGTGAGGGCTATGTTACCAGTTCAAAAACAAAGAAAATTTCTGAAGATGAATATTGCTTGCAGAATGGTAAGTATACAACTTGTGATCAACATGATCATCCGCATTTTTATCTTGCATTAACCAAGGCAAAAATGAAACAGGGCAAGTATATAGTATCCGGACCTGCTTATTTGGTTGTTGAGGATATACCATTTCCACTGGCTGTCCCGTTCGGTTATTTTCCAATTAATCAAAAATATTCGTCAGGTATTATATTCCCAACTTTTGGAGAAGAACAGACACGTGGTTTTTATGCAAAAGGGATGGGATATTATTTCGCTATTAATGACTATGTTGATTTAGCATTAACTGCGGATGTGTATACTAAGGGCTCTTGGTCTTTGGCATTAGCTTCAAGTTATAAATGGAGGTACAAGTTTGGAGGATCTTTAAATTTGAGTTTTATCCGCAATACTTATGGCGACCCAAATACTCCTGATTATAGCTCATCTAATGATTTCAGAATTATGTGGTCTCACTCACAAGATCAGAAGATGAGTCCGTACACTTCATTTTCGGCAAGTGTAAACTTTTCAACATCAAGTTACGAACAGAACAATGTAGATAGTTATTATAATCCATCATTATTGTCTCAAAACACGAAAAGCTCAACAGTAACATTAACACAGACGTTCCCGGAAAGTCCTTTTACTTTGTCTTTAAGTATGTATGTGAATCAACGTACATCAGATTCAACAATAAATTTGAATTTACCATCTATTACATTGAACATGAGCCGTGTTTATCCATTTAAACGAAAACTGTCTGTCGGTAAAGAAAAATGGTATGAGAAGATTGCTATTACATATAATATGGCTCTTTCAAATAGTATTACTGCAAAAGAAAGCAAATTTATGCAGACTAATTTCTTGCGCGATTGGAAAAACGGTATCAAAAACGAAATACCTATATCAGCATCATTTACTCTGTTTAAATATTTAAATTTGAATGTAAGTTTAAATAATTCATTGAGATGGTATTTCAGCAAAGTCAATCAACATTGGGAGGGAGACTATTCGGGTGCTGCAGTATCAGATACTACTTATGGATTTTACAATCTATATAAATGCAGTGCATCCCTTAGTTTGCAAACACAATTATTCGGTTTTTACAAAATAAAAAGTAAACCCGGTAAAAATGCACCTATATTTAGGCACAAAATAGTTCCATCTATAAGTTTTGCCATTGCACCTGATTTTGGTGCACCGGGTTGGGATTATTGGGGATCGTACGATCGTCCTGCATCTGATGGTTCAATGAAAACCATTTATTATGATAAGTTTGCAGGAGGAATATATGGAGGTTCACAATCTCGGGGGTCATCCGGTAGTGTATCATTCACCGTATCTAATAATTTAGAAATGAAATATTGGAGTGAAAAAGACACTACAGGGAAAGCTAAGAAAATAACTCTTATTGATAACTTTAGTTTCGGAAGTGCATATAACATAATGGCTGATTCTCTTAATTGGTCAAACATAAACTTAAATCTTCGTTTTAAAATATATAATCAATTTACAATGAATATTGATTTTGTTTTGGATCCATATACCTATCAACTTAACGCATTTGGTTCCCCAACTAAAGTAAATGTTTTGCAAATTGAAAAGAATGGTGTTTTAGGACGTTTACAGAGTACGGGTACATCTTTTGGATACACTTTCTCAAACGAAACTTTCAAGAAAAAGACGAAAACCACGATTCCACCTCCTTCAAATGCAGAAGGCGAATTACCTGGTGAATCATCTGAATTAGCACAAAATATCGCTTCTTTAGATCCTATGTCGGAAATGACTGAAAAAGAAAAACGAAAGGAAAGCTATAAGAGGGAAGATGCAGATTATCAAGAATTTAAAGTGCCATGGAGTTTAAGTCTTAATTATAGTATCCGATATGCATACTCAACATTTAATTATGATATAATGGAGTATGATCGTAAACTAACGCACAACCTGAGTATTTCGGCAAATATAAATTTTACAAAGACATGGAGATTTAGTGTATCATCTTATTATGATATTACTAATAATGAATGGACTTATGTAAATTGTACGCTTTCAAAAGATTTACACTGTTGGCAAATGTCAGCAAGTTTTGTGCCCGTGGGAAGATATACAACCTATAACTTTATGATAGGAGTTAAGTCTACATTATTGCAAGATTTGAAGTACGAGAAACGAAAGGATACATCAGACAATATAAACTGGTTTTAGTAATCATTTAATTATAAAAATATGGACAAAAAGAATTATTATTTAGCACTTACATACGATTTATTTGTAGGTGAAGAAAAAGAACTAATGGAACAAGCTACTATTGAAAAGCCTCTTTGCTTTTATAGTGGTTTAGGTATGATGTTAGATAAGTTTGAAGAAGCTGTAGTAGGACTCGAAATGAATAACACATTTGATTTCGTAATACCTAAGGCTGATGCTTATGGAGAATTTGATGATGAAAGTGTAATTGATTTGCCTAAAAATATTTTTGAAGTTGACGGCAAAATTGATAATAAGGTCTTGTTTGAAGGAAATGTTGTACCTTTGCAAGATCAAGAAGGAAATAGAATTAACGCTTCGATTGTTACTATTGGAGAAGATACTGTAACTGTAGATTTAAATCACCCATTGGCCGGTGAAAATTTGCATTTCGTAGGAAAAGTATTAGTTAAAAGAGAAGCTGATGAAGATGAAATTAAAAACCTTATGAGTCAGCATTCTTGTGGTTCTTGCCATGGTGACTGCGAAGGTGAAGACTGCGAAAGCGGTTGCTGCGGATGTAAGTGAAATTGTGACTAATAAATAATCTTTGGCGATATGAATACATTTGGAAATATATTCAGCCTGACTGAATTTGGTGAATCTCACGGACGCGCCATAGGCGGAGTTATTGACGGATGCCCTGCAGGAGTAATAGTAGATGAAGCTTTTGTGCAGGCTGAACTTGATAAACGTCGTCCCGGACAATCGTCATTAACAACAGCCAGAAAAGAGGCTGATTCAGTTGAATTTTTATCCGGTATATTTGAGGGTAAAACTACAGGTACTCCTATAGGTTTTGTTATATATAATACCGATCAACATTCGTCTGATTATGAGAATGTTAAAAATGTATTCAGACCATCTCATGCCGATTTTACATATACTACTAAATATGGACTTAGAGACTATAGAGGTGGTGGACGTAGTTCGGCCCGCGAAACCGCTTGCCGCGTTGTAGCAGGTGCTATAGCTAAATTGGCTTTGTCTCAAGTATCAAATATAAATATCTGTGCAGAAATAACGCAGGTAGCTAAGGTTACATCCAAGGCAGATATGGATGCTGAAATTTTAAAAGCAAAACAAGATGGTGATACGGTTGGTGGCATCATAAGTTGCACTATAAAAAATGTGCCGGTAGGCTTAGGCGAACCTGTTTTTGGTAAACTTCATGCAATGTTGGCATCAGCCATGATGTCAATTAATGCAGCTAAGGGTTTTGAATATGGAACAGGTTTTGAAGGAGTTTCAATGCGCGGTTCTGAGCAAAATGACGAATTTGTTTGTGAGGGTGGGCAGGTTAAAACCAGAACAAATCGTTCCGGTGGTATTCAAGGAGGAATCTCTAATGGTCAGGATATTTACTTTAGAGTTGCCTTTAAACCAGTTGCAACTCTTATGAAAGCTCAAAATACAATTGATGCAGGTGGTAATTCGGTTGTTTTAACTATGAAGGGAAGGCATGATGCTTGTGTATTACCTCGTGCTATACCGGTTATTGAATCAATGGCGGCAATTGTATTGTTTGATGCTTACTTAATGTCGCGTAGCTCGCGTATTTAGTCGTTGCATAGTTCTAACCGATAAACTTTTTTGGTATCGGCATTGATTTTATATCTGTTGTCGATGCGTTTCCCAATAATCCATACAATATCATTGCCAGAAACGAGCAAGTAAATGTCTTGTTTCTGTGCAATGTTTGTTTTTGTATCCACAAAAAAATCGCTGAGTTTTTTAGGATTTTCCATTCCGAGCGGATAAAAATAATCGCCCTTGTACCATTTTCTTATTGTTAGTGGAAACTTTAATTTGTCTGCATCAAGCAGGGCTACTTTTGTGTCTTTGCAAATACTTGTATCAGAAACGAAGCTTATCTTTAGATGTATTGGCTGTATGCAAGAACTATCATTCTCACTTATTTCATAAGTTTTATCGTCATCCAATTTATTTTTAGACAATATCAATCTACATCTATCAACAATTAGTTCGTGCGTGTCTGAACAAAATCGTTTTCCTGTTTGAGTGTATTTGCGTTCTGCTATTTCTGCGATAACACTGTTGGAAAATCCATATTGTTTTAACCATTCAAACAGCAATGTTTTTGAATACGGAAATGCAAAAAGCTCTTCTTCGCAAATCCATGTATATGTACCATCTGTTTTACATAAATTTGATAAGTCTTTATTTATAGTGTACGAATACAAAAATGCAGCTTCTTTCCAATTTTCAATATTGTTTTCCATTGTCTGCCTGAATACCGGATTTATTTCTTCCAGCATTGGCAATAAAATATTTCTTATCTTATTTCTGGTATATTCAGTTTCTAGATTAGTTGAATCCGTAACATAACTAAGATTGTTTTGCTTTACGTAATCTTCTATTTCTTTACGGCTGATGCATAACAAAGGTCTTATTATTTTGCCATTGATAGCTTTTATTCCTGTAATTCCGTTGATGCCCGTACCTCTTATTATGTTTAGCAAGCAGGTTTCAATCGAGTCGTCCTTATGATGGGCAACGCAAATAAAATCTGCATCATGTTTAATTCTGATGCTTTCGAACCAATTGTAACGCAACTCTCTGGCTGACATTTCTATTGATATTTTATTTTCTTTTGCGTAATCTGTAGTTTTGAAACTTGTTATTTCTAATGGTATGCTCAAATCCTCGCAAAATTCTTTTACAAATGATTCGTCTCGGTCGGATTCTGCATCTCTTAATTGAAAATTGCAATGAACAGCTATGCAATTATAGCCTAAACTATGCAAAATATGGGTTAAAACCACAGAATCGGCCCCTCCGCTCAAGGCTATGATTAACTTTGAGTTAGGTTTGATTAGGTTAAATCTTTTGATGTATTCCGCAATTTTTTGCTGCATATCAATTAAAAATATCGCAAAGATACTTTTTTCTATTGATTTGAGTTTGCATATTTCATGTATAAATAGTATTTTTGCACAAATGAATGATTTTGTGCAAAAATACTATATCGAAATTCAGTAATGAAAAAAACACGTCAACTTTTTATTGAAACAGCAAGGCAAGTATTCGTAAGGATGGGTGTGACACACGCAACCATGAACGATATTGCTGAAGCTTCAAACAAGGGGCGTCGTACACTATATACGTATTTTAAAAGCAAAGAAGATGTCTATTATGCTGTAGTAGAGCAAGAATTAGCGCATCTTGTAACACATTTGGAAAAAATAATGGATAAAAATATACCTGCAAATGAAAAATTGGTAGAGTATATATATATACATTTAGATAGCATCCGAGATATTGTACAAAGTAATGGTACACTTAGGGCCGATTTCTTTAATGATATAAAAACAGTGGAGCGTGTAAGACGTCAAACCAGCATTAAAGAAATGAGAATGCTCAAAGCTATTTTGCGCGAAGGTGTTAATTCGGGATTATTTAATATTAATGATGTAGATACTGCTGCAGCAATTATCCTATATTCTTTAAAGGGATTGGAGGTTCCATATATCAAAGAAAATGTTGCAGAACGTATGTCAGAACGAAAAGAAGCCATAGCTTCATTTATATTTAAAGGATTACGCCCTTAAATAATCATTTCTTATTGTTTGTATTTGCTTGTCCTATATGTTGGAATAGGAATAGGACGTATTTTGTCGGTAGATTCAAATGCCATTTTCATACCACTCTCGCTCGACGATTTTATTTTAGCATAATTTATGTAAACCGTACTTTTTGCAGGCATTGTAAATCCAAAGCAGTTGCCATGTATAGGTATATCTACAAGATCATTGTGATAATAAAAATTCCCGTTTTGATAATAGTATAGGGTGTCAGCCTTCTTCCTAAGTGCAATAATATTGTCTTCAGTTTCTGATAGGCCTTCATTATACAAACTTACAAATGATTGACGGCATGAACTTTCTCCTATCAATATGTTCTTTGTTTTATTGAAAGAATAGTAATGTATCGACCATGCAGATTTAGTTGTATCACCCATACTTATACCGAAATATTCATTATTATTCTCTGTTTGCAAACGTGCTGAAACTTCGTAGTAAAAATCATTACGGATGTCTAATCCATTAAATTTAATCGGTAAAAATACATCAGTTTCTGTTTTATTTTCAAAAACGTATTGATTATTTTCGATGCGGCCCGAATACTCTTCGTTAGGAATAGTTATAAACCAGTGATTTGGAGTTTGTGCATCTGAATATAAAATATCGTTTTCTTGAATTCCTGAGAAATCAGGTACATAATTACTCCAAGAAGGTTCTTCGTTTGTTTGAGTAAATAATTCTTTTATGTAATAATCTTTCCGGAATCCTCGGTAATTTATGTTAGGCTCTCTTCCATTAGGAAGTTCATCTCCACACATAATACTTTTCCAATCTCCATTTTTTAAGGAGTTGTTAATGTGCGATCGCTTAGGGAATCCGTGTCCCATTTCATGAAAAATAAGATCCTCTTTTATGTTAGTCTCGTTTGGACCTGAAATGCTATTCCAATATGTCCTATCAATTTCTATTGTAATAGGTTGACGATTAACGTAACATAAGCCTGCTACATTATCGCTTAAATTGGCAAAACGCATAATAAGTCCTAAACTATCGTAGTTTTGACCATATGTTTTTGCGTCTTGAAGAAATTTTTGAACATAAGGCTCAAATTCGGAATCTACGTTGTATGCTTTTGGATCTGTTGAACTGCATGATACAACAAAAAAAAGAGACAAAAAGCCGATAATATAATAGGTTAAATGTTTCATTTGCGAGTTATTTTTGCTCCTAATGCATTTAATCTTTCATCAATATTTTCGTATCCTCTGTCTATCTGCTCAATATTATTAATAGTGCTAGTACCTTCAGCTCCTAGTGCAGCAATTAATAATGCAATACCGGCACGTATATCAGGCGAACTCATATTCGAAGCCCTTAGTCTGAATTCATCACCTAAGCCAATAATAGTAGCTCTATGTGGGTCGCAAAGAATAATTTTGGCTCCCATATCAATTAGTTTATCAACGAAAAACAATCTACTTTCAAACATCTTTTGATGTATCAATACACTGCCTTTGGCTTTAGTCGCTACAACAAGCAAAACGCTTAATAAATCAGGGGTTAAGCCGGGCCAAGGAGCATCGGCTATTGTCATAATAGAACCATCTATATACGAATCTATACTAAAATGTTCTTGTGCCGGAATATGAATATCATCTCCTATACATTCTAATCGGATGCCTAATTTGCGAAAACTATCAGGTATAAGACCTAAGTTCTGCATAGACACATTTTTAATTGTAATGTCGGATGCGGTCATCGCTGCCATACCTATAAAACTGCCGACTTCTATCATATCAGGAAGAATGGTATGTTCGCAAGCTTTTAGTGAATCCACTCCGGTAATAGTAAGCAGGTTAGATCCAATTCCTTCTATTTTGGCCCCCATACTGTTAAGCATCTTGCATAATTGCTGTATGTATGGTTCGCACGCGGCATTATATATTGTTGTAACACCATCTGCCAGAACTGCGCTCATAAGTATATTTGCGGTACCTGTAACTGAAGCCTCGTCAAGCAACATATAGCAGCCATGTAACTTTTTGCTTTCTATTCTGTATAGTTGTTTTACTTCGTCGTATGTAAAGTTGGCTCCAAGTTTGCGCATCCCTTCAAAATGGGTATCTAAACGTCTGCGTCCTATTTTATCTCCACCCGGTTTAGGTGCTATTGCATATCCTAAACGTGCTAATAGTGGACCGAGCAACATTATAGAACCTCTTAATGAGCTACTTTTTTTGTAGTAGTCTTCTGTGTCAAAATACTCGTGTCGAATATTTCTTGCACAGAAAGTGTATGTTTTTTTCTTAGTGTATGTTATTTCGACACCTATTTGGTGCATCAACTCAATAAGATTATTGACATCTGCAATATTAGGTACATTATTTATTGTAACAGTACTTTCGGTAAGTAAGCATGCACAAATAACCTGAAGGGCTTCGTTTTTCGCACCCTGAGGATAGATTTCTCCATTTAGTCTATGTCCGCCTTCAATAACAAATGATGCCATATTATTTTCTTCCTTGTTGTTTTTGACGATTCTTACTGTTTACAAAAATCTTCTTATTGTTGTTGGCAAGTATATCTTTAGTGTCTTTTAATTTGATTGTTTCTTCGTTTAAATTGATCTTACCATTTGAAACTTCGCGCAAATCATTAAATATTTTTTGGTCATCAACATTGTCCTTGTTCCATGTTAGGAAACATTTTTTCATGTGATTTGCCAACAATGTTACCAATTTATCTTTATTCTCGCCATTATAATCCTCTACAGCCCTAATAAACTGTATCATTTGTTGTCCGTAATAACGATATTTTACTGAAGTTTCAGGATATGGAAGAGATTCAGGTTTTGTTAAAACTAATTCTTTCGGTACTTCGTATGGATAGTCTATGTCAAGTTTATAATTTGACATCATAGCCAAGTGGTCCCACAATTTATGCTTAAAGTCGTTTACATCACGCAAATGCGGAAATAAATTTCCCATTATGTTGATTATGGTGTGTACACAACGTGTGCGTTCGTCTCTGTCTTCAATCGTCATGGCATATTCAACCATTTGTTGGATGTTTCGACCGTATTCAGTCAAAATTAATTTGTTCTTTTGAGTATAATATTCCATGATGTAAAATTAGAATACCTTATTTTTTGGTTTGGTAGATATAAATTCTTTAAGGTAAAATGGTTCAAAATATGCTATATCTTTAAAATCGCTTGATTGATATGCCGCTTCAGATAACGATGCCATATTCTCTGATAATGGAATGATGTCCTTCACAAAGATAGCATTTTTATGTAAAATAGTGGTTTGACATTTTCCTGATCCGTCTCCCAAAAAGTAAACTTTTCCACTATTTAGATATTCTGAATATGAATTTTCATCTATAATGTCGGCGGATGTCTCTCTATGTTCGCTTAAATCAGGATTATATAAAGCAGCATATACTTCCATTCGACGAGCATCAATCATAGGACATAACAGTCCGTCAACAAATACTTGTTTTTCAATAAATCCTTTTGCAATCAATTTAAGTGTTGGTATAGCAATTAGTGGTATATCCAAACCATAACATAGACCTTTTGCAAAAGAGCTGCCGATTCTTAACCCTGTATATGAACCGGGACCACAGCTAATAGCCACTGCATCAATTTTACGATTGCGTTGTTTCGCTTCATTCATCAATTCGCTAACAAAACTCGCTATTAGTTTACCATGGTTTTTGCCCTCACTATCAAGCTTTTGTGCTACGCAGACACCATCTTCTGAGAGAGCAGCTGAGCAAATGCGTGTAGCCGTATCGATATTTAATATACTTGCCATAACAAGATGCAAAAGTAGTGATTTATGCTGAGATTTGACTAATTTAATGCAAAAAACCTTACCTTTGCATTGTTTATGGCTATAAAAAATTAAAACGATTATACATGATTCAATCTATGACTGGTTTTGGAAAGTCTGTATGTGAATTCCAAAATAAAAAAATTGTTGCTGAAATCAAGTCTTTAAATAGTAAACAAATGGATATTTCAACTAGAATATCAGGTTTGTATCGCGAAAAAGATATTGAAATAAGAAGTCGTATAGCACAAGTTTTGGAACGTGGAAAAGTTGATTTTGCATTATACACAGATAATACCAGCGCTGAGGCAAATTGTCATATAAACACTTCTGTTTTTGAAGATTATCGCAAACAAATAGTTGCACTTGCTGCTGCAACAGGTTTGGAAGAACCTAAAGATTTGTTTCAATTATTACTAAAGATTCCTGATGTAATGAAAACGGAAGTTCAAGATTTGAATGACGAAGAGTGGAATGCAGCTCAAAGTGCTATTGATAATGCAATATCTCAACTAATTGCATTTAGAAAACAAGAAGGCGAAGGACTTGAAAAGTTTTTCTTATCTAAAATTACAAACATAGAAAATCTTTTGGCAGAAGTTCCTAACTATGAGCGTGCTCGCGTTGACAAAATAAAATCTCGTTTCGAAGATAACTTAAAATCGCTAGAAGATAAGATTACATACGATCAAAATAGAGTAGAACAGGAACTTATTTTCTACATAGAAAAGCTTGATATTAGCGAAGAAAAACAACGCTTGGCAAATCATCTTAAATATTTCCGCGATACATTGGCTAATGGAGAATCTCAAGGTAAAAAATTAGGATTCATTGCACAAGAAATGGGGCGCGAAATTAATACTCTTGGTTCAAAGGCAAATCATAGTGAACTACAAATTATAGTAGTTAAAATGAAGGATGAACTTGAGCAAATTAAAGAACAAGTATTAAATGTTTTATAGCTGATGGATTCAAAACTGATAATATTTTCAGCACCTTCCGGATCAGGCAAAAGTACGATTATCAAATATTTGCTTGAGCAGAATCTTGGCATTGAATTTTCAATATCAGCTACAAGTCGTCCGCCCCGCGGAACTGAAAAAAATGGGGTAGAGTACTATTTTATGAGTCCGGATGAATTCAAAGCAAAAATTGCATCAGACGAATTTCTTGAATATCAAGAAGTTTACAAAGATAGATTTTACGGAACTCTTAAATCGGAAGTAGATAGAATCACTGCAAAAGGCAATACTACAATTTTTGATGTTGATGTTTTAGGTGGACTGAATATAAAGAAAATGTACGGCGAAAACGCCTTGACTATTTTTGTTCAACCCCCAAGTGTCTTAGAATTATGCCACAGACTTGAACATAGAGGTACAGACTCTCCAGAGGTAATAGCTCAGAGAATAGCAAAGGCAGAATTTGAAATGACTTTTGCTAATAAATTTGATAAAACAATAGTAAATGATAACTTGCAAGTTGCTCAACGAAATGCCGCCGAAATTATACGAGAATTTCTTGTTAGATAGTGATTTGGCTGAGGTTAAAAAAGTAGGTTTGTATTTCGGTTCGTTTAATCCTATTCACAATGGTCATTTATCGTTGGCACGATTTATACTAGAGAATACTAATTTGCAAAAGTTGTGGTTTGTTGTTTCTCCTCAAAACCCATTTAAGCCTCAATCAATATTAGCTGATGACATGATGCGTTTTGAAATGGTAAGAATCGCTATAGAGGACGAGATTGATATGGATGTTTCAGATGTTGAATTTTCGTTGCCTAAACCATCATACACAATTGATACATTAAACTATTTATCGCAAGAAAATCAGCATATTGAGTTTAGTTTGCTAATAGGTGCTGATAACGTTGAGAATTTTTGTAAATGGAAGGATTATCAAAAAATTCTGAGCGAATATGATGTGTTAGTATATCCTAGAAATGGTTATGATTTGTCAGAAACGAATAATAAGTATCCTGAAATGCGTTGTTTAGAAGCACCTCTTTTCGATCTCTCGTCATCTTATGTGCGTAATTTACTGCGAGAAGGGAAGAACGTATCAGATTTACTTAAACCGGAAGTCCTGAAATATATTAAATCTAATAACATATACAATAACTAAAAAACGAATTACCCCAAAAATATTTTCCGTTAATTTTAGTAGTTACTTCTATTTAAGTCCTAATGTTTTTACTTGCTTTATTGTAGTTTTTCAAACCCTCTATTTACAAATGGCAGGCATATGTATAATGCTGAATGCCAATATTCCCAGTCGTGTCCGCCATCGCGAACTCTAAATTGATATGGTATTGAGGCTTTTTTCATGGCTTGAACAAAGTATACATTGCCATTAAAAAGGAAGTCGTCATCTCCGCAATCAATAAACCACCTGATTGATTGTAATTGTTTTATTGTAGAAGGATCTGCATTTGTAATGAATTTTGTGCAGTCGTTTTCCTCTATTGATTTGTCTAAATCTTTGCGTAAGATATCAAGTTCTGTATTCTCATCAATTTTGTCGCGCCCTTCCAAAGACATCGATGCGCTCATTGCATATACACTTCCAAATACGTCCGAATGGTGTTGAGCATACGATACTGATCCGCCGCCTCCCATTGACAATCCTGCGATTGCTCTATGTCTTTTGTCGGTTTTTATGCGATATGTTGATTCTATATACGGCATAAATTCATTAAAGAAGAAAGTTTCGTATTGCCAATTAGGCATATTGAAATATCCGTTTATTTCGCCTGCAAATAAATTACCTCCGGCATTAGGAGTTACTATTATCATTTCGTCTATTTCGTCTGAAGCGAGAAGTCTGTTATAAACCTCTAATAAATCACCTTTTTGTGCCCAACATTGGTTTTTATCCCACATCCCATGCAAAAGATACAAAATAGGATATTTATGATCCGTTTGCTCATCATATCTAGCCGGTAACAAGATAGAATAAGTACGATATGTATTTAAAGTTTTACTTTGTATAGAATCTATAACAATTTGACTTGGCGATGATTTTTTTGCCATTGTAGTTGATGTTGCAAACAATACTATTAAGTACAAAACTATATACTTTCTCATATTTTTAATGTTTAAATTGTTAAGATTATTTCCATACCCAAAGTATTATTTATTCGTGATGATATGATTCGCCTTTGATTATGGTAAAGGCTCTATATAATTGCTCCACAAAGATAAGTCGAACCATTTGATGCGAAAATGTCATTTTTGATAGTGATATTTTTTTTGATATTTGTTTGTAAACAGCGTCCGAGAATCCGTATGGACCACCAATAACAAAAACCAATTTGCGTGTGCCTTTATTCCTATATTTACTGATAATCCCAGAAAACTCGACCGATGTAGGTTGATCTCCATGTTCGTCAAGTAAGATTATTTCGTCTGCATTTTCAGTGGCGTTTAATATAGCTTCGCCCTCTTTCCCTTTTTGAGTATCCTCAGGCATATTCTTTGTATTTTTTAATTCGGCTATAGTTTGCCATTCAAAGTCCGTGTAATGTTTTAACCTTTGTATGTAATTATCAATCAGTTTGTTGATGTATTCATCACTGGTTTTGCCAACAACAAGTAGTGTTATTTTCATATTATTTTTTACCTTTGTGTTGTATTCTGGGCTATTATTTTTGTTATCATATACAAATGTCGGAATAAAACCTGATAAAATCAAACAACATGAAAAATACATTTTTGTTTGCCATATTGTGGATGATGCTTGTTTCATTGCCTATATATTCGCAAGTTGGTGATAGCCAAAAATTAATAACTTGTATATCGAAAGGTGATATTTCGACGCTGTCTAAGTATTTTGAGCCGGGAATCGAAATATCAATACTTGGCAAAGGCGATATTTTGTCAAAGCAGCAAGCCGAGTCTGCACTATCTGATTTTTTTTCAGGTAAATCGGTTTCATCATGCAAAATTTCGCATCAAGGCAATAATGGAAATGTCAGTTTTTGCATTATTACATTGACAATGAGTAATAGAGAAGAGTACAGAGTATATGTATTGACTAAAAAAGTAGGTGAACAACCGAGAATACAACAATTTAGAATAGATTATGTTGATTGACAAAAATTTAACAGAAGAAATTAAATACTGGTTCAGTGAAGATATAGGTGATGGAGATCACACGTCATTATCTTGTATACCACAAACAGCCATTGGTAAGTCTCGCTTGATTATTAAAGATACAGGTATTTTAGCGGGCGTTGAAGTTGCAGAAAAAATATTTCATGCATTCGATACTGATTTAAAAATGACGGTATTTATAAAAGACGGTGCATCTGTTAAACCCGGAGATGTTGCATTTGAAGTTGAAGGTAAGGTCTTGTCGTTGTTACAAACCGAAAGATTAATGTTGAATATTATGCAACGTATGAGTGGAGTAGCAACCATTACATCCAAATATGTAAAAAGGCTCGAAGGATTAAAAACAAAAGTTCTAGACACACGTAAAACAACTCCCGGATTGAGATTGCTCGAAAAACAAGCTGTTAAAATTGGAGGAGGAGAAAATCACCGCATTGGTCTATACGATATGATTTTATTAAAAGATAATCATGTTGATTTTGCAGGTGGTATTGAAAATGCTATTAATTCGGCTATAAAATATTGTGCAGAAAAAGGTAAGAATCTTAAAATTGAAATAGAAGTGCGCAATTTTGACGAATTGAATAGAGTATTGAAATTAGGAGGTATAGACCGAATAATGTTAGATAACTTTACTCCTGAAAATACCAAGAAAGCTGTTGAACTTATTGGCGGAAGATACGAAACAGAATCGTCTGGTGGTATTACTTATGATACTTTGCGTACTTACGCCGAATGCGGAGTCGATTATATTTCAGTAGGCGCTTTGACACACTCTGTTAAGAGTTTGGATATGAGTTTTAAAGCCGTTTAAATGTCAAATAACGATAGTCTTTCTTTAGGAACTGAGCGAATATGGGTTTTGCTTAGGCAATATGCTGTACCATCAATTGTTGCGATGACCGCATCCTCTTTATACAATATGGTGGATAGTATATTTATTGGCCAAGGTGTTGGAACTCTCGCAATTGCCGGTTTGGCAATTACTTTCCCTTTTATGAATTTAGCAGCGGCGTTTGGAGCAATGGTTGGAGTGGGAGCATCAACGGTAATATCTGTAAAATTAGGTCAGAAAGATGTTGAAGGGGCAGAACATGCAATGGGCAATGTTGTATTGCTTAACATAATGATAGGACTTATATTTATGGTAGTTTCTCTCTCGTTTCTGGATAATATACTTATATTTTTTGGAGCAAGCGAAGCGACATTACCATATGCTCGTGATTATATGAAAATAATCTTATATGGCAATCTTATAACTCACGTTTATTTAGGTCTGAATGCTGTAATGCGTTCTTCAGGCTATCCACGTAGCTCAATGTATACAACTTTGTTTGCAGTCGTTATTAATGGATTATTTAATTATTTGTTTATTTTTGTTTTTAATATGGGTATCAAAGGATCTGCCTTGGGTACTGTTTTAGCTCAGATTTTAGCTTTACTAGTTGTATTGTGGCATTTTAGCAGACCCTCTACTTTTTTGCGTTTCAAATTGAGCATGTTTAAATTTAGATTAACTGTTGCGCGTAATATTTTGGCAATCGGTTTGTCTCCATTTTTTATTAATGTATGTGCTTGTCTGGTTGTTATGCTTATTAATAATGGTTTGAAAACCCATGGAGGTGACTTGTATATAGGTGCTTATGGCATCAATAACAGAATAATATTCTTTTTCATTATGATAGTAATGGGCTTGAATCAAGGCATGCAGCCCATAGTAGGCTATAACTATGGAGCGAGAAAATTGGATAGGGTTATGTCTGGATTTAAGATGACAGTAATAAGTGCAGTTGCAGTGACTACTATAGGCTTTTTAATTTGTCAATGCTTTCCAAAATCTGTAATTTCATTATTTACAAAAGATTCAGAATTAATTGAGATAAGTGAGCATGCTTTACGTATTATTACATTTATATTCCCTGTAGTAGGATATCAAATGGTAGCTACTAATCTTTTCCAATCAGTGGGTCTTGCTAAAAAGGCAATTTTTTTGTCTTTAAATAGGCAAATGCTTTTTTTGATACCATTTCTGATTGTCTTGCCAAAATTTTTTGGAGCTGAAGGTGTTTGGTGGAGTATGCCGATGGCGGATTTCGTATCTTCAATTGTTGTTTCAATATTATTAATACATCAAATCAAACAGTTTAAGGCTGAGTATCAAAAAAACTAAATTATCATCTATGGCTGAAAATAAAATAATTATTTCAATAGGCAGGCAATTTGGTAGCGGAGGACGTGTTATTGGTAGAATGCTAGCCGATTATTTCAAAATTCCGTATTACGATAAGGAACTTATTAGATGTGCGTCCGAAGACAGCGGTATTAAAGATGAGTTCTTTAAACGTGCTGACGAACGTCAATCCGGTGGTTTGTTATCAGCTTTGCATTTGGATTGGTCTTTAGGATCAATGTTTATGCCGGTAGGACAAGATAATGTCTTATCAGGTGAATCTTTATTTAAGTTGCAATCTGAGGCTATAAAACGAGTTGCGCAAAACTCTTGCGTAATTGTTGGTAGGTGTGGTAACTATGTATTAAGGGATGACCCGGCATTATTTTCTGTGTTTATAACTGCCGATATTGAAACGCGTGTAAAACGAGTATCAACGCTTAAGGAATATGATGTGCAAGGAGAGAATATTGAAAGTTTGGTGCGAAAAGCCGATAAGTCTCGTGCATCATATTATAATTATTATGCTAACACAGAATGGGGGGTAGCATCAACCTACGATTTGTGTATTAATTCTTCTGTTTGCGGTATTGAAAAAACTGCTGAGATAATTGCCGAAGTAATAAAAATTACTCATTTTTCTAATTAAAGCATAAAAAAAGTCCCGAAGTACTTCGAGACTTTTTTATTAAAATATGATTTTATTATTACTTGCTTTCTTCAACAACTCCTGCTAATTCAGGGTCAATTAAGATACGTCCGCAGTGCTCGCAAACAATTATCTTTTTGCGAAGACGAATGTCTAATTGACGTTGTGCCGGTATTTTATTAAAGCAACCGCCACAAGCATCACGTTGTATATATACAACTGCTAATCCATTGTGTGCATTTTTACGAATACGTTTAAATGCTTGTAATAAACGAGATTCAATCATTGCCTCAATTTTCTTAGCATCTTCGCGTAAACGTTCTTCTTCTTGTTTTGTTTCAACAATGATTTCGTCTAACTCTTCTTTCTTTTCGTTTAGTACAATTGTTTTATCTTCCAATAAATATTTAGATTTTTCGTATTCTTCGTTTTTGCGTTCAATAGCAACACTGTAATCGCGGATATTCTTTTGTGCTAATTCAATTTCCAATGATTGAAATTCAATTTCTTTGCTCAAATAGTCAAATTCGCGGTTATTACGAACATTGTCAATTTGCTCTTTATATTTTGCAATCAATGCATTTGAATCAGCCATATTCTGATTGCGTTTTGCAATTTCTGCATTGATATTTGCAATTTCTGTCTCTATGTTTTTTAGACGAGTTTGTAAACCAATGATTTCATCTTCTAAATCTTGTACTTCGCCAGGTAGTTCACCACGTAAAATCTTGATTTTATCTATGTCTGACACGATTGTTTGTAAATCGTACAAGGCTTTCAGTTTCTGTTCTACTGAAATTTCTTTTGCGTCCTGAGTTTTTTCTGCCATAATGCTGGATTTTATAGACAATATATTGGATTGTGCTCCTTTTCTGAATTTAGGATTGCAAAGGTAGGCATTTTTTTTGAAAGTATTTCAAAAAAAATCTCTTTTGTGTATTGTTCTGATTCAAAATGTCCGATATCAGCTAAAATAAATCTTTTATCGGCCTTGAAAAAATCATGATATTTTAAATCACTTGTAACAAATATATCTGCACAGAGTTCTTTTGCTTTTGAAATTAAGAATGATCCACTGCCTCCGCAAACAGCTATAGTTTTAATTTTTCTATCGCTAATTTGTGAATGTTTGAGACATATAGGATTGAATGTATATTCCAATTGTTTTAAAAAGTCCATGCAACTAATAGGCTCATTCAATGTTCCTATCATGCCAAAACCGCTATTTGTACAATCGGATTCTAAAATTTTGCAGTTGTTGAGGTTCAGCTTTTTACACATTCTACCACTTACCCCATTAAACACTTTGTCCATGTTTGTATGGGCCGAATATAATGCGATATTGTGTTCAATCGCTATTCTTACACAACCGCTAATCGGTTCGTCTGTAATTTTTTTTAATCCGTCAAATAATAAAGGATGATGTGAAAGTATGAAATTACAATTTTTCTCAATTGCTTCGGATATTACAGTTTCGGTTATGTCTATACAAAGCATCACTCCACTTACAATCGCATCGCCATTAGTTAATTGCCATCCGCAATTATCCCACTCTTCTTGTAACGAAAGAGGCGCATATTCTTCTACATATTTTGCGATGTCCGAACTTGTTACGGTTTGCATAAAATCATTGTTGATGATGCCGGTACAGTCAAATATTCTTTATTAAATTTGAATATACCATTTTGATTGATACTCTCTCCGTTGCTTATTACCCACCAATTTTCTTGTGGTATTTCTAAACTTATTCCGTACCTATTGCCATTGTGTATAACTAATATTCGATTCCATCTATCGCCATTAGCGTTGTTATCAATAGTGTATGCAACTACGCACGCCTGACGCGGATCAAGAAAATGTAGGTTATCTTGAATCATTTTTGTGGTAGGCATTCTGAAAGCAGGGTGATTTTTGCGAAGTGAAATCAAACCCTTATAATATTGATACATAGATTCGTTAGTTTTTTTTAAATCCCAATCAATTTGATTTATGCTATCAGGTGATTGATACGAATTATGTATTCCTTTTTTATTTCTCATAATTTCTTCACCAGCATAAATGAAAGGTATTCCTTGTGCTGTAAAGACAACGGATTGAGCAAGCTTATTGAACTTCTTAAGTTCTTGCGGAGTGACTCCTTCCGGTGCTGAGTATGATAATTTGTCGGTTAGACATAAATCGTCGTGGCAAGATACATAATTAATTACTTGCGATGGCTGATTTGCAAAAGGTGCATTGGAGTAATTAATCAGTCCGTAATGAATCTGATCGTGTTTAGTTGCTCCTATGATGCCGAATTTAATAGTTTCATCGTAACCTTGTTTACCACATGCAAATCCGGGTTCTTTTGCATTTGCCCAACTACCTTTTAGAGCATCACGCAAATCATCACTAAAAACAGCAATTCCGTCCATCTGATTGGCATTCTGTTTTACTGCACGCTGCTCGTATGGGAGTGGAGAATCACCTGCAGTCCAACCTTCTCCATATATTAAAATAGTAGGATCGATTTCGTTTAATGCAGCCCGTATTAAATTCATGGTTTCAATATCGTGTATACCCATTAAGTCAAATCTAAATCCGTCAACGTGATATTCTGTTACCCAATATTTTACAGATTCGATAATGTATTTGCGAACCATAGCTCGTTCTGAAGCGGTTTCGTTACCACAGCCTGATGCATTTGAAAAACTTCCATCCGCATTATGGCGATAGTAATAACCGGGTGTAATCATATTGAAGTTTGATATTTCGCACTTGAACGTATGGTTATAAACGACGTCCATTATAATGCGGATACCATTTTTGTGTAATGATTGCACCATTTGTTTAAATTCTTTGATGCGGCAAATAGGGTCGTATGGGTTTGTAGAATAGCTGCCTTCAGGAACATTGAAATTTGCAGGATCGTAGCCCCAATTATATTTATTCTCTTTTAGTTTTGTTTCATTTATTGATGCATAGTCAAACGAAGGCAATAAATGTATATGGGTGATGCCTAATTCCTTTAAGTGGTCTATACCTGTTCTTTGACCGAATGAATTAACGGTTCCTTTTTCTGTAAATGCCAAAAACTTGCCTTTATTCTTCATTCCCGAATTTGCAGCCATTGAAAAATCGCGAACATGTACTTCGTAAAGCATAATGTCGTTGAATGTATTTTGAGTCGGACGTTGATCATTTTCCCATCCTTCAGGATTAGTTTCTTGCATGTCGACAATAGCACCTCTCAATCCGTTTACGCCAACAGCTTTTGCGTACGATCCGGGGCTTTCTCTTAACCATTCATTCTCAAATTGAACTTGAAATGTATAAAAGAGTCCTTTTAGATCTCCATCTGAACTTACTTCCCAAATACCATCTTCCATTTTAATCATCAACATGGTTTCTATTGGGTCTTCGTCAATGCCTGCTTTGTATATTCTTACTTTAGCACTATCAATATCAGGCGACCAAATTTTGAAAGTAGTTTTTGAAGGGGTATAAGTAACTTCCAAATCATTGTTATTGTATATAGGATAGTTATCGAAGGACTTATAGTGTGTTGGAAAATCAAATGATGTCATAGATATGGCAATAAAAAATATTAATACGATTTGAATAGTATTTTTCATAATGTTATGTTTCGGGTGAGTTTTTTAGGGTACCGTTTTTTCGGTTTGGAGTTGTAGTAAGGTTTGTTCTATAGGCTTACAAGTTTATAGTTAAGTTTTAGGATTCTAATTCTACAAAAATAAGGTTTATTTTTTTATTTCTTGCAGATAATAAAAAGAATTGTATATTTGTATATAAAAAATAATAAACTACAATATGGAACCATATCATTATTGGCTAATTGCTGCTATTCTACTAACAATATTAGAAATATTTACTGCAACATTTTCCGTATTTTGTTTTGCAATAGGTTGTATTTTTGCTGTAATCTCAGCTTTGTGCGGATTAAACTTTAATTGGCAAGTCCTCTCCTTAATAATTGGCACAGTGCTTGGCTTTGTTTTAGTCAGACCATTTGCCCTGAAATTTTTAAATAAGAAAAAGAATATAGCAACTAATGCGGATGCTCTGATTGGACGAATTGCAGTAGTTTCTGAAACCATAGAAGCTTCTAAAGGTACCGGTCGGGTTATGGTTGATGGGGATGATTGGAAGGCTATAACGTCTGATAATGAGATTATTGAAAAAGGTGATAAAGTAAAAATTGTTGGAAGGGATAGCATTATATTAACCGTAAAAAAATAAAATTATGAATGCAGGAACAATCGTGCTACTTATTTTAGTAGTACTCGTGGTGATTTATGTTTTGAGAGGATTTAAGATAGTATCTCAATCGGAAACAATGATAGTTGAGCGACTGGGAAAATATCAGCGTACAATAACTGCCGGTATTAATATCATTTTGCCAATTGTAGAAAGAGCAAAAGATACAGTTACTCGTATGCCTAATGGATCTTTACGAATGAATTCGCGTATAGACTTACGTGAGCAAGTATATGATTTTGACAAACAAAGCGTTATTACTAAAGATAATGTAATGACAGAAATTAATGCGTTGCTTTATTTTCAAATTGTTGATCCTATGAAATCTGTATATGAAATACAGAATTTGCCTTTAGCTATAGAAAAATTGACTCAAACTACATTGCGTAATGTAGTCGGCGAAATGGAATTAGATGAGACATTAACATCGCGTGATACTATCAATTCAAAATTGCGTAATGTTCTTGATGAGGCTACTAATAAATGGGGCGTAAAGGTTAATCGTGTTGAATTGCAAGATATTACACCGCCTGAAAGTATTCGTTTTGCTATGGAAAAACAAATGCAAGCTGAGCGTGATAAACGTGCGGAAATATTAAAATCAGAAGGAGAGAAGCAGTCGGCTATATTAAAATCGGAAGGTGAAAAATCTGCAGAGATTAATGCTGCTGAAGCTGAAAAACAAGCTAAAATATTGAAAGCACAAGGTAATGCAGAGGCTCAAATTCTTCAAGCAGAAGCAGAGGCAAAAGCAATTCGACAAATATCGGAGGCAGTAGCTGCTCAAAAAGGTACTAATCCGGTTAATTACTTGTTGGCAATTAAGTACATTGACGGTTTAAAAGAAATGGTTAGCGGAAAAGACAATAAGACGATATATTTACCTTATGAAGCTACCGGCGTATTAAGCTCTTTGGGTGGTATAAAAGAGATGTTTAAGACTCAATAAACATTGTAAATACAAAAAGACAAGACGGAACTATGTGGTTCCGTCTTGTTCTTTTATAGCCATCTATTGTTGATAAATATGATATTATTATTATTTGATTGTCAGACATTTACTATCAACAGAGATCTTTTTGTATCCTCCTTTTAAAGTAATTTTTTCTCCCCTTCTTTTTACTGTATATGTATTATCATCAGATAGTGGATACCAATCTAATATATATTTATTATTCGTTGTGCTGTAAAAGCGAGTAGGGTCGTTAAAGTGTTTGGTATATGTTCTTCTGCCATTAACTGCTATAATATTGTCACCTGCTTTAAAGCCTGCCTTATCTGCCGGACTGTCGTTTACTATATCTATTATATCACCATCTTTAAAACAGAATCCGAATCCGCTTTTTGAGCCTGTAATAACTTTGTATGGGAATGGATTGTAGCTTGCAATTGTGCGACTTTCGTTTAAGGGGTTGAATTCTTTTTCGAGGTGCATATCATAGGTGTACTGATATATAACGGGTGCCGATTGTCTCGTTGAATCAGCCATCATTCTTGTATCAAGTACAGCAAATTGCAAATATGCGTCTGTATTTATTACAGTTTTTGTATAGTCGCCAGATGTATAAACTTTGCTATTCTGTGTAGTTACAGAAAACGGTATGTTGAAAAAGCTGTAGTATCCGGTACTGCTGCCTGTATTTACAACCTGCTCTGTTTTAGGTATATATATAGATTGTATATCTTGATTTACATTTTTTGATGCCATAAATA
Source organism: Bacteroidia bacterium (assembly GCA_009930305.1). Classification (GTDB taxonomy): domain Bacteria; phylum Bacteroidota; class Bacteroidia; order Bacteroidales; family Paludibacteraceae; genus Enterocola. The sequence continues at coordinate 93,650 of RZYM01000004.1, forward strand.
ATATATCGGGATGATCTGTGTTGCGAGCATATACGGGGCGTATGGAGTTAACATAATTTTGAAGGATATTTTTGTCTGTAAGCGGGTCGTTGCCTATTACTAAAATATCATAAGTGTCATAATTAAAGAAATCTATTTCATCGTCAACCAAAACCGTAGTACCATTGTAATTATCGTTGCTTATAGTTTTAACTTCAAAGTCTGGTGAGCCTTCCGATCTTATGATTTCGTATTTGAATACAGCTTCCGCAGTTTCGTTTTTACCCGCTATCTTACGAATATATTTCAATTTTACTAAAGAACTATTCTCAAATATTTCATTAAACTGCGAAACTTGCATATCTTTGGTAGGATAGCCGTTTATTTCGAGAATAACATGACCTAAATCTGGAGTAAAAGCAACAGTTTCTGTAGCTTCTAATTTAGGAAAAGAATTTATCCATTTAATGGTTAATCCCATTGAACCGCCCCATCTGGCAACACGATCAACGTATATAGGTAAGATTTTATTTTCTTTTACATCTTCGGCATATAGCTTTGTAAAAGGAAGTGCACAAAGCAAAATTATTAATAATGATAATTTGTTTTTAATTATGGAATGTGTATTTTTCATGGCTTTCTGTATAAAATTATTTCATTTCCCAAAGATTAACTCCTACAGCAATTTCAACGCCATGGAACAGTGGCATATCTGCTGTTACCTTGTTGCCCATATATGTGTATTTATATGTGTAATCCGATCCTTTAAGCTGATAACGAATATTTACCCAGCAATATGGTGCATGTATCTCAAGTCCGCAGATAAAGGCAGGGACGCAAATATTGGCCTTTGCCGTAACATAATCACATATCTTATAATCATCGTTGCTAAGCATAAAATCAAAACTTCCACCTACTGAAATGCCCATCGAGAACTTTTCGAAGTATAGAAAATTAAGTCCGAAACTTATAGGGATAGCGAGTATGTGAGAGTTTATTTCGATTGATTCAAATTCTGCTCTTGATATATTAGTATAGTCAAAACTCATTTGTTTGAACTTATACAAGAAGCCCATTTGATATAAATAGCGATTGCTAAGTCCCAAATAGACTCCACCCCCGTAAGTGTTGCTTTTGTAATTTGAAAATTGCATTGAATTACCTCCGTCTATTGGAAACGAAGCAATATCGCTGCCTGCAAATGTAGGGGTGTAAAGCCCTCCAAGCGAAACGTACATGTCCTTTGCATTTAGGCTAATCCCGCTTAATAGCATAATGATTATGCAAAACAATCTAATTTTTTTCATATTAGTAGAGCTATATTATTAATAATATCGAGCTTTGTCGATAAAAATATTTTGCTTATTTAATAATAGTGTATCAATGAGTCGTCATGCAAATCTACATAAAAATAAAATCCATTGTACTTCAAACTAATAAAAAGATTGAAACAACTATATTTTTAATGCGATTTGTTAATTTGATTTTTATTTGCTCACCATTGATTCCATGGCTTTCCAAAGATTGTCGTTTTCTGGAACAGGTGCTATGATGCAAACTTCTTTTTTACTTATAGGATGGATAAATTCTATTTTACGGGCGTGTAGACTGATTCCTCCATCTTTATTTGATCTGTCGAAACCATATTTTAAATCACCTTTGATAGGGCTGCCTATATGAGCTAATTGACACCGTATTTGGTGATGTCTGCCGGTTTCTAAATCAATTTCCAGTAGGGTGTAGTTATCTGATTGTGCAATTGTCTTGTAAGAAAGGATTGCTTTTTTTGCATCCCCTTTGGGTTGTTCGTATGCGTAAGATTTATTTTGTTTCTCGTTACGAACCAAGTAGTGTTCTAAGCGTTTCTCAGGTTCTTTAGGAGGGTTTTTAACGATAGCCCAATAGTTCTTTTTGATTTCTCTATTTCGGAGCATCTCGTTAAATCTTTCAAGTGCTTTTCCTGTTTTAGCAAACACAACGACACCGCTTACAGGTCGGTCTAATCTGTGTGTGACACCGCAAAAAACATTTCCGGGTTTTGCATACTTTTCTTTCAAGTATTTCTTTACGGTTTCAGCAAGTGGTTCGTCTCCGGTCTTGTCGCCTTGAACTATTTCGTTGCATGTTTTATTTACAGCGATAATATGATTGTCCTCGTACAGAATAGTCATAGATTATTATTTCCTTTGTCTTACTGCTTCGTATATAAGTATACCTGCAGCTACCGATACATTTAAGGATGCTATTTCACCAAGTATTGGAATACGTGCAGATTCATCGCATAGTGCTAGTATACTTTGCGAGATTCCTATATCTTCTGCACCCATTACAATAGCTGTAGGCTCTGTATATGATATTTGCGTATAGTCTTTTGCAGCTTTTTCGGATGCTGCAATAAGTTTGATACCTGAATCTTTCATAAATTGCAGTACGTATGCCAAATTATGTTCACGGCATACGGGAATGGTCATTAATGCTCCTGCCGATGTTTTTATTGCATCTGCATTTACGGGGGCACTTCCTGATTGTGGAAGTACTATTGCGTCAACTCCGGCGCACTCGCAAGTACGTGCTATTGCTCCAAAGTTACGTACGTCTGTAACTCCGTCTAATACAACAATCAACGGACTTTTCCCTACCTCGTATAAGGAGGGAATTATGTCCGTGATTCTTTGATATGTTATTGGTGAAATAAATGCTATAGCTCCCTGATGATTCTTCTTTGTAATGCGGTCTATTCTTTCTATAGGTACGCGTACAACCGGGATGTTGCGTCCTTTAACAGCTGCAAATAACTCTTTTGCCAAGTCACTTTGCATGTCTTTCTTTAAAAGTATTTTATCTATCTCTTTGCCGGATTCAATAGCTTCTATTATGGCACGTAGTCCGAATATCAGGTCGTTCATTTTATTTCTTTAGGTATTCCATTATTTTTTGTTCCAGTTCTGCGGATAATTCAGGATTATCGCTTATCAGTTTCTTTGTTGCATCGCGACCTTGTGCTAATTTGGTTTCTCCATAGCTAAACCAAGAACCGCTCTTCTTGATAATGCCACCCTCTACACCCAAGTCTACAATTTCACCGCTGCGTGATATGCCTTCGCCAAACATTATGTCGAATTCTGCTTTGCGGAACGGAGGAGCAACTTTGTTCTTTACAACTTTCACGCGTGTTTGATTTCCCATAACTTCATCTCCTTCTTTGATTTGTCCTATTTTGCGGATATCCAAACGAATTGATGCATAAAATTTAAGAGCGTTACCACCGGTTGTCGTTTCAGGATTTCCGAACATAACTCCGATTTTTTCGCGTAATTGGTTGATAAAAATACAGCAAGTATTTGTCTTATTGATGTTTGCTGTAAGTTTACGTAATGCTTGTGACATTAATCGTGCTTGTAATCCCATTTTTGAATCACCCATATCACCTTCAATTTCTGCTTTAGGTGTTAGAGCTGCAACAGAGTCTATTACTATAATGTCAATTGCTGATGAACGTATTAGTTGGTCTGCAATTTCAAGTGCTTGTTCGCCATTGTCAGGTTGTGATATGAAAAGATTTTCTACATCAACACCTAATTTTTGTGCATAGAAACGATCAAATGCGTGCTCTGCATCAATAATAGCTGCTATACCACCTGCTTTTTGAGCTTGTGCAATTGCGTGTATTGCTAATGTTGTCTTTCCTGATGATTCAGGTCCGAATATTTCAATAACGCGGCCGCGTGGAAGTCCACCAACTCCTAATGCAGCATTAAGGCCTATAGATCCTGTTGGTATAACCGGAACGTCTACTACGTGGTCGTCTCCAAGTTTCATGATAGTACCTTTACCATGATCCTTTTCAATTTTGTCGATTGCTAATTGTAAAGCTTTTAATTTCTCCAAGTTTGGCTTTAGTGCTTCTTTTTTTTCTTCTGTTGCCATAAATCGTTGTTTTTTTAAGGAGAGTATCTCCGTTAGATTAATATTAAGATTATCTGCAAAGATACACAATTTTATTGCCTACTTACGTATGACTTACCGATTGTTGATAAATTTTTATCAACAGATATCTTATAAAATATTTTCTATTAGCAGCCAGATACCCATAATAATAAATAATGCGCCTACAATAGCTGTGAGCCATTTTTGTATTTTCTGGATTTTATTGATATATTTTGTTGATTTGTCGGTCCCGTATGCTATTATGCCGGCAAAAAACAAGACAGGTAATGCGGTTATTACGGCGTAAATCAGTGGTAATGTGTACCCTATTGTAGATTCGAACGATAGTGGGATTAGCATCCCGAAGTAAAAAATAGCTGTTTCGGGGCAAAAAGCTAATGCAAATAGAACTCCTAGTAAAAATGCTCCATAAATTCCTTTAGCTTTAGGCTTTGTATGGTGGTGGCAGTTGTCGCCCTCAGTAAGACTATGATCGTGCCCCAAACCATGTATTAAAATTACGGAACCCACAACAATAAGAACCGGGCTCAATAACAATTCTCCATAATTGCCTAAAAAATTTTGTATTGGCAATATTGTAGCTCCTTGATGTAATATGTATATAAGCGTGATTCCAAGTATAGTATATACGCAGATTCTACCTAGTGCGTATACCAAGCTGTATTTAAAAGCATGTTTTGGTGTTTCTTTGGCAATATATCCTATTGCCATCAGATTCATTGCCAGCTGACATGGATTTATTGCTGTAAGTAGTCCCAAAAGTATTGCACTAAGCCACGGAAAAGTATCAGAACTTAAAATCGATTGTATGGTTTCCATAAAGACATATTGTTGGTAAGGCAAACAATTGACAAATTTATGAATAAAATAGTTTTGATAAAATAAAATATGTGTTTTGCAGAATGATATTTTACACAGTCATAACAAAAAATAAGGAGTTGAAATTTCAACTCCTTATTTTGATTTTGCAATATATTGCTAAATATTAATTGTTTTCAGGACGTAATTTACGTACAACTGCACCGGCTTGCCACATTTCGCTTTCGCGTAAGGTCTTCAATTCTTTTTCCAAACCGGCACGATAGTCTGGTTTAGAGTTTGAGTCAATTGAAATTTGAGCTTCGTTACCTGCTTTTACACTAGCATATAATTTTTGCATAACAGGTTTGATTGCATCGTGGAAAGGTCCCATCCAGTCTAATGCACCACGTTGTGCTGTTGTTGAGCAGTTAGCATACATCCAATCCATACCGTTTTCAGCAAACAAAGGCATCAATGATTGAGTTAACTCTTCAACTGTTTCATTAAATGCTTCTGATGGTTCGTGCCCGTTTTCACGCAATGTTTCGTATTGTGCTAAAAGCAAACCTTGGATAGCACCCATTAAAGAACCGCGTTCGCCGGTAAGGTCTGATGTAGCTTCGCGTAAGAATGTTGTTTCGAACAAATAGCCGGAACCAACACCTACACCTAAAGCAACAACTTTATCAAAAGCATGACCCGAAGCATCTTGCCAAATAGCATAAGATGAGTTCAAACCACGGCCTTGTAAAAACATACGGCGAAGTGATGTTCCTGAACCTTTAGGAGCAATCATGATAACATCAATGTCTTTTGGAGGAACGATGCCTGTACGGTCATTCCATGTAATTCCAAATCCGTGAGAGAAATATAATGTTTTTCCTGCTGTAAGATTACGTTTTACAACTGGCCATAATTCAATTTGAGCTGCATCAGACAATAAATATTGTATGATTGTACCACGTTGGCAAGCTTCTTCAATTTCAAATAAAGTTTCACCCGGAACCCATCCGTCAGCAACTGCTTTATCCCATGTTTTACCTTTACGTTGACCAACTATAACGTTAAAACCATTGTCGCGTAGGTTTAATGATTGACCAGGACCTTGTACGCCATAACCAATAACTGCTATAGTTTCATTTTTCAATACTTCACGTGCTTTTTCTAAGGGGAACTCTTCACGGGTAACAACATTCTCGATTACCCCGCCAAAATTCATTTGTGCCATAATTATTATGAATTAAAAATTTAAAGTTTAAACTGTATAAAACTTACAATTGAGTTGCAAAGGTACGTTTTTTTTATTGAAAGTAAACTTTTTTGTTATTATCTATGCTTAAATATTACAATCTCCATGTTATTGCCGCTCTACAAAGTGAAAAATTATCATTGTCAGTTAAATTAAACAATGATTTGTTTTCGCCTTCGGAACGAACAATCTTAATACTTTGCCCATACAGAGCTTCGTGCATATAGTTGATATCAAATCGAGTGATACGTCTGTCTTTTAGAGTATCAGGCGAATAAGTGTCTAGCATCCATTCTGCATATTTCATGCTATTGGTGTGCTGATTAAAGTCAATATCACTGAATCTTACACGATGCTCAGAAATTAATTCTCCACTTATTGTAGATATGCTAATAGGATCTTCAACTTCGTGTGATTCTTCGGTTGCGTATTGTTGCCATTCCGGTTTGTTCCTCAAATCAAAAGGACGTCTCGTTTTTAAATCTATTACAGCCCATTGCGATGATGCTTTACATATTTCTTCTCCCTTGCTGTTATAAATTTTGAAATTTCGGGTAGTAAATACTCTGCTGTAATTTTTTACCCAAGTTTCAATTTTTATGACATCATACATTTTAGGAAGTTGATCAATGCATATAGATAAACGCGAAACAACCCAAGTAAGACCTTCTTTTAACAAGAATTTCATACCAAAATTGTGATTTTCGGCAGCATCACCGGCTGTATTCAAAATTGCAGAACCAAGTGCAGTCAACGACATATATCCCGAACAATCAACCTCTTGTGGGCCGATATGATGGGTAAATGTCTGAGTTAATTCATCTTTGTTCACTACAATTGTTTGTTTTTTATTTTCGAATCTATACCGGCAAGCATGTCGCTTAAACGTTCTACACGTCCACGTGTAATTGCTACACGCCCTGAACGTATAAATTGTAATACGCCTATGCTGTTTTGTAGCTCGTTAAACATCTCTTGAGTCTCTTGGTAAAGACCTGTTTTTTCAAGAACTACACAATTGTCAAGGATTTCGAGTACGCGAGTGTTGTATTTGCGTATTAAATACTCGATACCACCCATCGCCAAAACTTTGTCTGTAGCTAATTTGAATAAAGCTATTTCTTGATATATCAGCTCATCATCAGTATTATAGTATGCTTTTAATATATCAACACGCTTATCTATTTGTTTTACTACCTTTTTTATAGTATCTAAATCGGTAACTACCGTTATGGTAAACTTATGGATACCTTTAATGGCAGATGGAGATACTGATAATGTTTCAATATTTATTTGCCTACGAGTAAATACAATGGTAATTTGATTCAAAAGACCTGGTGTATTCTCAGAAAAAACGGTTACGGTATATACTTTATTTTCCATGATTTATTTCTCCTCTCCTAATAAAATGTCAGTAACAGCACCACCTGCCGGTGTCATAGGATATACAAGACCAGCTTCTTCAACATTAACTATTAACAAAAATGCTTTGTCATCGGCAATCATTTCGGTAATTGCATTATCTAATTCATCACGTTTCGAAACACATTTGCTTTTGATTCTGTATGCACTAGCAATCGCCTGAAAATCAGGATTAACCATAGGTGTATATGAGTAGCGTTTGTGGAAAAATAATTCTTGCCATTGACGTACCATACCTAAGTAATTGTTATTTAGAATGATGATTTTAACACCTAAATTTTCTTGCATTATAGTGCCAAGTTCTTGTAGTGTCATTTGGAAACCACCATCTCCACAGAACAAACATACCGTGCGATCGGGTGCAGCTATTTTTGCTCCTATTGCTGCAGGTATACCGAATCCCATGGTACCCAAACCACCGGATGTTACTACACTGCGTTTTTTGCTAAACTGAAAATATCTAATGGCAACCATTTGATTTTGTCCTACATCGGTTACCAATATTGCTTCTTTATTTGTTGCATCAGAGATTCTTTTGACAACTTCAGCCATTTTGATCGGGCTATCGCTGCTTGGATTAAGGTCGTGTTTTATTACAGAGTTCAACTCTTGCTTGTAATAATCATCGAATGATGCGATCCATTCTGTATGTTTTGTTTCTTTAATAAGTGCTGTTACAGCAGGTATTGTTTCTTTAACATCACCAATTACAGCGAGGTCTGTTTTTATATTCTTATCTATTTCAGAAGGGTCTATATCAAAATGAATGATTTTAGCTTGTTTGGCATAGGCGTTGAGATCCCCGGTTATGCGGTCGTCAAAACGCATACCTATTGCTATTAAAACATCACATTCGTTAGTTTTTAAATTAGGACCAATATTGCCGTGCATACCAAGCATACCTTTGTTTAAATGATAGTCTGTCGGCATAGCAGATTCGCCAAGCAGTGTCCATGCTGCAGGTATATCGGCTTTGTCGAGCATCTGCATTAATTCGTCTTCGGCTTGTCCTATAGTAACACCATGTCCGATGAGGGCAAATGGTTTTTTTGCATTGTTTATTAAATCGGCAGCTGCCTTTATTTTTTCAGGATTCATTTCAGGTACAGGGATATAGCTGCGTATAAAATTGCATACTTCAGGTTTGTAATCGACTTTTGCAAATTGTGCATTCTTTGTAAAATCAAGTACAACAGGACCCGGACGTCCGCTTTTAGCAATATAAAATGCTCTTGCAACAGCCCATGCAATCTCTTTGGGATCACGTATTTGATAACTCCATTTTGTTATTGGTTGTGTTATACCGACTAAGTCAGTTTCCTGAAATGCATCAGTTCCTAAGATACCTGCGGGAACTTGACCTGCAATTACTACCAAAGGGGTACTATCCATCTGTGCATCAGCAATACCTGTAATGGCATTTGTAGCACCCGGACCTGATGTTATTATAACAACACCTGGTTTTCCACTTACACGAGCATATCCTTGTGCTGCATGTGTTGCTCCTTGTTCGTGACGCACTAAAATATGCCTTAGTTTGTCTTTGTAATCGTACAAAGCATCAAATACCGGAATTATTTGTCCACCGGGATACCCGAAAATAGTATCCGTCCCTTCGTTTAAAAGTGCTTCCATTAGGGCATAAGCACCTGCCATTGTATTTGCCATATCTATCTTTGTGTAAATAATAATTTCTTTTTAAAAATAAAATTCCATACAAACACTATAATTGTTGTAATTAACTTTGATAACATGTAATATATAGAACACAAACTTGTAAACACCCACATCAGTCCGATATTTAGAAGAATTCCGCTTAGTCCGATTAATAGGAAAACTGAAAATTCAACAATCTTATCTTTTGTTCTGTGTTCATCAAATATCCAATAAATACTTAGTATATATGTAATTACCAATCCTACCGAAAACCCGCAGGCGCTTGATACTAAGTAATGAAATCCTGCATATTCTGTCAAAATATATAGGGTTACATAATCAAAAACAAACGCCAACCCACCAGAGCATATATATCTGCATATTTGCACCAACGTGCTATGAGCAGGCTTTTTGCCAAGTACTTCTTTTATGAGCGTTATCAGGTTCATGTAAATAATTTAGAATACATAAGTTTCCATTTGCACAGTTTGTATACAATTGATACTCTGATAACTCCGAGCCCATAAATTGTACTGCGTTTTAAATTAATTGATGATGCATCGTCAAAATATTTGGTAGGGCAGGTTATTTCTCCTATTTCGTAACCTTTCATAAATATTTGTGCCAGCATTTCGTTGTCAAAAATAAAATCGTCAGAATCGACATTGTAATTTATATTTCTTAGTACTTGTGCCGAAAATGCTCTGTATCCTGAATGATATTCTGACAGTTTTTGATGTAACAAAATATTTTCAAATAATGTCAGGCATCTGTTAGACACGTATTTAATAATAGGCATCCCTCCTTTTAATGCACCCATACCTAAAATCCGTGAGGCCATAACAACAGGGTATAAATCATTGGCGATTAAGTATGATATTGAATGTATTAACTTTGGAGTATATTGATAATCAGGATGTAACATAATAATTATATCGGCTCCTAATTCCAATGCTCTATTGTAACACGTTTTCTGATTGCCTCCATAACCTTTGTTCTTTTCGTGAATCAGAACTTCTTTTATACCAAGTTCTTTGGCTTTGGCAATGGTATTATCTTTACTGCAATCGTCAGTTAAAATCACTTCATCAACAATGTCGAGAGGGATTTCTTTATATGTTTGCTCCAATGTTTTTTCTGCATTGTAAGCAGGCATTACAACTACGATTTTTTTTTCGTTTAGCATTTTAATAAATTTGTGGTTTGCGAACATAAAAAGCAAACCCATTCTTTTTATTTATCAGTTTTGCATCTTGAACTTCTGATTCGAAACTGCTTACTTCCAATGAAATATCTTTAAGTACAAAATAACAATCTTTGTCTAACTGCCCATGCATTAAATATTGTGCATCTGCATTTTTGTTTTGTATTTGTCTGTCAGAGTAAAAGTACTGTGCGTAACTTTTAAAATACGGCAAATATATATAGCAATCTTCAGTCTTTTTACTTTCATAAAACTCAATGGCAGCAGCCTGAGAATATTTCTCAACTTGTGGAACTATAAATAATAATGCCGAATATATGAATATTATGCTTGATGCACACATAATGCTAAAATTCTTATAGCTAAGTATTTTATTTGATTTAATGCACATCCACACAACGCCTAATATAAAAATAAGACTGAATGCAAACTCAAATCCGTACCAAGTAGCATTTGCTTGCATGTTTCCTATAGCAAACTCATCTAATATGTATGGGTATAATAAATGCTTGAAATTGTCGAATTGTGTTACCAAAGTAACTGCAAAACCAAGCAAGCAAGCCATTATTATTAGTAAAATCTTTACATATTTAGGCATCACTGTTTTCCCATTCATGTATCTTTCGCATGCAAATGCCGCAATAAATGTTAGTGGGAAATAGCACATTGACGAGTAGTGTATGATTTTAGTTCTGACTATTGAGAATAAAATTAAAACTACCCAGAACAGAATCATCATCCATTTGTAAAAACGCTTGAATGATTCATCTTTTTCTGTATTTGTTATTTTATAGTTGAATGCCGGCAATGACAATATTGATGCAGGGAACACTCCTATAAAAAGAATCACAAAATGATACAGAGGGAATCCTCCATGTCCTGCGTCTTTTGTTTCAAATAATCGTATTTGGTAAACAATAAAATCTTGTATTATTGAAAAATTTCCATCAATTATTTGTAAGATAAACCATAACCCTCCGGTTAATGCTAGTATAATAAAAAACAATATAGCTTGATGCCATTTAAAATTTAATTTAAAGTTGTTGGTAATAAGATATATGCAAAAAGTTAAACAGAATATCAATAATCCGACAGGTCCTTTAGTTAATATTGCTAAGCCTAAGAAAAAAGCTGATGCAAAAACTTTGATGGTGCTGTGTTTCCTATTTCCGGGGTCTGTGAAAATTATAAAATAATATGTTCCCAGAAATATAAATAGATTGAACCACGGGTCGATAATTCCACTTTTAAAATACATAAATGGCAATAATGAACATGCGTATAACATTGTCCACAACAGTCCGAAACGTCTGTCTCTTATTTTACTGCCTATATTATATAATACGAGCAATGTTATGATTCCGCATATTGCATCAGGTATACGAGCAGCAAATTCATTAATTCCGAATAATTTCATCGAAACTACTTGCATCCAAATAAATAAGGGGGGTTTCTCCCAGAATTGTTCATAATTTATTTGTACTGTAAGATAATCGCCGCTCATAATCATTTCGCGAGCAGACTCTGCAAAATTGATTTCATCCCAATCGAATAGATGAACTGAACCTATTCCTGGTATAAAAAATAATGCTGCTGCAATAGCAATACCTATTTGAATTAATATATTTTCTGTCTTTGCACTCATAAAAAGTTAATCAATTAAGCGAACAGCTCCTTTGTCAGCAGAACTAACTAAAGATGCGTATGCTCTCAAAGCTTTTGATATTTCGCGATTTCGTCCTATTGGTTTAAAGGCATCTTTACCGCGTGCTTCTTCTTCTTTTCTGCGTGCGGCTAACTCTGCATCACTCAATTTTACATTAATGCTGCGAGCCGGTATATCTATCTCTATAATGTCGCCATCTTTTATTAAACCTATATTTCCACCTGATGCAGCTTCCGGTGAAATGTGACCTATACTTAGTCCTGATGTACCTCCTGAAAAACGTCCGTCAGTTATTAAGGCGCATTCTTTACCCAAGTGGCGTGATTTGATGTATGAAGTAGGGTAGAGCATCTCTTGCATACCCGGTCCACCTTTAGGCCCTTCGTGTGTGATAACAACTACGTCTCCTGCTTGAACTTTATTGCCTAAGATACCGTCACAAGCTGATTCTTGTGAGTTAAACACAACAGCTTTGCCGCTAAATTTCCATAAACTTTCGTCAACGCCTGCAGTTTTAATAACGCATCCGTCTATGGCGATATTTCCTTTTAAAACGCCAAGTCCACCATCTTTGGTATAGGCGTGAGCCATATCTCTTATGCAACCTTCTGCACGGTCCGTATCAAAATTGTTGTATGTGGTATTTTGTGAACCTAATTCCAAATTGAATTTATTGCAAGGTGCACTTGAATATATGCGTTTTGCATCGTCTGAAATGTTATCTGAGCATATATCATATGCTTTAATAACTTCTCCTACTGTCATGCCGTCAACTCGTTTTGCTTCTGTATGTAGCAAACCGCCTTTTGCCAATTCATTTAATATCCCGAGTACACCTCCTGCGCGATTTACATCTTGCAAGTGGTATTTTGCTGTATTAGGGGCTACTTTACACAAACATGGTGTTTTGCGAGATAGTTGGTCTATGTCTTCCATTGTAAAATCAACTTCTGCTTCGTGTGCAATAGCGAGCAAGTGCAAAACAGTATTGGTAGAACCGCCCATTGCAATGTCTAATGTCATAGAATTTAAAAATGCATTACGTGTTGCAATACTTCTAGGTAAAACGCTTTCGTCTCCGTTTTCGTAGTACGCAAGTGCATTTTTTACAATCTGTTTTGCAGCATCCATAGCTAATCTTCTACGATTTGCGTGTGTAGCTAATATAGTTCCATTGCCCGGAAGCGCCATTCCAAGTGCTTCATTAAGGCAATTCATTGAATTCGCTGTGAACATACCTGAACAACATCCGCAACTAGGACATGCGCTATGTTCGATTTCGTTTACATCTTTATCCGAAACGCTTGTATCTGCCGATTTTATCATTGCATCAATAAGATCCAAGTGTTGTCCTTTCCATTCTCCGGCTTCCATAGGTCCGCCTGATACAAAAACTGCAGGGATGTTTAGTCGCATAGCTGCAATAAGCATACCCGGGGTTATTTTATCGCAATTGCTTATACAAATCATTGCATCAGCTTTGTGTGCGTTAACCATATATTCAACGCTATCTGCAATAATATCTCTACTTGGTAGGGAATATAACATGCCATCATGTCCCATTGCTATACCATCATCAATTGCAATTGTGTTAAATTCAGCAGCGAAACAACCTAAGCTTTCAATTTCAGCTTTGATTTCTTGTCCTATTTCGTGTAAATGTACGTGTCCGGGAACAAATTGTGTGAATGAGTTGACAACAGCAATAATAGGTTTGCCTACTTGATTCGGTTTCATACCATTAGCACGCCACAAAGCTCTGGCTGCTGCCATTCTTCTGCCTTGTGTACACTGATCGCTTCTAAGAGAATGTTTCATATTTTGTTATGTTAAGTTTTACAGAAAAAAAAACCTTCCCCATTTTGGCGGGAAAGGTTTTTTTTGATATCAATTCACATACCCGTCTTCATGAATGTTTATACCTTCAAGACTACAAAACCCACGACTACGGATACAATAACTTTCATTTTTCTTCTTATTAGACCACAAAAGTACAATTTTTTTTTGAAAACAAAGAATTAAATTGCTATTATAAATGTAATAACATGTTATTTTGATATTCTATTGTTCAGAGATATAGCTATATTTTTGTGTTTAATGATGTATTAAGGTTAATTATTGATACAAAATTTCACTCTAATACGTTTGCTTAAAAGAAGTCGAAAAATTGCTCATAAGTTTATTTATTTTATTGTTGCCTCACGATTAAATTATTATCTTTGCCAACCGAATAAAATGAAAACATGGAAAACAATTTACTATTGGATGTTCGTAAGAAAGCTGAGGTATGGCTTAACGGAGATTACGATCAAGACACAAAAAATCAAATAAAAGCTTTACTTGATAACGAAGACACTACCGATTTGATAGAATCTTTTTATAAAGATTTAGAATTCGGAACAGGTGGTTTACGCGGTATTATGGGTGTCGGTACAAATCGAATGAATATTTATACCGTAGGAGCAGCTACTCAAGGCTTGGCAAATTTCTTAAAAAAAGAATTTGGTAAAACAAAACAAATTAAAGTTGTTGTAGGTTATGATTGTAGAAACAATAGCCGCTTGTTTGCTGAAACAACAGCCAATATTTTTTCTGCAAATGGAATAAAAGTTTATTTGTTTGAGAATCTACGTCCAACTCCCGAAATTTCATTTGCTATTCGCGAATTAGGCTGCCAAAGTGGTGTAGTAGTAACAGCAAGTCATAATCCAAAAGAGTATAATGGATACAAGGCTTATTGGGAAGATGGTGCGCAAGTAATTCCTCCATACGACACAGGCATCATTTCTGAGGTAAATAAAATCAAACATATAGAGAATATCCATTTTGAGGGTAATCCTGAATTGATAGAAATTATAGGTGAGAATATCGACAATCTATTTTTAGATAAAATCAAAAAATTGTCTTTGTCACCTGACTCCATATCTCGTAATAAAGATATGAAGATTGTATATACTCCAATACACGGAACCGGTATAACATTGATACCTAAGGCATTGAAAATGTATGGATTTACCAATATTATTGATGTACCTGAGCAAAATGTAATAAGTGGAGATTTTCCAACAGTTAAATCTCCAAATCCGGAAGAACCTGCAGCTTTAAAATTGGCTGTAGATAAGGCTAGTTCTGTTGATGCAGATATAGTTATGGCTTCAGACCCAGATGCAGACCGTATGGGTATAGCTGTAAAGAATGATAAGGGCGAATGGATTTTAGTTAATGGTAATCAAACAGCACAAATGCTAGTTTATTACTTGATTCGTCGTTATAAAGAATTAGGACGTTTAAAGGGTAAAGAATATATTGTTAAAACAATAGTAACCACAGAGCAAATAGCTGAGATTGCTAAACGCTATAAAGTTCCTTATTTTGATTGCTATACAGGTTTCAAATGGATTGCTGCGATTATTCGTGAGCAGGAAGGGAAAAAACAATACATAGGTGGTGGAGAAGAAAGCTACGGATTCTTGGTTGAAGACTTTGTTCGTGATAAAGATGCAGTGTCATCTTGTGTTATTATGGCAGAAATTGCAGCCTGGGCAAAAGATAATGGCAAAACAGTTTACGAGCTATTACAAGATATTTATTTGGAATTTGGATTCTCTAAAGAAAAAGGAATATCTGTAGTTAAAAAAGGGAAATCGGGTGCCGAAGAAATCAAGAAGATGATGACTCAATTTCGTAGTTGTCCTCCTAAAGAAATAGCAGGTTCTAAGGTTACAATTATTAAAGACTATAATGCATTGCGCATGATAGATTTAGCTGCCGGAGCAACAACTAATATGGAAATGCCTGAAACTGCAAATGTATTGCAATACTTTACAGAAGATGGTACTAAAATATCTGTCAGACCTTCAGGAACAGAACCGAAAATCAAATTTTACGTAGAAGTTAGACTTCCATTGAAATCGCGCGAAGAATTTGATGCTGTTGATGCTGCTGCAGAAGAAAAAATTTTGGCAGTTAAGAAATCCCTGCATTTAGATTAATACAGTAAAATAAATAAAAGAATAGGCATACATCACATGATGTATGCCTATTCTTTTTTGTGCATAATTTGTATTAGAACCAGCGTTTCTTAATAAAGAATCCGGTAGTGAAGGCAGTTATTAATATTGATGTTAAAATAACAATCAAGAATGTCCAATTAAAAATTGTAGTTCCTGATTCTAAGTTCATACCAAAATAACTTGCTATCAATGTAGGCATCATTAATACAATAGATATTGTCGTTAAACGTTTCATAACAACATTCAAATTATTTGATATGACTGATGCGTAGGCATCCATCATTCCACTTAGAATGTCGCTATATATATTTGTCATTTCCAAAGCCTGTTTTGATTCAATTTCAACGTCCTCAACAAGTTCCGGATCGTATAAATCTTTTGTATTACGTAAATTTTTAAGCCTATGAGTCAGTATTTCGTTTCCACGAAGCGAAGTCGTGAAAAAAACAAGGCATTTCTCTAATTTTAGCAAGGTTTGTAAATCTTCATTCCGAATAGAATTTTCGAGTTGCTTTTCTGCAATTTTTGTACGATTGTTAATTTGTTTCAAGTACTTCAAAAACCATATACTTGATGACAAAAGCAGACGAAATACAAAGTTTAAATTATCTGTTCGTTCAATATTTTTGCGTTTGGTATATTGTATAAAGTCAGTTATAAGATCTGTTTGATAGAAACACACAGATACAAATACATCGTCCTTAAAAATTATACCTAGAGGCACCGTAGTAAATGGAACAGAGTTAAAATCTTCTGTTTCTTTACAAGGTATACGCATTAAAATAAAACACCAGCCATCTTCAACTTCGATACGAGGTCTTTCGTCCATATCTTCAATATCTTCGTAAAAAGCAGAAGGTACGTGCAATTCATTTATAATGTAATCAGCATCGCTTTGAGTAGGTTTTACAATATTAACCCAGCAGTTGGGTTCCCATTGTTGGCAGGGAACAAGTCCGTTCCCGTTTTTCAAAAAGGTTCTCATTGGTTTTCCTCCAAATGTTAAAAGAATGGAGGAGACCAAATCCCTCCATTCTAAATGATTGTTTGTTCCGGATGATAATCGTCCATGTTTATTTTAGAATGGTTACGGCTGCAAATGTAGCGATAAATTTTGGAATGTGAAATATGCAACAAATAAACAATTCAATTAATTCAGCATTTTTTTTTCTATGTGTGTAACCAAGCCCGAAATAAAATTGTTGTATGTACAATTGCTGTTAAATAGTATTTTTGTTTTGTTGCTATTGATATAAACATAATTAAAGGGTACAAATTACATAATGCAATTTGTACCCTTTAATTTATTAGTTTAGAGTTGATTAAACCAAACTCTTTATTAAAGTTTCCCTATCTCCGCTAAGTAAATCCATAGGAGCTATTTCGGGTAGAGCATAAGCTCCTGGTTTCTGTTTTACAACGGCACGTGCACATGATACTAAGATTTGTGCTGTAAGTGCAGGATTATTAATGCTCATAGAAAAACTCATGCGTTGGTTCTGTGTCATACCTGAAACGCCTTTGCGTTCTAAAAATACACCATGTCCCATATCTTTTATTCTATCAACACTTTCTACTTCCATTACGTGTGTCTCGTCGTGTGCGAAGTATGAATCTGCCTTAATTTCAGCTGTTACGTCTGCAAGTGATGCCCCTTTTTCCAATTCTACATAAACCATACGGCGATGTATGCCTGTACCTAAAGGAATAGTCATTGATAAAGCATTCTTTACTCCAACTTTTGAATTAGCTACAACAGAATGTCCCATACTCATACCAGGTCCGAAGTTGGTATATGTAATACCCTTGGGAACCATTGCTTGAAATAATGTGCGGATAACAGAGTCTGTACCCGGATCCCATCCTGCAGATATGATAGATGCTACTCCATTGGCTTTTGCAACTTCATCTAACTGTTGGTGTAGGTTCCATAATTCGCCATGTATATCGTAGCTGTCAACTGTGCAGATACCTTTTTTAAGAATTGATACTGCAATTTCAGGTACGCTACGGGTCGGTCCGCATAATATGGCTACATCAACTTTTTCAAGTTCGTCAATATTTGAAACTACCTTTATCCCGGCTAAACCGGAAGTATTGTTTGACAATGATGAGGCTCTGCGAACTACTCCGCATAATTCTATATCAGGTGCTGCCAAAGCTGCTTCTACAGAAAATTTTCCAATATTTCCGTATCCTATAATGGCAACTTTAATTTTTTTCATATTAAAAATTTTAAATATTATTTCTTTTTAAGGAATTCATCCATAGATGCAGCTGCTTTACGTCCATCGCCCATTGCTAGGATCACAGTAGCACCGCCACGAACTATATCACCGCCTGCAAATATCATGGGTATTGCACTTTGTAAATTGTCATTTACAATAATAGTGCCTTTCTTAGATACTTCTAAGCCTGGTATTGAATTTGGAATAAGTGGGTTAGGTGATACACCGACACTAACAATTACGGTATCAACATCAATAAGTTCTGTTGCACCTTCAATTGCTACAGGTTTACGACGCCCTGATGCATCAGCTTCGCCTAATTCCATTTTTTGCAAAAGCATTTGTTTAACACGCCCTTTTTCATCTCCGTAATATTCGATAGGGTTGTGAAGTGTTCTAAACTCTATACCTTCTTCTTTTGCATGTTTTACTTCTTCTATACGTGCAGGCATTTCTTCTTCGCTACGACGATATACTATCATTGCCAATTCAGCGCCCAAACGTTTTGCTGTACGAACAGAATCCATGGCGGTATTACCACCACCAATAACTGCTACACGTTTACCTTTTAACATAGGAGTGTCAAATTGATCTTTTGCAGCTCCCATAAGGTTAATACGTGTTAAGTATTCGTTTGATGACATGATGCCTATAAGGTTTTCACCCTTAATACCCATAAAATTAGGTAGACCGGCTCCACTTGCAACAAATAATCCTTTGAATCCTTGTTCTTTTAAATCTTCAAAAGAAATGGTTTTACCAACGATGCAATCTTTGATAAATTTAACGCCCATTTTTTCTAGATTTCCTATTTCAACATCAACAATAAAATTGGGCAAACGGAATTCAGGAATACCATATTTTAATACACCACCTATTTCGTGTAATGCTTCAAATACGGTTACATCATATCCTTTTTTTGCCATATCTCCAGCGAATGATAATCCTGAAGGGCCAGAACCTACAACACCTATTTTAATGCCATTTGGGGTAGCAATTTCCGGTATTGAAATAGATCCGCTTTCGCGTTCGTAGTCAGCTGCAAAACGTTCCAAATAGCCAATAGCAACAGCTTTTTTGCCCATTTTTAAATGAATACATTGGCTTTCGCATTGTCTTTCTTGTGGGCAAACACGACCGCAAACCGCAGGAAGTGCAGATGTCATTTTTAAAACCTGTGCAGCCTCTAAAAATGCGCCACGTTCAATATTTTTGATAAATGACGGAATATTGATGCTTACAGGACAACCTGTAACACAACTTGGATTAGGACAATCTAAGCAGCGTTTTGCTTCAAGTAATGCTTGGTCTTTGTTTAGTCCTTGGTTTACTTCCTCATAATTATGACTACGGTATTCACCATCTAATTCGTTCATCTTGACACGGGTAATCTCCGTACGTTCTTTGTTTTTCATTGCTTTACGCAATTCTTCACGCCAAGCAGCGCTTCTATCTGTTAGTTCCATACTTACATTCTCCGTGTTATAATTGTTCTTTATATTTAGCAAAAGCTGCTTGTTCTTGTTCGCGATAAGCTCCCAAACGCATCATCATTTCGTCGAAGTTAACTTGGTGAGCATCAAATTCAGGTCCGTCAATACATACAAATTTTGTTTCTCCTCCAATGCTTACACGGCATGCACCACACATTCCCGTACCATCAACCATAATTGTATTTAACGAAGCAACTGTTGGTACATTATATTTTTTAGTTAGAAGAGATACGAATTTCATCATGATAGCAGGACCTATAGTTACGCACAAATCAACTTTTTCGCGGTTAATTACATTCTCGATGCCGTTAGTAACAAGTCCTTTTGTTCCATAAGAACCATCATCTGTCATAATAATTATTTCGTCAGCATATTGACGCATTTGTTCTTCCAGGATTATTAAATCTTTAGTTCTTGCAGCAAGTACTACAATTACTTTGTTGCCTGCTTTTTTCAAAGCTTCAACAATAGGCAACATTGGAGCAGTCCCAACACCACCGCATGCGCAAACAACAGTACCGAATTTGTCAATGTGTGTTGCTTTCCCAAGTGGGCCGACAACATCTTCAATATAGTCGCCTGCATTTAGCGAGCAAAGTTTTGTTGATGAAACTCCGATTTTTTGTACAACCAATGTAATTGTGCCTTTTTCAATATCAGATCCTGCAATTGTCAAAGGAATTCTTTCTCCGTCTTTGTCAATACGAACAATAACAAAATGTCCTGCTCGGCGGGCTTTGGCTATAAGCGGAGCCTCAATGTCTAAGCTAACCACATTTTCAGAAAAGTTCTTTTTTGATATAATCTTATTCATTATTTTTTTTTGAATTATAAGTTCTGGACTTTGTGTCATTTTTAAGCAAAAACATGTCCGAAACTATCAATTTATATAAACGGACATGGGCGGGTTAACCTAACCCGCCCGTTTATATCCGTGCATTTAAAGGTTAATACCAGTGCTTAGATTATACCTTGAGCCATCATAGCTTTAGCAACTTTCATAAAGCCTGCGATATTTGCACCTTTAGCGTAGTTGATATATCCGTCAGGTTCAGTACCGTATTTAACACAGTTTGCGTGAATGTCAGCCATGATACCTTTTAATTTGGAATCAACTTCTTCGCGAGACCAACTTAAACGTTCTGAGTTTTGACTCATTTCCAAACCTGATGTAGCAACACCACCTGCGTTTGCAGCCTTACCCGGAGCATATAATAATTTAGCTTTTTGGAATATATCTATAGCCTCAGGAGTTGTAGGCATGTTAGCACCTTCAGATACTGCAATAATTCCATTGTTAACGAGTTTTTGAGCATCTTCAGCGTTGATTTCGTTTTGTGTTGCTGATGGTAATGCAATATCAGCTTTCTCTCCCCAAGGGCGAGCGCCTTCTACATATTTGCAACCATACTTATCAGCATATTCTTTGATACGTCCGCGTTGAACGTCTTTCAAATCTTTTACGAATTCCAATTTTTCTTTTGTGATACCATTAGGATCATATATATAACCATTAGAATCAGAAAGAGTCAAAGGAATTGCTCCTAATTCGATTAATTTTTCGCATGTGTATTGAGCAACGTTACCTGAACCTGATACAAGACATTTTTTGCCTTTAAGTTCGATGTTACGTGTTTTCAACATACTTAACAAGAAGTATATGTTACCATAACCGGTTGCCTCAGGACGGATTAATGAGCCACCGAATTCCAAACCTTTACCGGTAAATGTACCTGTAAACTCGTGTTGTAATTTGCGATACATACCGAACATAAAACCAACTTCACGACCACCAACACCTATATCACCTGCAGGTATATCAGTATTAGGACCTATGTGGCGTGCTAATTCAAGCAAATAAGCTTGGCAAAAACGCATTACTTCGTTGTTAGATTTACCTCTTGGTGAAAAATCCGAACCACCTTTTGCACCACCCATAGGCAATGTTGTAAGAGCGTTCTTAAATGTTTGTTCGAATGCAAGGAATTTTAAAATTGATAAATTAACTGAAGAGTGGAAACGAATGCCACCTTTATAAGGTCCGATAGCCATATTGTGTTGTACACGATATGCCATATTGGTTTGTACGTTACCTTTATCATCAACCCATGATACTCGGAATGTAAAAATACGATCTGGAATACAGAGTCTCTCAATTAAATTAGCTTTCTCGAATTCAGGATGTTTGTTGTACTCCTCTTCAATTGAATTTAAAACCTCACTTACAGCTTGAATGTATTCAGGTTCATTTGGAAACCTTTTTTTCAAGCCTTCTACTACATTTTGTGCATTCATAATTATGTTGTTTATATAGATATAACTGTTACTTTATTTCGATGTGCAAAGTTAAACAAAAAAATAGTTGAAGCACAAAAGTCATAAGTAAAAATAGATATTAAAAAATGACATAATGCAATTTGCTATATTTTTACTATAAAAAATGTAATATTGCAACTATTTATGTTTGTTTATTTATGATTTGATATTTTGGTAGTTTTAAAAGTACGATTGTTATGAAAAAAATATCATTTATATGTTTATTGTGCGTAATTTTCTTAAATTTGTTGCTCAAAGCATTAGTCTTTAAATTTATCTTTATATTATATTATGTTTAAAAATTGCGTTATTAGTACAAAAGCAAAAGTTATTAGCATAGTTTCTGCCATATTGCTGCTAATATTGGCAGGATTTATCTATTTCAGATTTTATTTTGTATTTGGAGAAGGTGTAAAAGCGGGTGAACTAAATTATTGTACTTACAAAGGATATGTTTTTAAAACATACGAAGGGAAATTGATTCAATCCGGTTTTAAAGCTCAATCAGTTGGAACCATACAATCATATGAATTCCCTTTTTCTGTAGAAAGTAAAACAGTGGCTGATTCTTTGATGCGCTGCAGTGGACGACATGTAGAACTTCACTATAAAGAGTATATTGCTCCGCTTCCTTGGCGAGGTGTTAATAAGTTTGTGGTAGATGATATAATTTCAGTAAAATAAAATTTTTGTTATACAGTAGTCCCAACTCAAAAGAGTTGGGATTTTTTTTATTATATGATATACACTATATAATAACATTTTATGTACCTTTGTCCCTTCATATTTTTAGAGACCTTTTTATGGAATCAGAAAGCAAATATAAGCCTTCAGAAGTAGAGCCCAAGTGGTATCAGTATTGGTTGGATAATGGTATGTTTAATTCGCAACCCGATAATCGCGAACCTTATACAATAGTGATACCTCCACCAAATGTAACAGGTGTTTTACATATGGGACACATGCTTAATAATACCATACAAGATATTTTAGTAAGGCGTGCCAGAATGTTAGGTAAAAATGCATGTTGGGTACCTGGTACAGATCATGCATCAATTGCAACAGAGGCAAAAGTTGTAAATAAATTAGCACAACAAGGTATTAAAAAAACAGATCTTACGCGTGATGAGTTTTTGAAACATGCATGGGAATGGACAGACGAACATGGTGGTATAATACTTAAACAATTACGTAAACTGGGAGCTTCTTGCGATTGGAACAGAACTTCATTTACAATGGATGAGACTCGTTCTGAAAGTGTAATAAGCGTATTCTGTGATTTATATCAAAAAGGCCTAATATATAGAGGTGTAAGAATGGTCAATTGGGATCCTAAAGCACTTACAGCTTTATCTGATGAAGAGGTTATATATCAAGAAGAGCATGGTAAATTATTTTATTTACGTTATAAAATAGAAGGAGAAGATGGATATGCAGTTGTAGCAACAACTCGTCCTGAAACCATAATGGGTGATACTGCAATGTGTATCAATCCTAATGATCCTAAAAACCAACATCTTAAAGGTAAAAAAGTAATAGTTCCTTTAGTCGGACGTGTAATTCCTGTAATTGAAGATGAATATGTTGATATAGAGTTTGGAACAGGTTGCTTAAAAGTAACTCCGGCTCATGATGTTAACGACTATATGTTGGGCGAAAAATATAATTTACCTACAATAGATATCTTTAATGATAATGGTACGATAAGTCAAGCTGCCGGTATATATATAGGCAAGGATAGATTTGATGTCCGCAAGCAAATTGAAAATGACTTGAATGCAGCAGGTTTACTCGAAAAAACCGAAGCCTACACTAATAAGGTTGGATATTCTGAACGTACCAATGTAGTTATTGAACCTAAATTGTCAATGCAGTGGTTCCTAAAAATGGAACATCTTGCGAAACCCGCTTTGGATGAAGTAATGAACGATAATCTTAAATTCTATCCTCCAAAATACAAAAATACATATCGTTATTGGATGGAGAATATTAAGGATTGGTGTATAAGTCGTCAACTTTGGTGGGGACATCGTATACCTGCTTATTATTTGCCGCAAGGTGGTTTTGTCATAGCTAAATCGGTTGAAGAGGCTTTAGTTTTAGCAAAACAGAAAACAGGTGATACATTTTTGACCATTAAAGACTTAAGACAAGATGAAGATTGCTTGGATACATGGTTCTCATCATGGTTATGGCCTATATCACTATTTGACGGAATAAACAAACCCGGAAATAAAGATATCTCATATTATTATCCAACTGCCGACTTGGTAACAGGACCTGATATTATATTCTTTTGGGTAGCACGTATGATAATGGCGGGTTACGAATATATGGGTGATATGCCATTTAAACATGTTTATTTTACTGGTATTGTGCGTGATAAGTTAGGCAGAAAGATGTCAAAATCATTAGGTAATTCGCCTGATCCACTTGATTTGATTTCGCAATACGGAGCTGATGGTGTTCGTATGGGTATGATGTTGGCAGCCCCTGCCGGCAATGATGTCCATTTTGATGAGGCATTGTGCGAACAAGGACGTAATTTCAATAATAAGATTTGGAATGCAATGCGTTTGGTAAAAGGTTGGCAAGTTTCTGATTCTGTACAACCTGAAATAGCAAAAATGGCAGTTGAATGGTTTGATGAACAATTGAGCGCAACCATAACGGAAGTAAATGATCAATTTGATAAATATCGTTTATCGGAAGCATTACTTCGTGTTTATAAATTATTCTGGGATGAGTTTTCTTCTTGGTATCTTGAAATGATTAAACCGGCTTATGGTCAGGCTATAGACAATATTACATATCAAGCAACATTGAAATTCTTTGAAAAATTATGCTTGTTATTGCATCCTTTTATGCCGTTTATTACAGAAGAAGTATGGCAAGTTATTTCAGAACGTAAAAAAGGCGAAAGTATAATGTATGCATCTTGGCCGTTTGCAGGCAAAACGAATACTGAGTTTTTAGATTCTTTTGAGCGTACCAAAGAATTGGTATCTGCCATACGTGCAATCCGTTTAGAAAAGAACATTCCATTTAAAGATGCTTTGCGTTTACAAGTATTATCTAACGATCATGATAATTCTTACAATGCTGTTGTTGCTAAAATTTGTAATATATCTTCAATAGAGGCGATATCTGAAAAGGAACCTATGTCAGTTTCTTTCTTAGTGCGTACCGTTGAATATGCTATTCCATTGGCGCAAAGTCTGAATGTTGAAGAAGAAATAAAGAAAGCAGAGGCTGAAATTAAATATTTAGAAGGATTTTTAGTTTCTGTTGAAAAAAAATTAGGTAACGAAAAATTTGTTGCTAATGCAAAACCTGAAGTCGTTGAAAACGAGCGTAAGAAAAAGGCTGATGCAGAGAGCAAGTTGTCTAGTATGCGTCTTACATTGTCGCAATTAAATAAGAAGTAATCTGATAATCAATAAATAATTATTTTAAAATCTTTAATGCAATCATGAGTGATCAACCTTCAAAAATTTCATTCTACAAAGGAGATAATATTCCTTTGGAGATGCACAAAGTTAGAATCGTACAAAAACTGTTTTTACCAAAAATAGAAGATCGTAAACAGAACATGAATGATGCCGGCAACAATACTTTCTTGTTGCAAAATCGCGACATCTTTATGGATATGTTAACCGATAGTGGTGTTAACGCAATGAGTGATCGTCAACAAGCATCAATGTTAATAGCAGACGATAGCTATGCCGGCAGCGAGACTTACAACCGTTTAACAAATAAACTTACAGAAATTTTTGGCACAAAATATTTTCTCCCTACACACCAAGGTCGTGCTGCTGAGAATATATTGGCAGAGGCTTTTGTAAGACCGGGAATGGTAACTTTGATGAACTTCCACTTTACAACAACAAAAGCTCACATAACTCGTATGGGCGGTTCTGTTGAAGAATTGATTATCAAAGAAGGTTTGGAACCAAACAATAATAACCCTTTTAAAGGAAACTTTGATTTGGATTTATTGCGTAAACGTATTAAAGAAATAGGACCTAAGAATGTAGCATTTGTTCGTATCGAAGCAGGCACAAACTTAGTTGGTGGACAACCCCTTTCAATGGAGAATATGTTAGCTGTATCAGATATTTGTAAAGAATATGGTGTAATGAGCATACTGGATGCATCATTATTACAAGATAATTTATACTTTATCAAAGTACGCGAAGCAGCTGCAAAAGACATGTCAATTAGACAAATAACACGTAAATTGGCAGATGCAATGGATATTATTTACTTCTCAGCACGTAAATTAGGTTTTGCTCGTGGTGGTGGTATCTCAATGCGTGATGAGAAACTTTGTTTGAAAATGAAAGAATTTGTTCCATTATATGAGGGATTCTTAACTTATGGTGGTATGTCTGTTCGCGAAATGGAAGCTATTGCTGTTGGTTTGGACGAAACAATGGATTTTGATATTATATCACAAGGACCTCAATTTATCAAATATATGTGTGACGAATTGGAGAAATATGGTGTTCCTGTTATAACTCCTGCAGGTGGTTTGGGTTGTCACTTGAATGCAAGCAAGATATTACCTCAATTGCCGCATAATCAATATCCTGCTGCTGCATTGGGATCTGCATTATATATTGCAGGTGGCGTTCGTGGTATGGAACGCGGTACATTGTCAGAACAACGTGAAGATGATGGTACAGAACGTTATGCTGAATTAGAATTACTTCGTTTGGCAGTACCTCGTCGTGTATATACATTGTCTCAAATTAATTATGCTGTAGATCGTATTAAATGGTTATATGATAATCGTAATTTAATTGGCGGCTTGGAATTTTATGACGAACCTAAAGTGCTTCGTTTCTTCTTTGGTCGTTTGCGTCCAATTTCAGATTGGCAAGAAAGATTAGTTGCTAAATTCCGTAAGGATTTTGGTGACAGCCTATAATTGCTGATTCTGGCAGATTATTAATCTTGTGAATTTGTTTGTTTCTTAAAGGACAAATATATATATATATACAAAAAGGATGATTCTTAGCTGAGAATCATCCTTTTTGTATGAAGTTATAGCCTATAATTATTCTTCAGGATACATAGATGCAATTTCTTTTGCAAATAGCTCATTGATTACCTTACGTTTAAGTTTTAATGTATTGGTAAGGTGTCCTTGCTCCATTGTAAAAGGTTTAAAAAGTAGAGTAAATTTCTTGATCTGTTCGTATTTTGCCAATTCTTTGGTTCGATTATTAATAACATTTTCGTATAAAGCAACAATCTCAGGCTTCTGTATTAGCTCTGCGCGTGATTCATATTTAATACCTTTTTCTTTTGCATATGTCTCAAGAGCATCGAATGCCGGTACGATAAGCATTGTAACATATTTACGTTCATTCCCTATTGCAGCTGCTTGCTCTACATATTTATCATCACAAATAATACCTTCTAACAATTGTGGTGCAATGTATTTTCCTCCGGCAGTTTTAAATAAATCTTTGATACGGTCTGTAATGTATAAATTATTGTCCATATCAATATATCCTGAATCCCCGGTTTTAAACCAACCGTCACTTGTAAATGCTTCTTTGTTTGCATCCGGGCGTTTGTAATATCCGGATGTAATAGTCTTGCCTTTTAGTAAGATTTCGCCTTCTTCCGATATTTTTACTTGTAAATTTGGCATAATACGACCAATTGAACCAATTACGTAATCGCGATTCTCAGGGAAGAAACATGATACAGTAGCTGTTGATTCAGTTAAGCCGTATCCGTAGCAAACATTTATGCCGATAGCATGCATAAATTCGTTTATTTCATCAGACAAGCGTGCGCCGGCGCATGGAAAATATTTACAATTTTCCAAACCGGCAGCCTTATGTACCATATTAAATAAAGGCTTAGCAAAAAGTTTGTATCTTGTTTCTAAATCGGGAGGGGTATGTTTGCCATAGCGTTTATAATTCAGATTTCTTTTACGACCAATAGAAATAGCCCATTTAAAGAATGTTTGCATTATTTTAGGCGTAGATTCTATTTTTGCATTTACAGCAGCATAAACTTTTTCCCAATACCTTGGTACAGCACACATTAGAGTAGGGCGTACCTCTAAAATGGTTGACTGAATCTCTGCAGGTGAGTGGTTAATGTATACCTTCACGCCATGGTCTAAACAAAAATAATCCCATGTACGTTCAAATACGTGTGTTAATGGCAAGAATGCCATAGATGTATCATTTTCGGTAGTAATAGCAAGTCTTTCTTCGTGTATGCGTATTGCCTCAGTGAAATTAAATTGATGTAACATTACTCCTTTGGGAGTACCTGTAGTTCCTGATGTGTATAAAATGTTCATCAAGTCGTCTTCTGAAGTTTTTGCTAAACGTCTATCTATTTCTACATCATTGTTAGCTTTTTCGCCGACAAGGAGTAAATCGCTATATCTTATGGCGTTTTTATTACCTTTTAAATCCACTTTAGGATCTATAACAATCAACTTCTTTATGAATTTTGAAGTTTTTTGAACCTCAATTGCAACATCATATTGATATTGTTCTCCAATGAACAGATACTCAATTTCTGCATCATTTACTATGTATTCGATTTGAGGAGCAGTTGATGTTGCATATAATGGAACAGATGCTGCTTTTGCAGCAAAATTGGCAAAGTCGGCAACAATAACTTCATACATATTTTGTGAGAATATACCGATGCGGTCACCTTCTTTTACATCCATTGAAATTAATGCTTTACCAATTAGACGAACTTGGCGTGCAAATTCATTCCATGTTATAGGTAACCATATTTTAGTATCGTCATCGCGAAAATACATCGCAGGACGATCTCCATATTTCTTAGCTTGAGTAAATACTAAATGTGACAGATGAACATTGTTCTTTTCCATTTTGTGTAAATTAGTCGGTTATTGTTTTTTTTAGTGTTTTCTTTTTAGTGTCAGTTTTCGGTTCTGTAACTTCTTGCTCTTCTTTCCGTTTTTTTAATTGGGCTTTAAAAGATTTTGTTTTAATAGTTTGTATAGCTTTTTCTGCAGCTTCTTGTTGTGACTCCTTCTTGCTTAAACCATGTCCTGAGCCAACTATTATTCCTTCTACTTCAATTTTTGAATGAAAAATTGAAACATTGTGTGCTTTATCATAGTTAACGTCAGCAACAATAAAATTATATTGATACTTGTAACGTTGTGCCCATTCAATAAAACGCGATTTGAAATTAACTTCATTTTCTACTGTTTGGTATAAATCAATATATTTTTCAAGTACAATTTTATTGATAAAGAATTTGCATTTAGCAAATCCTCTGTCAAGATAAATGGCTCCCATCAACGCTTCGAAAGCATTTCCGTTGATATGTACCTTTTGAAAGTTCTGTGTACTTCTTTTGTCGGATATAACCATAAGATCTAATCCCAATTTAACTGCAAGATCATCTAATGTTGCGCGTTGAACCAAACGAGAGCGTATACAAGTTAATTCTCCCTCTTTTTTATTTGGAAATTCTTCGTATAAAATATCAGATACCGCAGCACTTAAAATAGCATCTCCTAAGTATTCCAAACGTTCATTATTTAACGTATCGCCTGTTGCTGTCTTTATATATGTTGAGCGATGCAGTAGAGCTAAGTTGTAGTACTCCATATTAATTGGAGTAAAACCAAGCATTTTTTTTAAATGGAAATAAGGTTCTTCCTTTTTTGAAAAAAAGAACCTTATTCTCGATTTTATTTCTTTTATCAAGATGATAAATTGTTTAACCGGATTATTTGACAAATTTCTTAACAATGATGCTCGCGTTGTGTCCCCCAAATCCAAAAGTATTGGATAGTGCGGCGCGAACAGTGCGTTTTTGTGCTTTGCCAAAGGTAAAGTTAAGGCGATAATCTATTTCTTCATCTTCCTCACCTGTAAAATTAATTGTAGGTGGTACGATGTCGTTTTGTACAGACAAAACGCAAGCTATGGTCTCAACTGCACCCGTTGCACCCAATAAGTGTCCGGTCATTGATTTTGTCGAACTGATATTGAGTTTATAAGCATGTTCGCCAAAAACTTGTTTAATGGCTTTTACTTCAGATACATCTCCCACAGGTGTTGAGGTTCCGTGAACATTTATGTAATCGATATCCTCTACACCCATATTAGCATCATTCAAGGCATTCTTCATTACTAAAATGGCTCCTACTCCATCCGGATGTGATGCTGTTAAATGGTATGCATCAGCAGATTCTCCTTCTCCAGCTACCTCTGCGTAAATTTTTGCACCTCGTTTAATGGCGTGCTCCATTTCTTCTAAAATAAGGCATCCTGCACCTTCACCCATTACAAAGCCATCGCGGCTTTTACTGAAAGGACGTGATGCCGTTTGAGGGCTATCGTTGCGTGTAGAAATTGCGTGCATAGAGTTGAATCCGCCAACTCCACCTTGCGTAATAGGAGCTTCTGCACCACCTGCTACTATAATATCAGCTTTTCCTAAACGAATATGATTAAAAGCATTTGTTAAAGCATTAGTTCCTGATGCACAAGCTGATACACATGCAAAATTTGGACCTCTAAATCCATATTCCATTGAAATGTGTCCACATGCAATATCTGCAATCATTTTGGGAATGAAAAACGGACTGAAACGTGGTGTACCGTCGCTTTTTGCGAATTCGCAAAATTCTTGTTCGAAGGTTGATAAACCTCCAATACCAACTCCAAAAATTACACCGATACGATCTAAGTCTTCTTTTTCTTTATCGATGTTTGAATCTGAGATGGCTTGCCTTGCCGCTACAATGGCATATTGACTATATAAATCGTGTTTTTTAAGTTCTTTTCTATCGAAGTGTTGGTCTGCGTCAAAACCTTTCACTTCGCAAGCAAATTGCGTTTTGAATTTTGAAGTATCAAAACGAGTAATAGGCCCGGCTCCACTCACACCAATTAGCAGAGCATTCCAGAAATCCGGAACATTATTGCCTATTGGTGTCAGTGCACCCAAACCTGTTACTACTACTCTTTTTAATTCCATAAGGTGCAAAGAGCTGTTTATTTTCCGTTAGCTTCAATGTAGTTGATAGCGTCTTGTACAGTTGCAATCTTTTCTGCTTGGTCATCAGGAATTTGAATACCGAATTCTTTCTCGAATTCCATAATCATTTCTACTGTGTCCAATGAATCAGCTCCTAAATCAGCTGTGAAACTTGCTTCAGGAACAACTTCTGACTCTTCAACGCCTAACTTTTCTACAATAATAGCTTTTACTCTAGATGCTACTTCTGACATAACATTAAATTTTAGTTAGTAAATATTTTAATTTTTTTGTGCTGCAAAGATAAGTCATTTTATGTAAACTGCGCTATTTTGATAATAAAATATGCACAAAACAACTAAAAATGTGCAATCATTAATATGCGATATGTAAAAAATAAGTACTTAATTATTTGATTTTTAATTTGTTGATAAAATGTTAAATGTTGATAACTTTTTTCTTTGAATTCTTTGCTGTACTTTTGTGCAAAATTATAATCATGAAAAAAGTTGCGATTTTTGCATCCGGTTCAGGAAGTAATGCTGAGAACATAATAAACTACTATAAAGGTAATAAAGAAGTATCTTTTCCTCTTATTCTAACTAATAAGTGTGATGCATATATACGCGAGCGTGCAAAAAAGTTAGATGTACCATGTATTGTTTTTCAAAAACAAGATATGAGTAATGGTATCTTGCTTAAAATATTGAAAGATGCAGGTATAGATTTTATAGTTTTAGCCGGTTTCTTGTTAAAAGTATCAGATGAAATTATAGCAGCATATCCTAAAAAAATAATAAATATACATCCGGCACTTTTACCTAAATTCGGTGGTAAGGGCATGTATGGAGATAGAGTTCACGAAGCGGTTGTTGAGGCTGGCGAAACAGAAAGTGGCATTACCATACATTATATAGACGATCATTATGATGCCGGAACTATTATTTTTCAGACAAAATGTAAAGTCCTTCCATCTGATAAGCCTTCTGATGTTGCCACTAAGGTTCATGCTCTGGAATATGCTAATTTTCCGAGAGTTATAGGCGAATGTATACTTAGAGACGCCTAGATTGCTTGTTCATAACTTTTAGTTAAAAGTATTTTTTTATAGCTTGCATTCTCTGTATCTTTGAAATTCTGACATACAAAAAAACAGTCAGAATTAAAGATTTGATTATGAGTTTTGTACACCTACACGTCCACTCCCACTATTCTGTTTTAGATGGAATGTCTAAAGTTCCTGATTTAATTAATAAAGCAGTTGCTTGCGGCATGCCGGCGATTGCTCTTACCGACCATGGAAACATGTTCGGTATAAAGGAATTTACGGATGAGGTTAATAAATTAAATGCTAAGCCTAAAAAAGCATTAGATGAATGTCGTGAAGAACTTGAAAAAGCTTCAAACGAAAAAGAAAAGGCTAAGTTGGAAATTAAATGTGCCGAGTTGAAGGCAAGAAATGATTCATATGTACCATTCAAAGCAATAGTTGGAGTTGAAGCATATTGCGCCCGTCGTACTTTGTTTGATAAAGATAAGAATGTAAAGACGGTGAATCCTGAATCAAAAAAAGAATATATTGTTGATTCTAGCGGTTACCACCTTATATTGTTAGCAAAAAATAAAAAAGGATACCAAAATTTGTGTAAACTTGTTTCTCAGTCGTGGATTGATGGGTATTATAGTAGGCCTCGTATAGATAAGAATATATTAGAAAAATATAAAGAAGGTTTGATTGTATGTTCTGCTTGCTTAGGTGGTGAATTGCCGCAACTTATAATGCAAAAGAAAGTAGATGAGGCTGAAAAATCCGTTCGTTGGTTTAAAAGTGTATTTGGCGATGATTACTATATTGAAATGCAACGCCATAAAACAAATAAACCGAATGGAGACCAAAAGGTTTATGAAAAGCAACAGGAGGTTAATCCTGTTTTGCTTGAATTGGCGCGGAAAACAAATACAAAAATAATTGCTTCTAATGACGTGCATTTTGTGGAAGAGTCGCACTCAGAGGCACATGACCGTTTAATCTGTTTAAATACAGGTAAATATGTAGATGATACCGACAGAATGCATTATACCAAACAAGAGTGGTTAAAAACACCGGACGAAATGTCTGCTATTTTTTCAGATTTGCCGGAAGCTATCTCAAACACTCTCGAAATTGCTGATAAAATTGAGCCGTATTCAATCGAATCGGGTCCGATTATGCCTAAATTTGATATTCCTAAGGAATTTGGTACCGAAGAAGATTATCACAAAAAATTTACCGATCAAGATTTATTCAACGAATTTACTCGTAACGAAAAGGGTGAAGTTATATTGTCGAAAGAAGAGGCTGATAAAAAAATCAAGAAACTTGGAGGTTATGAGAAGTTGTATCGTATAAAGTTGGAAGCTGATTATTTGGCTGATTTAGCATGGAAAGGTGCTGAAATACGTTATGGAAAAAATTTGACAGAGGAGCAGCGAGAACGAATCATATTTGAATTGCATATAATGAAAACCATGGGTTTCCCTGGCTATTTTCTTATTGTATGTGATTACATTCGTGCCGCACGCGAAGAACTTGGCGTAAGCGTTGGCCCAGGACGTGGATCTGCAGCGGGTTCAGTAGTTGCTTATTGCTTAAAAATTACAGATATAGATCCTTTAAAATACGATTTACTATTTGAACGTTTCTTAAACCCGGATCGTATTTCATTGCCTGATATAGATGTTGACTTTGATGATGAAGGACGAGGAGCGGTGCTAGATTGGGTTACAAGTAAATATGGTAAAGAAAAAGTTGCTCATATCATTACTTATGGAACTATGGCTGCAAAGTCTAGTATAAAAGATGTAGGACGAGTTCAAAGAATACCATTGTCAACAGTGAACGAAGTTGTGAAACTTATTCCTGATAAGTTTGGGGATAATTTAGCTGATCCAAAAACGAAAAAGACTCCAGAGGTAAACGTCAAAAATTGCTTGAAATATGTGCCTGAATTGCAACAAATGCGAAGTGGCTCTGACGAAGAAATCTCATCAATGCTTGAGTATGCCGAAGAACTTGAGGGAACTATCAGACAAATAGGTATACATGCTTGTGGTGTGATTATTGGTGCCGATGATTTGATAAATTTTACTCCTCTAAGTACGGTAAAAGATAAAGAAACCGATCAAGATGTATTGGTTACCGAGTACGATGGCCACGTAATAGAATCGGTTGGTTTAATTAAAATGGATTTTTTAGGATTGAGTACACTATCAATAATAAAGGAGGCTTTGTCAAACATAAAAAAATCAAAAGGAATTGATTTAGACATAGATACCATACAAATAGATGATCCCGAAACGTATAAATTGTATAGTGAAGGCAAAACTATAGGAACATTCCAATTTGAGTCTGCAGGTATGCAAAAGTATCTGAGGGAGTTACAGCCTAGTACTTTCGAAGATTTGATAGCCATGAATGCTTTGTATCGTCCTGGTCCAATGGATTATATTCCTCAATTTATTGCAAGAAAACATGGTAGGGAACCTATTATTTACGATATTCCTATAATGGAGCGTTATTTAAAAGATACATATGGTGTTACTGTATATCAAGAGCAAGTCATGCTTCTAAGTAGATTGTTAGCAGGTTTTACCAGAGGAGAGTCTGATTTATTACGTAAGGCTATGGGTAAAAAGCTAATAGCCGTTTTGAATAATTTAAAGCCAAAATTTATAGAGGGTGGTCAGAGAAATGGTTATGATCCGAAGGTATTGGAAAAAATATGGGCAGATTGGGAAAAATTCGCATCGTATGCATTTAATAAATCTCATGCAACATGCTATTCTTGGATTGCATATCAAACAGCATATTTAAAAGCTCATTATCCGGCCGAATTTATGGCAGCTAATCTTACACGTAATAAAGATGATATAACTAAGGTTACCAAATTTATGGAAGAGTGTAAGTCTATGGGCATTAGGGTGTTAAATCCTGATGTAAATGAGAGCATCTTAAACTTTATTTCTAATAAAGACGGCGATATTCGTTTTGGTTTAGGTGGAATTAAGGGAGTTGGTGAAGGTGCAGTCGAAGCTATTGTAAAGGAAAGAGAAAAAAAAGGACGTTATAAGAGTACTTTCGATTTCTTTGAACGTATTGATTTGTCAGCATGTAACAAGAAAGCAATGGAGAGTTTAACTTTGAGTGGTGCTTTCGATAGTTTTGGAGATGTCAGTAGAGAGCAATTTATGGAGGAAAATTCGAAGGGTGAAACTGTACTCGAACAATTAATGCGGTATGCTACTAAGTTTCAAGCAGATAATGTGATGCAAGGATCGCTTTTTGGAACGGAAGAGGTAAAAATACAACGTCCTATTTTACCAAGTGCTCAGCCTTGGTCTGCCCTCGAACGTTTGTCTAAGGAGAAAGCTTTAATAGGAGTATATTTGTCAGCACATCCATTGGATGACTATTGTGTTGTAATTAATTGTATGTGCAATGAAACTATGAATGAACTTGATAATATTGATAATGTTATTAGCAGACATGGGGTTAATTCGCAGATTAATGTTGCAGGTATTGTTACTAAAGTTGATAGACGTATATCTCGTTCAAACCGACCATATATTTTGATTACAATTGAAGATTATTCGGGATATCATGAATTCTCTTTGTTCGGTAAAAGTGTAGAACAATTTTCGTCTTTCGCCGAACTTAATCGTTATCTGATCTTAGATTTGATAGTTCAGGAGAAGGGTGCGGATTATAATAAATGGCAAAAAGTACAGAGTGATTCAAATAAACCGAAAGAGTACGAATATAAAATCAACGCAATTAATAATTTGGCTGATGTAAAAAAATCAGCAATCAAGTCTTTAACTTTGGAGTTGCAATTAGAAAATATTGATGCCGGTATAATAAACGATTTATCTTCATATTTGGTTTCAAATCCAAATGATGAAGATCCTGATGAATTAATAGCAGACTTAAAGATAAATGTACGTGATTTGACATCCAATATGGTAATTAATTGTAAATCAAAGCAAAAAATTAAGGTTAATATGAATTTATGGAATTTATTAATAACGATGAAAAATAATTCTATTTTATCGTATATTGTTAATAATTAAAGTTGGAATCATCGTATTTACTGCTTATTTTTGTAAAATTATATAGTCGAATTTAATTTAATAAATAAAGAGTTATGGCAGAGCAATTTACTGATGCAAATTTTTCAGAGAAGCTGAATAGCTTCCCAGTTGTAGTGGTCGATTTTTGGGCAGAATGGTGTGGACCATGTAGAATGGTTGGTCCAATTATTGATGAGCTCGCTACACAATATGCAGGCAAGGCTTTAATTGGTAAAGTTGACGTTGATAATAATGATGATGTTTCGATGAAGTACGGAATTCGAAATATTCCAACTGTTTTGTTTTTCAAGAATGGCGAGTTGGTTGATAAACAAGTTGGTGCCGCTTCTAAAAGTGTTTTTGAGCAAAAAATAAATTCTCTACTTTAAACATAAAATGATGAAATAAAAAAAATCCTCCATTTTTGGAGGATTTTTTTATGCGTTAAATTTACGACACAATATAGGTGAAGTGAATTTATTTAGTTTTTTTATAACGAGAGTTGAATTTGTCTACGCGACCTGCTGTGTCAACTAATGTCGATTTGCCTGTGTAGAATGGGTGTGAACTACTCGAGATATCCAATTTAACTACAGGATAAGTTTCGCCTTCAAACTCAATGGTTTCTTTGCTTGCCGCTGTAGAGCGGGATAAAAACATATCGCCGTTAGACATGTCCTTAAACACGACGGGACGATAACTTTCAGGATGAATTCCTTGTTTCATATTTGTGATAATAATTAATTAATTTCCGTACAAATCAGGGTGCAAAGATAAGAATAAGAACTTAATTTACAAAATAACTAATACTATTTTTTTTTATAAGTTATATGTTGTAAGTTCAAATAAGAAGTGCGAAAACAAAAATTATGCACTATTACATAAAAAGGCATTACTTTGTTAAAGAGAGCTTTCACTTG
Source organism: Bacteroidia bacterium (assembly GCA_009930305.1). Taxonomy (GTDB): domain Bacteria; phylum Bacteroidota; class Bacteroidia; order Bacteroidales; family Paludibacteraceae; genus Enterocola. Next base: position 130,666 of record RZYM01000004.1, read on the forward strand.
TATAAACACAAAAATATTGGCTTAAATATGAGGTTTGAAACGAACTTACATTATCTTTGCAAGAGAAGAATGAATTTTGTTTGGTATGAAAAGATTATTGTCAGCCGTATCTTTTTTTAGTATTTTTAGTAGTTTATGCTCAAGTTAAAACAATAGAGTATGCCCAAAGAGACATCTATAAGTTGTATATGGACGTATACAGTCCCAAGGTACAATCTGACGGAATGTGCGTTATATACGCGTTTGGAAGGGCTTTTAAAATGGGTGATAAAACAGATAAGGTAAGCGTATCTTACATAAAAAAATGTCGGAGAACGGAATAACAGCAATAGCCATCGATACCTATGCACGAAAATATCTCTGAAATAATCCGTTTCTTGAATATTTATGTACGTAATAAAAAAGTAGCAGATTTCGATTTGATTATAAACGAAACGGCAGTAACAAAACCGATGCTTGATTTTTCAATTCGCTTAGTTGATAAATTGAAAGAAATGAAAATTTCGAAAGAAGCACAACTTCGAATGAGTGGATGAAAATCACGATAATAAACATATAGTTAATGAAAAAAATACCTAAGTATAAAATAGGATTAGCTCTTAGTGGAGGTGGTGTTAAAGGATTTGCCCATGCCGGTGCGTTCAAGGCATTGGAAGAGTATGGAATAAAACCTCAAATAATTTCAGGGACAAGTGCAGGATCTATTGCCGGTGTGTTATATTCGGCAGGATACAAGCCTCAAGAAATATACAAAATGTTTCTTAGCAAGGGCTTTAATAATTTTGCCGCACTAACATTGCCTGTATCAGGATTTTTAAATCCATCAAAGTTTGTTGAGTTTCTTCGTAAGCAAATTAAATACGAAAATCTTGAAGATCTACCAATACCTGTAAAGGTAGTGGCTACCGATTTGGATCATGGTAAAAGTGTTGTGTTTACAAAAGGGCATCTTGCCGAAAGAGTTATGGCATCAGCAACCATACCTATTGTTTTTGTACCTACAGAAATAGATGGTGTACACTATGTTGATGGTGGAATTTTTTGCAATTTTCCGGTAAGTCCAATACGTGAAGATTGCGAAAAAGTTATAGGAGTAAATGTAAGTCCATTAGTGCCAACAGAATATAAACAGACATTGGTGGGAATAGCAGAGCGCTCTTACAACTTTATGTTTAGATCAAATACCGTTGAGGAACGTAAAAAATGTGATATTATAATAGAAGTAGCAGATGCTTTAAAATATGGTACTTTAGATTTGAGCAAAGTAGAAGATATTTACCTTTTGGGCTATGAGTCTATGTTGTGCGAATTGGAGAGAAATAAAGATATTTTGGATGATTACCGATAAAATAGTTATATATGATTAGAAAAACATTTATAACGCTATTTTTTGTGTGTATTTTTTCAAGTACATACGCAACGATAATTAATGGATTTGTGTATGACAAACAATCTCTACCGGTTTCTTTTGCCAGTGTTTACCTTAATAATAATCCAACTGTAGGTACAGTAACGGATTCTGAAGGTCATTTTTCTATCGAAATTGATAACTATAAGTCCGATGCTTTAGTTATTTCGTTTATCGGATACGAAACTATAAAATACCCTTTGGCTAATTTGCAAGGCAATACAAATTTGTCTTTTATATTGAAGGAGCAACCTATATTATTGCAAGAAACATTAGTTTCGGCAAGTAATCCTTCAAAAAAAATGACAAAAAGGGATAAGAGGAATATACTCAAGGCTGTAAGGAAACGGATGGATGTAGATTTTCCTAATCAACCGTGTAGGTATAAAATAGTTTCGGATTATATTATTTACAATCAAGATGATGTTGTTGCATTTGAAGAGTTGGTTGGCTCTTTAGTAGAAATTCCTGCTTTGAAACGTAAAAACGGACGTGATTCGATACAGTTGAAAGGCGATATATGTAAGCGATATCGCAACCAACAAATGGAAAGTAAATTTAATAATGTAAGTGCTAATATATTAGATGATAAATATAAACAAGTAGCAGGAAAGGTTGATTCTGTTGTGATGATTCACAGGACTATGTGGGGCAGTGAAATTCAATGGCTTTTTGATGAATTCATTGGAAATACCTCAAAATGGACTTTTACAGACAAAGGTGATTATACTGTGCTTAATTATATTGAAAAGCGAAATTATTTTGGGATATTGATTATTGAACTTAATTTAAGCTATGTGATTGATTCATACTCGTATAGTGTGAAAAAATTATCACAAGACATGATTGTTAAGGCAAATATCCCATTTGGATATAAATTGTCGAAAGAGCAATTAGCTGTATTTAATGTGCTTAATATCGGCGAAAATGAAATAGAAAAATTCAGATTAAAAACAGTTGATACTCGCATCAAACGAAATATTATATATAAAAGTACTGACACACGTGTAGTTGTATCTGAAAAGAATGTTGAACTGAAATCAAAGATAAGTGATAAAAACGGTAAAGGAATGAATATTCACAGTACGGCTGCAATAAAGGTATTGTCAACCGAAACTTCGCCGCGAATATATACTGCTTCAGAAATGAAACGTCCGATTCCGATTAAAAACATGAATTTATCGGACTTAAAATGATGGCTTTTAAATATTATTGAGATTATGAAATACAATTTTGATGAGTTAATTGATAGAAATAATACAAATGCTTATAAATTAGAATTGCGTAAGAAAGTGTTTGGCTCAGATGATGTTTTGCCTTTGTGGGTAGCAGATATGGATTTTAGAACACCTGATTTTATTTTAGATGCCATAAAAAAACGTTGTGAGCATCCTGTTTTAGGATACACGGTACAAAGTGATGTTTTCTATGACGATTTGCAGAAATGGTTGTTGAATCAACATAATTGGAAGGTTGAAAAACAACATATAGGATTCTTGGGTGGAATAGTTCCCGGAATAGCATACGCAGTAAATGCTTTGACAAATCCTGACGAAGAGGTGTTAGTTCAAACTCCTGTATATCCACCTTTTTTTGCAAGTCCTATGCATAATGGTAGGAAAGTTTTATATAATCAACTTATAGAGAGAAATGGACGTTATGAAATGGATTTTGATGGGTTGGAATCACTGATAACGGATAAGACAAAACTTATGATACTATGCAATCCGCATAACCCAGGTGGGAGAGTTTGGGATAGGGAATCTTTAATGAAAATTGCTCGGATATGTGTTAAACACGGAATTATTGTAGTGTCTGATGAGATCCATTCGGATATGTGTTTAAAAGGGTACAATCACATTCCTTTTGCGTCTATTTCTGATGAAGCATCATCATGCTCTATAACATTTGTAGCTCCTACTAAAACATTTAATATGCCCGGATTGACAAGTTCTGCATATATCATATCTAATCCTAATTTAAGAGCTCGTTTTTTTGATTTCTTGTATAGAATGGAGCTCACCACTACATTAAATCCGATAACTATGGCGGCTACTCATGCAGCTTATTCGTTGGGTGATGAGTGGAGAAAGCAGATGTTAGATTATGTAGAGGCTAATTTGGATTATGTAATATCCGAAATGGCTGTGAAGATGCCTTTAATAAAACCGATGAGGCCGCAAGCATCATTTCTATTGTGGTTAGATTTTTCTGCCTATGGCTTGTCTTCTGATGAGTTAGAACATAAGATGGTTAATGAAGCTAAGCTTGCTCTTAATAAAGGGACTTCATTTGGATTAGGAGGTGAACAGTATTTTCGTATGAATGTAGCTACTCCGCGTGCTGTTTTAGAAGAAGCTATAAAGCGTATGGAATCGGTATTTGCTTAATAGTCAGATCTTATGAAAACTATATTATATATACATGGTTTCAATTCGGCAGGCGGTGGAACAAAAAGTGAGTTGCTTCATGTTGCTTTGCCTAAATACAAGATATTAAGTCCTACATTTGATTATAAAAATTTTGATGCTGCGGTTAAGCTGCTTAATTCGTTGATGAAGGTCAATCGACCGGATGTTGTTGTAGGGACATCACTTGGTGGATTCTTAGCCATGTATGCAGGTTATAAATATAATGCAAAGTGCATCATTATAAATCCTACCACTCATCCTTCCGAAACACTAGCTAGATTTGTTGGTGAAAATAAAAATTTATTGACCAAGCAGAAATATATGTTTACCGAGTCTGATTTATCTAAATATAAGGATTTTGAAGACAAGGAGTTTAAACAAATTTCTCTTATTGACGAAAAAACTCATTTTTTACTATCTAATGATGATGAATTGTTGGGCGATCATCATTATCTGGAGCAAAAATATTTTTCGTGTAAGCATTTCTCTTATTTTGATGGATACGGACATAGGTTTACAAGTACCAAACCTATTGTTGCAGCTATAGAAAATTTATTGGGGAAATAATATAAGCATATTATTTCGTGATAATTATAAAAGCAAAAAAGTCAGTAAATTTTTATTTACTGACTTTTAATTGTTGCGGTGTGGATGGGGCTCGAACCCACGACCTCCGCCGTGACAGGGCGGCATTCTAACCAGCTGAACTACCACACCAAACAGCTTGATTTCTCAAATGCGATGCAAAGATAAGACAAATAATTGATATACAAAATACAGTATGATATTTTTTTGAATTTTATATCAAAAAAGAATCAGCCAACTACAACAAAGAACTCGTCTGTATGTTCGTAATGGAATACAAAATCTTTATTAATAGAATCTTTATGGACTAAAACTCTTACATTACCATTTTCGGCATTATGTACATAAAAGTCTTTTTTAAAGTCAATTCCACTTAATCCTGCTTTTTTATACATGGCCTCCTTGGCGCACCAACATAAAAGAGTATAATCACATTCTGTAAATTGATTTGTGCTGCGTGCTGCATCAATCTCGGATTCGCTCATAAAACGTTCTTGTATACGCAGTACTCGTTCGCCTTTGTATTCAATGTCTATTCCTATAGGATTATTATCGTGTATAGCTGCAGTAATGTAATTTTTAGTATGGCTGATGCTGATTTCGCATTGTTTATTTTTTACAAAAGGCTTTCCTGATGGTAGATGATCAATTATAATATCTTCATTGCATAGGAGTTCGATTAGTTTTTCCCCTAATTGTTTCTCTTGATCTCTGACATTCAATGCTGACTCTTCCATTTTCCATACTATGAAATGGATATCATTGATATATTCGTCTTTTATCAACATTTAGTTACTGCCATTTTGTGGTTTCCATGATGCGAATTACATCATCTTTTATGTAGTTTACAACAGGTGCTAATGAATCTTTATTTGGTCTGTTATTAAAATACAAGGCTCCTCTTAGAAAATTTTTTGTACTATCTGTTAGAACAAATTGTATCGAAGAAGCAGTATTCCCCCTTATCTCGTATAAGATACCATAAACATTATTATTAGTATTTTCAAAAGGTTCCTCTGTTATTGCATCAGCCTTGATTGAATGCTTGTACACGAAGGTACGTGAATCCTCACTTATTTCATAAAAGTTGTTTTTGATAGGAGTATAGCTGCAATAAATACGTGCATTGTATTGAGGATAAACTATGTCGAACCAATCATTATTATTGCGAGTTATTATACGAGCAATATTTGATGGATATTCAAAAATGTATGGTTTAGTACTATCCGATTTTGTGTATTGCTTTTCGTTTAGTTTTATCCGAAAATAAGCTCTTGGCAGTGGGGTATATTGCTGGCATGAACTAAGCATCAATAAAAAGAGTATGGCTATGATTATATATTTATTCTTCTTCATATTCTTGCTCGTCTTCAGATTCCGGTTTTGGTAGTATGCTTAGTTTGATGCTTTTAATACGACGCTTGTCGGCAGATACAATTTTAAAATGATAATTTTTGTATGTAATTTCTGCTTCTTGAGGTGGAATCTCACCCTGCAACTCCAAGATTAGACCGGCTAATGTTTCGGCTTCCCCAATTATCTTTTCGAAATCTTGTTTATCAATTCCCTCGATTCTAAAAAAGTCATTTAATAATATTTTTGCTTCAAATAAGTAATTATTATCGTTGAGTTTGGCATATAATTGTTCATTGTCATCATATTCGTCATCAATTTCGCCAACTATCTCTTCCAATATATCTTCCATTGTAATTATACCGGCTGTACCTCCAAACTCATCAACCACAATGGCGATATGAGTTTTATTCTTCTGAAAATCTTCTAAAAGTACATTAATGTGTTTTGTCTGTGGTACAAAATATGCTTTTCTTATTAATTTTTGCCATATAAAGTTAGGCTCGTTTATGTGTGAAAGCAAATCTTTAATGTACAAGATGCCACGTATACTATCTATATTTTCATGGAATACAGGCATTCTCGAATATTCATTAGTATTGATTAAATCAATTATTTCCTGATATGTTGCTGTATCATCGATTGCAACGACATCAACTCTTGCCGTCATTGCTGAGGCTGCATTTATGTCTCCAAATTTAATGATCCCCTCTAAAATTTCCTTGTCTTCACGAATTTCATCAGAGGTAATTTCGAATGCCTGTGACAGATCATTAATTGTAATAGCTTGTTTATTATGCTTTTCCAAACGTGTTACTTTTTTTGCAGGCTTTACCATTAACCATGTTATAGGGTATAATAGTTTTTCGATTATGTGTAAAGGTCTGGCCGCAAAACGAACAAATTTTAGAGAATAATTTGCTGCGTATATTTTAGGTATATTCTCTCCAAACAATAATAAAATAAATGTGATGAGAACAGTTTCAACCAAAAATGCTAATATTGGTTTACTAGAAAAATCAAACAAGTTCAGCATCAATTTTGATGTTAGAATAACGATGCCAACATTTACCAGGTTATTGGTAATTAAGATTGAAGACAGCAGTCTGTCGGGTGATTCTTTTAATTTAAGAACTAACAGATCGGTAGGCATATTCCTATTTTCTAAAGCCTCAATGTCTTTGGGCCTTAGTGAAAAATAAGCCATTTCTGATGCTGATGCAAATGCAGAGCACAACATCAGTAAAATAATGACACAAATTAGAACGATATTTACAATCATAAATAGAAGTCAATTTAGTTTACAAAAATACAACATTTAGTTGAATTTATAAGGCGATTCAACATTTCAGTTGCTTTTTAGTGAGGATTAATCAAATCTTAAAAAAGAATATAGCTCTTAGGTCTGATAAAAAGCTAATTCTTTGAATATTTGTACACAAAGTAGTTTTTTTTAGTACCTTTGCAGTCAGACAGTTCGTTTAGACCATCCTGTCTTTAAAAAAAACCAGGCTTGTAATATGAAGGTTTGTTTCAAAACTTACAAGGTGGTGGAACAAACCATTTTATTTGTAATAGTATGTTTGTTATTAAAAACGAAATTCAATTTGATACAGCTCATTTTTTGAGTGGATACGAAGGTAAATGTGCCAATATTCATGGGCATCGTTACAGATTGATTGTATCTATACGTTGCGAAACATTGCATAAGGATGGTCATTTAAGAGGGATGGTTGATGATTTCGGTTCAATTAAAAGTATTTTGAAAGAGGTAGAACTTTTTTTTGACCATAAAATGTTAGTTGAAGATAACGAAGACGGGCGCAAAGTAAAAGAATCTTTGTGTGCATTACCAAATAATTTCGCTGTGTTATGTTTGCCATTCAGACCGACATGCGAAGAAATGGCGCGTTACATTTACAAAATGTTGTATCAAAAAGGTTTGGCTGTTAGTGAGGTTGAATTGTTTGAAACTCCAACAAATAGCTGTATATATTTTGAGTGATGGCAGAATTTAATGTCATAGAAAAATTTGTGTCAATAGACGGCGAGGGTCCTACAGCAGGATCATTGTCGGTATTTATACGTTTTGCCAATTGTAATTTGAGATGCGTTTGGTGTGATACCTCTTATGCTTGGGAGTGTGATCCTAAAACAGAAAAACTCACAGCTATAGAAATAGTTAAGTATATTAAACAAACAGGAGTTAAACATATAACTTTGACAGGTGGAGAGCCTTTGATACAGAAAAATTTGATAAGTCTTTTGGCTATGCTGTCTGATTACGAGATTCATATTGAGACAAATGGCTCATTAGATATTCATAAATTCAGATTAGGTGATAACGTGCATTTTGTTGTCGATTATAAACTGCCTGACAGTGGTATGGAAGATAAAATGTATTTGTCTAATTTGACGGCTGTAAAATCTAAAGATGCTTATAAGTTTGTAATTGCGTCAAAGAAAGATTTGGACAAAGCAATAGAAATAGTTAGAGCATATCGTTTAGATGAAATTACTCAAGTGTATTTTAGTGCTGTTTTTGATAAAATGGATCCAGCTGATATAATTGAGGTGATGAAAGAAGAACACTTAAATAGAATAAAGTTGCAATTACAATTGCATAAATTCATATGGAACAAAAATAAACGGGGAGTATAAGAAATGGATAAAGAAAAGATTGCATATCACATTCGAGAAATCCTTGTAACTTTAGGTGAAGACCCAGACCGTGAAGGATTACGCGAAACACCAGAAAGAGTGGCTCGCATGTACGAGGAAATGTTTAGGGGAATTGCATATACCAATGCCGAAATTGCAGAGAAATATGCTAAAACCTTTGATGAGGAAGATATGTGTACTGCAAAACAAGGTAATTTTGTAGTGGTGTCTGATATTCCTATTTTTAGTTTTTGTGAGCATCATATGGCTCTAATGTACAACATGAAAGTTTCTGTTATATATCGTCCTGTAGATAAGATAATAGGCTTAAGTAAGATTGCACGTATCGCAGAGATGGTATCGCATCGCTTACAACTTCAAGAACGAATAGGAACCGATATCGCAGAAATTATGACATTATCAACAGGAAGCAATGATGTGGGCGTGTTGATTGAAGGAGAACATAGTTGTATGACTGCGAGGGGTATAAAAAAGCCCGGAGCAAAAACTATAACCACAGCATTTAAAGGTGCTTTTGAGTCGAACGACTCACTTCGTAGAGAAGCACTTCTGTTACTAGGTAAACTAGAATAAAAAATCGGCAAATTTTATTTGCCGATTTTTGTTATCTCTTAAGTATAAAGTGTCCTGAATATTGTTTGCTTAGCTTTTTGATAGTTATTAGATACCAATAATCTGTTGTCGGCATACCATGTCCTTTGTATATTCCATCCCAACCCGGATCTGATCCATTGTATTTAGCAAGTTGTTTATTGAATCTGTCGAAAATTTGAATGACAGCATCAGGATAAAATTCAATACCCTTAACTTCCCATCTGTCGTTAAGATTATCTCCATTTGGTGTGAAAAACACCATAGGTTGAATCTCATGCGAAACTATTTCAAAATTTCCTATTGTTGAGCATCCATTTGCATCAACTATATGTACATTATGTACACCTATTGATTGATTATCTATTGTCGGATTTGTATGGTGTTTATCATCAACTATGTAGTCAAATGGTGCAGTACCATTAACAATTTGAATATTTGCTTGTGTTGATGTAGTTTCTATATTATTTATTATAGGATTAGATACCGGTTGTACATTAAAAGTTTCGTATAAGGTGTAGCCATAATTCGTATCTATGAAAGTTACGCAAGTATAAGTGGTTTCATTTTGTGGACTTACTGTAATACTGCTTTCGGTTGAGCCGTCAGACCAATTGTAACTATCTGCCAATTGAGGATACAAGGACGATAATACAACATCAGTCCCTTCGCAAAATAGCGTATCGTGAGTCAATGATTCTGTTTCAGAACAATCTTCTAATGTAATATTAAATGTTACCATTTCGCGCGAATCATAATTATCATGATGCACGACTTGGCATGTGTAAGTACTATTTATTTCAGTAGGGCAAACAATAAGAGTAGAATCATTATGTGTTGGATCTGTATTCCATATATATGTAATGTTGGAAGGATCATCATATTCTCTTATTATTGACAATTTAATGCAATCGGATATGCAAAATGTGCTTGAATTTTCTACATGGCAATCTTCTGTAGTTATATTAAAAATTTCTCTTGTTATTTGTGCGTTGTCGGTAACTACACATGTGTGAGATGAAGTCGGATCCATTATTGATACCTGAATTGACTCTGTAGTTTCGCCAGTATCCCATAAAAATGTACCTGTGAGAGTACTTGGCGTAATAGTAATAGGTAAAGTATCATTTTGACACACATTAATATTGTGTGTTATAGTCGTTTCTACAGAGCAATCCAACGCTTTGACTGATGCAGATGCGTTAACAGGAGAACATGTTCCATTGGTTACTAAAATATCATATAAATTGCTTTGACCGATTACACCCGGAGCTTTTGCTGTGATGCTAGTTGTATTATCAGTCATTGCCGTTGAATTCTCAAGCCAAGATATACTTGTATATGCCCCTTGAATTAAAGCCGATAGAGTAACATTCTGGTTTGTACAAACATTTTGGTCATTAACACTAACTGTCGGTTTTTTATCAACATTTACCGTAAACGATTCATCTGTTTTGTCATCTCCAGAAGTTATTGTTGTTCCAAAATATATATCGTCAATTGCAAAATCGTTGCCAGCATTAACCGTAGTGTAATTTACAATGTAGATATGACACCAACTCATATTTTTTGACGGTGTATAAGTTGCTTTATATTCTTGCCATAGTCCTAATGTTGTTGGAACTGTGAATTGCAGTAAATCGGTTGTACCATCTTCATTTTCTATAAGAAATTTAAGTTTTGCAAGGCTGGATGCTCCATGAATCGAATATTCTTTGTCTATATTTGCAGCAAAACAACTAAACTGGTATTCTACTCCACCTTGCAGTTTTAAGTTACGGGCTTGCCATACACGTGCATCAGAACTATTGCTTCCATCACACACAAATAGGTAGTTTCCTGAATGTGGTGCCAAATTTGAAAAATACAAAGTTTTTACATTGTTTGCATTTTGTGCTGTAGTAGTTGCACCTATGTTGATATTAACACCACTTTGGTCAAAATTCAAATATTGGTAATTAATATAATCACCTAATTGATTTTGTGCCGATGTAATAGGAGATGTAGGAGGAAATTCGAATCCACCGGCTGTAATTAAATTACCTGTATTTATACTAGAGCCGTTTTTTGTGACGGTACATAGGTAGTTGCTATTATTGGTAGGTTGTACTGTAATGCTTTGTGTTGTCTCTCCATTTGGTGTCCATAAGTATGAATCTCCTAAAGTTGTGGCTGTAAGAGTTGCACTAGAACCTTCGCATATAGTTTGTGAGGGGTGTGTGATAGGCGTACCGGCATGTACATATATCGTTGTGCAGCAGAAACTGCATAAACATAAAAGCCAGAATTTTTTCATAAAATTAGGTATTAAGGTTCGCAAATATAATCATTATTTTATAATAGCAAAGGCTTTATGTACTATCAAATTAGTGCATAAAACCTTTTATGTCAGAAATAAAAGCTAAAAATACGATTACTATATTTATTTCTAATATTTTTTATTTCTTCTTAGCCGGAACTACAAAAACATCTTGGTTAATATTGCTGTTATAAACAGTTTTGCCCAATTCGTAAATAGTGTAACTGCCACTAGGCTCCTCCATACTCATAACTTTTAGGTTAAGGTCTTTTTTGTCGAAAGATAAAACTACTTTCGAGTATCCACGAGTTACTTTTTCTTTACGAGTAATTGTTAATTCGTGATATTCTCCGTCACCATTGTATGAAATTTCAGAATTTGTTTCAGCTGCAATAGCTTTAATATCACCTTTCATGCAAAGTAATAATGTATTGCGTAATATCCGCATTGGAGAACCTTCTTTTACATTGTGTTGAATGAGGCGACCGCGTACGTTCATTTCAAACTTGTCTCCATTAATCACAAGGAAATCACCTGCAGGCTCACTATAAATCATAGACATTTTATCGCCCATAACATATAAAATTCCCTTAGAATCTACAGACTTTTCCATCATTTTAAGATGCTTACTTTGTGTAAAAGGGCAGCTTATACTTTTGTGTCCGCCATTGGTGTCTTGAATTTTTTGAATCAAGGCGTCATTGTTTCCAAACATCAGTCCGAAACAGCAGTTAAGAATAAAAAACAAACAATATATTCGTTTCATAATGTTATATTTATTAATTACTTATAAGGTTAATTGATCGCTAATTATGTGTATAAACCACCATTTACAGAAATAACTTCACCTGTTATGTAAGAAGCATCTTTTGAAGCCAAGAAACCAACAACAGCTGCTATTTCTTCAGGATTTCCAAAACGAGCCATAGGTATCTGTGCAGATAATTCATTTTCGTCTAATCCTTCTACCATTTCAGTTTTTACGAAACCCGGTGCAATTGCGTTAACTGTAACTTTTTTACGAGCAACTTCTTGAGCTAATGCTTTTGTTGCTGCAATAAGTCCGCCTTTAGCTGCCGAATAATTAGTCTGGCCCGGTAAACCTTTGAGTCCAGATAAAGAAGCCATATTGATGATACGTCCGTATTTTTTAACCAGCATAGATTTTAAAAGTGGGCGTGTAACATTGTAAAAAGCTGTTAAGCTTGTATTTAAAACCTTGAACCAATCTTCAGGCTCCATAAATATCATAAGATTATCTCTGCGGATGCCTGCATTATTAACCAAAACTTCAATATAATCGTCAGGATGTGCATCTTGCCATGTTTCAATAGCTTTGCATGCAGCTGCATTGTCTGCTACATCAAATTTGAGTAGTTCGCCGTCGCTGCCTACTTCTCTAATCAGTTCCAAAGTTTTTTGCGCCTCGTTTTCGTTCGATACGAAATTGACTATTACGGTATAACCCATGCTTGCCAATTTTATACTTACGGCTCTGCCGATACCACGGCTTCCACCTGTTACTAATGCGTATTTCATATTATTATTCATTAATGTTTAAATCTTTAATTAGAGTATCCATTCCTACAATTTCTGCACATGTAAAAAATGAAGTCATTGAGACACCTAATATGCCATGTAGGTTTAAATTTTGTCCTGTCATAAGCAAATTAGGTATGGGCGTTTTTGGTGGTAAAATAGTTAGCATAGGGCTATTGAAATCTTTACGTATACCATATGCCGAACCATTTGCTGTATTCGTATAGTTTTTATATGATAAAGGAGTGCTTGTATAGGCGCGTTCAACTGCTTCTTCCAACTCAGGAATATAATGTGATACCAACTTGATACATTCACTGGTTTTTCTGTTTTTCATAGCAACGTAATCTTCACCTCTTTTACCAATAGGTTTATCCGACCATGCTTCAACTTCGCTCCAATTCATAGGAGTCAGGATATCTAAACAATCGCACGAATCGCCATTTTGGGGACGATAAAAATTAACTAAAGCTCTATCTGTTTTCCCTTCCGTATATTTCCACAAGTCGGCATTTTGGTATGCGTAAAGATTTTTATTTTTATACTTAATGCTGCCACTTTTTAATTTTATATTAGCAGTAAAAACGCCGAAAGTATTTTCCATTCTATTTATTCGGTTTCTATAAACCTTGCGTAATATACTTTCTTCGGGTATTAACGATAGGGTATGAATAGGGTGCGCATTTGAAATAACCCAATCACAATCAATATATTCATTATTATTGATTTCGACTGATGTTATTCTGCCATTGGTTTCAATCAAACGTGTAACCGCAGCATTTTTTCGAACTTCGCCACCCATTTCTATTATTGAGTTTGCTAAAGATTCTGCAATTTGGAATCCACCGCCTTGCAAACGCCATGCACTTTGTATAAATGAATCGTTTATCTGTGTAAAAACATATAGCGGCAATTGCTCTGATAATTCCATTTTCAAAGAAGTACCCGCAAGAACATCTCTTAAAATCGGATCGGTTATTGTGCTATTTAAAAATTCGTGTGCCGATTGCGCAAATAATGAAGAACTATAAAAGTTATTTTTAGAATGAGGTTTGAAGCTATCAAATGTATTAATCCCTACATTTTGTAAGAAATCGGTATATTTTTTCAAATTTTCTTTTTGATGAGGGAAATAAGAACTTAAGGTCTCTCTAAAATTCTCATGCCCCGATACAAAAGGATATATTTTACCATCTATGCATACATCATCGAAGTTGTTATCCATTTTTACCCAATCCAAGTTCATCAGATTAAAGTACTTAAACAATCTGTTTAGTGATTGTCCTTCATCTAATCCACCTACATAATGAAAACCTGTGTCAAATAGACAATTACCTCTGTGAAAGGATTGCAAACATCCTCCAAGCAAATTTGCTCTTTCCAGAACACATACTTTCAAACCTTTTTTCGAAAGTATGTAACCGCATTCAAGACCGCCGAGCCCACTTCCTATGATAACAATATCGTACTTCACGATTTTCTTTCCCTTTTTTGTAATATTCGGTTGAAAAAGGCTTTCTTTTGCAACCAATGGAATAAGAATGGTTCTAATGAATATGTAATAAGTAATGTCGTAATCATTCCTATCAAGGTAGTTAGTCCGATTGACGAAATTGCAGGATGAGTAGCAAATATCAAGGACGAAATACTTATTATTAGAACAATTGCAGACAAGAATATCGCTGTTTTATGTAATATAAGTAACTTATTGTAATTACGTGCTCCGGCAAGCAATCCGTCCATAACGAATATACTATAATCTACACCTACTCCAAAGATAAATGATGAAACAATAATATTGATTAAGTTAAACTGTATACCGAACATACTCATAATACCCAAAACTATATACCAACTTAATCCCATCGGTATAAATGCAATTATTGCTAACGAAAGACTTCTATATGAAATCAATAACACAAGAAATACAAATAATGATGATATAGCTAAAACTATATTGAAGTCATTCGTTAGTATGCGAACCATGTCTTGTGTATAGTAGAATGGGTCAATTACTACAGTATGTGGCTTTGAGACTATAACATCACACGTGCTTCTGTAGTTGCTTTTTGGCATTTGTACAGATGTAAATAACATGTATGTTGAATCCGTATATTCCACCCAGTTCGACATTAAACCTTTGGGTATAACATCAGATTCGCATATTGAAGATGCATGATAATCCTTATCTATCATAGTAAAGAATGGCTCAAACACTTCTGCATTAAAGCCGTAAGGAGTACCGCATTCTATCAATATTCTTTTAACTTCTAATTTTTTCTCTGCAGTCCAATATGAATTCCACAATTTTATGTTTGCCTCTTGTCTGTATCTTGGCATCAATATGTTTGACGTATGCGCAAATGCAGAAATATCGCCATTTTGTTTCATAGTATCCAAACGCATACCTAAACGTTCGTTGTAAACAAGTGCAGAATCTAAATTATCAGAGGTTACAGCAAAATACGTTGACAATTTTCCGTTTGCAGTTTTATCTGATAAAATTTTAGATGAACGAGCAACGTTCGGATCAGTATAACCGATGTTTTTTAAATCGGTATCGAAACTTACCCATTGTGAATATATAATACAAATTACACTTACAATTACTAATGCAATAATCAACCATTTTTGCTTGTCTAATGGGTATGCATTGATGCGCTCTAACCAACGAAATGCTTTTTCTGACTTACGATTCTTCTCAGGATTCAAGAATTGAGGTAAGAAAATAAGACAGAATATTGTTGTACCAACCATTGCAAAAGATGCAAACAAACCGAAATCATGCAGTAGTGCAGACTCTGTAAACAGAAGTCCCATAAAAGCTCCGATTGTGGTTAAACTACCTAAAATTACAGGAGTTGTCTGATCTCTTAATACTTGTTCAGGATCGCTCAAGTATTTGTAGTGTGTTAATACGTGCAAGCAATAACTTAATGCTACGCCTAGTACGATTGCACCGATTCCAATTGCCATAAGTGACATTGTGCCTTGTATCAAATACATGCAGGCCAATGCAAAGAAAGTACCATATATCACCGGAGATAATAAAAGTGGAAGTGTTGAATTGTTACGGAAACATATTGCAATTATTATGCATACGAACAGTAATGACAATCCCATTGTCAGCATCAAATCGGTTTTTATTTGTCTTGAATTAAAGACACTTTGTATTGGGGCACCATGAAACAATATTTCTACTTCAGGATGAAGTTTATTCATTGTCTTTATTTCGGCTTCTATATTTTCTGTCAGGTGTATACCTGTCTTTGAATCAAATGCTTTGAAATTAGGAGTGATAAATGCTACTGCAACAGTTGAGTCTGGTGTAAAGAAATGTTTGTCTATGATTTTGTAACTTCCACCCATACTTTCGCTAATGTTTTTACCCTTGCTTTTTAAAGCATATCTTAAACCCGCAGGGTCTTGTCTGATAATATCATATGAGTACACTCCACTAGCTGAAAGTAATTCTTCATAATTGTCTGCCATTTGTCTTTGAATGTGCGATTTAGTGAATATTGTATCCATCGCTGTATAATCTGCTGAATCCAGATACAAAGGCAGGTTGTTATATAAATATGTAATTCCGTTTAGTAAAATTTCTTCCGGAATATTATATGTGATGTCGTTAATAATAGAATCCTTGTCATTTGCCAATAGCGAATCGACAAATGCATCACATGTTTCGGTAATTTCGTCTATAGTTGTGCTATCGCTTTTCGGAACAAATAAAATAAATATTTTGTCCTTTACTTTTAAATTGTTGAAGACCAACTGTTCAGAGCTGCCTATTTCATTTGAAGGCAATAATTTTGAAATATCTTCCTCATAACTTACCCTTGCTCCAAGTACTATAAACAACAAAGATGACAACGCAAGTATAGTATAAAATATACCGCGGTGCTGTTTGAAATATCTGTATATTGCAATAGTTATATCAGACATGTTGTAATTCTCCTTTCATATCCAAGAATATAGTTTCATCTTTGAATAATACGGATTTAAAACTAATATTTCCGGAATCTTGCTTCTCTAGTTGTAAGCGTAAGTTTAGGTTTGGTGTTTTATCAGGGGTAATTAACGCTGAAAAACGGCATTGTGATATGTACGACAAAAATAGTTTGCATCCACATACTTCCTCTGCACATTCTTTTATCATTTCTATATTGCAGACTCCCGGAGCTACAGGCATACCTGGAAAATGTCCGCGATACACATCACAGTCAGCTAGTAAACTTAATTCAAAAATTGTGTTGTTTTCAGCTTCTAGGGTCGAATTTAACAAGGAAAAATATTTATCTTTCAGCATATTTGGTTATAATATTTTGTCTCCATTCCTTTAAAAATGCAGGACTGGAGAGTTCAAAAACACCATCTCTAGTTAAAAAGAGTTGTGTAGAAGTAGCTTTTAGCAATACTGCAAGGTCTTTTTCTCTATATATGGTATATGTAAACATCAATTTTGCAGAATCACATGGAATGTACGTTGTCTCTACAATCAGAGTATCTCCAAGTGATGCTGTTTTTTTGTATTTTAAATGCAAATCGACTATTGGAGCAACATATCCACTATTAAAAATATGCATATATTCAAGTCCAAATTCTTCGCCAAATGCCTCGCGTCCATCTTCTAAATACTTTACGTAATTTCCGTGCCACATCATGTGTATGCCGTCAATCTCGTAAAATGGGATTTTCTTCTTAATGACATTTGTTAGTTTTGGTTGCGAATCTTCGTTTTTTTGTGTCATTTCTTTATTCTTTGATTGATATTTTCATTTTGCACTCGGCTATCTGAATGCCTGTATCTGTTATCGTTTCGGCTGATAGGAGTGAGATGCCCATAACTTCGGATATGACATGAATATGTGTACGCAAATTACTTCCAATTGCTGGTAATTCGGAAATGCGGAATTTTTTTACTTCGCCTATAAAACCAATTGGAGCAGGTTTATCTTGAATATAAGCTGTATAACCGGCAAAAGCAGAGGCTGATTGAGCGATATGCTCAATCAGTCCCGGTTCTGTAAATTTACCATTTTCGCAAAAGAAATTATCCTTCAATATGGTTAAACCGGTATTAGCATCAGTTTCTGTTGCATCAAAAAAGGTGTCAACCATCATTATTGGATTTCTTTGCGGAATTAGTTTTTTAATCCGCTCTCTCTCAAAAAGAGCTGTTGTTGCCATTTATTTTTCAATACGTTCGTAAATAAAGTCGTAAAGTAAACCAAAGGTTTTAAGTTGAGCTATTTCAGTACCTTTAATCTTAACTTTAAAAGATGATTCTATAAGAGCAACCATATCAACTAAGCTTAAACTATCTAATTGTAATGTTTGTTTGATGTCTGCATCAGGAGTTATTACTTCCGGTTCTACTTCAAATTCTTCTACTAATACTTCGTTGATTTTTCTGATTAATTGTTCTTTTCCCATGATTTTCCAGGATAAATTATTAATAATGATAAATATAATTATATGTTTTTTATAACCAATGTTGAGTTTGTTCCCCCAAATCCGAATGAGTTTGACAAGAATGTGTCAAAATGTTTTATAATGCGTTTTGCGGGAATATTCAATTTTGCAGAATCTTCGTCAGGATTTTCAAAGTTGATGTTTGGAGCAATGAAATCATTCTTCATCATCAACATTGAATAAATAACTTCACTAGCACCTGCCATCCACATTTCGTGGCCTGTCATAGCTTTTGTTGAAGTAATTTCCGGTTTGTAATCACCAAATACATTATAAATAGCTTTAGCTTCGTTTCTATCACCAACCGGAGTTGATGTAGCATGAGCATTTACATAACCGATTTCTCGGATATTGATATTTGCATCTTTAATAGCCATTTTTAATGAACGACTTGGGCCATCTACGTTAGGAACTGAAATGTGGTCACCATTAGATGAGAATCCATATCCGCATACTTCAGCTAAAATAGGAGCACCACGGCGTACAGCAGATTCATAACTTTCGATAATAATAGTTGCAGCACCACCTCCAGGTACTAAACCATCACGGTCGCGGTCAAATGGGCGAGATGCTTTAGTAGGATCGTTTTCGCGTGTAGAAAAAGCGCTGATTCCATCAAAACTGCCAACTGCATAAGGATTAACTTCTTGTGCACCACCACATACTACGATGTCTTGTAAACCATTACGTATCAATAATGTACCTAAGCCGATAGCGTGCGAACCACTAGCGCATGCACCTGAAACGGTCAAGTTCATTCCTTTTAATTTGAATATACATGCAAGATTCATTGTTACGGTTGAATTCATTGATTGAAAGATACCTCCCGAACCAATCAATGTAGTGTCTTTTTTCTCGCGCATTGTGTCAATACTATTCATGACAGCTTGTGCACTACTATCGTTACCATATAGCAAACCAACTTCGTGTGCTTCTAAAAAATCTATATCCAAATTAGCATTACGTAATGCTTCTGCTGTAGCTACGTATGCGTATTTAGCTTGTTCGGGCATATATACACGTTGGTTGCGGCTCAATTCTTTCTTTAAATCTGGTACATCTATTTTTGCAGTAAGTGCGGAGCGAAATCCCATTTCTTTGCGCTCAGGATCAAATACAATACCTGATTTGCCATTATATAGAGATTCTTTTACCGCATCCAAACCGTTACCTAAACAAGAGTAGATGCCCATACCAGTTATAACGACTCTTTTCATTTTAATATATTGTTTAATTGTTCATGTATAGTCTGACGTAATGTGCTAAGATTCTTTATTTTGTCCGAATTTTTATAAAGTCCGTAGCGGATATTAGTTATAAAACGAAGACTGTATTTTCTATAGTACCATGCGAATAAACTAATGAGCGGCAAAAGTAATACATAAATTAATGCAATCCACCAATTTATGTAAATGCCAACTAAAATAAGGTTTAGAATGTAAAATATAGGGATGAAAAATAGTATGTTAAGTGCGTACAAAAACGTACCTTGAAACATATTATCTAAGCTTTTGCCAAACAATTTGGGTAAGCAATATTGTATTCCGGCAGGCCATAATGATATAATCCATATAGGGAATAATATAACTGATACTAATAATCCTAATAGATTAGGGAATAATGATGGTTTGTCTTGTAAACATTGCTCGTCGATGCGTGCTTCTTTTAAACCATCTCTCAATTGTATGACTTTATTATATATTTTATTAATAGCAGCGCTATCAGATTTTTTTGCATCCTCCAAATTACTGTAAAAGGCTTTATCAACCAATAATTTTGATGGCAAGTCTGTAGTACTTAAATTATGATTTTTCGCATATTCCATACGATAAGAATCACGCAAAAAGTCTATGGCTTCGTAATTTTCCAAGTCAGTAATATTCAACATCAAATTTTCAATTTGTTGGCGTGCTAAGGCATTTGCTTGACGTTGAGCTGTACGAGGTTTTGTTTTGTATAATTCGTAGAAATCTTTCAAATGAATAGGCTTTCCGAACTTTACCATAAACTCGTTTTGTATGCCAAAATAGTCTGAATAATGGTTGCATGAAGGCAATAATACAATATCTGTTTTAAAATCGCCTAATTCGGCGGCTTCAAATGCTAATTTAACGTAGCCGAGTGAAAAATTTCCTAGCCAGCGTTTATCTTGATGGCCTGATTCCGGATACATCATTATTGTGCATCCGTTTAATAATTCTTGTTCAGTCATCTTAAATGTTTCTTCATTTTTCCCTAAGGCAGATTCACCCTCATGTTCCAAGCGAAATGCAGGTAATAATCCGATTGAACGTAAAAATTTGTTAGCTATCGGATGCAGTGCAAAGACATCTGCGCGTGTTATAAAATGTGGTTTCCTGTCGCGAAATGTAAACAATACCCCAAGTGGGTCGTTTAAACAATTCTGGTGGTTTGAAACAATTAAGGTAGGAGTTCCATCAGCCGGAATCTCTTCAGGATTTATTTTATACGTTTTAGTGTAGTAGATTTTATCGTGAAAAAATCTCATATACGATTTGAATATACGATAAAATACACTTGGTTTGTCTTTTTTATGTTTCATTTGTTTATGAATTTGTTGTGTGAGTTTTGACTAGGTTGTACAAGTAATAGCAAGTGGTTTGATAAAGTTCAGATTCTTTTATAGATATAATACCTGATTCATATCCGCTTTTGATATTTGTGAACATATTCGATAAAACTTCAACATTTGTGTCTGATTTTCAATAGATTATATTTTTATTACACCCTCTTATAAAAAGGCACGAAATTACTGTCTTTTTTTTGAACAAATGTTCGATTTTGCATTATTGTTATCAATAATATGTTTTATATAACGTAAATATTTGACGATTAATATAAATAAAATGACTTTTTTTGCATTTCGTGATAATTTTTAATCAATATGATATGCTATAATTATATTTATTTTGCAGAAATTCTGTTTTGTTGTCTAATAGTATGTTGTATCTTTGTACCTTAATTATTTAGTATGGAAAAAGTAAGTTATGCCTTAGGCTTAAATGTAGGCAATAATATTTTAAGCAGTGGAATTAAAAATTTAGATTTGGCTAATTTTGGTCAAGGAATAAAAGATGTAATGACAGGCGAAAAGCCACAAATGTCTTACGAAGAAGCAAATGACGTGTTAAATAAGTTTTTTAGTGAGTTGGCTGAAAAAATCAACGGCAAGAATAAAGAAATAGGAGCTGCTTTTTTGGCTCAGAATAAGTCAAAAGAAGGAGTTGTTGAGTTACCAAGCGGTTTGCAATACCAAGTTTTGAAAGAAGGTAATGGAATAAAGCCGGTATCAACAGATCGTGTAAAATGTCATTATGAAGGAATGTTGTTAGACGGAAAAGTATTTGATAGTTCTGTTAAACGTGGAGAACCTGCAGTGTTTGGTGTAAATCAAGTTATTCAGGGTTGGATAGAAGCTTTACAATTGATGACAGAAGGTTCAAAATGGCGTTTGTTTATTCCTTCCGAATTAGCATATGGTGCATCAGGTGCAGGTCAAGATATTCCTCCTCATGCAACGCTAATTTTTGATGTAGAACTTATTAAAGTATTGAAATAATGAAAAAGTTTGTTTTCGTTTTATGCGTTTTTGCATTTTGTTTTACCGGAATGCAGGCAAAAAAGAAAACTGCTCAACAGCCGAATTCTGTTGAGTTGGCAACAGAAGCAGATTCGGCAAGCTATGCACTCGGTGTAAATATGGGAAGTCAGATTGCTGCTAATTTAACTAAGGAAGGTTATCGGCTTGATATATTTGCTCAGGGTTTTAATGCTGCTCTGTTTTCCGGTCCTACAAAAATTTCGGTTGATTCTGCTGAAATATTTTTGAATAACTACATGCGTAAAATGGAAGAAGTTGCAACGAAATCCAGAATAAAAGAACAAGAAACTTTTTTAGCTGAAAACAAAAAGCGCGAAGGTGTTAAAGAAACTGAGAGCGGTTTGCAATATATTATTGTAAAATTAGGAACAGGAGAAAAACCTGCGGCTGCAGATAAGGTAAAAGTTAATTATGAAGGCTCTTTACTAAATGGAACTAAATTTGATAGTTCTATTGATAGAGGTGAGCCATTAGTGATGCAGCTAAACAGAGTAATATCAGGTTGGCAAGAAGGAGTACAATTAATGCCTGTCGGCTCAAAATTTGTTTTCTATATCCCATACGAACTGGCTTATGGTAAGCAAGGAGCAGGACAAGTTATCCCCCCATATTCAACTTTAATATTTGAGGTTGAATTATTAGAAATAGTAAAATAATAGTTATAATTAATTTAGTTTAATCATGAAAAAAACCGCAATTTTGACAGTATTAGCTGTCGTAACAAGTTTGTTTATTACATCTTGTAATAACAAATCAGTAAAGATAGAGAGTAATTTGGATTCAATTTCTTATGCAGCAGGTGTCGTAAATTCATATGGTCTGACTCCTTATTTGTCAGAGAGAATGAATATTGATACCACATACATTGATGAAATTATAAGAGGTATTAAAGAAGCATCAGGCGAAAAGTCTGAAAAAGAAAAAGCATATCTAGCAGGTTTGCAAATAGGTTCTCAAATTCAAAGTCAGATTCCTAATATGAATGAATCTATATTTTCTTCTGATACATTAACTAAAATAGATGAGAAGATTTTTTATGCAGCATTTATTGCTTCTTTAAAGAAGGATTCTGTTATAATGAATGTAGAAGATGCTTCTTCATTTATTAAAGCAGAAAGAGAAAAACGTAACATCGCTCAAATGGAAAAATTATATGGAGCAAACAAGCAAGCAGGTGTCGCTTTTTTGGAGAATAATAAAACACAAGAGGGTGTAGTTGTAACAGCTAGTGGTTTACAATATAAAGTTGTAAAAATGGGTAATGGTGCTAAACCGCTTGCAACAGATCGTGTTAAAGTTAATTATCATGGTACATTAATTGATGGTACTGTATTTGATAGTTCAGTAGAACGTGGTACTCCTGCAGAATTTGCTTTAGATCGTGTTATTGCAGGTTGGACAGAAGGTTTGCAATTAATGCCTGTAGGTTCTAAATTTACATTTTATGTTCCATGTCAATTAGGATACAATGATCGTGAAGCCGGAGAAATCAAACCGTTCTCAACACTAATATTCGATATCGAATTATTGGAAATTGTAAAAAAGTAAGATAGTTAAATCAATTTCATACGAATCCCGCCGTATTTTTATATGGCGGGTTTTTTAACTTCAATATTATTAAATAATGGAAAAAGTAGACGAACTTGATAAAGAGATTCTGCGCATTATAATTAAAAATGCTAGAATTCCATTTGCAGAAGTAGCTGAAACATGTGGCGTATCGCGTGCTGCCATACATCAAAGAGTTCAGAAATTGATAGATACAAGTGTGATAGAAGGTTCAGGATATGCAGTTAATGCTCAAAAATTAGGGTATTCAACATGTACATATATAGGAATCCGTCTTGAAAAAGGTTCTATGTATAAAACTGTTGCACCAGAATTGAAAAAAATCCCCGAAATTACTGAATGTCATTTCACAACAGGCGCATATACGATGCTAATTAAGTTGTATGCACGTGATAACGAGCATCTTATGGAACTTCTTAATGATAAAATTCAGGAGATACATGGAGTTGTTTCGACCGAGACCTTAATTTCACTTGATCGTAGTTTTCAGAGGGAGATACCTATATTTTAATGCAATGAATTTTTGGCTGAAGTTTACCAATAAACCACAGGACAAAGATCTTTGCGTTTGGGCTTAATAACATATATCAGCGATAATTCATGAGCCCACGTTCCATTGCCTTCTGTGGATACGTTGAAATCGCATATGTAGAATAACTGAAGACCTTTATAATGTACGCCAACCATAGCAGATGCTATATTAGAGTCTATAAAATTACTCTTAAAGGCTACACCTAATATTAAAGGTTTAAATGCAACTCCTGTACCTAAATATGCTGCATTAAAATTAAATTGGTGTTGGTAGTTTGCATTGATGAATAAGTATGTAGATGATAAATCCCGTTTATTATACAAGCCGCTTTGATGTTTAAAGTCGTACACATAATTTATGTGGGCAACATATTTTCTATATATTTTATTCCTATTTTTATCGATAAATCCGTTGTCTGGTTCCGATAAGTGATTTGCAGAAAATCCTATAGTTAGTTTGTTCTCCATAACAAAGGCAATACCGGCAGAAAAGTCTCCAATAATTCGATTATCATTTTCAAAATTTTCAAGTGTAGTAGGGTTTATACTTCCTGAAGCAGGGTCGTATTGGTCTTCAAATATAAGGTTTGCGTATCCAAAATAATTTAAGAATAGAGAACCCTGTATACCTAAACGAATAAAATATCCATCTGCTAAACGTATATTGTGAGCGTATACTAATGCCAATTCGTTAGTTTGGAATATTCCGTTAGACATATTGTCGTAAGTGTAAGAAAAACCAAGAGAGCACATTTGCTTGTAAAAATTTTGGTCATATGATACGCGTGCGGTGTGGTAGCGATTACCTAGATTCATCCATTGTTGGCGGTAATTTGTCGCAATACGTATGGCATTTGCATTACCTGCTAATGCCGGATTTAAACTAAATGGAACTATATTATGATTGCTGAAGGTATAGTCTTGTCCGCTCACTTTTATACAGAAAAGCAAGATTAAAATGATAGTACATGACAAGAACTTCTTCATGTTATTTATCTAACAATGGTAACAAATCCTTTTTTAGTTCCTGATTTAACAACACCTTTATAGTCGCTTGTATAATTAACAACCCATCCATATACACCCCATGGGCAAGGAACACCTTTGTAATTTCCATCCCAACGATCGGCTATACTTTTCCCTGAGTAAATAATTTCTCCTAAACGATTATATATAATGAATTCGAATTTTGTAAAATACTCTCGTGCCTTAAATCCGAAACTATCGTTCAGTTCGTTCCCATCCGGTGTGAATGCATTAGGTGCCCAGAAATCTCGCCATGTGTATACAGCTTGTTCTCCCGTGTAGACACATCCGTAAGCATCTGTCGCAACTATACTAATTAAAAATGAATCTTTTCCTGCTATATTGTAATTGTATGTAAGATTATTTCCTACTAAAACATCAGAATCATCATCCATATTCCAATTCCATGTTGTATTTGTTGGGGTTATTCCGGTTAATCTAACTTGACTGTTACCTTCTTCAATATATGTAGGGTATACTTCAAAACGTATGCTGTCGCGTGCTTGCGGAACTAGTAATACGCTATCCTCATTAGTTGAACATCCATTAAAATCCGTAGCCCTTACTCGTATTAATGTTGTTTCATCAAAATCAAGTAACAATTGGTCTGCAGAATTGTATGCAACCTCAGATATAAACGGAATACTTTCCCATGTGTATTCATTTCCTCCGCTAACTCTCATAATTACAGTATCAGGCTCTTCCGGACAGGCTTTCTTATAATCGGTTTGCAAAATTAATTTAGATACGTCATACACATTGACTTCATATTCGGCATAATCATGGCAACCATTGGCAGCAATACCTGTAACTCCATAATGTTGGTGTTTCCTGATTGAATCGGTTATAAGTGATGTTCTTTCTCCCGAATACCAAATGTATGATTCAGCTCCCGATGCAGCTAAACGGAATGGAATGCCGGGACAGACAATAGCATCACCTGTAATATGTACGGTAGGAGGTGTTTTGACGTTTATTCTGATGTCGCGTGATGCAGTACATTTTTGTAATGAACCACTTAATCGTATTACTTGGTTGCCTCCGGGTTTTAATTTTAATACAGGTGATGTTGATAGGGTGTCACCATTATAAGTCCAATTGTAACTTGCAGCACCTTGCCCTAATAATATTATCGAATCACCAAGGCATGTTATTGTATCTCCATCAAAAGATACATTCGGCTCTTGTACCACATATACGTAGTGTGATGCATAATTTGAGCATCCTAAATTATCAGTTCCAACAACTTTAAATGTTCTACTTTGCGAAAGAATTGCTTTCATAGTAGGCCCTGAGCTTGTTGCGGCATCATCCCAATGATAGGTTTCTGCTCCCGATGCATTTAAGGTCGCTAAGCCGTCCCTGCAAATATCATCATCACCGGTAATTGTTATTGTTGGCAATTGATTAACAGTTACGTCGAATGTATATGTGTTGGAACATCCGTTTTCTCCTATTCCTACAACACTATATTGAGTTGAGTAATTAGGTGATATTACTACAATATCTTCATATACTTCGTTGCTCCATCTGTACGTATCAGCTCCTTTCGCAGTTAATGTCAGAGAATCGCCTTTGCATACAGATTTTTTGCCATCAACCCAAATGGTAGGAGCACTCTTGCTATAAATAGGAATATATAGAGTGTTTTCGCATCCATTTAAAGTTCCTGTTACCCAAAACTCAGTACCTGGCTCAGATATGGTTGTGTAGTAATCATTCTTTGAACCATCGTGCCATTCGTACGAACTTGCACCAGACATTCTAATGGTTACTTCTTCATTTACGCATACAGAGTCGGATCCATGTGCTTTTAGTTCTGGTATTGGCAAACAATGAATATCAAATGATGCTTTGTTTTGGCATCCCTTATCATCATAGCCGACAACTGTAAATGTACTATCGTTACTTATATGAGGATACAATGTATTACCTGCATAGTTGCCATCCCACAAATAATACGAACCACCATTTGCTTTTAATTCTGTGAAGCCATCGTAACATATATCGCGTGTACCATCAATAGTAATATGCGGTAATACATTGATTTTTACTCTAAAGGTATCTGTTGATGCGCAACCATTGTCAGCAGTTCCTGTTACAATGTAATCTGTTGTTACAAATGGTGATACTTCTATACTTTGCGTCAAATCTCCTGTATTCCATTTATATGAACTTACTTTACCTTGTGTTGTAAGGTTAGTACTTTCAAGCATACAGATCTCGTTTTTACCGATAATTTCAATCACAGGTAATGGTTTAACTACAATAGGTATTGTGATTTGAGCCGAGCATCCTTGTGTTGTACCGGTAAATGAATATGTTGTGCTATATTCGGGTGTTGCTACGTAATTACTATTTATAGTTCCGTCATGCCATTGATATGCATTTGCACCATCTGCTTGTAGAATTACTTTTTCGCCATAGCATACTGTTGTTTCGCCGGTGTATGATAATTCAGGTATAGATAAACGAAGAACTGTTGTACTAGCTGAACTTCTGCAATTATTAATATCAGTACCAACAACGGTAAATACAGAATCTTTGGTAATAACAGCTTGATAGTTTGCTCCTGTTATTATTCCGTTCCATATATAAGATGCAGCTCCGGATGCTGAAAGTATTGCGGTAGAACCTTCGCAAATTCCATTAGGAGCATTAATAGATATCTCGGGTAATGAATTTACTGTCAATGTAAAATCTGCGTCAGATGAACATCCATTTGCGTTAGTTCCGCTTACAATATATCGCATCGTACTTAGCGGAGATACAGTTATTTGTTTGTCGGTATGTGATGCAGCATCTTTCCATAAATAGGTGTCAGCACCATTAGCAGTTAAAGTCGTTTCATCTCCAAAACAAATAGCGTTTGTACCTGAAATATATACAGAAGGAAGAGGCATTACTGTTATGGAGATTTCAATGCTAGATGAACAATTTTGGGCTGTTCCATATACAGTTAACAGTGTATCTTGTTTAGGAATTAAAGAAACCATGCTGCCAACACTATTATCATTCCATTTATAAGTGTTAGCCCCGTGTACTGTGATTCGAGATGTCTCACCCAAGCAAATATTGTCATTACCCGTATATGTAAGTGTTGGTAAATCAATCTTTGTAATTGTTTTGGTAGCCGAACTTTGACAATTGTTAAGGTCTGTACCAATTACTGTAAATGTAGAATCATTAGTAATATTAGGTTGATAATTAGCTCCCGGAATATTACCATTCCAAATATATGAATTTGCACCTGATGCACTAAGTGTAGCAATAGCTCCGTTACAAACAGAGTTTGGTGCATTAATACTTATAATAGGCAAAGGGTTAACGCTTAGTGTAAATTCAGCGTCTGAAGAACAACCATTATTTGCAGTTCCTGTAACTCTATAAATACTCGTGTATAAAGGAGAAATGCTGACAGAAGTGGTCGTACTACTTGCTGCATCTTTCCATAAATAAGTATCAGCACCATTAGCAGTTAAAGTAGCAGCATCTCCAGAACAAATTGCATCTACTCCCGAAATATAAACAGATGGTAGAGCTTTTACAGCAATAGGAATTTCTAAAGTAGAATAGCATCCCTGCATCGTTCCTGTGACGGTTAAAGTGGTATCTTGCTTAGGTGTTATAAACAAAGAGCTACTACTTGCATTTCCCCAGCTATATGATGATGCACCGGATACTGTTATCCTTGTACTTTCTCCATAACAAATGGATGTATTGCCCGTGTATGATAATACCGG
>RZYM01000022.1 GCA_009930305.1 Bacteroidia bacterium
CACTAAAAGTAACTCCGCTTTGTACGGTTTGTGCAGCCCAGCCAGTGAGTAAGGCGTCGTAGTTGGCGGTAGAAAGAGTAACTTCACCGAACATATCTGACATTTCAGTTACGTTGGTAATATTCCAACTGCCAATGTTTTGATCGAAGGAAGTGGCGCCATAGAATGTACCGTACATATTTGTCACGCTACTTACGCTCCAACTACTAATATCCTGATTGAATGCTTCTGCTCCGGCAAAGGTGGCCATCAAACTTGTAACATTGCCAACGTCCCATCCGCCGATATTCTGGTTGAATGCTTCTGCTTGATAGAACATGAAGTTCATACTTGTCACGTTTTCAACATTCCAATTGCCAATAGGTTGATTAAAGGCATTGGCCATGTTGAAAAGGTAATCCATGTTAGTTACGTTTCCTACGTTCCAATTGCCGATATTTTGATTAAAGGCATTGGCGTTGCTAAACATACTCTCCATGTTTGTTACCGAACTAACATCCCATCCGCTTATATCCTGGTTAAAATTATCTGTTCCATCAAACAATTCATACATGTTGGTCACATGAGAAACATCCCAGGAGTTGAGATTAGTAATAGAAGCCCTGTTATTTTCATGAAATACCCCTATCAGAGAAGTAATTGTAGCAGGCAGCTCGGCTGGCACAGATGCCAGGTTATTGGCGCCCATGAATGAATACGAGAGGGTGGTTAATCCTATATCGCCAAAACTACTCACGGCGGTGAGGTAATTTACGCCGTTCCATATTAAACTTTCTGTTTTCCCAAATTGTGTTAAACTTCCGCTTATTTCCACGGTATAGGTGCCGGCAGTAGCAAAAGTATGCTCTTTGTCGCCCGTGGTGGTAAAGTCTTCGGTTGCATAGCCATCGCCCCAATCAACGGTGCAATCAACTGTGCCGTAAAGAGGGAGCTGGATGTATTGATTGGCAGCAGTGGTGGTGAAAACCAACTGCATGGGCGCTTTCTTTACATCCAAATCAAAGATGTAGGCACTACCAGAGTCACCTCCATTATCATCATCCCGATAAGCTCCCACTATAGCATAATTATCGCTAATTGAAACGCTACTGCCAAAATTATCAGATGCCGCACCATCGGAGGCGGTAATTTTTGTTTTTTGCGCCCAGGCACCTGCATTGTTTCGTTCAAAAAGATAGGTAGTTTCAGGAACAGCATTCACAGCTCCCACCAAAGCAAAATTCCCGCAAATGGAAACCTCACTGCCAAAATATTTGTTGTAATCAGCATCGGAGGCAGTAATTTTTGCTTGTTGGCTCCAGACTCCTGCCTCGCTTCGTTCAAAGATATAGGCGCTACCGGAGCCATTAAAATTATCATCATCCTTATAAGCTCCCACGATGGCATAATTTCCGCTTATGGAAACGCTATTCCCAAAATAATCAGATGCCGCACCATCGGAGGCGGTTATTTTTGCTTGTTGGCTCCAGGCTCCTGCCTCGCTTCTTTCAAAGATATAGGCGCTACCGGAATAAGTTCCATTATCACTATCCATATAAGCTCCCACGATGGCATCATTTCCGCTTATGGAAACGCTATTCCCAAATTGATCGGAGGCCGCACCATCGGAGGCGGTCATTTTTGCTTTTTGGCTCCATACGCCTGCCTCGCTTCTTTCAAAGATATAGGCGCTACCTGAATCAGTTCCCTTATCATCATCAGCATGAGCTCCCACGATGGCATAATTCCCGCTAATGGAAACGCTATTCCCAAATTGATCGAAGGCCGCACCATCGGAGGCGGTCATTTTTGCTTTTTGTGTCCAAACGCCAGCCTCGCTTCTTTCAAAGATATAGGCGCTACCTGAATCAGTTCCCTTATCATCATCCAGATATGCTCCCACGATGGCATAATTTCCGCTAATGGAAACGCTCTGCCCAAAATAATCGTTTGCCGCACCATCAGAGGCGGTAATTTTTGCTTGTTGGCTCCATACGCCCGCCTCGCTTTTTTCAAAGATATAAGCGCTACCGGAATAAGCTCCATTATCATCATCAGTACAAGCTCCCACGATGGCATAATTCCCGCTTATGGAAACGCTCTTCCCAAAATTATCTAGAGCCGCGCCATCGGAGGCGGTAATTTTTGTTTGTTCCAATTCCACATAATCCTCTTCTTTGAATTCTCTTGTCTGCTGAAGATAAGGGTAACCGCTGTTAGCCGTTCCACTTCCATCAATGGTCCAAATAGCTGTAAAGTCCCAATTGCTGTAGTTGTTTTTATCTTTCATTTGGGCAGCGCTGTATCCGGTAGCTGCCGGGTCGGAACTACAACCGGATTTACTGTTGTCGTAATAACAAGACGTGATGGTTGCGGTATTATATCCTACAAAGCCTCCAAAATCGGACGATCCGGTAACATTACCGGTACTGTAGCAATTGGTGACCGTGTTTGCATTGTAGCCCGTAAAACCACCCACTATACTTGTGGCAGCTACCTGGGCAAAACTGTAACAATTACTGATAGTGCCGTTATTGAAACCCGACACTCCGCCTACATAAGAAGTGCCACTTACGCTCCCCGAACAGTAACACGAGCTAACAGAACCCGTATTGTTTCCAACAATAGCGCCAACATTATTTGCACCAATAATTGTTGCACCTGTAATTCCCAATCCTTCAACCGTTCCCGACATGGAGCCAAATAAACCTACATTATCGGTAGTCGGACGATTAATGTACAAACCGGTGATAACATGCCCATTACCATTGTAATGTGCTGATGCTGGGA
The DNA here is from genome assembly GCA_009930305.1 of Bacteroidia bacterium. Taxonomy (GTDB): domain Bacteria; phylum Bacteroidota; class Bacteroidia; order Bacteroidales; family Paludibacteraceae; genus Enterocola. The sequence goes on from RZYM01000022.1 coordinate 2,770, forward strand.
AATTAGCAATGGGGGCAAAGCCGTCGCCATAAGTGGAAGCAGCAGTTTCCGAAGCATCTATATCACATACCTGGATAAAATAACAAGGGTTAACATATTTTACTAGCGTTGAAATAACTGTTAACTGGTTCAAGGTAGAAACAGTATAAGGAGACTCAGCAGTTCCAGACCCAGTCATACCGTTAGGGAGATTAATACATTTTTTCGTAGTGCTGTTATAATACTGCGAACTAGTACAGGCATAAACCGGGGAAGAAATAAAGCTATACAAGCTGCATAGCAATAAAAATAATAATGTAATTTTTTTTTGTTTCATAATGATTGTATTTCAAAAATTTATCAAATTAATCGACTTTGTTATGGCAAGTATTTCAAATATATTGTTATTTAGCTGAACTAAACGATCATTTTAAACTTTTCAACATAACTGCCAACTGGTTGCGCTATGATTTGTTGCTTATTACAGGTTCTATTCCTGTTGAACTCCATTGTCATTTTTGTGAGCTAATTACTTTGTTATCAGAATTAAACCACAATTAATTCTAGCCACTTTGACCCAACGCGATTTCTATATATATTAATCTTTCTTTTTATTAAAGTTTTAATGAATCTTTGGATATTTCGGTTATCAATTCGTTTGCAAAATTATAAAGTGTTACCAAGGTTTGCGAATCAGTATTATCGCTTTGAGGGCTTACGAGAATAAAATCCATTGTGGAGCCATTATGATTTTCGTCTATCCATGTTCCTGAATTTGCGTAAATAGATTTTTGTCCGTTGTAATTATTATACGTCTTGATTTTGGACACATGAGTGTGCCCAAAGATGACAATTCTTTTCGTCGAATTCGGATTTGAAAAATACTGAATGACGGCCATTGTATCAGTTCCTGTTGGTGAAGCGGCATATTTAAAAGCATCGGCTGCCGATATATTAACATCAACATTATTGTCTGTACATCGTTCTTCCCATGTATCTTGTATTCCGTTATAATAGTTTACTTTTATTTCTCCTCCTTGTATATCCTGATAAGGGAGAAAATCGTTTACAGAAAAAGTTTCGGTAAACCCATCAATATTAGTCACAATCATTTTTTCATTAAAATGATTTTCTATAGGAAACATATTTAACCACCATGCCCAATTTTGCCAATAACCATAAAGTAACTCTTGGCTTAAGTCTCCCGCAGTATTGGGTGTTACTAAGGGAATATCATCTGTGTTTTGTGTGCAACCCTGCATCACATGCTGTACGGCAAGTCTTGTGAAAAAATAACCCACAGGCAGTATGCTACCTGGCGCTATATCCCGATTTGATATTGGATCAGGAGAAACAATAATGTTGTATCTGTGCCCGTGCTCAATGGCAATTTCGGGGTAACCTACAGGTGAATAAGTACCCAGTCCGGCGGCATCGCGTGCCTGATTTATACCCGGAAGAATTAGATTAACATTTTCTGCTGATATTGCTAAATCATGATTCCCTGGAACATAAGTAACCAAAATCTTTCCTTCTTGAATAATTTGATTGAATTTTCCTATTGTTTCGCTATTAGTCGCTGCTATTTGTTGAACAAAATCAGATTGATCTTTACCGTCATAAGTGTCAGTAGTTGCAGGAACAAACCATTCATCCAGTAAGTCACCAGCAATAACCAGCTCTTTAACATTACGTGAAGTCCTTATTTTTTCAAGCATAATATTTAGACTATTCCTATTTTCATCAATCTCAGCATAACTGATGTTTGCTCCAAGGTGAATGTCGCTGATTACGACAATTAAATTTCTTATATTAGTATCATTGTTGAAAGGGTCCAAAATTATATCATTTTTTTTACAAGATGTAATAAATAAAAGTCCTATTACAATTAATCCTATAAAATGAAGTGGAAATCTGTTATTTTTCATAATAGGTTTTATTGTTATTATTATTATCAGTTGGCTTCTCTACTATTTTATTATGTTGGATAATAGTCTGCGTTCATGAAATGCAATATAATAAATGGGATACACTAGTTTACAAATATAAAACAAAATAATTTAAAAATCTATTTCTTTTATTTAAAAATATTGTGTGCTTTGCAAAATCGATACTCCATATGGGAATAAACAAATAATAGCAGGGGATTTAAATCCTTACAATTTGTTATCGAACGAAGTGTAGATCGTATCTGCATTTGAAGTATCCGGGAATATCTGTTTAATTTTACGTGGGAATAACTACTTGTTCAACTTAATAGTAAAATACCTCCTTTAACATTCCGGGAGAAAAAAAATGATTCTTTGAGGAACTCGAAGTTCAATGTGTTCATGAAGAGTAATTTTATAAATATAACAAATAAAATTTCGACTGTCTATCAATAATTATGAACAAATGTTTGAAATATTTCATTTATTTATGAACAAATGTTCAAAATAATACATATCTTTGTTGCATCAATTTCTATTAATTTCTTAAAAATAAACATATGCCGAGACCAAAACAGTGTAGAAAAATTGTATCGCCGCCCTTGATGTTGGGGTTTAAACCCTTTGGTATTCCTCGATCAATGTTCGAAGAAGTTACTTTGCAATATGACGAATATGAATCAATTCGATTGCTGGATTACGAGGGGTTGCTTCAAGAAGAAGCTGCTGAAAAAATGAACATTTCACGCCCAACACTTACCCGAATTTATGAGAATGCACGTAAAACCATTGCAAAAGCATTTGTTGAAGGGAAAATGATAGTGATTGAAGGGGGAAATGTAGATTTTGGGCGGAGGTGGTATCGTTGTCGGAAATGTAGCAAGTTAATAGATGGTCTTGAAAATCACATACAATGTAAGAATTGCAAGACTTACGGGAAAGATGAATTGACCCCAATAAATGAATATAATGAGAATAGTAGTATTAGCAGATAATAGAAAAATAAGTTCGGACTTTCAAATAGAACATGGACTTTGTATTTATATTGAAACCGATCAGCATAAAATATTATTAGATACCGGTGCTTCAGATATATTCATACAAAATGCGAAAAAACTGGGTGTAAATCTTAAAGCTGTGGATTATGTATTTATTTCTCATGGTCATTCGGATCACATAGGAGGGTTATCTTTTTTTTTAGAACTGAATACAAAAGCTAAGGTAATTATGTCATCTGTTATTCAAAATCAATCTTATTTTTCTAAACGAGATGGGTTACATAGCATCAGCACAAAGTTCGATTTTGATACTTATCGTAAACGGATCATATTTGTAGATAAAGAACTTTTAATAACTGACGGAATACAGATATATACTAATCAATCAAAAAAATGTGCTACTCCGTTAGGTAATAAGAATCTTTTTAAGAAAGAAGATAATGGAGAATTAATCTTAGATGACTTTAATCATGAACTGATTTTTACTATTGGCAAAGAGAAGCTTCTGGTTTATACAGGGTGTGCACATAATGGTTTACTTAACATATTGGAAACGGTAACAATGAGTACATCAATACCTATAAATTGGGTTCTGGGTGGTTTCCATCTTCTTGCACCTCGAAAGGAAATTTTGTACGAATCGGAATCGGAAATAACAGCGATAGGGAATGCTTTGCAATCACAATATTCTAAAACTATATTTCTTACCGGACATTGTACCGGAGAGAATGCATTCACAACATTATCTCAAATTCTCACAAATCATTTAATCCAATTTTATTGTGGATATTCAGAAAATATATAACTCAACAAATACTAATTAAATATGAAAATAGCAATAACATCAGAAGGGAATAGTCTTAATTCGTTAATTGATCCTCGTTTCGGTAGATGTTCCTTTTTTGCCATTTATGACACAGATACCAAAAATACTGAATTTATATTAAATCCAGTAAAGGAATCCTTAGAAGGGGCGGGGCCTGCAGCTGTGCAATTTATCGCCTCAAAGGAAGTAAAGAAGATTGTTGCCGGAGAATTCGGAGGCAAAATCAAATCTTTGCTCGATAATCTTAAAATTGATATGTTAAAAGACAATGGTAAAACTATTTCTGAAATTATAAAACAATTTTAAAAAAGATGTAATATGCCAAAATTGGATGGAACAGGCCCTCAAGGACAAGGTTCTGGTACAGGGCGAAAAATTGGGAATTGCGATATCTATACAGAAGAAGAAAAGTTGAAAATACTTGGAATTGGTATGGGCAAACGCAGAAAAGCAGGAGGCGGAGAAGGGAAAAAGGAACGCTTTAAAAGCGGAAATGATTTATAAAAACAACTAAAAAAAAGGAGGTAATTATGTCTGGATTAAATCACAAAGGTCCAATGGGTGACGGTCCAATGACCGGACGCAAAATGGGTAAGTGCACTAATTTTGGTGCCGGTAAAAAAAGTTCTGCTGAAGAAGCAGAAAGTAAAAATTCGACCACTACCGGAGAAGGACGTGGTATGGGAAGAGGTTTAAGTCGTGGTCAGGGAGGCCAGGGTATGGGCCAGGGTCGTAAAAACCGCAATTGTAATGGTAACTGAATTTAAAACAAGAGGTTGCCCTCGTTTTTATAAAAAAAGGACAACCTCTTATTATTTAAAATTATAATACAAAGAAATGACTAAGAAAATTGCCATTCCGATGGAGAATAAGACATTATGTTCTCACTTCGGGCATTGTGAATATTTTGTAATTGCTACTATACAAAATAATCAAATTTTAGAAATAATTGAAAAGACGCCACCTGCACATGAACCAGGCGTATATCCCCGCTGGATTGCCTCGTTTGGAGTAACTGATGTGATTTCCGGAGGAATGGGTCAAAAAGCCATTGATTTATTTAATCAGCAAAACATCAATGTTTTTGTTGGAGGTCCCATAAAAGGGGCAAAAGAGATTATTGAAGATTTTTTAGCGGGTAATCTCTCCCTGAATGCAAACTACTGTAACCACGATGATCAGCACGAACACAATTGTCAACACTGAGAATCAAAAATTCGAAGTTGATTTCCGATGTATGGATTGCCACTTTAATGCTTTTGATCGGTTATTGACCAAATTTGAAGCCACATACAATCAAAGGCAAGAATTTTTCAGCTATTTTAACCTTGTCTTGGCACGAAGCGCTTCGCTAACTATGGCACAGGTATACAGCGAACTAAACAGGGAATTTTGCCGAATTACACGCGTAAGCAATCCTTATTCAAAAGAGAAAGCTGAAAGTAATTCTTTGTCACTTTTGCTTTATAAAAAGTATCGTACAAGAGTTTTAGAATCGGCTAATCCATTTAACATGGCGTTGCGTTTAGCCATTGCCGGAAATATTATAGATTATGGAGCAAATGCAGATTTTAATGTTCCGGTAACCATACAGAAGGTACTCAAAAGTGAGTTTGCGATTGACCATTCAATAGCATTGTTCAAAAAAATAAAGTCTGCATCCAGAATTTTATACCTTGGCGATAATGCCGGTGAAATTGTGTTTGACAAACTTTTTATTGAGATGATTATGCATCCGCGTCTGACATTCGTGGTACGAGGCTCACATGTGCTCAATGATGCCACATTGGAAGATGCGCAACAGGTTGGAATGAATTTGGTTGCTGATGTAATCAGTAATGGTTATGATGCGCCGTCCACTGTGCTGAGTGAGTGTAGTGAAGAATTTATGCGCCATTACAACGAAGCTGACCTGATTATTTCGAAAGGTCAGGGTAATTTTGAAGGATTAATTGAAGAAAACGACCCTCGTATTTTCCATTTATTAATGGTGAAATGTGATGTGGTTGCAGAACTGTTACAGGTAGCAAAGGACAGTTTTGTAGTCTATAATAAAGTAATAGCCGATACAATACAAGAGTAATTTTTGATACTATAATGAGTTTAGAGTTGAAGTTAACAGTAGTCGCTTTGATTAGTGGGAGTGTGGGGAGCGTTGCCATTGCTTCCCTGCTTTTATTGTTCAGAGGAGTTATCATGGAGCGAATTTACACTTGGTTAGCATACATGGCTGGTGGAACTTTGCTTGGGGCTGCTTTTTTCGGGATGATACCAAAGGCGTTAAGCCTGATGGATACCAATCAAACCATGCAATTAATTTTAGCAGGTATATTTTTCTTCTTCATATTAGAAAAACTTATTTTATGGCATACCTGTAGAAACAAAAACTGCGAAAGGCATATCCACACCGCAGTTCCGATGATACTGATAGGAGACGCATTTCATAATGCTATTGATGGGATTGTTATTGCAGCATCCTTTCTCTCCTCTATAGAAATGGGATTAGTTGTAACACTCTCGGTAATTTTTCATGAGATACCTCAGGAAATGGGAGATTTTAGTATCCTTCTAAAAAGTGGATTGTCAAAAAAGAAAGCTCTTTGGTATAATATGCTTTCCGGCAGTTCTGCTATTCTGGCTGGTATTCTTGCTTACTTTTTCATGCAGTGGATGGAATGTTTTATTCCATATGCATTGACTTTTTCGGCGGCCAGTTTTCTATACATTGCGTTAGCTGATCTGATTCCAGAGATGCATAAAAAGACAAAAATCAGTGAGTCTGTCGTTCAGATAATGTTGATTTTTATAGGTATATCTATTATTTATTTGATAAGATTAATACATTGAGTTCGAAATTTAAAATAGCGATTGCAAGCGGAAAAGGTGGAACAGGAAAGACCTTTGTTTCGACAAACCTGTTTAATGTACTGCAAAAAAAGAACTACAACATTGCATTAGTTGATTGTGATGCAGAAGAACCGAACGATAAGGAATTTTTGAGTGGAGAACTACAAAAGTTGTATGAGGTCACTCAAAAAGTACCGGTTATCAATGAAAAAGAATGTACATATTGTGGTAAGTGTCAAGAGTACTGTAATTACAATGCTATCTTTTTTCTCAAAGAGCCAAAAATGATTCGTGTGTTAGGTGAACTATGTCATGGCTGTGGAGCTTGTACTGTAGCTTGTCAATACGATGCGATATCAGAAAAAGATGATATTTTAGGGCTTGTGAGTCAATACGCTATTTCTGAAAACAGTGCACACATAGAAGCACGCATGAAGGTAGGGGTTTATTCTCCGGTTAATGTTATCAAGTCTGCGATTAAGAAAGCAAATGGGTATGATATAATATTATTAGACTCTCCGCCAGGAACATCCTGCCCATTTATTCAAACAGTTGCTACGGCTGATTATGTAGTTCTTGTAACAGAACCTACTCCTTTCGGGTTAAGCGATTTAATGCAATCGGTAGATACTCTGAAAAGTATGGGTAAATCTTGTGGCGTAATTATAAACAGGGCAGGCTTAGGAAATAATGATATTTACGACTACTTGCAATTGGAAAATATTCCACTGCTGATGACTGTGCCATTTGATAAGAAAATTGCCGTTAGCTACTCAAACGGAGAGTTATTAACCAATCTGTATCCTGATTGGGACGTAAAATTTAATCAGCTATACCACACTATTACTGAACAATATGGAAATAGCAATAATTAGCGGAAAAGGGGGAACGGGGAAAAGCAGTATCAGCGCAGCATTTGCCACTCTACAGGATGAAATAGTATTGGCTGACTGCGATGTAGATGCTGCGAATCTTTATCTCTTGTTCAATCCTGTCTGCGACAAAGAATATACTTTTGTATCTGGACAGAAAGCAAAAATAAATCAAGAGAAGTGTAACAGCTGCGGAGTATGTATAGACTACTGTCGGTTTGATGCAATACTTAAAAAAGATCATAAAGTAAATATTCTTGAAACATTATGTGATGGATGCTTGTTATGTTCGCGTATTTGTCCGCGAAAAGCAATTGATATTGTAAATGAAGACAAAAGCCGGATGTATACAGGATATTTTAAAAACGGAAGAATGGTTTACGGGCGACTTGCATCCGGGGAGGAAAATTCTGGTCGGTTGGTTAATCTGGTTCGTGAAAAAGCAAAACAAATTGCCAAGGAGGCCGGAATCAACAATATTATTATTGACGGACCTCCGGGAATCGGTTGTCCTGTAATCAGTACCATTACGGGTGTTGATACTGTTGTCGTTGTAACCGAGCCGACACTGTCAGGACTGCACGATTTGAAGCGAACACTTGAAATTACTATCGGTTTTAAAATACGCACATTTGTCATTATAAATAAATTTGACATGAATACTGATATGACGTCCGGAATTGAAGCTTTTTGCAATCAAAGCGGCATAAAAGTTATTGGTAAGTTACAGTTTGATCCGCTAATTGTTGAAGCTATGGTCAATTGTCAGTCTATTATCGATTATGCACCTGACTCGGATATCAGCAAACGAATTAGAAATAGTTATTCAAAATTATTACAGTTTAATCTCATAGATAAAATATGAACAATCAACATCAAATTGTTAAAACGAAATTGCCGGATGTCAAAAAAATTATCATCGTAACATCAGGTAAAGGTGGTGTAGGCAAATCTACAATTGCATCGGGTCTTGCTCTTACGCTAGCCCGTGAAGGCTATTCCGTAGGCCTTTTAGATGCGGATATTTTTGGACCCTCTATTCCTACATTATTCAAAATTAAAGATGAGGCCAGACCCACATTAATAAACAAAAATGGTAAAAATCTTATGGAACCATTCATTCGACTCGGTCTTAAGATTATGTCCATCGGATTCTTCTTTGACGAAAAACAAGCAGTTGTATGGAGAGGTCCTATGGTAACTAATGCCATTAAGCAGCTTTTGACTGAGACAGAATGGGGACAACTTGATTATTTAATCATTGACACTCCTCCCGGGACAGGAGATGTGCTGATTACTCTCTTACAAAATTTTTATATTTCTGGAGCAATAGTAGTTACTACGCCTCAAAAAATGTCTATTGCTGATGTACAAAAGGCTATAAATATGTTACAAGATGAACATATCGGAATCCCTATATTGGGAATTGTTGAGAATATGTCATGGTTTACACCAACTAAACATACTGGTGAAAAATATTTTATTTTTGGACAAGGTGGAGCACAAAAACTATCTGAAGTTTTCAATCTTCCTGTTTTGGCACAAATTCCTATTAACGAATTAATTTGTCAGGATTGTGACAAAGGAAATTTGTCGGATATATTTGAAGATACAAACATTGATTCAGCATTTAAACAATTGGCTTATGATGTTATAAATCAAAAGAAGAAATATCAATATATACGAGAATAACAAATGATAACATACGAATATAAATTTAGGGTAGCTTACTCTGATACCGACAGAATGGGAACTGTTCACCATTCCAATTATGCTAAGTACTATGAACGAGCAAGATGGGAACTGTTGCGAAATATAGGCGTCCCTTATAAAACGATAGAAGATGCAGGCATAATGTGTCCTGTTATTAGTATGAAATTAAAATTTGTAAAAACGACCAAATACGATGAATTACTTACAGTAAAGACAATTTTAAAAGCCATAAAGGGCGTTCGTATTTGGTTTACCTACGAGCTTTATAATGAAAAAGATGAATTAATAAACGAAGCCGAGACAGAGCTCGCATTTGTTGGGTTGAATAATTGGAAACCATGTTTACCTCCTTCGTTTTTGTTACAAGTAATAAAAAAAAATCAAAATGACATTACAACAAAATAAATTTATTGAAGAAAGGATTCAAAAAGCTATCGGTTTTTTTGAAAATGGATATAATTGTTCGCAATCCGTATTAATGGCCTATGCCGATTTATATGGTATAGATCAAGAAACAGCAACAAAAATTGCATCCTCTTTCGGAGGAGGTATGGGTAGATTGCGCGAAGTATGCGGCGCAGTCACCGGAATGTTTATGGTGCTCGGATTTCATTATCCAGCCACAGATGTAACTGACAAGAAAGCCAAAACAACTAACTATCAGGCTGTCCAACGAACTGCAATGAAATTCAAACAAGAGATGGGTTCTTATATTTGTGCCGATTTACTTAAGATTAAGCGGCAACCGGAAGATGCAACTCCATCAGAACGGAATGCTCGTTATTATGCTTTACGACCATGTAGTCGTTGTGTTGCTATGGCTGCCGAAATTGTAGGTACTGAAATTTATTCTTCTAAAATTGAGCCTTAAGATATTAAGCACATATTTGTGTTGTTCGTGATTTTTTTATTACATTTGCATCGTTGTTGCATTTAAAACAATTTTGCATTAATGAAAGCAATTGATATTCTAAATAGTCATTCTTTAAAACGCACAAGTTGCCGTGAAGGAATTATTGATGTGATAATGATAACTAATCAGGCACTTTCAGAAAATGAAATCAGGGAACGTCTCTCAGGAAATTATGACCGTACAACTTTTTATCGTTCATTCAAAACCCTTGAAGAACATGATATTATTCATAAAATTGTCATAGACAATCAAATCGTAAAATATGCCCTTGATACTTCAATAATGCATAAAAATGGACACGCACATTTCTTCTGCAACGAATGTCATATGGTACAATGTCTGGAATCTGTGACATTGCAAAACGTGGAATTGCCTGAAGGTTATACAGAAGAAGAAACAGAAATAATAATCAAAGGCACATGTGCTGCTTGTAAAAAATAAGATTCAAATAAAATTGCTTACACTAAAGAAACATATTGCATTCCTCTTATCAGGAATATTTATTTTCTCTATCACATTCCAATCCATTCATATTGTCTGGCATCATTCTTATTGCATTTCGCACAATGCTACGTGTCACAATACTGTTGATTGCACTAATTATACGGGAACAGCATTTTTTTATTCAAATTCAACTAACCATTGTCCAATTTGTGAATTTCAATTTTTAACAAATACGTTACCGGATATTCCCTTTTTCGAAGCAGTTATTCCAATAATTTGTGTGGTATTCAAAGCGTTGTCTGTTATCAAACCACATCAAGAAGTCTTTGCGTTAAAGTCACCACGGGCACCTCCTGCTCAATCCCTTTCATAAAACATTTTCTTATAATTTTTCAATTTCATTAATCCCAGTTATTTCAATATGAGCAAATCTTTCATGCTTTTATGGGGCATGGTTTGTCTGTATGGTTTGTCGTATGGACAAAGTAAATATGAGCTAAAAGGTAAGGTTATAGATGAAAACAAACAGCCATTACCAGGAGCAACTGTTTATCTATTACCGATAAGCAAGGGTTCTATTACTGATAGTTTAGGCGATTTTATAATAACTGACATAAGTACTGGTATGTATAAAATTGAAATATCTTTTGTAGGATACAACTCAACCATAGATACCTTGAGAATTGACAGGAACAAAGTCTTTAATACTCAACTGTCGGTTTCTGCCGTAATATTGCAAGAAGTAGTTGTAACCGATAATTATACAGAAACACGCAAAAAAGAAGAACCACTCAATATTGAAATTGTAAATGATGATTACCTAAAACAAAATTTGGGAGGTAGCCTAATGAATTCTCTCGATAGATTGCCTGGAGTAACCACTATTGATATTGGTTCAGGACAGTCAAAGCCAGTTATTCGTGGGCTTGGGTTTAATCGTGTTGTAGTGGTGGAAAACGATATTAAACATGAAGCCCAACAGTGGGGAGCCGATCATGGACTTGAAATTGACCAGTATGCTATTGATAATGTTGAAATTATTAAAGGACCTGCATCACTTATGTATGGTTCGGATGCAATGGGAGGTGTAATTGATATGAAAAGTAAAAAAATCCCTGCTGACAGTACTTATGGAGGCTCAGTTGATCTATCAGGAAAAACAAACAATGATTTTATTGGTACATCCGTTTCATTGTATGGTAGGAAGAAATGGTTTTTTGCTAACTTTCGGGCAACCATTCTTGATTATGGCGATTACAAAGTACCAACCGACAGTGTTGATATTTATTCGTATCGTGCACCATTGTATAAAAACCATTTACGAAATACTGCCGGAAAAGAACAAAACCTGCATTTGACATTTGGAATTATAAAAACAAAGTTTCAAAGCAAGTTTTACTTAAGCAATGTTTATAGTAAAAACGGCTTTTTTGCCAATGCCCACGGTTTAGAACCTCGCAATGTTGACACAAAGCTACACGATAAATCAAGCAGGGATATTAATTATCCATATCAAACGGTCAACCATTTTAAGATTATCAATTTAAGCCAATACAATTTTGGGAAGGCAAAGCTTGAATCTGACATTGGGTTTCAACGAAATTTCAGACAGGAATGGAGTCAATATGTAAGCCACGGGTATATGCCGGCAACTTATCCATCTTCACTGAATGCCAACCCTGATTTAGAACTTCAGTTCGATAAATATGTGTATTCCGGAAACTTGAAATTATCCTACAAAGTAAACGATAAGGCTCAGTTTTGTTTTGGAATAAACAGTGATTATCAGGACAACCGGATTGCAGGCAGAGGGTTTATTATCCCTGCATACAAGCAACTTAATGTAGGTAGTTACCTCTTGGGGAAATATGCCTTTTCACAAAAGAATATTATCCAAATGGGTGTGCGGTACGATTTCGGAAACATCAAAACCCAAGCATACTCCGACTGGTTTTCTTCTCCCGTGGTAAGCAACAATGATACGACATACCAATATCTTAAAAGAGCCGATGACATAAACCGGAGTTTTTCAAATGTTTCGTGGTCGTTAGGATATAATTATAATGACGAAAAATGGTCGTTCAAAGCCAATGTGGGGAAAAGCTTCCGTATGCCTTCTGCAAAAGAGTTGGCAGCAAATGGTGTAAACTATCACAATTTCAGTTACGAGGTTGGCAATTCGGAATTATCACCGGAAGTATCTTATCAGCTTGATGTGGGCTTGGAATATACATCAAAGAAATTTGTGATTGGAGTAAGCCCCTTCCTGAATTATTTCTCGAATTATATTTACCTCAATCCAAGTTCAGAGCACGACAGATTGTATGGCAATGGGAATCAGGTTTACTACTATACTCAATGTGAAGTGTTTCGGTGTGGTACTGAAATATATGCCCATTATCAGTTGCTAAAATCTTTGCAAGTAGGTATCATTGGCGAATATGTATATTCGGAGCAATTATCTGGCGAAAAGAAAGGGTTTACCTTACCATTTTCTCCACCCGCTTCTGTTATTTTAAATGTGAAATACCAAAAGCAGAAAATAACGTTTATAGAGAATGCTTATGTATCAGTTGACTGCAAACTTGCAGCTCCACAGAATAACATAGTACCACCCGAAGAAAAAACAGATGGTTATCAGGTTATCAATATCGGATTGGGTGGAGATGTGAAACTGAAAAATCAGAAAGTAAGCATTTCATTACAGGTTCAAAACCTGTTTAATACCAAATATTTTAATCACACCAGCTATTATAGGCTGATAAATGTACCTGAGCCGGGAATAAATTTTATTATAAATATTTCAATTCCTTTTTCCGGTAAAATCAAACGAAAGTAAACAATGTATAACAATTTAATTTAAAAAATTATGAACACAAAAGTATTATTAGTCACGTTCGCAACCGTAACAGGTTTATTCCTTACCTCATGTAATAATGATGATGACCCGTTTGCAAAACCTGTTATCAGTGAACTTGAGTTAGGTTTATCTAATAGTAAAATCGGCATCATTGGTAGTGACTTACATGTTGAAGCCGAAGTAACCGCCGAGGCAAAAATAAGCAAAATCGAAGTCTTAATCCATCAGGAAGATAACAGCGATGGATGGACCTCTGATAGTGTTTATAACGAGTTTGAAGGTTTAAAAAACACAACATTTCACAAACACATCGACATTCCGCTTACAGTTGCTGCCGGAACTTACTGCTTTCATTTTATCGTTACCGATGAAAGTGGTCAGCAATCGTCTATCGAAATTGAAGATCTGACCATTCAGGCTCCAACAGATGCCGTTGCACCAACAATCACAATTACATCAACCCCTACGGATAATCAATCTTTTTCAATAGGGCAAACTATTAGCATTTCCGGTTCTGTAAGTGACGATATGGCATTGGGTGGAATCTATATTGGTCTGGTTCGTGTTGATCAAGCTCTAACAGATGCCAATGTTAATGATGGCAACACCATTACATTGCTTCACAATCACGACTTTTCAACGCCTACTTCTTATAGCTTTTCGGCAAATATAGTTGTTGGTGCTGCTACGGATAATAACATTACACCTAAAGCCGCAATATGGACTCCAGGCAATTATTACATAGTGGTAAAAAGCAAAGATTCTTTTGGTGGAAACTGGACTTTTTCAAACCATTATCCTATAGTTATAAATTAAAACACTGATTAAAAACGATACAGCAGGTTGACAAACAACCTGCTGTTAAATTACTTAATAAATGAAAAAGATAAGAATAATTGCAATTATAATGTCTCTCATATTCGCCTGTAATTCATGTGAAAAAGACGACATTGACGATCAAAAACCTAAAATTGATTTAAGCATTCAGGATGCCTTCCCCATAAGTTGCGATACTTTGTATTTTGGTGAAACTTTTATCCTAAAAGTAAAATTTACCGATAATGTACAACTTGGTTCATATAGTATTGATATACATAATAATTTCGACCATCATTCCCATAGTACCGAAGTAACTGAATGTAATCTCGACCCTATTAAAATAGCGGTAATTCCTTTTACTTTTATAGAAGATTATGCTATTGATAAAGGGTTAAAAACTTATGAAACAAATCTGTCAATAACAATTCCAGCAGGAAATGCAACTGGACAATTTGATGAAGGTGACTATCATTTCTTTATAAGCCTTACCGATAAATCAGGTTGGTCGGCACAAAAAGGATTAAGCATTAAGATATTACACCGATGAATGATTAGATATAACATTAGATTGTGTTTGGTGTGATTCTTTTCGACATAATTCATTCGGGAGTTTATCCAAAAATAGTTGCTTTTGATTTTTTGACGTTGCAGTAACTGTTTCAGACGGCAGCTGAAATACCAGGCAGCATGCTGAACGAGTATTTCTGTCATTTATAAAGCAGTATATTTATTTAGCCATTCAGGTGATTTCGTTGGTGGGGGAAAAAATATTACCTTCGTTACCATCTAATGCAAATCGTCTTAATTCGCTTTTCAAAAGTGTGCTCATTAATTTATACGTGTTTTGAAAAGCGGAAATACTTATCTTTTCGTTATAGGAATGTGCATTTGAATACCCTACACAAATATTTGTACCGCATACATCTCTGCATAGCTCCAAAATGTCTGTGTATCCCGTATTGTCATCATCTACAAATCCTGTGTTACTCTCAATAAAATCACGAAAATCTTGTGATACGGGTAAGTTATAACAAGTGTAATGTTCTTTTTTACTACCATACGCAAGTCGTCTATCAAATTCAAAAACAAATGATGAGTCGTTAATAATTTGTGCAATTTCTGAATGTTCTCTCATTAAATACAGTGAGCCAGTGCAATTTCCAATAGCATCTTTGTGTGTAGATTCTTCGTAGTCGCATACAAGTATATTATGTCCAAAATCCTTTAACAGCCAAAGCATTGCGCAACCGGCTCGGTCGTCAGCACCAATACCACAATTATCACTGCCACTACGAATAATATCGCCGTCTTCAATAAGCAGATGTTCGCCGCTAACATCAAACACAGTGTCAGCGTGTGCTACTAATGTAGCTGCATCAGGACGATTCCCTTCAATGAATAAAAACCTTTCGCCTGGGTTGTTGCCTTTATATATTTTCGCATTTGGAAAAGCTGCAAAGATTTCAAAAATACCATCCGCGGTATCAAGCGGTTGCTTTAAAAAATTCAGTAATGTTTTCTTTGTATCCATAAAGCACGAAATATTATTAAAATTACGGTTTTAATTTAAACTTGTTACAAACGTTCTTTTTATTGAAGTTTATCAAGATAATTTTCTATCGTAAATGTATATTTGCCACTGGGTTTTGGTTTTATAGTCAAATCTTTTCCGCTATCGTTGTTTTTCATAATCGCTTCGGAGTCCCAATTGCCTCTTGTGAATTTAAATTTAGCAGGTGATTGAAGTCTGATTTTTAATTCTCTTACAAAATCAGACTTTTTGTTCATTTTGATTTGTTGAGGGTTCCAATTTCCTAAATTAATTTGATTTCCTGTAATATATATGTCATCATTTTTATGTGGAACTTTTACCTGAATCGTTACTTCGTACTCTTCTTTAGAAAGACTAATTTGATCCTTTACATAAATTTCATTGATAAAATGGTTTAGTGAAAATTCCAAACTTGGAAGAAATGATTGCCAATGATTTTTATCAGGAAATTCTTTGATTTCGACATGTAATTTATCAGATCTTAAAGTATCTTTTAGAAAAGCATATGCTTTTTCGCGAGCGGGTTTCCAGTCTTTAAAATCCTCTATTGTTTCTTCATTTGCATTGCTTATATATAAATATTTTTTAGTTGTTAATTTAGCAAACTCAAAATGATACAATTCGTTTACTAACAGTTCATTGCCATACGCAAGATTTGGTGAAATTGCTATGTAGTTATTAAATAAATCAGGTGTGTTAAGAAAAGAATATAATACAAAGGAAGCACCAAGTGAGTGACCTATAACAGTCCGATTATTCAATGTTTTATAATGATTGTCAACAAAAGGGATGATTTCATTTTGTATGTACTTTAAGAAGTTTGTAGCATTTCCAGCAAATTTACCCGAAGGGCTGTATTTGTCGTTTGTAAGTTTCGGCAGAAAATCATTACGTCTGCCATAGTTAAGTTTTTCATTGTAAGGTGACGTTATCCCAACTACAATATAGTTTTGATAATCATTGGCAACAAAACTAATAAGAGAATGAGTTAAATCGAATAATTCTCTGTTTTGTGCATCAAAGACATAAATTACATCGTAATAAGTATAAGGATTTTCATTGTAACCGGCAGGTGTATAAACAAAAAATTCTCTTTTTTGATTTAACTCTTTTGATTGAATTTCGTATTTTTTGATACTTGCTATTTCTTGTCCAAATATAACACTATTGAACATAAGAAATAACAATAGAATTTTAATTTTCGTATTCATTGTCTTTATTTTTTTATTTACAATCTGAAATAGATTTATATCTTCCCCAAAATTTATAATGTGTCAAAGAAGTATAAAAAATCAATTTCCCTATTAATTTATTTCTGAGTAATAAATGTTGAAGTCGATATAAAATCCATAGCAAAGCAAGGAATACAATCGAAAATAACAAAAACCTGATCAATCCCGATTGTATATTGAATTTTAAAATGTTGTTGAGTAAAATTGTAATTATTGTTGAACTTAATATGCTTATTGCGACAAGTAGTCCATGTGCAGTTTCAATTGCTTTTTTAGGGCACGAATTCATACATTTCATACAACTTTCACATTTAAAAGTCCAATAGGGGCGATAATTGATTATTTTGATTGCTTTAACGGGACATTGTTTTACACATAACCCACAATTATCACAGTTAATAGATGCATAAAATGATTTCGCAAAAAAATACTTGCCGGCAAAATAATAGCCTAACGATACGGGTGAAATTAAAATATCTTGAACTATGTCTCTATATGCAAGAAAATCTGATTCCCCTGAAAATAATCTATTGAAATGTTTTGTCGCACGTTTATAATTTTCCTCGTGTATAAAATTAACTGTATTCTCATTTAATGCAGGATGAATTGAAATCCAATTTGACGGCATATCAAAAGGAATTTGTCCTACTATTCGGTAACCTTTTTTCTTTAAAATCAGTGAAGACAGCATGAAAGCTATACCAGTCAGTCCAGGTGTAACAAAGCGACCTATTTTCATGCCAGCTCTTGTATTCATCAATACAACATTGTTTTTACCTTTTGGGAAGTGTTCTATAAAGTTTAAAGTTATTTTCGGATAATTGAAGCCATGAATAGGTGAAATAATTACGACTAATGCGTCAGAGCTTGATGTTTCAATTTTATTAATATCTGTTTTTGAAATATCAAAGATTTGACAATCGATGTGTCTTTTGATTGCTAATTCGGAGAACCATAATGCTATTTGTTTAGCATTCCCAGTTCCTGAAAAATAAAATATTACTAATTTATCGTATCCGTTCATCTTTTCACTAATTCTATCAATTTTCACAGACCCTGTTACTTCGTCAGTTTATTAACATTGTGCTTACAATGGTCTGCGACATGACCAGTAGGGGAGTGCGGGCAATTCCGGTTTTCACGACTGTTTAAAATCAATAAATCTTTTAAATCCAACATTATTTCAATTTTTTTTAGGGTTTTGCAAGCTTGTGCATATAGCCTTTGTTGGCTGTCAGTGGCTTTCTTATATCGCTGTTAATCAATTTAATAATTCAGTCCAAAAGCCCATAGTGGTAGAACATTTTGATAACCGTATTCAATGTCGTCTTTCACAATGTAAGCATTTTTCAGGTCTTTTATTTGCTCTTGATTTTTGCTTTTTCCACCGACCTCAAAAGTTATGTTGTTAATGTTAAAATCTGCTTTTTCGGAGCGGAGAACTTCGTTGCGTACTCTCATCTGGTTGAAAAATACAGTTTCGCGAATATTGCCAATGTCGGACTGTTGCTCTGCCAATGCAAAAATCAGATTTGTATTGTCCAAATATACTTTATCAACTTTGCCAAGTTGCCCGATTCCTTCTCCCTTATCTCGCAGCTGCATAATTAAACCAGCCAATTCCATAAAGTAACAGTAATCATCAATAACATTACGGCTTGATTCGAGCATTGCTCCGATTTTTGTAAAATTTGGCTTAAATGGAACGCTTTTTGAGATGATTTTCAGCAGTTTCCCAAGTTTTTTGCTTGTCGATACATTCATATTTGCATAAATCGGAATATCGGTTTCAAGTGTTTGAATAATTACTTGATTCATTCGTTGCAAAAACATTGTGTCGTTAATTCCAAACGGATAGTAGCCACGCCGAAGATAATCTTTAAACAAAGGCAAAGGGTGTCGGACTGGAAAATTATCGGTTTTGTGTTCCAAAATATCTGTCAAACTATATGTTTCAACCGAAATGTTGTGAAAGAAAAAAAGATATTCGCGAAACGAAAGTCCCTGCAATTTGAACATTAACGCACGGCGGCTCAAATCGGCACTGCCTTTGAGAATTTCTAAAATTGAAGAGCCGGTAAACACAGTTTTCATCTGTGGAAAATAATCGTAAATTGATTTCAACGACTGCGACCAACCTGAATACTTGTGAATCTCGTCAATAAACAAGTATTTGCCTCTGTTCTTTGAAAATTCTTCTGCAAGTTCTACGAGTGTATGATTGGCAAAATAAATGTCGTCTGCCTGCACATAAAGCGTTTCATTTACATCAAGATTTTCTTTAATATACTGCAAAAGCATAGTCGTTTTGCCCACGCCACGAGGACCAACAATGCCAATCATTCTGTCACCCCAAGCGATTTCAGAGAAGATATAACGCTTAAATTCAAGTGGAGTAAGCGACAATAAATCTTTAAAACTTTTGATTAACGATTCCATATTATTCAAATTTTCTGCAAAGATACAACTTTACTTCTTAAGTATGCACTATGTAAAGTGCAATTATTTATAAAATATGCACTGTATTTTGTGCAATATTTATATATTATTGAAAAACAATCATTTGTTGGAGGCGTAAAAATGCGGAATAAATCTTTGCAGGTTTCGTAAAGTCAATAGATTTGTCCTTTGTTGTATGCAAAATTATCACCAACAATACTTTCTTCTCAATTTTATCGAATATCTTCCAATCAAGATATACACATATACAAATTATGTTTCGAGAGCGATTTTTGCCTTGTAGCTAACGTTGAGTATATGCAAAGTAGGCGATTGCGGGCTTCAAACTTATCAAACCGTTACAATTTTGAAGCGGGCTAAAACCCTTGAAATTTATCACATTCCCTGCCATTACTTATACAAAATGTTGGCAGCTGGTTTTCTATTCATCCTCAGGTGTTTTTTCCATATATACAACTCTTTCTGCAATTGTTTTTGGTTCAGTTCCATTCAATGTCACATCATATTCTTCTATTCTCTGTCTTGAAAACAACTTTTCTATTGGAATTGGGTTATTAAAGAATTGATAAAAATTATCTTCAAAAGATTGAATAGAATTGTAATACTTAATTTCATTCACAGTCATTCCTTTGTTCTTTTCTATTTTCACATTAGTCAATTTTCCTGACTTGAAATAGGATAGAAAAAGATAAAAGTCAGCGATAGGTATTTCATCAATCATTCTACCTGCAAAATGAGGAAAATTAAGAATAATAATTCTTTGAATTTTTATCTGTCCTTTTTCACCAAGTAGATGTTCAAATTTACCCCAATTGTCTTCTAAGAATTTTGCTTTCCTTTTTACTTGATTTTTTGCCTTTTTAATTGTTTGGTAAGCACTATAAAAATCATCTGGTTCTAAGGGATACATTGAACATTTAATTTCACCAATAATTAAAGTGTTTTTTGTTTTTATCAATAAGTCAATTTCTTCTTCAACATTAATGTTATTTTCATCCAAAAACGAAAATTTGGACTGTTCAATAAGTTTGAATTTTGCAAATTCATTTGGTTTTTCAGTCCTTAAAAAGTTTTTAATATAATCTTCGAATTTAAAGCCTCTTTCGGCTAAATCACATTTTCCTACTTCTAACCACTTGTCAATCAAATAGAACATATTAGCTCTCTTTATTGACGAATGGGAAAAGTAATAATAATCTTCTACTTCATAAATTGAATAAAGAAACAGGTTGTGCTTATTTCCTTTTTGAGTTAAGAGGTTTAAGAATATTGAAATTTGGTTATCTGAGTATTTGGTAGTCTTTTTGAAGTAGTCTTTAAGTGTTACATTTTTTACTTTCGGATTGAACCGTCTAAACTTGGTCAAATCTTTAATTTCAGTATCATCATATGAGGGCATTGGCAAAACCATTACAAAGTCGCACAATGAAGAAAAGAGATTGACAAGGTCTAAAATTGTTAGGTTATCAAACTCTGAGATTTTTTCAGAGTGAAAGAATGGGTAATATGTGAGTATTGGTGCAATGTAATTAATGTAAGTATCTGTGGGATTTTTAGATTTTGCTTGATACTGTAATTTCAACTCATCGCCATTTATTTCAATTGATTTTATTATTTGAAAATGACGCGTTGTGTGATATAATTTTCTTATTGATTTGTATTCTACTGAATCAGTTTGTAATTTCATATGAACAGCTCCGATATTTCTTATCAATCTTGTCAAAGCTATATTGTCTAACATCAAATGGCGTTGATTTGTTTTTAATTTGACAACTGAATCTTTATCTTCTATAATACCTCCACGCCAAATTATTCTATCATATGATTGCTTAATTGCATTATAAGTTGAACCAACAAGAGTAATGTTTTTAATTACGTCTACTTGGGAAAGCTCATCTGTTGTTACTACGTTTTCTTTGAACTTTACATAATTTAAATAGTTTAAATTCAGAGTTGCCGTTTCCATTGCACTGTCTATTAAGCCCCAAACAGGTTCAGAGTTATTTTGAAATTCAGACTTTTTAATGTAGACATTTGCAGGCATATTACTGTCAAACGAACTGCCGGAGAATAAGCTTTGCTTACTGTCTTCTGAAATAATTAGTTCTGTTCTATTTATGTCAGAAATTATTAAGTCAATAAAGTCCGATTTTGACAAAGTAGATTGACCAATAACTTTGTTAAGGGCTTTACAGATGTCTTTGAAGTAAGAATTGAAATAGTTTGAGTATTTAAAAATTGAATTGGAAGTTTCATCAAATTCTAAAGTTTCTAATTCTTGTTTATGTGTTTCAATGGCCTTTTTAGGGTCGTATCTTAAAGAGAATGGGTAAAACCCTTCTATCCATAAAATTTTATCAATGATTTTTTTTGCCATATTTTAACTAGGTCTATCTTTGATTACGTGGGTCTGTCTAAACTTGCTGCCAACGGTTGCGTGTATGAAACGTTTGGCATTTCGAAGCGATTTCCTGTCAAGTTACAACCAATTTTGATACGAGCTGAAACGCTTGATAAACCACTGACTGCCAAATGTTTTATACACGTTGTTAGCCGTTCGGTGTTTATTCGTCAAACCCATATTTTTAATTGTTTTTGTAATGTTTCTATATAATTCTCCATAAATGCAAAATCGGGCTGACCATCTTTTTTTGAAGGAAGATAAATAAATTCCTTTTTTAATTTGTCGCCTGATAGCATTGTTGTATAGTCGTATTTGCTCAAAGTTTGTTGTAAAACTGCACAAATAAATAATGCGTTTTTTTCGTTTAACTTATCGCTGTATAATATTTTGATAGCTGAACCTGCACCACCACGACCAATAAAATCTTTTTCTTGATAAAATGAAAAACCACCGATAGCGGAAACTGTAATGCAATTTCCTTTGTCTAACTCTTCGTCAGTTTTGACATATTTTTCAATACCGTTGTTAAATGCACCCGAAGCAACAAAGGCTACATCGCCATCATGTAAATATTCTGTTAATTTACGTGCTTTTGGTTGAACAAGTTTGAAAATTCCACCATCACCACAAATAATAAATCTTTTCCATTTATTTATATCAATATCGTTTCGATTAATTTTTGTAGTTATTTTGCTGCGAATAATTTCTATTAATGGTTCATTCACAGTTTCTACATTGTCATATAAAACATAATCAAGAACTTTATTTTTTAATATATTTGGATTTATGCTCGATTTGAAAAACATATAATCAAGCACAATTTTCTTAAAGTTTTGTTCGCTTATGGTAAATGGCTTTTCTAAAACCTTATAACTTAAATTTTCTTTTGGGTCAAGCCATTGGATTGAATTGTCGCCACTTTGTTTGTAAATTACATCAACCCAATATTTTTCAATTTCTTCCCATTTACCTTTTAAGTCTTGTCGTCCTTGATTTTTGATAGTTTCTAAACCATCGTCTAATATAGCACAAGCAAATATTTTATTGTTGTTTTGTGGAATACCACTTTTAAAAATAAATATACTTGTAGTCGTACCGCTAAAAATTTCGTGAGGTAATTTTATTATTTTAGTAAGTGTATGTTTTTGTAAAATCTTCTTTGTTTTATTTAGGTTTGTTTCAAGTTTATTGTCAGGCATAATGAATGCACAAACAGTTTCCCTCTCAACACTTTCTAAAACATTTGCAACAATTTCAATGCAACCATACTTATTTTCAAAAGGCGGGTTCATTAAAACTTTTGTAATTTTTTTGCTTTTTATCCATTTTTTCGCTTCGTCAGTTCTGCTGTCTAATTGCTCTAAATTCGTCTTTCCGTCTTTATGAATTAGCATATTTGCACAAGCAAGAGCGTAAATTTCTTTGTCAAACTCAATTCCAAAAAGTTGATTTTGTTTAATTTCTTTTGCTTTGTCAGTTGAGTTGCCACCTGCTTCTTTAATCATATTGCACATAGCTTTTACAAGAAAAGCACCACTACCACAAGCCGCATCAAGAATAATGTCGTCTTTGTTAATTCCAATAATTTCGTACATCAAACTTGTTATATGGTCAGGTGTAAAAACTTGACCACTTTCACTTTTTCCCTTATAGCGATTAAATTCGTTAAAGAAAATAGCCATAACATCTTCGCCATTCCAAAAATCGCTATTAATGTTGTCGCTTATATCTTCAACGCATTCTATAAAATCATCAATTGCAGTTTGCTTTTCGGTTATGTTCATTTTTATTGAAGAATACGCTTCAAGTAAAATGTTCAACTTTAAATTTTGTTTTCTTGCTTCGTCAAAACTTTTTGCAAGTGTGGCGTGAATGGAAGTATGAAATGTCGTATAGTCCATTCCTTTTATAAGAACTGAACCATATCTTTTTGCAACTAATGCACAAGCAGTAAATATCATTCTGTGATAAAGGTTTTTTATCCCAAAATTGAAATGCAAGTTGTTGTTAATCCTTGCAGTAATTGTATAGATTTTAGAGGTATCAATTTTATTTTGAGTAAACAAACTTAAATAATACTCTTTGTTTTTTAGTTCGGTTTCTTCTCGTAAAAAAACACCGTCTTTATAAATATGCACAATGTTTCCGTTGTATAAAAGACCTATATGTTTTTTATATTTAGTTTCAATTATTGATATATTTTTAAGTAATTCGTCAATATGTGGTTTTTTAAAAGTCGTTTTTTCACTTTTTGCTTCTAAAATAATTGCTGGAAAAGTCTTTTCATTTGGCAGATACCATCCGTCTGGTCTGTCTTTTACGCCAATAAACCCTAATTGATTAAATGAAGTTATTTGTCCAACGCCACTAATTGCTGTATCGGTGTCTTTAAATCCTAATATTTTACCTGCACTTTCTCTAACTTTATCTTCTGTCATATTTCCCTTTTCTTTTTTAAGTCGTTAATTTACATTTTTAATGTCAACTTTCAATGTGGCACGGTCTTCTTACACTGACGGCTAACGTCTTATTTACGAACTCTAAATATACAACATTCGTAAATACAATTTATATAACATTCGTTTATGAAATTCACTTAAAATCATAAATATTTGAAATTAAAATATTTTTAAAAAAAATATTAGAAATTTAATTTCATTTACGAATGTTTTGTACTTTTGCGAAATCATTATCAATTGTTATGAAAATAAATGATTTCCTTTCAACCTTTGAACAACGCTTGCGTTTGCAACGTTATAGCGAGGCATCTATTCGTAACTATAAAAGTACAGTGGAGTGT
>RZYM01000156.1 GCA_009930305.1 Bacteroidia bacterium
TTTTGGGATGTCATGATTTCATCTCCTAGCGAAGTTGAGTTACGAGTTTTTGAAAATAATATCGAATGGAAGCTTGAATCATCTATCGTATGGAATCATTTAATAGCTATTCCCAGTAAGCTTAGTGATCTAGAAGACGATGCTACTCATCGCCTAATTACTGATACAGAAAGAATCAAATGGGATGAGTCTTATAGCTGGGGTGATCATGCTGGCATATATTCACCTTTAAACCATAATCACAGCAATTTGTATGAGCCACTTGGTTTAGCTCTTCAACTTTTATCACAGCACAATAGCGCTTTCGAACACTCTTTAATTGCCTCAGCTTTACAAACAGAAACCGATCCTATCTTTACTGCTAGTGCTGCCTTTTCAATTACTGCTTTAAACATTTCTGGCTGGAATGAGGCACATAGTTGGGGTGACCACGCTGGGCTTTACTCTTTACTATCCCATAATCACAACACAGATTACGAAACTATAGGAAGCGCCGCAGAGGCTTTAAATACTCACAACGTAGCTTTTGACCATTCGTTGATATCCAGCGCACTACAGAGCGAAACGGACCCAATCTTTACTGCTTGGGATAAATCAACTGGGATTAGTATAACAGAAAGCCAAATCTCTGACTTCGGTTCTTATATTCCAACAAGTGAAAAAGGAGCTAGTCTTGGAGTAGCAACTTTAGACGCTGGCGGTAAAGTTAATTTATCACAACTTCCAGCGACTCTTTTAATTTATAAAGGTGTATGGAGCGCTACAACTAATACGCCAACATTACTAGCAACCGACACAACAAAGAAAGGTTGGGTTTATAATGTTTCAGTAGCAGGAACTCAATTTGGTATTGACTGGAAACTTGGCGACTGGGCTATTTATAATGATAACGGAGTATTAGAAAAATCTGACAACAGCGATGATGTTGTTTCTGTTAACGGTTATCAAGGAGTTGTTGTTTTAAATAAAACTGATATTGGTTTAGGCAATGTTGATAATACTAGCGACCTACTAAAACCAATTTCAACCGCTACTCAATCCGCCCTAGATTTAAAATGGTCTTGGAACGGCAACACCCTCGGTGCTAAAAAAACAATAGGTTCAATAGACAACCAAGACTTTGGTATTATTACTAATAATACAGAGAGGTTGACTGTATTAAAAGATGGCAACGTCGGTATTGGGACGACAAATCCTGGGACTAGACTTGTTGTAAAAGACGACTCTTATCAAATGGCTCTTGAAATAGATAACCCAACATTAAGCAATAAAACAGGTTTAAGCTTTGCTCGTAACGGGGTTTCAATGTATGAATTTTCATTAAGACCAAATGATAATGATTGGTCTTTATATAGAAGGGAATTA
>RZYM01000157.1 GCA_009930305.1 Bacteroidia bacterium
AATAATATTTGACTTATTAACAGCACATGGATTCATAGAAGATGATAATGCAGATTATATAATTCCATTTTCTTTCCAGATGAATGATAAATGGTACACTTGTGACAAAAACAATCCTGGGGTATATTTAAAAATAATTGGTAGGTTTAATTTTATGGATTAATGCTTATTTTTATAATTCACCTTGAAATTCGGCACTGATACAACCAGTGCCTTTTTTATCTACAAAATAAGGAATAAATCAATATGTACATTAAAGTAAGTTTTGAGTCAGATTTCAATAAGCTAATGATGGATCTTTGGTCTATCTACGGTAAAGAGTTATTTAATTTAGATGGTATAGGCGACCAGTTAGACCGGAATAAATTTGCATCAGATTTTTTCAATTCAGATGATAATACTGCGAACAAATCTGTAGACGCTAACTCAAATGTATCGGAAAAGAATGTAATAGTTTTTAATAGAGAAGTAAACAAACCTATGTCAAGGTATAACTCATACTTCTTATTATGGAAGGAATTAAAAAAAATATATGGTCTTGAGATTGCAAACAGACTCATCGAAAACCAATTAACAGGAGTATACTACATAAATGACTTCACTTCCGTAGAAATGCCTTATTGTTGGAACTATAGTTGCTATGATATAGCTCTTATGGGGTTACCTATGGTGGATAAAATTAAATCTGATCCACCTAAGTATTTCCTCAGCTATCTATCTCAGGTAGAGCAATTCATTGTTATTGCAGGAAATTCGACGCTCGGCGCCAGCGGCGTAGCTGACTTTCTTATTGTGGCAAGTTACTATGTAAAGAAAATACTCGATACTGGCAAGGATGGTAAGTTTGTTTTAGGCAGTAAAGAAAATATATATAATTATATTGAAGAGTTATTGACGAAATTTATTTATACTATCAATCAGCCTAATAGGGGTGAACAAAGTTGTTTTTCTAACCTATCATTGTTTGATGATCCCTTTCTTGATAAGTTATGTCCAGATTATAAGTTTATTGATGGATCAGTAGACAAAGAGATAATAAAAGAGCTACAGGCGTTAATTATAAATATAATGAATAAGGAGTTAAAAAGAACCCCTGTCACTTTTCCAGTTTTTTCGGCTTGTTTTAGTGTAGATGAGAATAACAAAATACAAGATGAGGCATTTTTAGATTTTATATCTGAAAAAGACACAGAATTTGGGTTTATCAATATTTATATGGGGGATACTGGCACGCTCTCCAGCTGTTGCCGCTTGCGAAGTGATATGACCAAGCTTAACTTTAATACAATAGGTGGAAGTTCCAGTAAAATCGGCAGTATAGGAGTAGTTACCCTCAACTTGCCGAGATTAGCATATGA
>RZYM01000158.1 GCA_009930305.1 Bacteroidia bacterium
ATCGAGTCAACAGCTTTAGGTGCTGCCATGCTGGCCGCTTTGTCGACTGGTTTTTGGTCTATGGACGAAATTGTCACCAACCGTCGGGTTGACCGCACTTTTGCACCGCATATGACAGAACCGGAACGTAACCGTAAATATGATGGATGGAAAGAAGCCCTGCAACGGATTTTGTCGTGATTATTCATTCCCCGTCCATGATCCCCTTTCTTTAAAAAAAATTACTCGGGGTTCGCACTTAGTGTAAAATTTTTGATCGTAGCAAATTCAAAGGGACGGTGTGCATAATATGTATTGAAATAACAACATTTACTGACTCCATTTTTATGATGCGGCATCAAACAAACGATTGCCTCGTTGCGTAGCGATGCAAGTTTTTGCGCTTCAGCCTCTACGCCAATTTTTTCTCCTTCGCTATTTCCCTTTATTGTAACAAAAATCAATTTTGTAATACCATCAATGTTAGTAAATTAGCTCATGTTACTGGTCGGATTGGTTCTGAACAACCGTCCTGACCATGCGGAAAACGGACTATTCATCGATTCATCGTATTTTAATTAAACCCACTTTGCAAATCCAATATTCAATAGCATGAGGATGACAACAAAATGCAAAAATGGGGTCAGTTTATATAATGACCTGATGATAAAAACATTATCAGGACAAGGAGTTATTATGTGATCTCCCAACACCCTTTGTTTTTTTCTTCATAATGAACTATTTTTTTTATTTCGTGTTATGTATTATCTAAGAATTATTATCAATAAATAAAAAATATGGATGTACACAAACATATTCTTCGGGATAAAATTTCAACGGGAGGGCTGAAGGTTACACCGCAGCGAGTTGCAATTCTGGAGACACTTGTACAGATGAAAAACCATCCTACAGCCGACAATATATACTCCAAACTGCAAAAACAGCAACCCAATATCTCGCTCGGAACTGTATATAAAACATTGGAAACTTTGGCAACACACGGTATCATTAATAAGGTAAACACCGACACCGGATTGTTGCGCTATGATGCCATTACAGAGAATCATCATCATCTCATTTGCATCGACAAACAAGATATTTCGGATTATTTTGATCAGGATCTTGACAGGTTACTTACAGAATATTTTACCCATCACCCCATTCCCGGTTTTACGATTAAACACTTAAAACTTCACATAATAGGTTCTTTTACAAGAAATCATAAACATTAAAATAATTATCAAACCTTAAAAATTATTACTATGGAAACAATGAATTCTTTTCCGCTTATTGGCGACAAATTCCCTGAAATGCATGTGCAAACCACCCATGGAATGAAAAATCTTCC
>RZYM01000159.1 GCA_009930305.1 Bacteroidia bacterium
CTACCTGCTCGATTTTGGCTGGTTGATTTATAGACCCTGCTTTAGGCCCACTGTACGATTCGTGGCTTGTTCGTGGATTTTATGATCCATCGTTTGCTGGTTTGCTGCTTGTTTGGATTGGTTAAATATATTAATATATCAGGTGTTCTAAATTTGTTCTATTAACTTGTTCACCTGTATTTAACGTATTCCTATATACAAGGGATATACTTCCCTATCTGTTTTTACTTTGGCTTAATCCAAACGACATAATTTACGTTCATTACAAAATTTTGCTAAAACAAAGAGTGTTGAATTATATCCGAAACTCAACCTAGTCTGTGAGGGAATAGTTTTTCTCGATCCATGTTTCAAATTCAACCTGGGATTCTTTGTAGTTCCTATATAGAAACGTCGCGATTCCATATTTTGTTGCTGTATCAAACGAAGACTGAGAATCATCTACAAGAGCGACTTCATCAATGTGAACATGTGTATCGTCTATAACTTTTCTTATAATCGTATCGTTCTCGAGTTTGAGCTGTCCGTAGGCCGAAGAGGAGTATATATGATTAAAATACTTGTCCAGATTAAAGTGATAACGAGATATGGAATCAAAAACATCCATATTATTAGTGAAAAGTCCGACCGTCACACCATTTTCTCGTAAGTATTTAACATAAGATAGCATTAACTTATTTAAGTCCATGTTTATTACACTCTGATGTAGTAAATGATCCAACCGCTTTGCGCTTAGGCCCTTAGCCTGTTCGGCTAAGCGGTGTACTTCCTGATAACAGATGGCTCCACGCATCCAACTGTTTAATACCACTGTGTTTTCCTGGGAAAAGATGAATTCTTTTGCTTTATCAGAAAATTCTCTATCTTCAAGTGCATCGGTTTCATAAAATCTGCTATTAGACATAACACCATCGAAATCCACTAGCAGTAAACCGAGACGTTTTTTCATATAACTTAAATTTTAACCTAAATAAATATTATTAATTTATTATAACACCATTTAGAAAAAAATAAGACAGTAATTTTTATCAGGTTAATATGTTAGAGATTTTCAATAGACGCTTGAGTTATTCTATCTAAAAAATGCAGCTAAATGGATTCTAATGATGCAGTTTTATTTCGGATGAATTTTTGGCGCTGGGGGTTATAGGCTGAGGGTTCGGTGTAGGTTGTGTTGCGTTTGGTTGTTGAGGCCGATCAGATGTCAGGTTAGGCGATGCTTCCCCGCCCTGGGGTTTGCGTCGGCGTGGTCTGGATCGTTTGCGTTTGGGTTTTACGGCATTATCTGACGTTACTGGCTGATCTGAAGCTGTT
>RZYM01000160.1 GCA_009930305.1 Bacteroidia bacterium
TTGCAAAACTAAAGCGGTGAGTAGCATCTAAATCAATACGATTTGGAGCAAACTCACTTAAGTTAATCATCAAAGTTCCGATTTCGCTATAACGATTTTCATCTCTCATTTCCTGAGTGATGTCAATTTCGAAAGCAATACGTTTCTTTGTTAATAACTTTGAATAACCAACACCGAAAGAAGCTTTCTTAGCTGGTCCGCCCTCTGCTTTAAAGCGAGCGTAAGTAGAAGTGTCAACTTCTGTAAACTTTTTGGTATTTCCTTGTCCTTTTGCAATGGGTTCTTTAATGAAGAGCTCTAACGCCTTGCGTTCAATCATTTGTTGGCGTTGTAAAAAGGTTCTCATCACTAAGTCGGTCATTTCAGGGAAGGTCATTGTTGCCAATAAAGTTCCTTCTAGGCCATATTCTGCCATATTTTTAGAATATTAGTGAATTAGTGATTAAGTAGTTGCTACGTCTACAACGGTAGCTCTAGCATTAATCTTGAATAAACCTTTTGTTGAAGAGATGTATCCGACGCATAATACAACCTTCTTAGAGGTGGCAGCTGCGTTAACAGTATCACTGTCAACTAAATCGTAGAAATTACCTACGCAGGCAGTTGTGAAAGTGCCACTCACATCTGCTTCGAAAATGTCGTTGTCATCGATAACATCGACGCTAATTTTGCCAGCGACCGCATATCTTGGGTCGGTGGCTGCAATAGCTTCTTTAGTGATACCAATATGATTTCCAGATGTGCTATCTGCTGGGATAACGCCACCAGAACCATCGGCATATACTAAAGCGTTGTTTGCGTAAACAGTGCTTATTGCATTTGTGTAGCGCTCAATGTTCGGACAACCAGAAACTCTTTTAATCATAGTTTTGATTGTTAAATTAATAAAAAATAAGCCTATTGGCTTATCTTCGTGCGTATTTGTCAGAGGTGTCTCCCTCGTTTTGAAGATAGTTGAATTTACAAGCTCAACTAGCTGTTTGTTGTATCACTGTTATTCACAGGCTACTGCACAGAAAGTATTAAAAACTGTGCAGGGGGTCTAAAAACAACATCTAATAACCAGTCACACTTAAATTATACCACCTTTAGGAAAACAAGGCAAGTTATTTTTTAAGCATACTATCTACATCGTTTACAGTTAACTTGGTAATGTTTTTTCCTATAACCTTTTCGATAGCTTTGTCTTGATTTTCCATCAAACTTAACTCAAAAACATTCTTTAGGTTCTCTGTTAATCTCATAAAGAAATTAACTGCGTAAATTATATC
>RZYM01000051.1 GCA_009930305.1 Bacteroidia bacterium
TTCCGGTGGTTTGCGGTTAAGCGAACTGCTGAATATTGAAATTTGCGATGTCGATTCTACCGACATGGTGATTCATATCCGCATGGCAAAAGGGAAAAAGGATAGAAAAGTGATGCTATCGAAAGTATTGTTGACTGACTTAAAAACCTATTTTAAGGAATACCAACCTGTTAAATATCTTTTTGAAGGACAAGGCAACGAGCAATATTCTGCCAAAAGTGTGCAAAATGTAGTAAAATTTGCAGCCCAACGTTCCGGAATTGCTAAACATGTTACGCCGCATACGCTTCGGCATAGTTTTGCTACCCACTTATTGGAAAACGGCACCGATATTCGTTTTATACAAGAATTACTTGGACATCAATCAGTGAAAACCACAGAAATTTATACACATATTGCCGATATTTCAAAATCAGCAATCAGAAGCCCATTGGATATGCTGTAACGAATAGGGTATCAACAAAAATTCACTGACATTGATCTGAAGTTTTTATATGTTAGAATTGTAGTTCTCTACCATAGTTTTTTACGAAACCAAAAAGCGACATTTACCAAAGCTATCATTACTGGCACTTCGACTAATGGACCAATTACAGCCGTAAATGCTTCTCCCGAATTGATACCGAAAATAGCGATTGCAACCGCTATGGCTAATTCAAAATTATTGCTAGCTGCTGTAAATGAAAGAGTTGTTGATTGTTCGTAATTCGCTCCCATTTTTTTACTCATAATAAAAGAGAACACGAACATTATTACAAAGTAAATAATCAGAGGAATGGCTATGCGTACCACATATAACGGAATTTTCACAATGTATTCTCCTTTGAGTGAGAACATCACAACAATGGTAAATAATAACGCAACAAGTGTTAATGGACTGATTTTAGGAACAAAATTAGTTTCGTACCATGTTTTATCCTTTATTCGAATTAAAACGAAACGAGTTAGGAAACCTGCTAACATAGGAATACCCAAATACACGAATACACTTTTTGCAATCTCGCTCATGGTGATTTTTGAAACTGAATCGTTGACGGGCAAACCAAACCATCCTGGCAGAACAGCAATAAATATATAGGCATAGACAGAGAAGAATAATACCTGAAATAGTGAGTTGAAAGCTACTAATCCGGTTGCATATTGACGATCTCCTTTTGCAAGGTCGTTCCATACAATTACCATTGCGATACAACGAGCCAATCCAATCAAAATCAGACCATACATATAGTCAATGTTGAATTGCAGGAAAATTATAGCTAATAAGAACATCAACACTGGACCTATAATCCAATTTTGCACTAATGATAATCCAAGGATTTTTGTATTTTTGAAAACATCTCCCAACTCTTCGTATTTCACTCTAGCTAATGGTGGGTACATCATAACAATAAGCCCAATAGCAATAGGAATATTAGTAGTGCCAACTGAAAATTTATTCCAGAATTGGGCTACGTTTGGACTATACCAACCTGCAAAAACACCAATGAACATCGCTAAAAAAATCCACAGAGTCAGATAGCGGTCAAGAAATTTTAATCGAGTTTTCATAACTTTGGTTTAATCTGTTCAATGTAAAACTTGTAGAATTCGTCTTTAATCTCATCACGAACGCGGATGAATTCGCTCCAGATAAATTCTTCCGTCCCGACAGCATGACTCGGGTCATCAAAACCTATATGTAAGCGATGCTTAACCTTACCGATAAATGCAGGACATGCTTCATTTGCTCCACCGCAAACAGTAATAACGTAGTCCCATTCTTCGTTAATATATTTATCGACTGAATCAGAAGTATGTGTGCTTATATCAATGCCTGCTTCCGCCATAGCTTTTACAGCTTTTCCGTTTAGTTTTCCACTGGCTTGTGTACCGGCAGAACAAACGGTAATAGTTTTGTCGAATGACTGTAAAAAACCATGAGCCATTTGACTGCGGCATGAATTTCCAGTACAAAGAATTAAAACTTTCATATTTTGCTTGATTAATTATGAATTACATAATCAGCAAGTTGTATCACAATCGATAGCTGCTGTTTTTATTTGATTAAAGAATACTGAAAAACCATCTAAATATTTATTGATAGTTGAACTGCACAAGCAATAATTTACCTTTAGTCCGTCAATTTCACCGTGAATCAGTCCCATGTCGCGAAGTTCTTTCAGATGCTGAGAAACAGTGGTTCGACTAAGCGGCAGTCTGTCGGAAATATCGCCTGAAATACATGTTTTGGTTTCGGCTAAATATTTTAGTATAGCCAAACGAGCAGGGTGGGATAAAACTTTGGCAAATTCTGCCAATTCTTGCAATTCGTTATCAAATATTTCTTTCTTTATCATAATGGTATTGTATTTATGTCGCAAAAATACGACATAAATGAAGGCGAAACAATTTTTGAGTATTACATTTTGTAAAATATTCTCCTAAAAAATAAAAATATGGAAATTTGATTCTTTTTATTTAGTATTACAATTGATATAAACTTTTTTGCCGTTGTACAATTATGTAAAATATGCGA
Source organism: Bacteroidia bacterium (assembly GCA_009930305.1). Lineage (GTDB taxonomy): Bacteria > Bacteroidota > Bacteroidia > Bacteroidales > Paludibacteraceae > Enterocola. The sequence goes on from RZYM01000051.1 coordinate 2,516, forward strand.
TAAAAAGCATTAGAAATAAGCATAGTTGAAGAAAAATGCTAAAAAAGCTGTAACACATTGTGCTATCGCTTTTAATTATATTTGATAAACGCTTGTTTATCCGTTTTATCGCGCTTTTGCGTCTGTATTACCTAAATAAACTCTGATGCAGGTTAAACAGCCCGCAAATCCACTGCTACTGCTTTATTTTATATACGTTATTGGCAGAAGTGTATTTATTCAGCGTACATTTCCGGTTTTATAACTAACATTAAAAGATGTAATCCGTTTTTATCCTTATAGCAATAATTTAGAGTCCATTTATTATCTCTTTGAAACTCCATTTGAGGACTAGACTTAACTAAGTTTATTATAATTGGCTCTAAATAGTTCTTCATACTCAATGTATCTACATCACTTTTATCCATATTAACCAATGTGTAGTTATATTGAAAAACCTTATCAGGTAATGCTATCGTATTATCCAATCTAGTTTCTGAATCGACCATTATTGGACAAGTTTTATTTATACCGCTCGCAACAGACATCATATCATTATCAATTGAATGATTAGGGAATAAGTATTGAACAGAATAAAATGCAATAGAAAATGTAATAAAAAATGTAATCACTCCAATTGCTACTATACCAGCAATTTTCTTTTTATTATCTGACTTACCATTTTTTTTCTCTGGAATATTGTTGTCCTCAGATACTATTTCAACTTTTGGCAATTCATAGCCACAATATTTGCAATACTTAGATCTTGTTGTGTTTTCAGCACTGCAATTTTTACATATTACTTTATCCATATTATAATTTTGTTTATTTCTTTGTCTTTACATTTATGCTAACGGTAAATTGTATGAGTAGTGGCAGATTGCGTGTTAATTTCCTGTCAAATCGCTACGCTGTTTGAGCGGTATACAGACTTTGGTATTTACCACATCGCCTGCCATTACTTATACAAAATGTTGGCGGTAGTTATTATTTATTCAGAAAATCATCAAGTTCTTCAAACGTTACAAAATCATCTTTTTTAGCTTGCATCTTTCCTGGTAATCTATTTTTAAATTTCAATTCAGGAACAGAATAACTTTTTCCTGACAATGCACGATACAAGTTTTTTGAAAAATAGATACAATTCACTAAGCTGTCATAATAGTCAAGAGCAAAGAAAATTTCAATCGGGGTTACTTTCAAATGTGAATTGTCTGGTTTTTTCCCAAGTTTCAATAATTTGTTGTTTTCTCCATCATACATTGATTTATGCAAACCATTCAACCGCTCGTAAATATTGATTAAGTTTGATGCAAGTTTATTTAAATCACCACTTATATAATCATCAACATCCTTGCTGTATTGAAGGAAAAATCCAGATTTATAAAAGGACTCAATCCTATTTACAATAAATGGTTTGATTTGTAAACACGAAACATAGAAAGAGCAATAATTGATATATTGATTGTCAGTTAATGTTATATGCTTTACTTCGTCATTTAAAACATAATCTCCGAATAATTCATTACTTAAAGATCCAATTGAATAAATCATTCCATCATGCTTCGATACAATTTGTTTAAGATTCTTTTTAATATCATTCTGAATAACAAATCGTTTCTGCTTAAAACTTAATTCTGAAAAACCACCTAATTCATTTTTTAAAACCTCAATTATTTCTTTAAAAGTATTAAAAGTATGAATCCAATTATTTTTAGGAGACTTTCCTTCCTTCATATCCTTTACTCTACGAACATCATCAATGAATTTGAAGCGAACTTTCGTTTCAGTATCAACAATAGAATCAATAATTGTCTTAAAATCAGAATGCTCTTTCTTTATTGTTTCAATTTTATTTTTCGTGTCGAGAAATGTTGTCCAGGTCGTTTGACGAATGAAACTAATTATTTTCAATTTGCCTTCTAACATTTTATCATATGCATGGCGATATTCTTTTTGAGTTATTGTTATCTCACTATCATACATTCCACCTATTCTGTTTCCAATTATTAAAATGAAATAATCTGAATTATCAATAGCAGATAAACAAGCTTCATATGAATTTTCATCCAATGGCTTTTGGAAATCATTATATTCTGAAGCATTTACAATATAATCATTCTCTTCGAGCCACCATTTTAGTGAGGAACGTAAATCCATGAAATCATATATTGTCGATGAAATAAAAAATACTGGTTTCATTTTGTTTATTGTTTGTACCGAACTCTGTTGTTTTTAATTACCCCTAACGTTGACAATATGGCCAGTAAGGGATTGCGGGCGATTTCCTATCAAGGTACACAAAAAGTTGTAGCGTGCTACAAACCTTCGCTTACCACTGAAACCCTTATTGGCTATATTGTGTGTTGTGGGTATGTGCATTTTTCATTCAGTTAATAATCCTTCTTCAATCAATACATCGTTTGTAAATGTAATAAATGGGTCAGTCAAATAATAAAGTTTTAAAATCTCAAAAAGGCGATGTCCTTTCATATAAATTGAATGATTTTTCCCTTTACTATCAACTGGAAATCTAAAAAACATAGAATTAGTATCTAATTGATGAATTGTCGTGTTTAATTCCTCGTATTGTCCTTTATAATCATTTAGTTGTTCTTTTGTCTTTGAATCCATTTTTTCTATGTCAACTTTATTTATATATCCATTTGAACCACCGAAAAAATTATAAAGTTGTTCAAGAGAGTGAATCTTCTCAATTTTTTTATCCGAAACGATGTCGGTTAATTTTCTGGCTTCAAGAATATTGTGTTTTAATGCAAGTTCAAGAGAATGTCTCACTAAAAATAGCAGTGGTAAATATACTTTATTTATATCATAACTTTCAAATAATACTCCTTCAACTAAAAATTCAATGACTTCATCATATTGAGTACGAATGTGTCCTAATCCACGACACTCTCCCATATGAAAAGTAAAATCCCATTTCTTTCTCCGATTGTCATAGTCAAATGGCTCACAAATTTTGTCAATCTTAAACTTGTCTGAACCAAGAATGCCATTATACTTTTTAATTATTTCTGATAATTCGATTTGGTCTCCATAATCGAAAAAAGGTTTCCCTGTCATGTTGTCCAAATAATATCTAAAGCTAGCCCCATCTATATCATAGTTCAATTCTATGACTAAATCTATAAATCCAACAGGAATTAATTTTTGATCCTGAAAACGATTAAGTAGCTCTTTTAAATCATGAGTATTAGGAAAAATGTATCCATTTAATGTAAGGTTTCTTTTTAGACAAATCTCAAAATAATGCCTTATTAAAAACAAAATCGCTCTTGCTCGACAATTAAAAGCGTAATTTCTTTTTAGGCCCTTATTAAAAATCTTTTCCAAGGTATAACTATAACAATCACAATAATGCTCCCACGTGGCTAAATGTATTTCTTTATCAAAAATAAATTTGTCCCGTGATTCTGAATCTGAAAAATCAAACTTTCTTAGTAGCATTGTCGTTTTTTTGCATTACCCACAACGTCTTATTTACGAACTTTAAATATACAACATTCGTAAATACAATTTATATAACATTCGTTTATGAAATTCACTAAAAATCATAAATATATGAAATTAAAATATTTAAATTTTTTTTTATTAGAAACTTATTTTCATTTACGAATGTTTTATACTTTTGCGAAATCATTATCAATTGTCATGAAAATAAATGATTTCCTTTCAACCTTTGAACAACGCTTGCGTTTGCAACGTTATAGCGAGGCATCTATTCGTAACTATAAAAGTACAGTGGAGTGT
>RZYM01000161.1 GCA_009930305.1 Bacteroidia bacterium
CTAATCCGTCTTGAATTTCAGTTATTACTGGGGGCCGATATGTAATATATGTATTTGTAATAGAAGGTTGTAGAATCTCCAGAGGACGTCCTTGATCTTCATACCATTTTAATAAATCTAGGTATTCTGAATTAATCTGATTGATCGAATCTTCGTCATCTGGATTCTTCGTTAACGCCAACTCTACGAGGCCGATGTAACGAAAATATTCTGGCATTAAAGCAATTTTTAGACGTTCCCCCATTGAATTTGCCGAATCTTTCAGTTCCGTAAATTTCTCAATTAATTTGGGCCATTCGTTGACTTGAGAAATTGCGTGACCGAAATTTGGTTTTAGAGCTGTCGATACTAACCCATCGACCGTTTCGGCTTGACTAACTCTACTTGATGCAAAAAGACCCAATTTGCCAGTCGGGTCGTTAAGCGCAAAGAACCGTTCACGACGGATAGCATCCTCGTGATCATTTTCAATAGCACGAATAACTTCCCACTTATCACGAACGTGTTCGCCACCGTTTTTAGGATCTGGTGTTGCATAAATAGCCATAAATCGCATTCTATTATATACCTATACTAGTATTTTGTCAATATAGAAATATCTTAGTTTCAAAACATCTTCTTATTCAATTTATTACACAAAGAAAACCAAGGCAATAAATCAAAACTAAACGGTTTGTCGAGCGCAAGGAATATAGAAAGAATGAGATTCGGGTACCGTATACGTATATTGACATATATGTTACTTTATGCTAATATAAGACTATATGGACAAAAAACGCCCAGAGAATAGAGCTATTCCATCAATCCAGCGATGCAATAAAGAACCAGTATTTGGTATTGAAGATTATTTAGATTACCTTGGTGTTACCGAGATAGGAGAAGGCAAAGATATACACGATGTTATGCGAGACATATTGGGTCAACGCGTTGTGGCGTGGGCAGAACGCAAGGTTGACCCCGAAGCAAAAAGTCCTAAGCATCGAGAAGGCTTGTCATTTTCACAAAGAATTGCTAGACTAGTACTAGTCGTTACCAGAGACAGTAGCGGGCCGGAAGGTCTATAAGAAGCTACCGAGGCAACAATCTTCAACTTTTGAAGTGCGTTTGAACTCTGGAAAGCCGGGGTTTTTCTGTAACTGACGTAATTTAACATCTCTGGTCGTATTATATAAAACGTAAGTTTTAAGGAGCAAGAAATGGCTATTTCTCGTGATAAAAAACAAGCGTTGGTAAGTGAACTTAGCGATATTTTGGCGAAAGCCAA
>RZYM01000162.1 GCA_009930305.1 Bacteroidia bacterium
TAATAATAATCTCTTCATATAAATAGTTTTGTGATGGTATAAATATCAGGCTAATTTACGATAATTTGTGGTTCTGAAAATTATCAATGTTACGCTATGACGAAAACTTTAGGCTGTGGTTGAGTGGCACCAATGGTATTGTCACTCATGGCCTGTTAATAACAATGTATTGTCGCACAGTGCGGGCAGGTTGTGATTTCAGCAGGTATTAACATTTGGTGGTGTTTTACGCAAAGGTAAAAACTCTTGTTCATGTTATTGGTTTAAAATTTAATTTGGTTTATAAAGTAAACTACTTTATATTTGCAGAGTTAATCATTAAAACTGAAATGCTATGAATGAAGATCTAACACCAAAAGAGAGCCTGGAGATTATTTCCGGCATGATAAAAAATCGTAAAACGCGGCTGAAATCAAACGGCTTTATGATCCTGTTCTGGGGTTGGCTGGTTATTGCTGCTGCCATCGGCCAGATAATTTTAATGCTGCTTGAATTGTATAGTATATGCTGGACGCCATGGCTGCTTACGCTTGCAGGAGGTGTATTTGCTGTTTTTTATGGACGACGCTGTAAAGAAAAGCGCAGTGAGCAATCTCATCTCGACGTGATTTCAGGCACTGTGTGGTTACTGTTTGCATTAAATGCCATGATTTTGGGTTTTGTGTTTTTACCTTTGGTGCTGGGCGTAAAGTATATGGGAATTGTCCTTATACTGCTTGGAGTAGCTTCTGTAACCGAAGGAGTAGTAAGTCAGTTTCGCCCTTCCGTTATAGGCGGCATTATTTCAAATGTGCTGGGTTTTGTGAACCTGTTACTGATCTTTTTCTTTAAAGATGATCCGATGCTTTGGATTTATACCTTTGTGCTTCTGATCCTTGGAATTTTTGTTACCAATATTATTCCGGGATACATCATCAGAAGGCGTTATAATGAATAGTTTTAAGGATCTTGACCCCATATTGCATTCACAACTTAGGCTTGCCGTAATGTCGTTGCTGGTAAAAGAGCGTAACAGCGATTTTACATCTGTAAAGAGTGCTACTGGTGCCACTGCCGGCAACCTTAGTGTGCAACTGAAGAAGCTGGAAGAGGCGGGATACGTGACGATCACAAAATCATTCAGCAATAACTACCCACTCACAATGATCGCGGTTTCGGCTAAAGGCCTCAATGCATTCGAAAAATATGTGGAAGCATTAAAATCATATTTTTAATGTAATTCTCTTTCCTTTGTTGAAACAGGCATCTGCCATA
>RZYM01000163.1 GCA_009930305.1 Bacteroidia bacterium
AAGTATAAATTCAAATCCCGGAAAATATTTATCCACGTAATGCATTAATTTAAACTAATTTAAATCATGTCTGAGAAAATTTCTTTGGACAGTAGTGATAATGGACAAATATATCACATCTTTTGAAAACTGTTCGATATGGCAACTATCAAAAGCAGGTCTTCTCTCCCTATCAAAGTTTGTTGTAAATGAGAACTATAAACATCACAAAATTTTAACCGACAATACACAAAAAAAAAGAGAAGAGGTTATGGCAGTTTATAGAGAGGAGATCCAATATTTTTCAAAATCGAATATTTTTGTGGCAAAGAACCGCCAAAATGAAATCATTGGTACAATTCGCATAATGGAATGGAATAGAAATGATGAACTTCCAATAACAAAAATATTCGGGATCAAAGAACTAGATGATATTTCTCCTGCAAATAGCAACGCTCACATTTGGCATGTCGGTCGATTTGCCGTACGTTCCGATTTAGGGAACCACGGAATACAACTATTCAGAATTTTAATGATGTATGCTATTATGCCGATTATGCAATATGAGAAAGGTATAATGTTTGCAGAGTGCGATAGTAAATTATTTTGAATCGTCAACCAACTAGGATTTAGAGCTATTGCATTGAATGAAGGCATTCAATACTTAGGATCTGATACAATTCCCATGTACTCAACACGTGATGGTATGCTAGAGTTTCTGGAAAGGAATATGAATTTATTACTTGATAAGAAGGAGAATGTAAAAGATAATTTGCCGCATCTTATTTCTACTTTTATGAATAGGCTAAGAGCATAAAATATTTTTCTTTCCTTTATAGTTTCAATGCTCAATACAGTTGAGAAAATGATTTTCTTACAAGGAAACAATATTAGTTTTCCTATATTGAAAACTATATGGATCACCAAAATTCAATCTTACAATGCCGTGTTTAGTCAATATAAAATATTGCTAAAAGAGTGTAAATTTTCGAACTTTCTCAAAAATGCGGACAAATTGCGGACACGGGGAGCAAAACAAAAACGCTAAATATTTTATTATTAAATATTTAGCGTTTTAAATTCGTACCCAGAGCCGGGATCGAACCGGCATGGAAGTGAATCCACTGGTGTTTGAGACCAGCGCGTCTACCAATTCCGCCATCTGGGCATCTGCTAAAAAGTGAGTGCAAAAGTACATATATTTTTGAGATAATAAAAGTGATCGCTCTTTTTTTTCGATTCGATTCCTGATTTCTATTTTCGTCCGGAATTGT
>RZYM01000164.1 GCA_009930305.1 Bacteroidia bacterium
CCACTTACTAATGCATAACCTGTGTAGTCATTAATTCTGTTTTTACCGGATACATCCTTAGTAATGCTTAATCCTTCATTCCAGTTAAATCTGTAGTACTTAGGATTTCCAATTACAAAGTCACCATCTGCTAAAAATGGATCTACTTCGATTGGGCACTTACCAAATGATTGAATGCCTACACCGTTTATAGGATTGTGCATGAATCTGTCTTCACCATCTCTGCTAAATGCCATCAAATCCATTATGTCTTGAGCAACATAAATTTTAGCGCCAATTCTCTTTCTTTTATCAGTCAACAAAGCAATACCAGCTGTTATTGCTTCATAGATATCAGCAACATTACCTGCTGAAGTTCCAATGGTATATTCTCCATCTATAGCGACCCCAGTTGCAGCAATACCTGTTAATGTTCCAGTGCCATCTCCATAGAATATGTCATTTGCAATTTTTTCAGGGATAGCCATTGATAATTCATCTAGGATGTAATTAATAAAGCTATCAACTGACATTGCTTCTAATTTCCAAGTAACTCTAATTGTTTCAGATACTTCTAATACTGTTAATACTAATTCTGCCCATTGAACTTGTCCATCAGTATTTGCAGTTCCTTCTGTTTGTTCCCCAGCTCCAGTGCCGCCTACTCTGTAAGGGAATTTAACATATCCATTTACTGCTGTCTTTGGGATATCTCTAAAGAATGGAGATACTAACTCAATTCTATTCATTAATTCCGCCATTACATCCTCAGGAATAAATAAGCCACCGTTGTTTACTCCATTATTACTTACATCAGCTGCTACATAAGTTTCAGCAGTAGTTGTTAATGCAACTCCGACTGCTCTCTGCTCAACTTCTGTTAATGACATTCCCATTAATGATTTGGCCCAACCACTTCTGTACTCCTTAGATGCTAATACGTTCTCTTTAGTAAATTCCATAGTTTTATCAACCTTTCTCTTTCCAGATAAATTTAAAATATCTAAGATGTTATCAGCCTTGATTGTTCCTGCTGTTAGCCCTTCAGCTGTCGCTTTTCTTTGTTCTAATGCTTCAAGTTCTGCCTTTCTTTCAAGCAATTCTATTTTCTCTTCAATTGCCTTGTCAACTTCCTCTACTTGCTTCATTTCTCTTACTTCAACTTCCAAATCTGCAAGTCTCTGGATAATCTGTTCAAGACTCATTTCTTCAATTTTTAAACCTTCCATTATTTCTTCACCTCAATAAATTTAAATTTTTTCTTTGCTA
>RZYM01000165.1 GCA_009930305.1 Bacteroidia bacterium
TCCGGAGCAGATAGCAACGGGAAATAGGGGGGAACGCCGAGATTTCCCTTTTGCTGTCTGCCCCGGAGGCATTTTTGTTCATTACGTCTTGTTTTGACGTTCTGCTTATCTACTTTCGCCCGTACCAGTGATATATCATTGTCTAACCTAAATTTATTTATTATGAAAAAAACACTATTCTTAGCGTTGGTAACCGCTTTAACGTTACTGCCCTTATCATGCACCAAGTATGATGCGCCTGATATTCAACCACCACCTCCTCCTGCAGGTACTACCTCTTACACATTTACAATCTATGATTCTGGTTTCAAAGTATATCTATCTGAACATAATCTTATTGGTGATAGAATTCACACGACTATAATAGACAATGCAGAGGAAAATGTTCCTTATTCGTATGCTGCACAAGATGATGCCGTAAAAATCAAAGTGTATTTAAAAGTTGGAGATTGGTATAGATGGGTACAACAGGTCTATTATTTGGAAGAAGGTGAGAATATTAATATTGTCATTACCGGTGATACAATTGTAGGGAATTCAGAGCCATAAGTCTCTAATTTCAAGAGTTAATTACAATTATTACAAAAGCATTCTTTAAAGGAAATACATCAATGCTCCGGAGCAGATAGCAACGGGAAATTTTTTTAAATACGCCGAGATTTCCCTTTTGCTATTTGCCCCGGAATTTGTATGTTCCATAAGGATTTGGATATTCCTTATTAAGTGCTAATTTTAGGGGCATCTGTTCCGGAAACAGTTATGTTGTGAATATAATCGTAGATAACGACAATTCCCAATGTGTTCCTGCCTTTGAGTTTTTGGAAAGTGATCAATGCCGGTGAAAAGAAACCTTCGGTCAAGGCGCTTCCGGATGAATTTTTAGAAAAAAGATCCCGGGATAATTAATTGGACAAAAATTTCAATTCACGTGTAGATTTTATAGTCAAAAACAATAAAAATATTGAAAGATTACGCTACAAGATTATTAACTTTAAATTTTAACCGAAAGATTATTTTTCCATGTTGTATTCCTTAAAAAAACACCCGATTGGCCTTTTTATTGAAAAGGATGTTGACTCAGTTAATTCTGTGGCAAACGATCTGTTGACATCCAACGAAGAAAGTATTACCCCAAAAATTGAACGGACTATGGAAGATATCATCAAGTTTTCGTTTGGAAACAAGAATGATTCCAAAGCCATAGGCCAGGAGATGGTTGATCTCACTTTTGC
>RZYM01000166.1 GCA_009930305.1 Bacteroidia bacterium
GACAGCAAAGTTGACGACATCATCGCAGGCACACAACCTCTCGCCAAGATTGTCTTAACCGACTTAGAGATTGACAAAGCCTATGTGGTTGACAAGGTCACACGGTTAGGCACAGCGGAAAGTGATATAAACACATTACAAAGTGATAAAGAAGATAAATCAAACAAGGTTACTGTGTTTCAAGTCACGCCAACCGATACCGCATATCCAAGCGAAAAGTTAGTTAAGGATACAACGGACGCTTTGGACGGACGTTTAGATACGGCAGAGGGTGACATCGATGATTTAGAAAATGCAAACATGATTAAGTCTATCGTGCGTACAGGAACTAATTTAGTCACGATTACGTACTATAACAACACAACGGCAACGGTGATTACACTTGCCGAGTTAAAAGCATTTATCGGTGAGGCGACAACGAGTTTAAGCGGTTTAATGAGTGCAAGTGACAAACAAAGACTTGACGCTTTACACGCTATGCTTGGTGTTACCGATGACGCTGATAATGTAGTCAATACTATCAATGAAATTATGGCAATTTTTGCAACATATCCCGAAGGTGCAGATATTTTAACCGCTCTTAACGGCAAGGTAGATAAGGTTGTCGGAAAAGAACTTTCAACTAATGATTTAACTGACGCTTTAAAGAACAATTATGACGATGCTTATACGCATAGTCAAGTTAAAACTGCCAATCCACACGAAGTAAAGTTCTCTGAATTATTGCAAAAGCCAACTACCAGAGATGGTTACGGTATCACTGATGTATATGCTAAACCAGAAACTTATACACAACAAGAAATTAATAACTTGCTTGATAATTTAAGTGCCGTTAAAGGTTTAAAATCAACTTTATTGACACCAACCGAATTATCTAACGGTGATACAATATCAACTAATCTTTTAACTAATAATGGTGCGTATATTGTGTTTACAGCAACTGATACTTCAACTGGAGAAATAGATAGTGATACCGTTCCAGTTTCAACAATCGTAACTGGTAAAAAATTTGTGTTTTTTGATAATCAAGAAATCGTTTTTACAATAGGCGAAACAAATTCAACATTTGAAACAAGTGAAGCTATAACATTAAAAATAAACTTGTTATATTTAGATGATGAAAATGTTCAAGCAATTAGTGTAGATTTTGATGGTAGTTTAACAAATTATTTATTAACTCAAACAAATGTTCAAGAAGCTATTGAAAAATTAGATAATGAATTA
>RZYM01000005.1 GCA_009930305.1 Bacteroidia bacterium
CATATTCGCCATCTTCAAATTTAACTGAATAAACAATAGTAGGATCTCCAGTGAAATTATCAGTAGCTGCAGTGAAAGTTATCTCGTTACCTATAATTATAGGATCAGGAGTATAAGAAAGCACTGTAATTGTAGGCTCTGTTACGATAGGACAATCTATTATTCCTGCTGCAGATTTATTTGTAGAAGAAAGTTTGTAACAGGTTTTTTCAACAGGAGGAGTAACGTTTGCTGATTGAAGAGTCCAATCAGAGCCATTGCTAATGTTTTTAAACAAAAAGCCGGTAGCTGCATCAGGTAGTTCAAATGTCCACCATGAGTATGTTCCGTCTTCTGATACATATTGCATTGGATTTGCAATGTTTTGTTCGCTACCTCCGCCCCAATACCAAACACATGGTTCCGTCCATGTTGTTGTTGTGGCTTTAGCGGTAATTGTAACAGCAGATGCATTAAATGCGCCAATATTGATAATTAGTGCCAATAGGAGACACCAAAGTCTTTGAGTTTTCGTTTTTTTCATAATTTATAGGGTTTGTAAGATAAATCATCCGAGCCAGCAAATGTACAAAAAAAAATATAAATCAAAATTTTTATTTTAAATAATATAAAACATCAACATATATGATATGTTTTTGTATTTGTATAAATAGCAGGTTATTATGTCCTTTTACTCAATCAGTCACTAGTCTGTTTTTTGTATACTTTTTTGTAGTCATAACATACACTAGTGCTTTTGTGAATTTAAAAGAATAATTTCTCCGATAATTGGAATAGAGATATTTACCGAATCATGCAGTAATTCCTTTTCGTTGTTAAGAGGTTCGTACCAAGGATGAGGTGCTAATGAGTATTTTGAGTGATGTACTGTTATTATTTGTTGAGCATTTAAGTCAATTATTTCTTGTTTAAGATATTTAGGTAAAGAATGTACATATTTCCAATTCATATTATATTGACCATTCTCTAAAATCGCCAGATTTATGCTAGGAAATTGCTTGCCGATTTGACTAAATTGCTTGCCATATCCTCCGTCGCCACCTATAAAGACGTTAAACCCAGGCGTTTGTAGCATAAAAGATGCCCATAAAGTTCTATTTGATTTTAAGCCTCGTCCTGAAAAATGGCGTGCAGGTAAGCAGTTTATAGTGATGTTACAATCTAAATCGGCATACTCGTTCCAATCCATTTCTATAATTTGTTGCGAATTGAATCCCCAGTATTCAAAATGCTCGCCTACGCCTAATGGACATATAATATGTTTGATACGTCCTTTTAATTGCATTACTGTTTTGTAATCAAGATGATCCCAATGGTCATGAGTGATTATTAAATAGTCAATATCAGGCATATCATCAGGTTTGTATATATTACTTCCTTTAAATGGAGTATTGATAAATGAAAATGGTGATGCATCAAAAAACACAGGGTCTATTAAATATTTTTTGGCATTTATTTGTAACAAATATGAAGAATGTCCAAACCAGATAAAAAAGTCTTCATCAGAATTTACATTATGTAAATCGGTCTTTATAGCTTCGATTGTTGAATCAGGACGTAAATCATCGTGTTTACCAAATAAAACATTTAATATGGCTCCAAATAAACTACCGGATGAAATTATGAGTTTAGTGGGTTGCAGATTTGTGAATTTGCCATTATGGTAATTAGGTGATTTTTCAATTCGTTCTAATCTTTTGCCGCTAGGAAGTTTTCCAAATTTTTTTTGATTAAGAATGACACCGGCAGCAATTAATTTTGTAACCAATATAATTACAATGATTAATATTATTATATGACTTTGTTTCATTGTGTACTAATATTATTGAATATCAATGATTTTACCTACGTGCAATTGATCTATTTGATATGTTGACGCAAATATACTGATAATTTGCTAGGTATATTATTGTGTGTTTAGTAAAATGCATTTAGCTTATTTTTGTTTGCCTTGTTTTTTTACTCCTTGTACAGCTAAGTGAATTTTTTCTTTCCCGAATTTGCTGTTGATACTATCTATGGCTTGCATTAATTTGTTTTGCTTGTCGTCATAGACAGGTTCGAATATATTTAATTGAATTGCATCATTTACACTTATGTCTGACAAAATTACTCCTACACGTTTGTATTGGAATTTTGGAAGGTAGATTTTATTCAGAGCCGATATTGCAGCTTTAATAATGCTTGTGGAGTCGTTGCAAGGGTTTAGTAACTTTATTACAGCTTTGTTGTTGTATTGTGGTAAATCGTTACGATGTCGATTCGTGTTTATAATAACCATTACCGATTTACATACCGTATTTTGAGCTCGTAGTTTTGTGGCACATGCACTTGCATAATTGCTAATTTCTTGCGTCAGTACATTAATATCGTCTGTCATATAAGCAAAGGTACGACTTTGCGAGATGCTCTGTTGCCATTTTGGGTGTTCTAATTTTATGCAAGGAGTTCCATGTAATTCTAACCAAGTGTTTAAACCTGTGGCTCCATAATTGCGTTTAACAAACGATTCATTGCATGATACAAAATCTAAAGCACTTGCTATTCCATGAAATTTCATACTATCGCGCATTTTACGTCCAATGCCCCATACATCTTCTATTGGTAATAAACTTAGTGCGCGTTCTCGCTTATCGGGAGTAAGTATACAAATTTCATGGTATCCAGCATACTTTTTTGCATAATGAGTAGCCATTTTAGCCAAGGTGTATGTTTGCGCGCATCCGCAACTAACAGTTATGCCGGTAGATTCGTTTATGTGGCTTTTAATTTTTTGCACAAATTCTCTTAGCTCTTCTGTATCATCAATAGGTAGGCTTCCAAAAAACTCATCAATAGAATATTGAGTAAAATCCAAAACGATGTCTAAATCTTTTACACATTGCATCACTTGTTCTGAAAATTTTTCATACATAGAATGGTCTGCCTGAAAAACAGTGACTGAATATTTAGCCATAATCTCCTTGGCCTTAAACATAGGAGTTCCACGTTTTAAACCAATAGATTTGGCTTCCTTGTTAAGAGCTAAAATTATACCACCGCCTGATTCGTTGTTATTTGCTACAATAGCAGGTTTATTAGCTAATTCTGGATGTAAAACCAGTTCACAACTAACAAAAAAATTATTACAGTCAATATGCAGTATCATAGACTATAAATTCCAATCTTCTTCACGATAATTTGATTCAATAGCAACCTCAATGTTGTCAGTTAAGGCTTTGAAGAAATCCATCTCAGCGACAATTTCCATATCTTCAACACTCATTGTGTATGTGCTTAATGACTTGTGTCCACTTCTGTTAGGCATCATAAAGGCTATTGCAGCAATTTTATTTGCATTTTTTCGTAATATGACTTTGAAGAACGCAGCCGGAACCGAAACTTTATTTGCACCAATAGTTTGCTTCGTTTTTGCCATTAGTGGGCCACATACAATATATAATGTATCTCCTGTTGATGCCCAATAACGAATCTTTTCTTCCAATGCTTTCCAATCACCTCCATTAAGATTATGATTTTGTGGGCAAATATTAGATAAATAAAAACATTCGTCCATTGCTTGCTTACTCCATTTCATATCTGCAGCAGGTGCCATATGACCTCTATCAAAGCCTGAGCCTTTGTAATCTTCGGTAGTCGCAGAATTCCCTATAACATCAGGATCGGGTATGAAATCATTAGCTCTAGGGGTTTCTCCGTAGGCCTCTTGAGGTGTTAATTCGTATGCCACCCAATTAGGAATCAGCCAATCTTCATTATAACTTACAGTGTATCCCGTATGACGAATAATTTGTTCTTTCCTACCAATAAGAGCTCCCGGAATTTCAATATTATTTTTCTGAACTCGTGGTGCATTAATTGTTGTTTTGCGAGGTATTTGTGCTGATAAAGATTCAATATGCAAAAATTTCATGTCGAGCAAAATAGAAGCAAGAACAAGCATCGACATTATGAACAATAATATGCTGAACTTTTTATTCATTTGTATAACAGGAAGATACACGGACGTTTGTCTAATCGAGGTATATTAGACTTCCATCCTTTAATAGTGCGTGTTTGTATTGATTCGGTAGGAGTTGTTAAGTCAACAGCAATACATAATTTAGTTGATGCTTGACAATTTTGAACTAATTCTTCTGCCAGCTTTATGTTTCGATATGGAGTTTCTATAAATATTTGTGTTTGATGCTCATTATATATTCTTGTCTCCATTTTTTTTATTGCCTTAAGGCGTTCAGCGGCATCAATAGGCAGGTATCCCAAGAAAGCAAAACTTTGACCGTTAAATCCAGAACCCATTATAGAAAGAAGAATGGATGAAGGTCCGACTAATGGGACTATCTTGTATCCTTTTTCTTGAGCAAATGAAACAACATCTGCACCCGGGTCGGCAACAGCAGGACAACCTGCTTCAGAGATAATACCCATATCACTACCATCAGAAAGAGCTTTTAAATAGCCGCTTATATTTTCCTTTGGAGTGTGACCATTCAATTCGTAAAAATTCAAGCTGTCAATATCTATGTTCTTATCCACCTTTTTTAAGAATCTTCGTGTTGTTCTAATATCTTCTACAATAAAATGTTTGATACGTCTTATTATATCTGCATTAGCGGTAGGAAATACGGTGTTTAAGTCGCATTCACCAAGCGTATTAGGTATTAAATATAGTATTCCGGACATTGTTTTTTGTTGTTGAATGGCAAAGATAGTGCAAAATACGATATTCACTTTCAACTAAATAAATTATCTTTGCAACTTATGCAAGTACCTCAAGATTTCATACTGCAAATGCAGGATATTCTGAAAGATGAAACTCCTGATTTTTTATCGGCTTTAGATGAAAAAAGTCCTGTAAGTGTGCGTCTTAATAATAAGTTGAAATTAAATCCCGATTACGATAAAGTTGAGCATTGTAGAAATGCTTTTTATTTGCCCCAAAGGCCTCATTTTACTCTTGATCCTTGGTTGCATGCCGGGGTTTATTATGTGCAAGAGGCATCGTCAATGTATCTCGAAAAAATTGTTGATAAGTATGTCAAATCGGATGTTAATATTCTTGATTTATGCGCTGCACCAGGTGGAAAATCCACTCACTTATCGTCTCTAATAAGCCCCAACAGTTTGTTGGTAAGCAACGAGATGATGCCTCAGAGAGCATTTGTTTTGGCTGAAAATATGATAAAATGGGGTGATGCAAATACAATAGTATGTAATAATAAACCTAAGGATTTTTCTTTTGCTGATTCGTTTTTTGATGTGATATTGACTGATGTTCCATGCTCAGGAGAAGGAATGTTTAGAAAAGAGCCGAAAGCAATAGAAGATTGGAGTCTGAATAATGTTGCAATGTGCGCTCAGCGTCAAAAACAAATTGTTAGGGATGTTTGGAATACTTTGAAAGAGAATGGTTTATTGATATATAGTACTTGTACTTTTAATACTCAGGAAGATGAGGATAATGTGAGGTGGATTGAATCGGAGTTAGGTGCAGAGTGCATGGAGTCGAAGCATTTTTATTTTCACAAGAATAGGGGTGAAGGTTTTTTTATCGCTGCTTTGAGAAAAATATCTCATAACATTAATACATGTCGTATAAAAGCTCATAAGACTGAAAAAACGCATACTTTACTATCTAATCTTACAAATGCTTATGATTTGACAATAATCCGCAGAAATGATAGTGTAGATGCTGTTCCGTATAACAAATTGTCGGAGTATAAATTCTTGTCCGAAAAATTGAACATACTAAAGCACGGTACCAAATTGTGTGTGCAGAAAGGAAAAAACGAAATTCCTGATATTCAATTAGCATTATCAAAACATATTGATACATCAAAAGTAAATAAGTTTGAATTAGATTGGTCAACATCAATAAAATACCTAAAAAAAGAGGCATTACGTTTGGATGATGCACCTATCGGATATGTTTTGCTTACCTATCGTTCTGTACCACTTGGCTGGGTAAAAAATATAGGTGATAGATGTAATAATTTATATCCTAACGAATGGCGAATAAGAATGAATAATATACCGAACGAACAATGCGAATTACCTTTTTAGGAACAGGCACATCTAGCGGTGTCCCACATATCAATTGTAGCTGTGAAACTTGTCTTTCGTCTGATCCTAAAGACAAGCGTTTACGTGCATCTGTTATGGTTCAAGAAGGTGATAATACCTTTCTTATAGATTGCGGACCTGATTTTAGACAGCAAATTTTGGCGCATAATTTTCGCAACATTGATGGTGTTCTACTAACACATGAGCACTTTGATCATGTTGGCGGATTGGATGATTTACGTCCATTTTACGATATACATATTTACGCGGAGAAACGTGTTTGTAACATAGTTAGGTGTAATATGCCATATTGTTTTGATGCTAAAAAATATCCGGGAGTTCCTAAACTTAATTTGGTCGAAATAAACGAAAATCCATTTTGTATTAATGATATTCAAATTATTCCGATTCGTTTTTACCATGCTGAATTACCTATTTTAGGATTTAGAATTGGTAAATTTGCATATCTTACGGATATAAGTAGAATAGAAAAATCGGAGATGCAGAAACTTGAGGGTGTTCAAGTTCTTGTAGTTGATGCATTACGTGAAAGGCCTCATTTTTCACATTTTTCTTTATCAGAAGCGCTGGCTTTTATTGAACAATTAAAACCATCAAAAGCCTATTTGACTCATATCTGTCATCAAATGGGAAAAACCGCAGATGTTCAACCAAAATTGCCGAAAGCTGTGTATTTGGCGTATGATGGCTTAGAAGTAAAGGTGGAATAAAATTAATTAAAAAAGTTTGTGCGTTATAAAAAAGTTTCTTAACTTTGCGGCCTGTAATTTCTAAAAGGTAAGACAAGATGCTTTTAAGCACACCTCAGGAAGGTACCTATAAATAATTTTATATCATGTACGCAATTGTAGAGATCGCGGGACAACAATTTAAGGTTGAAAAAGACCAAAAAGTATTTGTTCACCGTTTGAATGAAGAGCGTGGCGCAAAAGTAGAATTTGAAAAAGTTCTTTTGATTGATGCTGACGGAAAAGTAAAGGTTGGTGTTCCTACCGTAGAAGGAGCAAAAGTTTTGGCTGAAGTTGTTTCTCACGTTAAAGGTGATAAAGTCATCGTTTTCAAGAAACGTCGTCGTAAAGGTTACCGTGTAAGAAACGGACACCGTCAATGCTTTACAGAGATTTTAATTAAAGATGTTGTCGCTTAATTTATAGAAAGGAATTAGAAAATGGCACATAAAAAAGGACAAGGTAGTTCACACAACGGTCGTGAGTCAGAAAGCAAACGACTTGGAATTAAGATATTTGGTGGTCAATTTGCTAAAGCAGGCAATATCTTGGTAAGACAACGTGGTACAGTTCATCACCCAGGTGAAAATGTAGGTATCGGTAAAGATCATACATTATTTGCACTCAAAGCCGGTGTGGTTGTATTTAAAAAGAAAAAAGAAGATCGTTCATACGTTTCTATCGAAGAAGCAGCAGAACAAGCATAGTCTTGTTCAGTATAGCGATATGTTATAATAGAAATGGAGGTACTTATGTATCTCCATTTTTTTTGTCATAAAATTACTATGGGCTAATTCTTTTATCCAGATATCTGATAATGCAAAATTCCATATCTTATTTCTTTAATGTGGTTTCTTTTTTTCATAGAATATATATACCTTTGAGGTCGAATTGTAAAATTTAAATATATGTTGACACTTAAGTACATTACCGAGAATACTGATGAGGTAATTGCCCGTTTGGCAAAGAAGCATTTCGATGGCAAAGAACCTATAGGAAAGGTGGTTGAGTTAGATAGTAAACGTAAAAAAACACAAGCACAATTGGATGCATGTTTGTCAGAAATAAACCAATTATCACGTCAAGTCGGTGATTTGTACAAACAAGGTAAAACAGAAGAAGCTAATACTTTAAAAACTAAAACTGCAGAATTAAAAGAGGCTTCAAAGGATTTTTCTGCATCGATGGATGCAATTGAAACTGAAATTACAGATATTTTGTTGACTATTCCAAATATGCCAAATCCAAGTGTTCCGGAAGGCGTAGGAGCTGCAGATAATATTGTTGAACGAATGGGCGGTGTTATTCCTGAAATGGTGGTAGATGCACTTCCTCATTGGGAATTGGCAAAAAAATACGATCTTATAGATTTTGAATTAGGCGTTAAAATTTCGGGAGCCGGTTTCCCTGTTTACAAAGGACAGGGTGCAAGACTTCAACGTGCTTTGATTAATTTCTTTTTAGATGAGGCTCGTGAAGCCGGATATACAGAAATTATGCCTCCTACGGTTGTAAATGCTGCATCAGGTTATGGAACGGGTCAATTGCCCGATAAAGAAGGTCAAATGTATCATTGCAATTTAGATGATTTGTATTTGATTCCTACAGCGGAAGTACCTGTTACAAATATTTATCGTGATGTTATTCTTACAGAACAAGAGTTGCCAATAAAGAATTGTGCTTACACACAATGTTTTCGCCGTGAGGCAGGTTCTTATGGTAAAGATGTACGTGGATTAAATCGTCTTCATGAATTCTCTAAAATAGAAATAGTTCGTATTGATACTCCTGAACATTCTTATCAAAGTTTAGACGAGATGATTGCACATGTCGAGAACTTGGTTAATAAATTGGAGTTGCCATATCGTATATTACGTCTTTGTGGTGGAGATATGTCATTCACTTCGGCAATAACATTCGATTTTGAAGTATTCTCATCTGCGCAAAAGCGTTGGTTGGAAGTTAGCTCAGTATCAAATTTCGAAAGCTACCAGGCAAATCGTTTGAAATGCCGTTATCGTGTAGATAAAAAAACGGCATTATGCCACACATTAAATGGTAGTGCTTTGGCATTGCCGCGTATAGTTGCTGCATTGCTGGAAAACAACCAAACGCTTGAAGGGATACGTATTCCTAAGGCACTTGTGCCGTATACCGGATTTGATATGATTAAATAAAAATGCATTATTATGCCGGTAACTCTTTATCCGATGAAGTTTAGACCCATCCTCAAACAAGTTTTGTGGGGTGGCTCGAAAATATGTTCGTATAAGAATCTGGATGCACAAAAATCGAACGTTGGTGAAAGCTGGGAAATTTCTGATGTTAAGGGTAGTGTTTCTGTGGTTGCAGAAGGACCACTGGTAGGTATGAATATTGATGGTTTGTTAGAAAAATATCAGGAACTTTTTGTTGGAGAAAAAAATTATCAGCGTTTTGGAAATGAATTTCCTTTGTTGCTTAAGTTTATTGATGCCGAACAAGACTTGTCTGTGCAAGTTCATCCCAATGATGAGATGGCTCGTAAGAGGCATCAATCTAATGGAAAAACAGAGTGGTGGTATATATTAGATTCTAAGCCTGATGCTTATTTGTACGCAGGATTCAATCAAAATACTGATAAAAAAACGTTTTTAAAAAGTTTAAATGACCATTCTGTATGTGAATTGTTGAATAAGGAGATGGTGCAACCTGGCGATGTGTTTTTTTTGCCGGCAGGTCGAGTACATTCAATATGCAGCGGAATTTTCTTGGCTGAAGTGCAACAAACTTCAAATGTAACTTATCGTGTATGGGATTATAATAGGAAAGATGCTGATGGTAATTTGCGCGAATTACATACTGATATGGCATTGGATTCACTAGATTATCATCATTATAAACAATACAAAACTTCATATAAAACTCGACTAAATAAACAGGTTAAACTGCAAGAATGCTCGTATTTTACAGTTAATCTGGTAGAGGCTGATACCTTTATGTCTTTTGATTACAAGGGTTTGGACTCTTTTATTATATGGATGTGTGTAGAAGGAAGTGCAGTATATGCTTCTTCAAAGAAACACAAGGGACACATAAAAAAGGGAGAAACAATATTATTTCCAGCCTGTGATCAGCCTGTAGCAGTTATACCTGAAATTGACAGGGTGAAATTTTTGGAAATTTATGTTGAATAATTTGCTTGTTAATTGAAAAAATAGTTATACCTTTGTGCTGCTTTTACGGGATGTAGCGCAGTCCGGTAGCGCGCCTGGTTTGGGACCAGGTGGTCGCAGGTTCGAATCCTGTCATCCCGACGAAAAAAGACTAACTTTTAAGGTTAGTCTTTTTTATTTAGTATCTGTACATTTCTCTGTTTAAAAATCACCTACTAATATTTCGCACATAGGTTTGGACCAGTATTTCTGAGCTGTGTTTTGCAGTTCGGTAGGTGTTATAGTCTTTAGAATTTGATTAAATCTAGTATAGTACGAGAAATCCAAATTATTTGCTAGTAGCCCTATTAAAGCATCTGATATATATAGCGGATGCTCAAATGCAGTACCTATATTAGTAATATATAGGTTCCTGACGGTTTGTAATTCTTCATAACTAACAGAAGATAGCATTAAATTATTTATTTCGTCTTGTATTGCAGCTACAGTTTCAATTGCAACTTCGTTTTTGGTACGCGTGTTTATAGAAAAATGTGCCTTGTTTAGATATGATGATATATGTGCAGATATTCCGTATGTATATCCTTTATCTTCTCTAATACTCTTATTAAGTCTGCTACCAAAGTATCCGCCTAAAATGCATGTTAATATTTGCATGGAGTAGGAGTCAGGGTGATTGTTGGGTACAGATAATTGGCCTATTGCAATTCCGGTTTGTAAAGAATCTTTATGGTGAATGTGTATGCACCCTGTTTCTGGAGTCTCACTTAACCAAGTGTGTTCAATTATATTTTTTTTATTCCATGCCTGAGAACCAAATATTTGCTCAATGTTTTTAACAAGCGAATCGCTTACATATCCTGATACAACTATTGTACAATTATTGGAGCAGTATGTTTCCGAGTGAAAATTGCTAAGCATGTCGCTACTTATCTCGTAGTATGCAAGTTCTTTGTGTAAACTATAAGGGTGATTCTTTCCGTATAACGATTCGCGCAATTGTTGACTTGCAATCAGATTAACTTTTTGTTGTTCTATTTTAAACTGCGCGATTCCTTTATCCAATATGCATTTTAGCCTATCTTCAGGAAATGTCGGGTATAAAAGAATTGAGTTTACAAGCCTTAATAATTTGTTGACGTTTTTTTCTAATGCTATAAGACTTATTACTGTATTAGAAACGCTGGTATTGGCAACTAATATTGCACCATGAAAGTCTATTTGTTCGGCAATTTCATTGGCAGTAAAGTCTTTACTGCCTTCTTTCAACATGGCTGATGTAAATACCGGTACCAAAGGGTTTTCGTGGTTTTGCTTACCCGTTTTTATAATCCAATCGATGCGACACATTGGTTCTTGTGTGCTTGGAAGTATATAGCAATCTATACAATTTGAAAATGTAGTTTTGTCAGTTTTAGGAACCGAAATATTATTTTCAAAAATGATATTTGGTTTGTTCAAACGATCTAACATTATGATCCCTCCTCATCAAACCAATCATCATCAAATTCTTCCTTCTCGTTATCGTTTTCGCTGTCAAAATCTATATTCAAGTCAAGTCTGTCTTCTTGTACAATAATCTTAACGTCCATTGGTCTATGAGTCATTGACATAACGATGTCTTTGTCTAATTCGTTCCAAAGTAAGTCCTTTAGAGTATCTATGCCCTTGCCGCTAACAGATGATATAAATACAGTTGGTATGTCTGGAAGGTTTTTAGATATGGCACATTCCAATTCATCATCAAGTAAATCAGATTTTGTAATGGCTAATACACGACCTTTGTCTAGTAGTTCAGGATTGTACTGCTCTAATTCATTTATTAGAATATCATACTCTTTGCAAATATCGTCAGTGTCTGCCGGTATCATAAATAGTAACACAGCATTGCGTTCAATATGTCGCAAAAATCGTAATCCTATACCTTTACCATCATGTGCTCCTTCTATTATACCGGGAATATCTGCCATGACGAAAGATTTTTCGTCTCTGTATGCCACAATTCCCAAATTTGGCTCTAATGTGGTAAAAGCGTAATTTGCTATTTTGGGTTTGGCTGCCGAAACAACAGATAATAATGTAGACTTTCCGGCATTAGGGAATCCAACTAATCCAACGTCAGCTAGAACTTTTAATTCTAGGATTATTGTGCGTTCAATTGATGGTTCTCCAGGTTGTGCAAATCGTGGAGTCTGCATTGTTGATGTCCTGAAGTGCCAATTTCCTTGACCTCCTCGTCCTCCTTTTAAAAGAATAACAGTTTGGTTGTCGTCTGTTAATTCGCAAATGTATTCACCTGTTTCTCCATCGTAAACGACTGTGCCACACGGAACTTCTATTGTCTTATCTTTGCCATCTTTCCCAAAGCTACGACTTTTGCTGCCACCTTCACCGTCTCCAGCAAATACGTGACGTGCATATTTTAGGTGTAAAAGTGTCCAGTAATTGGAGTTTGCATGTAAAATAACATGTCCTCCACGTCCTCCATCGCCACCGTCAGGACCTCCTTTTGCTACGAATTTTTCGTGGCGTAAGTGCATAGAACCGGCGCCACCCTTTCCAGAGCGGCAAAATATTTTGACGTAATCGACGAAATTGGATCCGGACATTTTGTTTAAGTTTTTGTTTTGTCAATAGCTATGCATATTTCTGCAAATACCTCATCCATAGTTCCATTACCATTTATTCGGTAATGCTTGCCTTGACGATCGTAGAATTGCATAACAGGTAGCGTTTTTTCTTCGTATATACGAATGCGTTGTTGTATAGTTGCTAAATTATCATCAGATCTGCCTGACGTTTTACCTCTGATTAATAGACGTTTAACTAATTCGTCAGTTTTAACATCTATATTTAACATTACGTTTAATTTTATATTGCGTTTCTTCAACATAGAGTCTAGTGCTTCTGATTGGACTACGGTACGTGGGAATCCATCAAAAATAAATCCTTTTGCAGTATGATATAAATCGATATTTTTATTTAGTATTTCGATAATAACATCGTCAGGAACAAATGCTCCTTTTGATATTAATCCGTTTGCTAGTTTTCCCGTTTCGGTGCCTTTATTTATTTCAGCGCGAAGTAAATCTCCAGTAGATAGGTGTACTAAACCATATTTCTTTACAATTAAATCACTTTGTGTGCCTTTACCCGAACCTGGGGCACCAAAAATCACAACATTAAGCATAATAATCTATAATTCAGTTAATTGATAAATGGCATTTAAATTTCTGCCACGTTCATTATAATCCATTCCGTATCCAATAACAAATCTGTCTTCAATTTCAAAACCTACATAATCCAATTTAATAGATGCTTTAAGTTTACTCGGTTTTGTCAGTAAAGTGGCTATTCTTGAACTTTTTGCACCTAACTGCTTCAATTTTTTTGACAAATTATACATAGTTACTCCCGTGTCAACTATGTCTTCTATAATAATGACATCTCTGTCCTTTACATCAATTGTAGGCAACATCTGTTCTTTGATAACACCTGTACTTTCCGTTCCGGAATACGAAGACCATTTGATAAATGATATTTCGCAGGGTATTGTTATTTGTCGAAGCAAATCTGCAGTAAATAGATATGCGCCTGAAAGCATGCATAAAAATAAAGGAGTCTCTTTGCCTTTATAATCATTATTAATGGCTCTAGCTATATCAGACAATTTTTTCTGAATGTCTTCTGAATTATAAAGAATTTTAAAATTCTTATCAATAATACGAACGTTTTTCATGCTAAAAAAATCTCCCAAAGTTAGTAAAAAATTAATTACTTATTTGGTATCTATCGCCCGAATATTCGGTTACTTTGTAGTTTTTTAACGGTTGAATAGCAGGCCCTTTATTTACTATTCCGTATCCATTCCCGATTTCAAATATAGAACCGCATTTGGGACATTTTAAAAAGAATCCATCAGACTCAAGTGCTATGTTGCGGTCTACTTCATTGGTGCAGCAAATATCAAAGGCGTATAAAAGGTCGTCGTATGCTCTAACTACTACTACGCCACTATATCCGTAGCGTCCGAATGAAGTTGATAGTGTGGCAGGATGTTTTGTTGTATATATTTTGCTATTACCAAGCATTCCTTCTCGTAGCTCGTTGTCAGCACCTGATATCGCAACATCAATTGCGAAACTAACGCTTGCATATGGAATATTACTATTTACGGGTGTATTGTTGGAGCATCCGCTTAATGCGAAGAAAATTAATATTGCAAATAGTATTCGTTTCATGTCTTAAAGTACATTAGGTGGTCTTGTTTAAAAAAAACACCGATATAAATGTTACTTTAATATCGGTGTTTTCTTGTAAGTGACCTCGCCGGGATTCAAACCCGGAACCCTCACATCCGTAGTGTGATACTCTATTCAGTTGAGCTACGAAGCCATTCGGTAGTTTTTATTAAAACTCCTTTTTTAACGTGGGTGCAAAGGTATAATGTTTTTTCTTATTTACAAAAAAATAGTTCAGGTTTTTGCGTTTTTTCTACTTATTATTACTGCAAATGCATAAAAATTATTTTTCAACTATTTTATAAGTATTAATTCGTAAATCTCCCTGAAGAACTATATTCTAGCTCGTCTCGGAGATTTTGAATTATGAAAATAGATTATTTTATGAATGCGGTACTACGTTTAACAAACTTGCTTAGAGCCTCGCCTTTAAGCATATTGTTAGCAAGTAGTGCAAGGTCAATTAGTTGACTAACTTTGTCGTTACCATCTGCAAACTTTTTATAGATTTCAGATTTTTCTTTTTCAAGTTGACTGATACGTTCATTGCTTGTCTTGATGATTTCTTTTTCGGCCTCAGGAATCTCGTTTTGCTTTTTGTCTTTGTTGGCAGTATTCAATTCGTCAACTTTTTTACGAAGATTTTCAATCTCATCTTTCTTAGGTTTAACCGCTTCCGCACATGAAGATTTTTCTTCTTCGAGCAATGATTTTACAAGTTCGTGATCAGTGTTGACAACTAAATTATAAGAATCAGGCATACTTCCGTAAAATCCCATCATGCTACCTTGCATTGCTGACATCTCTTTCATACGGCGCATAAATTCATCCTGTGTAATTATTACAGGAGATGCATCAACTCCAATAGCATCAAATGTTACCAAAAAATTGAGTTTGTCTTGCTTTGTAGTTTGTGAGCGAAATACTTCTGATAATGCTTGTTGATCGTCAGAAGATAGGCTTACTGTTGATTTGTCATCTTTTAAAATTAATTTATCAACTATATCGGCATCAACACGAACATAACGAGTTTTTTCGTTTTTTTGTTCCAACTTAGATGCTAAATGTATATCTAATTGTTCGTCAAACAACAAAACATCATATCCTTTAGATTTTGCAGCCTCAATATAGCTGAATTGTTGTTCTGCATCATTAGTATAAAGATATATCAAATTGCCGTCTTTGTCAGTTTGATTGCTTTCAATTAGAGTTTTGTATTCTTCGGCTGTAAAGTATTTGCCGTCAGTGTTTTTGAATAAATTAAATTTCTCGGCACGCTCACTGAATTTTTCATCTGTAAGCATTCCGTAAGAAATAAAGATTTTCAAACTATCCCATTTGGATTCAAATTGACTACGATCTGTCTTGAAAATTTCTTGTAAGCTATCAGCAACTTTTTTGGTGATGTGACTTGAAATTTTCTTAACGTTAGAGTCGCTTTGTAAGTACGAACGGCTTACGTTTAGCGGAATATCAGGAGAATCTATTACACCATGCAATAATGTCAAAAATTCAGGTACGATACCTTCAACCGAATCAGTTACAAATACCTGATTGCAATATAGTTGTATTTTATTCTTCTGTAGTTCAAAATTATTTTTAACCTTAGGGAAATACAAGATACCAGTTAGATTAAAAGGATAATCTACATTAAGATGTATGTGGAATAGGGGATCTTCTGCAAATGGATATAATTCTTTATAAAATTTATTGTAATCTTCTTCTTTTAAGTCAGCAGGTTTGCGAACCCATGCAGGTTCTATGTTGTTTATTATATTATCTTCATCGGTATCAATTTGTTTACCATCTTTCCAATCTTTTTTCTTGCCAAAGACAATAGGTATAGGTAAAAACTTACAATACTTGGTTAATAGTGTGTCGATTTTACTGTCTTCCAAGAAGTCTTTGTTATCATCATCAATATGAAGAATGATTTCTGTTCCGCGTTCAGTTTTTTCAATTTCTTCCAATTCAAAATTAGGATCTCCTTTACAGCTCCAACGAACAGCTTGACTATCTTCTTTATATGATTTTGTTATGATTTCAACTTCTTTTGAAACCATGAAAGCAGAATAAAAACCTAATCCGAAATGTCCAATAATGGCATTTGCATCATTCTTGTATTTATCTAAAAATTCTTCCGCACCTGAAAATGCAATTTGATTGATGTATTTATCAATTTCCTCTGCAGTCATACCGATACCTCTATCAATAATGCTTAGAGTTCCGGCTTTCTTGTCGGCTTTAATAAATACTTTAAGTTCTCCTAATTCGCCTTTGAATTCGCCAACAGATGATAAAGTTTTTAGTTTTTGTGTGGCATCAACAGCATTTGATACTAATTCGCGTAGAAAGATTTCGTGGTCACTGTACAAAAATTTCTTGATAACAGGAAAAATATTTTCCGAAGTTACTCCGATATTACCTTGTTTCATGTCTTATATAATTGTTTTGGTTATTCTTTTGCCTATAAAGAGCAAAAAAGATGCCAAACAATAGAGACTGACAAAAAGACACTTTTGTCAGCTATTTTGTAGAGAAGAAATAACCATATCCTTGTCGTGTAGTTAGACGTTTGTCGTATGGTACTATTTTTTTTCTGAGTCGGGTGATATTTACGTCAATTGTGCGGTCTAATACAAAGGCATCACCATCCCATACACTATTTAGTAATTGCTCACGCGATAGTACTGTGTCAGGCTTTTGTAGGAAAAGAGATAATAATTCGTATTCTTTTTTTGTTAGTGAAATCTCATTATCTCCGATAAATGCTGTTTTATTTGTGAGATTCAGAATTAGTTTGTCAAATCCTATACTCTCAGCATTTTGTGTATCTGCAATAGACTCCAGTATATGTAAATCAGGTTGTATGACTTTTGTATTTAAAAAGCCTTGAGAACTGCGCTTTAAAACTGCTTTAACACGAGCTATTACTTCGTTTATTGAAAAAGGTTTGGATATGTAATCGTCAGCTCCAATTGCGAATCCTGTTAATTTGTCGTTTTCTGTATCCTTTGCTGTTAAATATATAATAGGGATATTAGCTGTCTCATCACTCTTTTTGATGGCAGATCCAAGTTTGAATCCTGACATTTCACCCATCATGACATCAAGCAAGAACAAGCGGTAAACACTCAGGTCTTGCTTAAGTGCGTCTTCTGCAGAATATGCTACATCAACAATAAAACCGGCTTTTTCAAGATTGTATTGAAGTATTTCACACAAATCTTCTTCGTCGTCAACTACTAAGATGCGTTCTGTCATGGCGTTTTTGATATTGTTTTATTAGCAAAATTAAAAATTATTTTTTAAAAACAAAATATACTGCTAAAATTAGGAATATAAAACCGACTAAGTGGTTCCATCGTAGAGTTTCTGTTTTAAATGCGATGGTCGAAAATAATGTAAATATAACAAGTGTAATAACTTCTTGTATCACCTTTAGTTCAAGTAATGAAAATGGACCTCCATTACCCTTAAAACCGACTCTGTTTGCCGGTACCTGAAAACAATACTCAAAGAATGCGATGCCCCAACTAATCAAAATTATTGCAATTACAGGTAATGTTGAAAACCATTTGAATTCTTTGAATTTGAGATGACCATACCAAGCTAATGTCATAAAGGTATTTGAAATTACTAACAATAAAATGGTATAAAAACCTTTCATTTTATTCTACTTTTTATTTGTTTGTAAGTAACTTGTTTAAATCATCACAAATGCTAAGTTCCCCGTTAATTAAGCATACATTTTCAGCTTTTGCACGAACGCAAAGTCTCATCTCTGGAAATTTATAAATTTCATGATAGAATATTTGTTTTACTCCATCAATGCTCACACGAACTTGAGATACAAATTCGTCCATACTGCGTAAGGGACTTTTATATGCGATTTCTACACGTGCAATTACTGCATCAATGCCTTTGGCATGTAAATCGGCAAAACTTATTCCTTTTGTAAGTATAAATTCGTGCCGTGTATGTTCCATGTAATGTTGGTAGTTGGCGTTGTTTACAATTCCTTGTAGGTCGCATTCGTAGTCGCGAACCTTAAACTTCAATTCAAAATCGGGATTCTTCATGTTAATTCAAAAACTAAATTACAATTTATTCTCTTTTATATTGATTAGAATAAACTATTTGATATCCTATTAAACGGTCGTAAAGACTGCCGAATGGATGATGATATACGTAAACTATATATTCATTATCTGTTTCCCATCTATTTCCTTCAATTTCTTTAGTACTTCCTTTTGTTTCGCCGAATGGAACGAAAGCATACAAATAATCGTATCCGCCTTGTTTTAAAAGTAAAACCTTTTCGTACGAACCGGTTTCGTAATTATATTTCATTCGAGAATTATCGTCAAATCTATTGCCTGTTATTTCACCCAAAATATAAACATCTCCACTTAAATAAGGAATCTCCATAGGCAAAGAGAAATGAGTAAAGAAATAATCGCCTTCTGTTTCTGAATAGTCAGAATTTTGAACATTGATGATGTATCTGCCTGCAATATCTTGCCAATATTCGTATTCTTTATTTGACTTTATAACATCAGGGTACAAAGTAGCATGATAATATGGTTTGAAATAATCAATACTTTCAATTTGTCTACTAATGACGCGTGTAGAAGAAATATCAAACTCGCGATATTCGTTTCCAGCTTCAAAAATAAGATTCTTGTTGAGCTTGTAATTTATTTTGTGCTGTTCGTAAAAGCTAGGTTGTGTAAGCACAGCTTGATTATCTGTACGGCTATTTTGTTGCACTATAACTTTAAGTTCGGTTGAAGGTTGATTAATGGCATAGTCGGGATAATCGATGGATAATTCCATTTGCTGATAATCTTTTTTGTAACTGATGTCTGTGATAGGACTTACCGAGCAATTAATTTGAACTAAACTTTCAACTACCATGAATCTAGCTGTTAGCACAGGATCATCCTTTTCGTTATTAGGGTATATTGAAATAATATAGTTGCCTGATATAGCACATGTTACATCTTCGTTTGGAAAGGTAAGCGTATAATGTGTATACGGGAAATACGTATTTACAGAAGTCTCATAATTCCGAATAAATCCTCCATCAAAGCCATTCAAATACTGAAATTCGGTTAGCTGAGATTTTGTCCAATCTGCATTGCAATGTATAATATTATAAGAGTAAGTATTTATTTCGGGCGATAGGTCATCAAACGACAATGTCAATTTATCTTTTCCTCCTAATTCGATAATAGGGTAGTATGGTGTACGTGATAAGTTTTCAATCTGAACTGTCTTGATGTTTTTGTTCAAAGATTTTGTTTCGTACACAACTGTTCCTGCAAAACTGTATGTGAATGCCATAAAGGCAATATATATAAGGTTAAATCGTTTCATGTTGCAAAGTTACGAAATTAAGCTGAAAGGAATACTATTTTGGGCAATATTCGATTGTTTAATCACTTGTATATTTTGTTATAACTGAAGGTATAAAACAAACAGAATGGACTTTAAAAATATTAAAAAAAAGCGCTTAATTTTGCTGATTTTTCGATGAAAATATATTGTATTGTGGAATAAAAAAAGTAATTTTGCGGAGTTTTTTTAAAGACACTAATATATAACATTTTATGGCAGATGTAATAAAATTAAAAAAAGGCCTTGACATTCGACTCGATGGAGCAGCTGAATTAGTCTATGGTCGGGCATCGCAATCTGAAATGATAGGGTTTAATCCTGATGATTTTTATGGTATGGTGCCAAAGCCGGTTCTCAAACCCGGTGATGCCGTGAAGATAGGGACAATATTGTTCGTAGACAAGAATCACCCGAATTTAAAGGTCGTTTCTCCTGTTAGCGGCGAGTTGATGGCAGTAAACCGCGGTGAGCGTCGCAAAATTTTGGATATTGTAGTTAAAAACGATTTCAAAATGGAGCAAGAAAGTATCAAAACTGTTGATTTAAACTCTTCAGCAGATGAAATTAAACAATCATTTTCGGATGCAGGTCTGTTCGCATTTGTTAAACAACGTCCATACGACGTTATGGCAAATCCAGATGATACTCCTAAAGCGATTTTTGTTTCTACTTTCGATAATGCTCCTCTCGCTCCTGATTTTGATTTTATCTTTAAAAATGAGCAATCCGATTTCCAAAACGGAATAGATGCATTGTCTAAAATTGCACCCGTTTATGTTGGAATCAAAAATGGAACAACAACTTTTTTTCATATAAAAAATGCTACAGTTACTGCATTTGAAGGGAATTATCCTTCATGTAATGTAGGTGTTCAAATTAATCACGTTAATCCTATTAATAAAGGTGATATCGTTTGGACAATAACAGCTCAAGATGTTGTGTGCATGGGACGTTTTGTAGGTAAAGGCATTCTTGATTTTTCTAGAACTATTGCACTTGCAGGAACAGAGGCTAATCAGAAAGCTTATTACAAAATGATTTTGGGCGAATCTTTAGCACAAATTTTAAAAGCAAATATATATGAATCAACAGCTCGCATTGTTTCAGGTAATCCTCTTTCAGGAAAACAAACAACTGCTGATGCTTGGTTGAGTCCTTTCGTATCACAAATTACCGCTTTGAAAGATGGTAAAGACGAGCATGAATTTATCGGTTGGATAATGCCTCGTTTTGACAAATATAGCGTAAGTGGTTCTTTCTTTACAAAATTTTTAATGAAACTTTGTCCTAAGAAAACCTTCAGTTTTGATACTCGTATTTTAGGTGGACATCGTCAAATGATAATGTCCGGTGAATACGACAAGGTAATGCCAATGGATATATATCCTGAATATTTGATAAAAGCAATATTAGCAGGAGATATTGATAAAATGGAAGCTTTGGGTATTTATGAAGTGGCTCCTGAAGATTTTGCAGCTGCCGAATTTGTATGCTCTTCTAAAATGGAACTGCAACGCATAGTGCGTGAAGGTTTGGATATGTTGCGTAAAGAAATGTGTTAATTGAAAATTAGAAAACAAAATAAAATGAATACGTTAAGAAACTTACTCGATAAAATTAAGCCTACTTTCTCAGAGGGTGGCAAATTATCGATGTTCCGCTCTGTGTTCGACGGCTTTGAAACTTTCTTGTTCGTGCCGAACGAAACGTCAAAGCCATTAGGTGCCCAAATTCATGATGCTGTTGATTCAAAACGTATTATGATAATGGTAGTAATCGCCTTGATTCCAGCTCTCTTGTTTGGTATGTACAATGTAGGATACCAACACTTCTTGTCTGTTGGTCAGTTGGCAACGACAGGATTTTTCCCTATATTCTGGTATGGCTTTTTAGCTGTACTACCTAAAATTATCGTATCCTATTTAGTCGGTTTGGGTATAGAATTTACCGTAGCACAATGGAAAGGTGAAGAGATTCATGAAGGATTCCTTGTAACAGGATTTTTGATTCCTATGATAATTCCTGTTGATTGTCCATTATGGATTTTGGCAATAGCAACTGCTTTTGCTGTAATCTTTGCTAAAGAAATTTTCGGTGGTACCGGAATGAATATATTAAATGTAGCGTTGATTACACGTGTATTCTTATTCTTTGCTTATCCAACAAAAATGTCAGGAGATAGCGTTTGGATACGTACAACCGATGTATGTGGAATAGGTGAAGGACAATTAATTGATGGATTTTCAGGAGCAACACCTCTTGGTCAGTTAGCAACTGCAACCGGTTCAACAGTCAATTTAACCGATGCAGCAGGAAATTCAATAAGTATATTGGATGCCATTTTGGGATTTATTCCGGGTTCAATAGGTGAAACAAGTGTAATAGCTATAGCATTAGGTGCTATCCTATTATTAGTTACACGTATTGCAAGTTGGAAAACAATGCTTTCTGTGTTTGCCGGTGGTGCATTTATGGCCTTTATATTTAATATAAGCGGAATTGATACAGCTGCTGCGAACTTACCTTGGTATTATCATTTAGTATTAGGTGGTTTTGCTTTTGGTGCTGTGTTTATGGCAACAGATCCTGTTACATCATCACGTACCGAATGCGGTAAATGGGTATACGGTTTCTTAATAGGTGTTATGGCTATAGTTATTAGAGTTTTGAATCCCGGATATCCGGAAGGCATGATGTTAGCTATATTACTTATGAACTTGTTCGCTCCACTAATTGACTATTATGTTGTTCAACGTAATATATCAAAAAGAGCAAAACGTATAGCAAAATCAGTTAAACAATAAAAATCCGAAGAAAATGAATACGAATAGTAATACATATACGGTTATATACGCTTCGGTCGTAGTAATTGTGGTAGCATTCTTGATGGCTTTTGTAGCTGCTGCTTTAAAAGACAAACAAGACGAGAATGTTGTACTTGATAAGAAGAAACAAATTCTTAGTGCATTGAATGTAGATACGAAAGATAAAGATCCAGCTCAGTTGTATAAGGATTGTGTTAAATACGAGTATATCCTTAATGCAAAAGGTGATACTTTAGCTGAAGAAGGTGGATTCTTGATTGATGTAAAAGTTGAAAATTCGAAAGCTTTAGACGAACGTCAATTACCTTTGTACGTATGTAGTATTAATGGTGCAACTAAATATGTAATTCCAATGCGTGGAGCAGGTTTGTGGGGTCCTATTTGGGGATATATTGCTTTAAACGATGATAAAAATACAGTATTTGGTGTTTATTTCTCACATGAAAGCGAAACTCCAGGTTTAGGTGCAGAAATTGCAACTGATAAATTTAAAATGCCATTCCATGGTAAGCACATTAAACAAAATGGTTCATTTACATCAATAGCTGTAGTAAAACCTGATAAAACTGCTGAAGGTCTTGATTATGTTGATGGTGTCTCAGGTGGTACAATGACATCACAAGGTGTTAACAACATGCTTAAAGAAGGCATGGGTCAATATGTAGAATTTTTAAAAAAGTAGGAGGAAAATAAGATGTCAAGTCAAATTAAAGAAACATTTGTTTCTCCGTTAAATATTAACAACCCGGTAACTGTTCAGATATTGGGTATTTGTTCTGCTCTTGCCGTAACAGCAAAGTTGGAACCGGCTTTGGTTATGGGATGTTCTGTTGCAATAATTGTTGCAGTATCAAATCTTGTAATCTCATTATTGCGTAATACAATACCTATGCGTATACGTATTATTGTTCAATTAGTTGTAGTTGCAGCACTTGTAACAATTGTAAGCCAAATGTTGAAAGCATTTGCTTATGACGTAAGTGTACAATTGTCAGTTTATGTCGGCTTAATTATTACCAATTGCATCTTAATGGGACGCTTGGAAGCATTTGCAATGGCAAATCGTCCATGGGAATCATTTGTAGATGGTTTAGGTAATGGTTTCGGATATGCAATTATTTTAGTTATTGTAGCATTTATCCGCGAGTTGCTTGGCTCAGGTAGCTTGTTCGGATTCCAAGTAATACCGCAAAGTTTTTATGACTTCGGTTATATGAATTGTGGTTTGATGTTAATGCCTCCAATGGCTCTTATAATATTAGGATGTATAATTTGGGCTCAAAGAGCTAAATATCCTGAATTACAAAATTAATAACCCATAAAAGTAATAATAAAATGGAAAGTCTATTTGGTTTGTTCGTAAAGTCGATATTTGTCGATAATATGATTTTTGCATACTTTTTGGGAATGTGTTCATTCTTGGCGGTATCAAAAAATGTCAAAACAGCTCTTGGTTTAGGAGTCGCAGTAATATTCGTTTTGCTTGTTACTGTTCCATTAAACTATTTCTTGGATAATTACGTACTAAAAGCAGATGCATTGGTTGAGGGTATTGATTTAAGCTTCTTAAGTTTTATCTTATTCATTGCAGTAATTGCCGCTGTAACACAATTAGTTGAAATGGTTGTTGAAAAATTTGCTCCGGCATTATATGCATCATTAGGTATATTCTTACCTCTAATTGCTGTAAACTGTGCTATTATGGGAGCTTCCTTATTTATGCAGCAAAGAGCTTTTGTAAACGTTGGTGAGGCAACTGTTTATGCTTTTGGCTCAGGTATTGGTTGGCTTTTGGCTATTGTATGTTTAGCTGCTGTACGTGAAAAAATGTCATATTCAAATGTTCCTGCTCCTTTACGTGGTCTTGGAATCACATTTATCACAGTAGGACTAATGGCGATGGCTTTTATGTGTTTTTCTGGTTTAAAACTTTAATACAATTAATATGACAATTTTAGCAATAAATGCAACAATGATAGGTTTCAGTGTAGCTGTCTTTTTGGTTGTTATTCTGTTTCTTGTTGTACTATTATTGGTGGCAAAACGCTACTTATCTCCTTCGGGATCTGTAAAAGTTACACTTAATGGAGATAAAGAAATTGAGTTGGCTTCAGGAGGTACACTTTTGGGATCATTAGCTGCTGAAGGTGTTTTTTTGCCATCAGCATGTGGTGGAAAAGGCTCATGTGGTCAATGCAGATGCCAAGTCTTAGAAGGTGGCGGCGAAATTCTACCTACTGAGACAGTACACTTTACACGTAAGCAAGTAAAAGACAATTGGCGTTTAGGATGTCAAGTAAGAATTAAAAATGATATTTCTTTAAAGGTCCCTGAGTCAGTATTGGGAGTAAAAGAATGGGAATGTGAAGTTATCTCAAATAAAAATGTTGCAACATTTATCAAAGAATTTATTGTTGCATTACCTGAAGGCGAACATATGGACTTCATTCCAGGTTCTTACGCACAAATTAATATTCCTGAATATACAATGGATTACAACAAGGATATAGATAAAGAATTAATCGGTAAGGAATATCTTCCTGCTTGGGAAAATTTCGGTCTGTTTACCCTTAAATGTACTAATAAAGAATCTACAGTACGTGCATATTCAATGGCTAATTATCCTGCAGAAGGAAATAGAATTATGTTGACTGTTCGTATTGCAACACCTCCATTTAAGCCGAAACCGGAAGTTGGATTTCAAGATGTAATGCCTGGTATAGCATCTTCTTATATATTTACTTTGAAACCTGGTGACAAGGTAATTATGAGTGGTCCTTATGGTGATTTCCATCCTATTTTTGATACAAAGAACGAAATGATATGGATAGGCGGTGGTGCCGGTATGGCTCCGTTGCGTGCTCAGATAATGCACATGACAAAGACTTTACATACAACAGATCGTGAAATGCATTATTTCTATGGCGCACGTGCTTTGAACGAAGTATTCTACTTATCTGACTTCCTTGGTTTGGGAAAAGAATTTTCTAATTTCCATTTCCATTTAGCACTTGATAGACCTGATCCTGCAGCAGATGCAGCAGGTGTTAAATATACTGCAGGCTTTGTGCATAATGTAATGTATGATACATATTTGAAGAATCATGAAGCTCCTGAAGATATTGAATATTACATGTGTGGTCCCGGACCAATGTCTAACGCTGTTGTTAATATGTTAGATGCTCTAGGAGTTGCCCCTGAATCAATCATGTTTGATAATTTTGGCGGATAAAAAATATTTTTTAAATTACTTCAAAAATAAGCTATTGGAAACAATGGCTTATTTTTTTTGTATAATCATTAAATAGTATCTTTGTTGTATGAAAGAAGAAACATTATATGCTGATGTAATACTGCCAATAGCCGTACGTACTTGTTATACGTATAGTTTTGATGCAGTAAATCAATGCGTCAGCAATGGTATGAGAGTACGAGTACCGTTAGGTGCTAAAAAATCATACATTGGTATTGTTCTTCGAGTACATAGTGATTTTAATTCAGATATTAAGTATAAATCTATTATTGAGGTGATAGATGTTAACCCCATTGTTAATAAATCTCAATTAGATTTATGGGCGTGGATAAGTTCATATTACGTATGCTCATTGGGTGATGTTATGAAGGCGGCTTTACCCGGAGAACTTGCAAAAAACACATATACTCAACAAACAGATATACTTGTTGCATGTAGTGATATTAATGATAATAAACTTACCCCAAAGCAAAAGGACTTATACGATTATGTTTTTGGATTTTGTACTAATTCTGAAATCACCAAGAAACAAATTCTGTCTTTATATACTAGGTCGGTGTATGATGCACTCATAAAGAAAGAGCTACTGCGCGAATACGAGAGGAAGTCGAGCCGTTTGCATAGTATAGAGCCTTGTCATGATCTTTATGAATTATCAGATGCCCAAAACAAGGCACTTCTTGAAATCAAACAAGATTTTGCCGATAGTAAACCGGTTTTGCTTCACGGAGTAACATCTAGTGGTAAAACTGAAATTTATACGCATCTTATCAAAGATGTAATTGCATCAGGTAAGCAGGTTTTGTATTTAGTTCCGGAAATTGCTTTAACAACGCAATTAACAAATAGATTGATGCAAGTTTTTGGTGATTGCATGTTAGTGTATCATTCTAAAATATCAGATGTCCAAAGGGCAGAAATATATACTGAAATTCAAAAATCAAACAGATATTCCGTGGTTTTAGGAGTGAGGTCGTCTGTCTTTTTACCATTTAATAATCTTGGTTTAATTATAATTGATGAGGAGCAAGAAACTTCTTACAAACAATATGACCCGGCTCCTCGTTATAATGCAAGAAATGTGGCTTTGGTATTGTCAAAATATAGAGCTGCGAATGTTTTACTCGGTACTGCAACTCCCTCTATTGAGAGCTATTATAATACACAAATAGGTAAATATGCTTTAGTAGAATTACTAGAGCGTTTTGAAAATGTGCAATTGCCTGATGTTAAAGTTATAGACATTAATGATGCGTTTAAAAAGAATAGAATGCAAAAAATGTTTTCATGGTTCTTGATGGAAAAAATGAAGAATACTTTTGCAAATAACAAGCAAGTGATACTATTCCAAAATAGGCGTGGTTTTTCTTCTTATATTGAGTGTCAGACTTGCTCTTGGGTGCCTAAATGTCCACATTGTGATTTAAGTCTTAATTACCATAAAGAAAAGAAGCGTTTGATATGTCATTATTGTGGATATTCGCAAGAAATGCCTAAAGTTTGCCCATCGTGCGGTAAAGAAACTATAAAAGATAAAGGTTTTGGTACAGAAAAGGTTGTTGATGCTCTTAATGAGTTTTTCGAAGGCGTACAGGTTGGTAGGCTTGATGTTGACACTACTCGTAAAAAGAAGGATGGAGATATAATATTAAATAATTTTGAATCAGGTAAAACGAATGTTCTTGTCGGAACTCAGATGTTGGCTAAGGGCTTAGATTTTGCTAATGTAGAATTAGTTGGAATACTTAATGCTGACAATATGCTTAATTATCCTGATTTTAGAGCAGGAGAAAGGACTTTTCAATTGTTGCTGCAAGTTGCAGGTAGAGCAGGAAGACGATATAATAACGGCTTAGTGGTTTTGCAAACTTCTCAACCCGAAAATCCGCTTATTACTGCCATTGTAAAAAATGATTATCTAGGATTTTACCAATCACAATTATCTGAGCGTGAGTTATTTATGTATCCACCTTATTGCAAGATTATAAACATATACGTAAAACATAAACAACAGGCTACATTGAATTATTATGCAAGTATTTTAGCTGATGATTTGCGAAAGTGTTTGAATGATAGAGTACTTGGACCCGAAGAACCTCCTGTACCTAAGATTCAACAAATGTATATTCAACAGATTATGTTGAAGGTAGAGAATAAATTATCTTATCAGTATGTTAAAGAATACCTCGAGAAGTCAATTAATTTAATCAAAACCAAGAATCCATCTGTTATTTGTGTAGTCGATGTAGATCCTTTATAATTTTTTTGAAATAAAATTAATAGACTTATTAAATAAATCTATTAATTTTGCGTTATATAAGATGTATCACCATGATTCAAATATGAAGAACTTAAAAATATATTCTATGGGTGTGGATATAGGGTCCACAACAATTAAGGTTGCTATATTAGATGAAGAAGGAAATTTGAAGTTTTCGGATTATCGAAGACATAATGCAAATATAAGACAAGCCGCGCGTGAAATTGCATTAGAAATATATAATAAATTGGGTAATTGTAAGTTTGACATTGTCGTAACAGGTTCTGTTGGCATGGGTTACTCAAGTAAACTTGATTTTGCATTTGTTCAAGAAGTAGTGGCATCTGCCGAATTTGTAAAACAACGTTATCCTCAAGTCCATACATTTATTGATATGGGTGGAGAAGATAGCAAAATGATATTTTTTGAAGCCGGTAAGGTTCCTGATATCCGTATGAATGGTAGTTGTGCAGGTGGTACGGGTGCATTTATAGACCAGACTGCATCATTATTAGGCATAACTCCAGTAGAATTAAGCAACTTGGCGGAGTCTGCCGAAACAATATATCCAATAGCTTCAAGGTGTGGTGTTTTTTCTAAAACAGACATACAAAATTTAGTCAGTAGAAGTGTCAGTAAAAATGATATTGCCGCATCTGTATTCCATGCAGTAACATTACAAGTTATTGCATCATTGGCGCGTGGTACAGATATCAAACCTCAAGTTTTCTTTTGTGGTGGACCATTTGCATTTTTACCTGCATTAAAAAAGAGTTTTGTAAAGGTATTAGAATTGCAAAATAGAGATTGCGTTTTACCCGAACATCCACAAATTATACCGGCATTAGGATGTGCCTTGTTATCAGCCGATTTAGCAAAAAGAACAGTGCAATTAACAGAACTTTTGCATATTTTGCGTTTTGGTAAAGAAGTGTCAAAAGATTCATATTCGGATAGATTGCCTAAATTATTTTCGGATGTAAATTATGAGCAGTGGAAAACGGATAAAATCAAACATTTAGTTCCAAGAGCTTCATTAAAAGAAGGGGAGCTTTGTTATTTAGGTGTAGATTCAGGCTCTACAACTACAAAAATTGTGTTGCTTAACCAATCTGGCCATTTGGTGTATAGCGACTATAGAAGAAATGAAGGTGATAGCTTCCTAACATTTTCTAAATCATTGCAAGATATGTATGCAAAGATTGGAGATGTTTCTGTTTTAGGAACAGCTGCTACAGGATACGGCGAGAATTTGCTTAAAACCGCATATAATTTGGATTTAGGTTTGGTTGAAACCATAGCTCATTATACCGCAGCACTCAGTATTACTCCAAATGTTTCGTTCGTTTTAGATATCGGCGGACAGGATATGAAAGCCATTTTT
This sequence comes from Bacteroidia bacterium, assembly GCA_009930305.1. Lineage (GTDB taxonomy): Bacteria > Bacteroidota > Bacteroidia > Bacteroidales > Paludibacteraceae > Enterocola. The sequence continues at coordinate 29,334 of RZYM01000005.1, forward strand.
ATAGATAATGGTTCTATAAGTCGAATTGAAATCAACGAAGCATGTTCATCAGGGTGCGGCTCTTTTATAGAGACCTTTGCAAATATGCTCGGATATAAGGTAGAAGAATTTGCCGAAATGTCTTGCCATGCAAAGTATCCATGTGATTTAGGTACTCGTTGTACTGTGTTTATGAATTCAAAAGTTAAGCAGGCGATGAGAGAAGGTGCAAAAGTTGAAGATATTGCTGCAGGATTTTCATATTCAGTTATAAAAAATTGTTTGTTCAAAGTACTAAAACTTAAAACCGTAAAAGAATTAGGTTCCAACATAGTTGTTCAAGGTGGGACTTTTAAAAATCATTCAATTGTCAGAGCATTAGAAGTCTTGACCGGTAAAAATGTCGCTTTCTCTGACATTCCTGAATTAATGGGTGCATACGGAGCTGCTTTGTATGCAAAAGAATCGGTTAAGTATCAAAAGGAACGTAAGTTATCTGATTTTATAGCAGCTAACCGTTATGAGCCATCAATAGAAGTTTGTCAAGGATGCGAAAACCACTGTACTGTTAAGTCATTTAAATTCCAAAATGGCAATACATTTTATTCCGGTAATAATTGTGAACGTGTTTTTTCTAATATTTCAGAAAAGAAACAGCGTGGGGTAAATATGTATGCAGAAAAGTATCGTTTACTTTTTAATAGAATATCTCATAAAGGTGGCTTAAGAATAGGAATCCCCCGTGGTTTGGGAATATTTGAAAATTTTCCATTTTGGCATGCTTTATTCACGAACTGTGGATTTGAAATTGAGTTGTCAAGACCTTCGACAGATAAAGTATACGGACATGGTGTGCGCTCAATTATGGCAGATAATATTTGTTTCCCTGCAAAATTGATGCATGGTCATGTTATGGATTTAATAGATAAAAAGGTTGATAGGATTTTTTATCCGTACGTTGTATTTGAAAGGAAGGAAGATGAAAAATCGCAAAACAGCTTTAATTGTCCAATAGTAACAGGTTATTCGGATGTTTTGAAGAGTTCTATTGATATGGCAGGTCGTTTTGGTATTCAATTTGATGCTCCTGTTATCACTTTTAATGATGAAAAACTACTTGAAGCATCATGCCTTGATTATTTAAAGACATTGTCAGTTCCTAAGAAAACAGCTTTACGCGCAATTGAATTAGCTAAAAAAGCACAAACTGAGTATTTGCAGACACTTACTAAACGTTCGATGGAAGTGCTTGAAAAAGCTAACAATGAAGGTAGAATGGTAATTTTATTAGCCGGCCGGCCATACCATGCTGATCCTTTTATTGAGCATAAAATATCTCATGCGATTGCAGATATGGGTATTGATGTTATAACTGAAAATATTGCTGTTGATGAAGGCTCTGCAATATATAAAGAGTTAAATGCAGTATCTCAATGGGCGTATCCAAACAGAATTTTTAAGGCGGCAGGTTTTGTTGCAAATAGTAAAATGAATCTGCATTACGTAGAATTAACATCTTTTGGATGTGGTCCGGATGCTTTTATACTCGATGAGGTAGGAAGTATCTTAAAACGCCATGGCAAAAATATTACTGTACTTAAAATTGATGATGTAAATAATATAGGTTCATTACGTTTAAGAATCCGTTCGTTAGTAGAAAGTTTGAAATTGAAATCCGAATTAGAAATAAGTGATTCGGATAATCAGATAAATAATTTTAACAGACCTAAAGTATTTACTGTCGAAGATAGAAGAAGAACTATTTTAGCCCCGTACTTTGCAGAGGGGTATTCTGAATTTTTGCCATCACTATTCAAATTGTTAGGCTATAATTTTATTAATCTGCCAATGGGAAATCAAGAGGCAGCAAATGTCGGTCTGAAACATGCAAATAATGAAATTTGTTATCCGTCTACGATAGTAATAGGCTCTATTATTATGGCATTGCAAAGCGGTAAGTATAATCTTGATGATATTGCTGTTATTATTACACAAACCGGCGGTCAGTGTAGAGCAAGTAATTACTTGGCATTGATAAAAAATGCGGTAGTAGAGGCAGGATATACTAATGTACCTGTATTGTCACTCGAAATAGGTGGAGATTTGCAAAATTCACAACCGGGATTCAATCCGAATTGGAAATCGATAGCAAAAATCACTATATATGTTATGTTATATGCCGATTGCATAAACAAATTATATTATGCATCTGTAGTGAGAGAACATCAACAAGGAATGTCAAAACGACTTAAAGAAAAATACACAGAAGCTGCTTTCTCATACATAGAAAAACGAGATTATGATGGTTTGTTAGGACTTTTGAAAATGGCAGTTAAAGATTTTACTGATGCTATTGATAAAGAGAAAAAAGTGGCACGCATTGGTATTGTTGGTGAGATATATGTAAAATATAACGCATTTAGTAATCTGTATGCCATTGATTGGTTAATTAATCAGGGAATAGAGGTTGTTGCACCATCAATATATAATTTCTTTACTATGACCTTTGTTAATAGCCATATTAATAAGAAAAAAAATATCAAAAAGGAGAAACTTCCACTTTTTGCTATTGATATGATATATATGTATATACGACACAATGTAAGAAAGTTTGATAAGATTTGTAAGCCATTCCCATTTTATCAACAATTTTCAAATATCTTTAAAGATGAAAAGTTGGCTTCTAAAATTGTTAATACTGCGGCAAATTTTGGCGAGGGTTGGTTAATACCTGCAGAATTGTCAAACTTAGCAGAACACGGGGTTCAAAATGTTGTAAGTATGCAGCCTTTTGGTTGTATTGCGAATCATGTAATTTCAAAAGGTATTGAGAAACGAATTAAAGAATTATATCCTCAAATGAGTTTATTATTCCTTGATTTTGATGGTGGAACATCTGAAGTGAATGTGTTTAATCGCTTACATTTTATGGTAGAAAACTGTAAAAAAACTATTTAAAATGACAACAGAGGAACAAATACTACAAACTGCAACAAAACTTTTTTTAGAAAAAGGTTTTGCTATGACATCAACAACTGAGATTGCCAAAGAAGTAGGTTGTAATCAAGCTTTAGTTCATTATTATTTTAGGACTAAAGAGAATCTGTTTATGCAAGTTTTCATGCAAAAAATAAGATTGTTTATAACTGCATTCACTGAGAAAAGTGCAGCAAATGAGGATTTTTTTGAACGTCTTGAGAGAAGAATCTGCGCTCATGCAAATATGATGGAGCAGAATCCTAATTTGCCATTCCTTATTATGAATGAGTTAATCTTGAATAAAGAAAGACGTTGTATGATTCGAGATTATATTGTTGAAAATCCAATGATTAGGAATATCTATTATGAGTTTGATAAAGAAATTAAGGAAGAAATAGCAAAAGGAGTTATAAGGCAGATTGATACTTTAGACTTTTTATTGAATGTTTTGTCGCTAAATGTTTTTATTTTTGTATCGGCTCCAATTTATACCGACCTTTTAGATAGAACAGATAAAGAAAAACAAGCATATATTTCGCATAGGAAAGAGGTTGTAGTCAAAACCTTATTGAATAGCTTAAAACCTTAATACGAGAAGATGTAACTTATGACGTATATTATTTTACTGTCGCTTTTACCTTCGCTTTTAGTTTGTATATACATATACTTTCGTGATTTACACGAAAAGGAGCCTATTAAACTCCTGCTTAAGGCATTCTTTTTCGGTATGTTATCAACAGTATTTACACTATTTATTCATATAGCACTGGGTTTAGTGGGTTTTGAGTATAATACCAATCCGTTTATGTCTGCGTTTGTTGGAGCTGCAACTATAGAAGAATGTAATAAGTTTATTTTACTATTATGTTTGATATGGAAAAATTCTGAATTTAACGAGCGTTTTGATGGTATAGTTTATGCAGTGTTTGTGTCGATGGGATTTGCATTTGTAGAAAATGCTTTATACGTATTTGATGATACTTCGAACTACATATCTACTTTTGTTGCCAGGCTTTTCTTTGCAACACCTGCGCACTTTTTATTTGCCGTTTCAATGGGCTATTTTGTAAGTGTGGCAAAATTTAATCCAACAAAACGAAAACGAAATTTAGTGTACGCATTGCTTTCTGCCATACTTTTGCATGGAGTTTACGATTATTTATTAATGTATGCGAATGCGACTTCAAGTACATTGGTATCATTCATATTGATGGTACTATTTTATATATTTGATATTTTTATGTGGAGATTGGGTATAAAGAAAATTCGAAAAGCAAGTGAAGCAGATAAACCAAATTCATGGCAATTATAATTATAATAATATTATTGATTATTTAGCGTTTGTATTATATGGTAGTGTTATTAATTAGTTGCCCATCATTAAAAACCAAAATAGATTTTCAACAAAAAATTAACTAATATGGAAGAAAAATTAGAAAAAATCAAGCTGAATAACTACACGTTTACAGCATTAACTCTGCCAACTGAAAATACGATTATGTTACTTATAAAGGGTAGTCGTTTGATAGTGTCATGCGGCTATTTTTCTATAGCAACAGCAACTAAGTTAGGTGATGCGATGGCCTTAGTTAGAGGAGTTAATAGTATAAATGATGTGCTTAATGCAAAAATCTTGGAACTTAGCCCTGAAGCTGAAAAATTAGGAATCAAGTTAGGACAGAGAGCAGAAGATGCATTAATCTATAGCGAAACTATTGGTTAATAAACATTAAATAACAGTACCTTGTTGTACATAGTACTATTATTAATGCTATTTTTGTTGTGTCAAAAAGCAAATAAAAAATATGATACATTTACAAAACATTCATAAAACTTATTTCGCAGGTTCACCACTTCATGTATTGAAAGGGATTAATATGGATATTGAAAAGGGCGATTTCGTTTCAATAATGGGAGCATCCGGTTCAGGAAAATCAACACTGCTTAATATACTTGGTGTATTGGATACTTACGACGAAGGTGAATATTTATTGAACAATGTTTTAATTAAAAATTTATCAGAAACAGAAGCTGCTCATTTGCGTAATAAAATGATTGGATTCGTTTTTCAGTCGTTTAATTTGATAAACTTCAAAACGGCACTTGAAAACGTTGCCCTTCCTTTGTATTATCAAGGCGTACCTCGTAAAAAGAGGAATCAAATTGCATTAGAATATTTAGACAGAGTTGGTATTAAAGACAGAGCAGATCATTTGCCTAACGAAATGTCAGGTGGTCAAAAACAACGTGTCGCAATAGCAAGAGCTTTGATTGCAAAACCTCAAATTATATTGGCTGATGAGCCGACAGGTGCATTGGATAGTAAAACATCACAAGATGTTTTGGATTTACTTAGAGAGGTGAATAGAGATGAAGGCATTACAATGGTCATTGTAACTCATGAGCAACTAATTGCTGATCAAACAGATAGAATCATACACATTAAAGATGGCATCATTGCATGAAAGACCTTTGGACTGAAATATTCATAGCAATTAGGGCAAATAAACTTCGTACTTGCCTAACCGGATTTTCTATAGCATGGGGTATATTTATGTTAATTTTGTTGTTGGCATCTGGAAATGGATTGCGTAATGGAATGCTTTCTAATTTCAATTATATGTCAAACAACACTATCTCGTTTTATCCGGGTGTTACCTCAAAACCATACAGAGGATGGCAAAGTGGAAGAGAAATACGTTTTTCGGCAAACGATTTGGATTTTATTAAACAGCAAATACAACAGATGGTAGAAATGACAAATTTTTCTCCTATTTATAATTTGTGGTCTTCTTCTATATCTTATGGTGATATTTCTGCATCAGAAACATTAAGCGGTGTCTGTCCGGGTTTTGATAAAATGCGTAATATGTATGTTGTATCAGGGCGTTTGCTTGATGAATCAGACGAACGTGAATATCGAAAGGTAATAATATTACATCCAAAAACAGCTGAGACTTTGTTTAAAACCGAAGATCCGATCGGCAAATATGTTAATTTGCAAGGCCTTTTGTTTAAAGTTGTTGGTGTATATGACATAAAAGGAGGTTCCGGATGGAACAAATCTTACTACATACCATTCTCTACTTCTCAAAAAATATTTAATCCAGGTGGATACATTACAGATGTAACATTTGCAATTAGCGGAATTGAAACTGCAGCTCAAAGTGAAGCCCTTTCAAATAAACTTAGACGAATGTTGTCAGCACGCATGCAATTTGATCCTGACGATAAAAATGCAATGTGGATAGAAGACAGAATGTCATCTTACGAGCAATCGCAAGTGATTTTTAATGGAATATCTTTATTTATATGGATAATAGGAATAGGCACATTAATAGCGGGTGTTGTAGGTATTAGCAATATTATGTTGATAACTGTAAAAGAAAGAACTAAAGAATTCGGTATACGTAAAGCCTTAGGTGCGACTCCAAGTTCAATAATAAAATTAGTAGTACTAGAGTCTCTTACAATAACACTATTATTTGGATATATAGGCATGTTATTAGGAGTTGCATTAACCGAAACAGTAGCTAAATTAATGTCATCAGCGCCAGTTGAAAGCGGTGACAATAGCTTTAATATGTTTATGAATCCAACCGTAAATTTGAATGTAGCTATAGCAGCGATGGCAATATTAGTGTTGGCTGGCGTAATTGCCGGATATATACCTGCACACAAAGCTGTTAAAATTAAACCTATAGAAGCAATGCAAGCAAAATAATTATGTTTGATTTAGATAATTGGCAAGAAATATGGACAACTATAACTCGCAATAAATTGCGTAGTATTCTTACAGCCTTCGGTGTGTTTTGGGGCGTGTATATGTTGGTAGTTATGGCAGGAATGGGTAATGGTATTCAGAATAAAATGATTGGCGAATTAGGAAAGTTTTCAGTTAACTCAGCGTTCTTTTATTCACGTAATACAACCGAACCTTATGCCGGATTTGCCAAAGGACGGGAAATTGTATATAATGATGCAGATTTCGCTGCAGTAATTAAACAGTTTCCAGAAGTAGAAATAGGTAGTGCTATTGTATTTGGAGATGGTCTTGGTGATGCAGTAAGAGGAGAAAAACATGGTACATATAGAACTATGGGTTATGCCCCCGGATTTTATGAAATAAACCCATGTCGGATATTGAAAGGCAGATATTTAAATGAGGTAGATATATCAGATAAACGTAAAGTTTGTGTAATAGGTAAAAAAATAATGAATGACTTATATGCACCAAACGAAGATGTTTTAGGTTCTATCATTCGTGTAGGTTCTGTATATTGGCAAGTTATCGGTGTATACGAAGATTATTCTGAAAACTTTTCTGTATTCGGTAATCCTAATCAGATGATATATGTGCCGGTAAGTACTTTAAAGCAAATGCGCAACATGGGAGATAAAATTGATTTCATGGCATTTAAAGCTTATGATGCGGTTAATATGGCTGAACTAGAGCCAAGAATTGTGAGCTATTTAAAAGAGCGTAAGAGTGTGTCACCAACTGATAATGAAGGTGTTGGTTCATTTAGTTTAAAAGAAATGTTTGACAAATATTCGATGCTCTTTGGAGGCTTAAATACATTAATCTGGATTGTTGGTTTAGGTACCTTATTAGCCGGAATGGTTGGTGTTAGTAATATTATGTTAGTAACAGTGCGCGAAAGAACCCAAGAAATAGGAATCAGAAGAGCATTAGGAGCAACTCCAATGGTGATATTAAAACAAATTATGAGTGAAAGTGTAGTCTTGGCTTCAATATCAGGTTTCATAGGAATTGCTGCAGGAGTCGGAACTTTAATATTGGTTCAATGGTTTTTGGAAACATTCCCACCCGAAAAGATTGTGCTATTAAATCCTCAAGTATCTTTTATGACGGCAGTTGCAGCTGCTATTGTGTTGATTGTATCAGGACTTCTTGCCGGATTACTTCCATCAAAAAGAGCGTTACAAATAAAGGCTATTGAAGCTTTGCATGATGAATAATAATTATAATAACAAAGAATATGAAAAAAGTATTTAGAATTATTGGAATAGTGTTGCTTATTGGAGTTGTTGTTGCAACATTTGTTTTTTTGTGGAAGAAATCACAACCCGAAAAAGAAGTCTTTGAAACAGTTTCGCCATCTATCCAAACAATAGAAAAGAAAACTTTAGCTACTGGAAAAATTCAACCGCGTGATGAGGTTGCTATTAAACCGCAAATTTCAGGAATCATAGTGTCTCTCGAAAAAGAAGCCGGTGAAATAGTAAAAAAAGGTGACATCATTGCTAAAGTTAGAGTAGTTCCTGAAATGGGGGCACTTAATAGTGCGGAAACTAATTTAAAGAAATCAAAAATAGCTTTAGAAAAAGCTCAAAGTGATTATAATCGTCAAGAAAGATTATATAAAAAAGGTGTAGTTTCGCAATCTGATTTTGAGGATATCGAAGTAAATTTAAAAAATGCCAAAGAAAATTTGATTGATGCACAAAATAGCTACGACATTATAAAAGATGGTATAACCAAGAATTCTGCCAACAGCAGTAATACATTAATACGTGCAACAGTTGATGGAACAATCTTAGATGTACCTCAAAAAGTTGGTAATTCTGTAATTCAAAGTAATACATTTAACGATGGTACAACAATAGCTACAATCGCAAATATGGGAGATATGTTGTTTGTAGGTAAAATAGACGAAACAGAAGTTGGAAAATTAAAAGAAGGCATGCCTATTAAATTATTGGTAGGTGCGTTAGAAGGACGTTTGTTTGATGCAGATTTGGAATATATTGCACCTAAAGGAACCGAAGAAAATGGTGCTGTAATGTTTGAAATTAAGGCAGCTGTAGATATTCCTGATGATGTGTTTATTAGGGCAGGGTATAGCGCAAATGCACAAATAGTTCTTGCAAAAAGTGACAGCGTTATGTCAATACCCGAAAGTTCATTGAAATTTTCAGGAGATAGCACATACGTTGAAGTCCGTTCGACTAAAGATACCTTATTGTTTGAAAAACGTCCGGTTGTTATAGGATTATCTGATGGCTTGAATATTGAGATTAAGCAAGGTTTACAAATGCAGGATATAATTAAAAAATAAATTTATGAAAGCAAAATTCGTAATATTATTGATATTTTTTCCATTAATCGCATCAGCACAAAAAGTTTGGACAATTGAACAATGTATTGACTATGCAAAGCAAGAAAATGTGATAATTAGGAGGGCAGAAACACAGGCCGAGATTTCTAAAATTTCGCATCAACAATCAAAAGAAAATTTTCTTCCAAACTTGAATGCAAATGCATCACAGAATTTTAGTTTCGGGCGTTCATTAACAGAAGAAAATATTTACGAGTCAAATAATGTTTTCAATACAAATATTGGAGTTTCAGCCGGACTAACTCTTTTTAAAGGTTTGCAAATGATCAATGAGGTTCATCAAACTGATTTTAATTTCCAGGCAGCTCTTATGGATGTAAAGAAACAGCAAGATGATATTTGTTTGCAGATTATGACTTGCTATTTACAGATTCTTTACAACAAAGAGGCAGTAAAAGTTGCAGAGTCTAAACTTGAATTAACAAAATTGCAAGCCAAACAAACAGAAGCATTGGTTGATGCAGGAAAAAAACCTAAAGGAGAACTATCAGAAGCGAATGCTTTAGTTGCTCAAGATGAGGTTTCTTTATTAGACGCAAAAACTACTTTAGAAACATCCTATCTTACTTTAACTCAATTGCTATATTTAGAAAATGAAGAGGTAAAAAACTTTGATGTTTCGGATGATGTGAGTTTTATGATGACAGATGTTTTAAATAAGTCGGTTCCAGAAATATATGATGTAGCATTAGAATTTTTGCCATCAATTAAGGGGGAAGAATTGAGAATTAAAAGTCAAGAATATTCTGTAAAGATGGCTAAAGGAGCTTATTCTCCTCAATTGAGTTTTGGTGCTAGTTATGGAAACGGATATTTCTATACCCAAGGTGGAGAAAACTTAAGTTTTGCCGATCAATTTGCCAAGAATAATAATTTCGGTTTGAACTTCAGTCTTAATATTCCTATCTTCGATAGAATGAGTACTCCGAATGCAGTTAAACGCAATAAATTGACATTAAATCAGCAGTCTGATCAACTTGAAACAGCTAAAAACAATCTGCGTAAAGAAATTCAGAATGCTTATGTTAATGCGTATATGGCTCAACAAAAAATTAATTTGGCAGAAGCAAACTTAAAAGCATCAGAAGAAGCATTTAATTATCAATCAGAAAAATATGAAGCAGGTGCAGCAACATTGTACGAATTGAATGAGTCTAAAAATCGTTATACATCAGCAAAATTGTCACAGGTTCAGGCAAAATATAATTACTTATTCAGAACTCGAATTTTATCATATTACAATGGTGAGCTTAAGTTTTAAATAGTTTGATTACATACAATAATTAAGGAGGCATATCAATTGATATGCCTCCTTAATTATTAGAAATTCATTGTACAAATTTCAAGCCCTCTTTTTTACATATTCGCTGAATTACAAACTTACCTGTAACAACTGCATTTGGTAATCCACCGGGCGGTTGAAGCCACTGACCTGCCAAGTATACGTTTTTTATATATCTTAAATGGCCTTTGTGTATTTTCTTCTTTGCAAATGGAGTTAGAATAAAACTCATATATGCTCCTTTGTATGCACCGCATAATCGATTAAAACTCATAGGTGTAACTGTCTCTATAATTTCAAGTTTACCTTTTAATTCAGGATAGTGTTCCTCAATATTCGAAATAATAGATTGTGCTATACGTAATTTTGCTTGTTTATATGCATCAATATTGTTAGTGTATAAACTTTTCCAATATTCAAAATCGTCCTCATATTGTACTAATAAGGCTTGTAATAGTGATTTACCTTCTGGCGAAAAATTAGGTTCTGTTCCATAATACTTAAGCAAGAATGAATTGCATTTTTTGTTACATACATCAAATTTTTTACCTTCAAACCAAGTCGTGTCCGACATTCTTAGTTTACTATCGTTTACTCCAATATAAGCATTAAAACTAGAGTATACAGGATGCTTATGTTTGTGAAAGAAGTGCAGTTTAAAATATTTATCTAAGTGTTTCTTACCAAGTAGTTTTTCGAAAACTACTGATGCATCGCATGCACATATAATAAAGTCGCCTTCGGCAGTTGTACCATCTTTAAAAATCACTCTTTTAGCCTTGAACTTATCAATATCAATACTTACCGCTTCTTTTTTACAAAAAGTTTTACCTCCGAGTTCTGTGTATAAAGCAGACATTCTATCTGTTATACCGGTTGAACCACCTTTGGGTAAAGCTCCGTTTCCGGATGAGAATGTTCCAAGTACATAAAAGAATGATGAGATATTATATGTTTTAGGCATATAAGAAAGTATCATTTTTTGTAAAAGAGGATGCTTGAATTTCTGAGAATATGTTCTCATTGACATGCGAGAATATTCCTTATGAATACGCCCAACTGCGAACATACTTTTTATTAAAGAAAAAAGTTCCCATATTGAATACTGTTCCAAAGGTTTATTAGCAGGTAGTATAACAGATTGGTACAGTTTTATATTCGCAACAAATTTCTCAATTTCTTTAGCGTCTTCAGGCGATATGGTTAGCATGTCCTGTCTTAGTCTATTCAAATCTTGCCATAATTCTAGCTTTTGACCATTGTATTCAACGCTCAAAAAAGATGGATTCTGAATTATCTCAACATCTTTGCCGAGGGCATGTACTTTACACCATGTTTCATGAATATCGCTGCTGGGCGATGTGCCCGTCATCCAATGTACGCAATTGTCAATATGATAACCTTTGCGCTCCCAACCGGTGCACTCTCCACCAACTTTAAAATGCTTTTCGTGGATTTCACATTCAAAACCACATTTTCGTGCGTATATCCCAGCAGATAAGCCAGCAATGCCGCCTCCTATGATTATTATTTTAGGCATGAGGATGTAAAGATTTCCTTATAATATTTGCATTTAGTTTTTTGCAAAATTATTTATAAATATGTATAAAAACACATTTAAAGAGTTCTGAAATACTTAATTTGTATTTCTTTTGGGACGATTGTTTTTGTATTTCCTATAAAAATTTTTTCTTCCGTCTCCTTGTTGCTTGATTGGATTGTATAGAGGAGTGGCTCCCATTTCTTCCGGCACAGGTATCTTTTTTACATCTTTTTCAATAAAGTCCTCAATAGCTTTAAATTGATATTGTTCTTTGTCTGATATAAAAGTAATGGCTTCGCCGTCTGCATTTGCACGTGCCGTACGTCCAATTCTGTGTACATAGTCTTCAACATCATGCGGGACATCGAAGTTAATAACCATTTCAATATCTTCAATGTCTATACCTCTAGCCACAATATCTGTTGCAACTAATAATTTGATGCTTCCATTTTTAAATTGACGTAAAACATCTTCGCGCTCTTTTTGCTCTAAATCCGAATGCATCGCAGCAACCTTAAAATTCATCCTGCGTAGCATTAGATATATATCCTTTACTTTTTGCTTTGATGAAGAAAATATTATTACGCGTTCAGGAGATTTGCTTTTGAAAATTGATTCAATAATCGGCATTTTTTGCGTCTCGTAGCATACATATGCAGATTGACTAATCTTTTCTGCAGGTTTTGATACAGATAATTTTACTTCTACCGGATTAATAAGAGTTTTCTTTGCTAACGTTAGTATCTTAGGAGCCATGGTTGCCGAGAAAAGTAAAGTCTGTTTCTTTTCGGGAAGATATGATGCGATACGCATAATGTCATCAACGAAACCCATTTCTAGCATGCGGTCAGCTTCGTCTAATACAAAGAATTTAACGAAAGACATATCAATTCTACCCATATTGAGTAATGCAATCAGGCGTCCGGGTGTTGCAATTACTACGTCAACTCCAGATCTTAATGCTTTGTCTTGTTGATCAAATAATCCTCCATCTCCTCCACCATATACAGCTACAGAGCTTACAGGCAAAAAATATGCGAATGCTTCAAGTTGTTGATCAATTTGTTGAGCTAATTCGCGTGTGGGGACCATTATAAGGGCATTTATTTTATCTTCTCTGTGCTCGCCCTTACATAGAATATTTAGAATAGGTAATAAATATGCTGCAGTTTTGCCGGTACCGGTTTGTGCGCAGGCAATCATGTCTTTACCCTCAAGTATAATAGGAATTGTTTTCTCTTGGATTGGTGTAGTCTCTTTGAAATTCATGGCGCACAAACCATCCAATAGTGCGTCTTCCAAATTCAATTCATCAAATTTCACAGTCAGTTAAAATAAATATGCAGCAGATACAACAAATCCGCTAGTTTTCATGTCGTTGTTATTCTTAGTGTCGCGACCAATGTCAAATACACCAAAGTTATATCCTACAATAAGTCTTGCACCCAAAATTTCTGCACCGGCTCCTAAATGAATTGAACAGTTAAAAGGGTATAATGATTCGTTAAATGCATCACTACTATTGTATGTTTCTGTTTGGTTTCCTATCCTTATTTGAGTTGAAGTATGACTGGCAACCCCATATGAAAGAATAGGACCCGCTTCTAATAATAAGGTTACTTGGCCTATAGGTAATTTACCCATTGCAAAAACAGGAAGTTGTAAATAGTACAATATAGTCTTTTCGTTTGTTACTAAATCGTATTTGTTCCATAATATACTATGATCAGAAGTTTCAAAACCATTCATTGCAAAGTATAATCCGGATTGTATTGAAAAATAATCTATAAAGTCGTATGCAACTATAGGACCTACATTAAATCCGCTTATGTTTCGTAATTCTTTTTTTACCCCTTCTTGAAACCATTTTGCACCTGTATTCTCATAACCTGCAGTTATTCCCAAACGCCATTCTTGAGACCATACAGTTGTAATGCAAATAAAGGCAAATATTAGGCAAAAGGCTTTATTCTTCCTCATTGTAGATATATTTTCGTACAAAGATACGTTTTTTTTGCAAAAATGATTACTTTTGCATTCAATAACAGAGTATATTTATAAATATTAATTCAAATACTATGAAGAAGAACCTTATTTTGTTGGCATCAATGGTTGCATTGTTGGTGTCTTGTTCATCTAATAAAAGCGAGAAAGTCGTTGATATTGATGGTAACGAATATACAACAATTGTAATCGGTAACCGCGAGTGGATGGTCGAAAACTTAAAAACAACAAAGTATAACGATGGCACTCCTATTCAGTATTGTGCTGATGATAGCGCATGGATAAAAGCAGGCGAAGCAAATGAAGCTGCATGGTGTGTATATGGTGAATATGGTTCGGCAGAACAAGCTACATCATCAACCACATTTGGAACATATGGTGTTTTATATAACTTCTTTGCTGTAGAAAGTGATAAATTAGCTCCAAAAGGTTGGAGAGTTGCAACACAAAATGATTGGGTAGCATTAGAAAACTATTTGGTTGCACAAGGCTTTAATTATGACGATACACGTAGTGATAATAAAATAGCCAAAGCACTTACCGATAGTACATGGTGGAAACAAAATACAGATGATGGTTTGGGTGATATAGGTACAAAATCAAGTTTCGTTGAAAAAAACAACGCAACAGGATTTTCAGCAGTACCTGGTGGCGATCGTAGAATTAGCGGACTATACGTATTCTTAAATGAACAAACATTTATTTGGACGTCAACAGTGTGCGGTAGCGATTCAACAGCTGCATGGGCACGTCAATTGAGTAATACAGAGTATGCTTTGGTAACATTACCGGCAAAAGCTCAATATGGTTTCAGCGTACGCTGCGTGCGTGATGTGAAATAAGTTTCGCAGATCTCAATATGTAGGGTCGCATCTTACTTGCGACCCTATTTTTTATAATATAAATCAATATGAAGTTAAAAGATTCACTTAAAGCAAAAATATTGGTGTTAGATGGAGCAATGGGAACAATGCTTCAAGAACTAGGTGATAATAGCGATGCGACTGTTAGTATGATACACCGTATGTACATAGAAGCGGGTGCCGATATTATTACAACCAATACATTTACAGCAAACGAGGGATCTGATATTAGAAATGTTAATCTTAGATATGCAAGTCTTGCAATGGAAGAGGCTCGAAAATGCGACAAACGTAATATATATGTTGCCGGTTCGATTGGCCCTACAAACAAAACACTTACAATGTCTGATGATGTAACTTTCGACGAGATGTCTGCATCATACGAGATACAAATGCAGGCTTTAAAAGATGCCGGTGTCGATGCTTTCTTGTTTGAAACTTTTTTTGATACACTGAATTTGAAGGCTGCTTTATGTGCTGCGCACAGAGTTGACGAAGAGATGCCTCTTATGATATCTGCTACAATCGATAAAACTGGCAGGTTATTAAGTGGTCAAACTTTAGAGGCTTTTGTTGTAGCAATTACTCCATTTAATCCATTGTCAATAGGCCTTAATTGTTCATTTGGAGCAAATGATATGTTCCCATATCTTAAAAATCTATCTGAATTAACAGATGCTTATATTAGTGCCTATCCAAATGCCGGTTTGCCAAATGAATTAGGTCAGTACGACCAAACTGCCGATAAAATGATAGATCAGATGCGTCCATATTTTGAATCAAACATTCTGAATATAGTGGGTGGTTGTTGTGGTACGACTCCGGAGCATATCCGATTGATAGCTGGTATGGCGCATAATAATACCCCAAGGATTCCGCAAACACAAGCTAGGTTAACTAAACTGAGTGGCTTGGAACCACTTACAATAGAGCATTTTACAAATATTGGTGAACGTACAAATGTTGCAGGTTCTAAAAAGTTTGCACGATTAATATCCGAAAACAAATATGAAGAAGCATTATTAGTTGCACGTAGGCAAGTTGATGGCGGAGCTAGTATTATTGACGTTTGTATGGATGATTCTATGTTAGATGCTAAAGCTTGCATGGCAAAGTTCTTGCATCTCGTAGGAGCAGACCCTTATATATCAAAGGTTCCTATAATGATAGATTCGTCTAAATGGGAGGTGCTTGAAGAGGGCTTAAAATATGTACAAGGTAAGTCTATAGTTAACTCTATTTCACTGAAAGAAGGCGAAGAGGTGTTCTTGTCACATGCTAATCATATTAAAAATTATGGTGCTGCCGTGGTTGTAATGGCATTTGATGAGCAAGGTCAGGCATCGACTTACGAGCGTAGAACTTCAATATGTAAAAGGGCTTATGATTTATTAGTACAAAAAATAGGGTATAAGCCTGAAGATATTATTTTTGATCCTAATGTACTTTCCATTGCTACAGGATTACCAGAGCATGATGCTTATGCAGTTGACTTTATACGCACAGTCGAATATATCAAGAAGAATTTACCATATGCTAAAGTAAGCGGTGGAATCAGTAACTTATCATTCTCATTTAGAGGCAACAATAAGGTACGTGAAGCTATGCACTCTATATTCTTGTATCACGCTATTAATGCAGGTTTGGATATGGCTATAGTCAATCCGGAGATGCTCGAAGTATATGATAATATTCCTAAAGAATTACTCAATAAAGTTGAGGCTGTTGTGAAGAATACTCATCCGAAAGCTACAGACGAACTAATAACTTATGCGTCATCATTCCAAAACGATAACACAAAAAAGAAAGAAATGACTGATGCATGGCGTAGTACAAGTGTTGAAGAACGTTTGGAGTATGCATTGATTAACGGAACAACAGAGTTCTTGGAGTCTGATGTTAATGAAGCATTGAATACATATCCGCCTTTAGAAATTATTGAAAGCATATTGATGAAGGGTATTACTAAAGTAGGAACTTATTTCGGAGAAGGAAAAATGTTCTTGCCTCAGATAGTGAAGAGTGCGCAGGTAATGAAAAAAGCCGTATCATTTATTATGCCCCATATCGAGAAAGATAATGTAAAAACTATTAGAAAGAAGATTGTATTAGCTACTGTTAAAGGAGATGTTCATGATATCGGCAAAAATATTGTAGGTGTAGTGCTTTCGTGCAACGGATACGAAATTATAGATTTGGGAGTTATGGTCCCTAAAGAACTTATTATTAAGACAGCAATAGAAAATAATGCATCAATGGTCGCTTTGAGTGGTCTTATAACGCCATCGCTTCACGAAATGGAACAAGTTGCAAAAGAGATGCAAATAAATAAATTAAATATTCCTTTGGTAATAGGTGGTGCAACAACATCAGAAGAGCATACTGCATGTTATGTAGATCCTTTATATGACGGAGTTGTTGTGCACTCTAAAGATGCATCAACCAATGTATCAATAGCATCTAAATTATTTAATGATGATAATTACAAGTCAAGCATTAAAGCAAAATACAGCGAACTTCGGAATAAAATTAAAAACAAGCAAACAAAATCGGTTTCAAAAGCTGTTAATATTGATTGGGCTACAGAAAAGGTGTACGTTCCTACTTTTGTAGGTAAAAACGTGCTTACAAATTATCCTATAGACGAAATCATCACATATATTAATTGGACAGCCTTTTGTGCTGCATGGAAGGTAAAAGGCGAACACGCAGACAAGTTGATTGAAGAGGCAAAAATTTTCTTGAATGAAAATATAATCAAAATCAAAGCAAATGCTGTTGTTGCAATATCTCCGGTAAAGAAAGAGAATGAAAGCATAGAAATTAATGGATATAAATTCAATTTTGTTCGCAAGGATGAAGTTTGTTTGACTGATTTCCTATCTCCTGATTCGGATTATGTAGGACTATTTGCAGCAACTATCAATGCAACTAATTTATTAGCAAATCTAAAGAAGAGTGGAGATGATTATAAAGCAATGATGTTGCAATTACTTGCAGATAGATTAGTAGAAGCCTTTTCAGAACTTTTACATGCAAAGATGAAAGATGAGTGGTGGGGCTTTAAGAAAGGTATACGCCCTGCGATAGGCTATCCATCATTACCTGATCATAGCATGAAACGTAATCTTTTTGAACTGCTTGATGTTACTAATGCGATAGGGGTTACACTTACAGAAACGTATGCAATGCAACCTGTGTCATCAGTATGCGGATTCTATTTCGCTTCCGATAAGGCCAAATATTTTTAAAATTTACATATCTTTGTGATTGTTTTGAATAACTCATATATAGAATGATAATGAATATTGCAGAAAAACTTATTAATTCCGATCGCCCATTATTTACATTCGAATTATTACCTCCATTAAAAGGTCGTGGCATTGATGCTATTTACGATACAATTGATAATTTGTTGGAATTTAATCCTTCATATATAAATATTACAAGCCATGCTGCAGATATAGTATATAAAAATATGCCTGATGGAAGTATCTTTAAAAAGGTAGTTCGTAAACGTCCGGGGTCGGTAGCTACTGCAGCAGCTATTAAGTATAAATACAATATTGAAGTTATACCTCATATTATTTGTAGTGGATTAAATAGAGAAGAAATAGAGAACCTATTAATTGATCTTGATTTCTTGGATATCAATAATATATTTGTTTTGAGAGGAGATCCTCAAAAAGGTTCAAGGATATTCGTCCCTAAAGAAGACGGACATGATCACACTACATCTTTGATGGAGCAAGTTAATATGATGAATAATGCTAAGTACTTAGATGATTCTTTGAAAAATCCTAAGGCTACGAATTTTTCAATGGGAGTTGCTTGCTATCCGGAAAAACATATTGAAGCTCCAAATATGGCAACAGATATTCAATATCTTAAAGAAAAGGTAAATTTGGGCGCGGGCTATGCAGTAACACAAATGTTTTTTGATAATCAAAAATATAAGGACTTTGTGAAATCATGTAGAGCATCCGGTATTAATATTCCTATAGTTCCCGGAATTAAACCAATTGCAGCGCTTAATGATATTAATTTATTGCCTCAAATATTTAATATAGATTTACCTGAAGATTTAGTAAAGGAAATACAAAAGTGTAAAACTAAAGAACAAGTTCGAGAATTAGGTGTGGAATGGTCTGTAGCTCAAGCAAAGGATTTGTTGGCTTTTGGTGTACCGAGTTTACATTTCTATTCTTTGGGAGAATCAGACAACCTAAAGAAAATATGTAAAGCTGTATTTTAATATGCAATAAATAAAAACAAATAGCCGGCTATAAAGTCGGCTATTTTTGTATAATTCAATTCTTGTTATAATGCCTCAAAAATTTCTTTAGCAAATACATCTAATTTGGGGTCTCTTGCACCCATGGTTAAAATAACGATGTCTTTCTTTGACTCTTCTAATATAGCCTTAAGCGCTTGCTGTTTGTTACCGACAAATTTTGCATTTTTCCCGATTTCGGTAATTGCATCACTTACAATAACAGGAGATATGTTTTTATCAACAGTACCACCTGCATAGTAAACATCACCAATTAAAAATATATCTTGGTCACGTAAGGTTTTTGCAACCATCTCACCAAGTTCTTTGTGCATAAAACTTAGTGGCCCAAAACCATGTGGCTGAAAATAAGCAATTACTTTTGGCGCTATAGTTTGGCAAGCCCTGATTGCAGATGCAACTTCAGAAGGATTGTGCGCGAAATCGTCTATTACATACTGATTTGTATCTTTCCGTAAACCTACTAATTGAGCACGTCTGTAAATACCTTTGAAGTCTTCTAAGGCATTTATAGCATCATTTACACTAATTCCAACTGCTTTTGCAGCTGCTATTGCTGCTAAGGCATTTTCCATATTGTGACGACCTATTAATGGTACAATGCACTTATTCCCATTAACCTGAAAAATAATGCTAAATCCTTTTTGCTCAAAATTACTACCGGTGATGCCTGCTTTATTGTGTGTACCGAAATCGTTTTTTATATCTTGAGATAATTTGCGGGTTAGTTCGAAATCTTGGTTTACGATGAAAGTGGATTTTGTGTGCGATTTAAATGTCGAAAACAGATCAATTAGCTCATCGAACTCTTTATGATCGCGATCAATATTAAGCAGCAATGCAATTTCAGGATGATAATTTACAATAGACCCATCAGATTCGTCAGATTCTATAACTAACCATTCACCTTTACCATTCCATGCATTCCCGGGTAGGCCTTTGTTTTGTAAGTCGGATAAACCGGCACCGGTAATTAGTGAAGGCGATTTTCCGCATTTTTCTAAAATATGAAATATCATGGCTGTGGTTGTCGACTTACCCGAAGTGCCGCCAACTGCAATTGTTTTGATACTATCGGATATGGCAGCTAGTAATTCCGACCGTTTTACAATAGGAATATTAAGTTTTAAGGCTTTCTGATATTCAATGTTTGATTCTTCGATAGCTGTTGATACAATTACGACATCGGTTTGCTTATTAATTCCACTACCATCTTGAAAATAACAGCTTATACCTTGTGCTTCAAACTGTGTTTGAGATAACATTTTTTCTGTAGCAGAGAATAGTCTGTCAGAACCGGATACTTTTTTCCCTATACCATTTAGATATTGTGCAATAGCACTCATTCCGGTGCCTGCAATTCCGACAAAAAAATACGATGAATATGAGTTGATGTCCATAATAATATCTTTGTATTAAAATAAACGATGTATAAATTCTTGTTAGATACTCGTAATTTGAAATTTAAATGTTAATGTAATATCTTATATATCAATTCTTTCAGCAAGTCCAAATCATTGGCTGAAGGGTTATTAACTCCTTTCGATTTAGCATCATATTCGCGTAAGTATCCTATCGTCTTAAATGTTTGCATCTTACTAAAATTGCGAGCGCCGAGTTCATAATCTTTGACAAAATAAGGATTAATGCGTAATTGTGCCACTACATTATCTTTGCTTTTATTGGTTAGATAATGATATATCATTAAGCCTGAAAAATAATTGAATAAAACCGATATAATTTGCTGTATGGCAGATGTAGTATGCATAATAATACGATTTGAACGTACTACGTCTTTTGCAATCAGTGCATTTACTAGTTCAAAGGCAGTGTAGTCTTTACTTATTCCAATAGTTTTCTCTATTATCTCGGTAGTTATACGTCGATTAGTTGTAAGTAAAATATTGAGTTTATTGATTACACTTTCCAATTGTGTTAAATCGGTTCCAATAAATTCGATTAGCATTGCAGTTGCTTCTTCATCAATACTTAATCTTACACTTTTTGCCAGCGATTCAATAAAAGTAGAAACTTGATAATCTCGTAATTTTCTTGATTCCAAAACTACTCCTAATTTCTCAGCTTGTTGAATCCATTTTTTACGTCTGTCAATTGTCCCATATTTGTATGTAATTACAAGTATGGTAGACGAGGCAGGTTGTTTCAAATAATGCTCAAGTAAGTCTAACTTATTTTTATTTTCAAGTGTTTGAGCTTCTTTTAAAATAACAAGACGATAAGGCGACATAAGCGGAAACTGCATGGCTTCGTTGATAATTGTTTCAACTTGTGCATCTTTGCCGTAATATACAATCTGATTCATTAACCTTTCGTCTTCACTCAAAACATTGCTCTCAAAATAATCGGTTAATTTATCTAAATAATATGGTTCCTCTCCCATAAGTACGTATATAGGAGAAAATTGCCGCAGTTTTAGTTGCTGTAAAATATCTTGGTATGTAACTTCTTGTTTAGCCAAAGTTCTTATCTTTGTATGTAGTTTTAAACTTCAGCGAAGATAATCAATTTTTGGAACTCAGAGTAAAAAATATTAAAGGAAAGCCCTATATTTTTGATGCATGCAGAATGAAATGGGTAGCTGCCACACCAGAAGAAAAGGTTAGGCAAGGTTTTTGTGCATATCTTATTGATAATCGGCATTATCCTGCTGTTTGCATCAATAACGAATGTGTTGTAGAAATCAATAATTTAAAGCAACGCTGTGATACATTAGTTTACAAGCAAATGACTCCTATAATGTTAGTTGAGTATAAAGCGCCTTCTGTTATAATAGATAAGACTGTATTTGAACAAGTGATGCGTTACAATAGTCAATTCCACGTTCCTTATATCGTAGTTACTAATCAATCTAAAACCTATTGCTGTAAGATTAATTACGAAAATATGTCTTACGATTTTATAAATGAGATTCCCCTATGGAATGATTTGTAATACGCTTCTTAAGGGTTTTCTCTAATATATTCTATGGACTTGTTGATAATTTCGTTGAACGTGTGTGCCGATTTATAATTATCTAGTAGCATCTCCAATAAATTAGGGTCTTGTAAATCTTTTTCTGATAAATCCTTTTCGATGCAGTAGTTTTTGTATTTTAAATATTCTATGTATTTAAAATCTGCAGGATATGATTTAGGATTTTTTTTGAGCTTTGAAGATTCATCAAATTTAAATCCTTTTGCTTCGTTTAGTGCATGTATGAATTTTTCGGGATTATCGTAAATTTCAGTGCGGATGCTATCAAGTTCATTTTTTTCGGGGCAGTATGCACCAACAGCCATCAGGTGATTGCCTAAATAATCACCACCTTGCGGTTCAATGTGAAAATAATATCCTCCGAATCCTGATTTTTTCCCTTGTGGGCATATGAAAGTTCCTAAATGAGTTTTATATGGACTTTTGTCGTTTCTAAATCTTATATCTCGATTAATACGATAAGTGCAATCCTTTATATCCAGATTGTTTATACGAGAATCAAATTTTGATACTCCGGCAATTAATTCTTTAGAAAATTCAAAGAAATCCGATTTTACATCTTCGTACCATTTACGATTAGCATCGAACCAATTTTTGTTATTATTTGCTCTTAACTCGTTTAAAAATCGAATAATATTGTTGGCATCCATTTTGTGTCACTAATTAGTCGTTATTAATAATCTGTTTCTTAGGTTTTGATATTGCAAATATAATCATAAGAATTGCAGAAAGCATAGCCATTAAAGAACCGAAATAAAATGGAGCATCAGAATTAACATTATCGTATAGTAATCCGGCAATTAAACTGGCAGGAAGTAGGGTTATTCCCAATACAGCGTGATACAAGCCGAAGCCTGTACCTTTAAACTCTACGCCTATTATGTCTGAAACTAAGGCTTTTTGATTTCCATCACACAAGGCACTATACAAACCATATAGTGCAAATAAACCTATAAATGGATATATACCATCTAATTTGCCGAATAAGAAATATACTACAGAATAAACAATAAATCCCATTATTATTAAGATTTCTCGTCCTATTTTGTCTGATAATTTTCCAATAGGAATAGCTAAAAAGACCGATACACAATTAAAAATCATATAAACGAATGGGATGTATTTTTGTGCGATACCGGTTTCGGTAGTTTTTACCAATAGTAGTGCATCGGCTGAGTTTCCGAGTGTGAATATAAAAACGACAAATAAGAAGAAATAGAAACGTTTGGGCAATTGTTTTAAATGAACTGTAGCCGTATTCTTCTTTACATCTGCTTTCTTTTCATGAATAAAAAGAGTGATTGTAATGACACCTATAAATGCAGGAATTGCTGATATCAAAAAAATATCAGTATAGTCTAAGGTGCAAAAAGACAATAGGCAAAAAGCTATAAGCGGTCCTATTATGGCTCCGCTATTATCCATAGCTTTATGAAATCCGAAGTTGATACCTGTTTTGCCTTGCTTTATTGATCCGGCAATCAGGCTGTCGCGGGGTGCAGTACGTATTCCTTTTCCTATACGTTCAATAAAACGCAATAGAAGTACGTGAATCGGTAAATAAACAAAAGTGTAGAGTGGGGTTATTAATGCCGTGATACCATAACCGATAATCAAAAAAGGTTTGTTTTTACCTATTTTGTCACTCCAATATCCTGAGAATGCCTTTATCAAAGATGCTGTACTTTCTGCGATGCCTTCAATCAGTGCAATTGATGTTTTACTTGCTCCAATTGATAACAAAAATAATGGCATTATGCTGTACATCATTTTTGTAGATATGTCTGTAAAAAAGCTAGTTACTCCGGCATAAAAAACATTATGAGAAATTCCGAATATTTTTTTGTCTTCTTGTGTATCCATAGTTGTAATATTGCGTAACTAACAATAAAAGGGGATGCCTTTTTATAACAGCATCCCCCAATTATGTTTAGAGTTCTAAAAAGATAAGAACTCTATAAATGTTTTATCCTTTTATTGCAGCAATACCCGGTAATACTTTACCTTCGATAGCTTCCAATAAAGCTCCACCACCGGTTGAGATGTATGATACTTGGTCTGCCATACCAAATTTATTGATACATGCAACAGAATCACCACCACCGATAAGAGAGAATGCACCCTTTGCAGTTGCTTTTGCGATAGCATCAGCTATAGCACGAGAGCCTCCGGTGAAATTATCGAATTCGAATACTCCTGCAGGGCCGTTCCAAAGAATTGTTTTTGCATCTTCAATAGCATCAGCAAATGCTTTACGTGTTTCAGGACCTGCATCTAAGCCTTCCCATCCTTCGGGTATAGCGTTTGATGGAACAATTTTTGTGTTTGCATCATTGCTAAAGCTATCAGCAGCAACACAATCAGTTCCTAATACCAAATTAATCCCTTTTTCTTTTGCTTTCTTTACGATGTCAAGAGCCAAATCCAATTTGTCGTTTTCGCAGATTGAGTTACCAACTTCGCCACCTAAAGCTTTTGCAAAAGTATATGTCATACCACCGCATAAGATAAGATTGTCAACTTTGTCCATTAAGTTTTCTATAATACCTATTTTGGTAGAAACTTTTGAACCACCCATAATAGCTGTAAATGGGCGTTTAATATTACTTAAAATATTATCAACTGCGTTTACTTCTTTCTCCATCAAATAACCTAACATTTTGTCGTCAGTTCCGAAGAAATCAGCGATAACAGCTGTTGATGCGTGTTTACGATGTGCTGTTCCAAATGCATCGTTGATATAGCAATCAGCATAAGATGCTAAAGTTTTAGCAAATTCTTTTTGTGATGCTTTCATTGCTTTTTTTGCTTCTTCGTAGCGAGGATCTTCTTTTTCTATGTCAGTTGGTTTACCTTCTTCTTCAGCATAGAAACGTAGATTTTCCAATAATAAAACCTCGCCTGCTTTCAATTCAGCAGCAGCTTGTGATGCTTTTGCACAATCAGGAGCAAATTTTACTGTTGTGCCCAATGTTTTGGATACTGCATCTAGGATTTGTTTCAATGAATATTTAGCAGCAACTTTGCCTTTTGGTTTGCCCATGTGACTCATTATAATTAGGCTACCTCCATCGTTCAAAACTTTTTTCAATGTAGGTAGGGCGCCACGTATACGTGTGTCATCTGTGATGTTTCCGTTTTCGTCTAGTGGTACGTTAAAGTCAACGCGGACAATTGCTTTCTTTCCAGCAAATTTGTAATTGTCAATAGTTTGCATAATGATTAGTATTAAAAAATTTGATATTATTCTGGTATATTTTTTTGAGTTTTGTCTTTTTTCGATTTAACTACGGGTTGAGCTAAAATCAATACCCAAAAATCGCCACTACGTGCAGCTCCTAAAGAAGTAGATTGTTTACTCATGATGTTTTGACACGATTCAGGATTATTCAACCAATAGTCAATAGCTGTATTCTCGTTACCTGCAATAAATGCTATATTTTCGCATGCAAATTTTGTATTGAAGTTTGCATCTGCCAATCTACTTTCAAGTGTACTTCCATCTATACCGACATGACTTAAAAATAGGAAATTGTTCTTTGAACTTTTATTGTTGTCTTTTAAGTGGTCTGAATAAGATTTTGCAATTTCAGCTAATTCTTTATCCCAGTTTACGCTTGTAACAGGCTTTAGTTCGGAGGTACCACAAGTACAGCCTTCTGCACGAAGTTCATTTATGGCATCTAGCATTACCCCTTGGTCTATTTGTGCCGATAACGGCAGGAATGCCCATGTAAACACTAATATTAATAGTAAGTATCGTTTCATATTTGATGCGAAATTACTTTGCAAAGGTATAGAAAAACGATTTAAAAAACGAATAATTTTTTAAACAATAAGATGATAAATGTAATGTATTAATAAGCTTGACTATATATTACAAACATTATGTGATAGATAAAAATACAAATTCATAAATGCGTGTATTTATTGCTTTTATGATAAATATTTGTATATTTGCCAAACCGAACCTTTAAACTAAATTATATGAAAAAAATGTATTTTAGAGCTGCAAGAATATATTTTTTATTTTTATTAGCTCTCTTTTGCTCATCACCTCTTTCTGCTGACGTTGAAAAGAAAGTTGTTCTACAAGCTTTCTGGTGGGATTATTGGCACAATAATTATCCTAATTCTTATGCAAATTATTTGACTGAATTAGCTCCGCGTTTAAAAGAACTTGAAATTAATGCGGTTTGGGTACCTCCATTTTACAAAAACACACATTCAGGTTCTGTCGGATATTCTCCATTTGATCATTATGATTTAGGAGATAAGTATCAGAAAGGGTCAAATACTACCCGGTTCGGTACTAAGGATGAGGTATTGAGAATGATTGCTGTTATGCACGCAAATGGAATAGAGGTTATTGAAGACGCCGTTTTAAATCACGTTGACGGAGCAGGTTCTGAAAAAGAAGGAAATGGTGGCGAAGACCCGAATGCGTGGGATGATAAATGGAAGAATTTCAGATACGTATCATACGCTACACCTGTTACTGATGGTTCGGAAACCGATTATTGGAGCCGTAGCGGAAGATGGGCAAAAAATTGGCCTAATTTCCATCCGAACCAAGCTCATAATTGTAATGATGGTAATTGGTGTTCTTCATGGTGGGGACCTGATATCTGCTATTATGAAAATGCATATGGGCAAAGTTCAAATGCTGTTGGATACAACCCGACACAATCTGCCAATTATATGCGGAATCAAGCAAGAGATTGGCTTATGTGGTTTACAAAACAAACAGCTGTTGATGGTTACAGATGGGATGCAGTAAAACACTTCCCTGAGTGGGCTCAACAAGATTTTGTGTACAATGTGAAATATTCGTTGCCGACGTGGTGTAAGGGTGGTGAGGCTATGTTTAATGTAGGCGAATTTATTGATGGGAAAGAAAGAATAGATCAATATTGTAATGATGTAAAATATGCAAATGGCGGTTCTGAATTTCTGATGGGTGCGTACGATGTGCCATTGCGCGGAAGTATTAAAAATATAGTAAGTGCAGGAGGCTACGGAAATTTAGCCGATATACCCGGTGCTCAACTTAACATGCGATATGCAAATTATGCTACTCAAAAGATACATCGTTCGTTGAATTATGTAAATAGTCATGACACATTTCGTCCTAAATTTGATGAAAATGGAAATTATACAGGTTGGGATACGAATAACGAAACCGGAGGTCATGTGGATCCATTCGATAAACGATTAGGTATGGCTTATGCAATAGCCTTGGCACTTGACGGAAACATGAGCATTTATATGGAAGATTTATTTAATTTGTCGAATGGTAAACGTTGGACACACGATCCTAAAAGTGAAGAAGAATTACCTGTGCGTAATGCTATTAAGAATTTAATATGGTGTCATCAAAATTTGGACTTTAAATACGGCGATTACAAAGTGCGTTGGCAAGATGGAGATTTATTAGTTGTGGAACGTTCAGGAAAGGCTATAATTGCAATAACAGATAACGGATCAAGCGATAGGGAAGAATGGATTGATACAGACTTCAGAGGAGTTGAAATGAAAGATTATTCAGGAAGTGTATCAGGCACTCGTACTGCATACGCAGACGGACGATTTCTAGTTAAAGTTACTAATACCGGTACCGGTTTGGGTTATGCAGTTTGGGCACCTTCAAATAAAGAAACAAACTATACGCCATATCGTTCGCATACAACTGTTCAAGAATGGGAAATGGCTAACGATTTAGGCGATAGTCATTGTAAATCACTTGGTCAGGGCGGTGCACTACCTGAAAATTCTACAGCACAGCGTTTAGTAGGGAAAATTTATGCTGAAAAAGATAAAGAATTAAGTATTTTTATGCATCCTGCCGAAGAAGAAAATGATATCACTTTAGCGATTTATGATTTAGATGGCAATGCCTTATCAAAGGCAAATGGCACTCAAGATGTTATATTGACGTATACACCAACCCAAGCAGGCTGGATTGCAATTAAAGTATGGAATAATAGTACAAACAATATTGGTCAAAAAGTTTGGGTGAAAGCTACATACGAGGCACCTGCTGTTGTTACTGAAACAATGTCTGATGTTGCAGATACTCGTGCAAGTATATGGACAGGCAATAAGGGTACTACAGATTGGACCGATTGTGCTAACTGGGAACAAGGAATGGTTCCGACATCTTCTTCCATTGTTGTTATACCTAATAACGGAATGGTACGTCCGCTTATTAATACTAATGTTACTATTAGTGAGTTGATTATTGAGAAAGGAAAAGGTTCTGCACAAAATCCTGATATTGTGGTAAATGCAACATTAAATGTGACAGGGCTTTCAAAATCAATAGAAGGTAATAGTTTTATTTGTGGTGAAGGAATGGTTTATATGAACGAAAAAGAAGGAAACTTTGACTTATGTGCAACTGAAGTTTCTGAGATTAACGAAACGTCATTTTCTATATTCCCTAATCCTGTAACAAGTTTAATGACAATAACATCAGATTGTTTACCGCAAACTGAGCTTATTATATATGATATGTCCGGTCGTATTGTAAGTAAAAATATATTTGATGAAACTATTGAAACAATTGATGTTTCTAACTTGTCGAATGGCGTGTATTATGTGCGGTTAAATGGCAAAATCGAAAAATTTATTAAACGATAACTCTCATAAAAAAATGCTTAATAACTTTTGATTATTAAGCATTTTTTGTATAGATATTGAATGTATTGTCTTTAATATTGTTCGCTTTCGTTTGGAAAGTCTTGACTTTTTACGTCTTTTATGTATTGCTTAACAGCTGATGTTGCAATTTCATTGATGTCAGCATATCTGCGAAGGAATCTTGGCGAAAAACCTTGAGAGATGCCCAACATATCGTGCATTACTAAAACTTGTCCGTCAACATAACCACCTGCACCTATGCCAATAACAGGTATACTTAGTAATTGTGCAACTTTTTGAGCAAGTTTGGCAGGTATTTTTTCTAGTACGATTCCATAGCAACCAGCTTCTTCAAGAAGTTTTGCATCTTCAAGAAGTTTCTCAGCCTCAGCCTTTTCTTTTGCTCTTACAGTGTATGTACCATATTTATTGATAGATTGAGGCATTAATCCAAGATGTCCCATTACAGGAATACCTGCATCAATAATTTTCTTAATATCTTCGACAATTTCCTTACCACCTTCTATTTTTAAGGAATCTGCACCTGTTTCTTTCATAATTCTAATCGCAGCTTCAAGTGACATTCTAGGATTACCTGAACATGTTCCAAAAGGCATATCTACAACAACCAAGGCTCTTTTTGCAGCACGAGCAACGCCTCTTGCTAAAAATATCATTTCATTTAATGTAATTGGTAGAGTTGTTACATTTCCACAAATAACGTTAGATGCAGAATCCCCAACCAAAATAACATCCATTCCGGCTTCATCGATTATTGTTGCCATTGAATAGTCGTATGCAGTAAGCATACTGATTTTTTCACCACGCATTTTCATTTCTAACAAACGATGTGTAGTGACTTTTCTTTGATCTTCAATTTGATGTATAGACATGTTCTACTTTTTTATTTTTATAATAAAGAAGTGGCAAAGTTACTGTTTATTTTGTACTTTTGCATATTAGTAATAATATAAAATTAGACTTATGTCATCAGAACAAAATCTAGCAGCTTACGATGACGATGACGCCATCGCTTTTATTCTAAAAAACATATCTTCAGATTACCAACCAGTTTTTGAAAATGACGATATTCAATATTTTTTAGACTTAATGTATGAAATGGATGAAAAGTTCATTGTAGATGAGGATGAATTAATATCTAAAATTATCAAAGAGTCTAAAAAAGATGGAATGGATAAGTTTACTCCAGAAAATGTTGCTGCATTATTAAATGCAGAGAATGAGTATTCTAAATCAATAGGTTTGTTTTAATGAAAACATTATTCTCTTTAATCGCGAGATTACCTTGGTGTATACTTTTCGCGTTTTCTGATTTTTGCTATTTAATTGTATATTATGTAGCACGATATAGGCGTAAGATTGTTCGGAAGAATTTAGTAAATTCATTTCCTAAGAAAGATCTCAACTCAATAATAAAACTTGAAAAAAAATTTTACCATCATTTTTGTGATATGTTTATAGAGACAATAAAATTGTTTCATATAAGTGTTCCTGAAGTGCAAAAGCATTTCAAATTTACAAATATTGAAGAAATAAAAGAATCTTTAACCGCAGGTGATAAATTATTCATGTTTGCTGCCCATCATGCTTGTTGGGAACAAGTTACGTTATTATCAATTTATTTTGAATACCCATCTATGCATTTCTACAAACAATTGACGAATAAAACTTTTGATGCCATGATGTTGGAAATGCGACAAAAATTTGGCTCAATTTCGATAGAAACTAATAATGGCATGCGCGAATTGGCAAAGAGAGACAAAGAGGGTGGGTCCCATATAACCTGTTTTATAGTTGATCAGGCTCCTCTGCCCCAATCACGTCAATATTGGACAAGGTTTATGAATCAGGATACTCCATTTATCGTAACTGCAGAACGTATGGCTAGGAAATTTAATTATAAGGTTTGTTACTTTCGAGTAGTAAGAGTTAAAAGAGGATATTACGAATCAACTATACTTCCAATGTTCGATAGTGCAGCAAATACTTCAGAAAATGAGATAACTCAGATGTATACCGAGATGTTGGAAACGGATATCCGTAACCAGCCCGAATGTTATTTGTGGTCGCATAATCGGTGGAAATATACAAAAAAGGATTATGAAAAAAACAGCCGTAATAATTCTTAATTGGAATGGCAAATCGTTTTTACAAAAATATTTACCAAAACTAATTGAGTACACTCCGGAAGTTGATGCTGATATTTACGTAGCTGATAATGCATCAACTGATGATTCTGTTGATTTTTTAAAACAAAATTTTCAGACTGTAAAACTTATAGAATTTAAAAAAAACTATGGCTTTGCAGAAGGTTATAATTTAGCAATAGCTAAGGTTGATACAGAATATGTTGTATTGCTGAATTCTGATGTAGAGGTTACAGCAGGTTGGTTAAAATCACCTATTGACTATATGGATGAGAATCCTCTTGTTGCTGCTTGTCAACCTAAAATATTACAAATAAACAATCATAATCTTTTTGAATTCGCAGGTGCTAGTGGTGGATATATAGATATCTTAGGATATCCTTTCTGTCGTGGTCGTATTTTGTCTGATATGGAATCTGATAATGGTCAATATAATGATGTAAGACGAGTTTTTTGGGCAAGTGGTGCCTGCTTAATTATAAGGCGTAATGATTTTCAGGAATATGGAGGTTTGGATGCTTTGTTTTTTGCTCATCAGGAAGAAATTGATTTGTGTTGGCGATTAAATGCACGTGGAAGGATAGTTGCTGTTGTGCCTCAAAGTGTTGTATATCATGTAGGCGGAGGTACTCTTAGCGCAGAAAATCCGCATAAAACATATCTCAATTTCAGAAATAACTTGTGTATGTTGTATAAAAATGTACCTATTTTATCTTTGTGGTGGGTTTGGATTATTAGATTCTTTTTAGACTACTTAGCTGCTATAATAATGCTTTTTCAGGGAAAGAAGAAGGATGCATCAGCTGCAATAAAAGGCAGATTAGCCTCGTATTCAATGTGTTGTTCGCTGAGAGAAAAACGTAGAGAAAATATGCAGAAATATATAACTAAACGAATTCCGGTTATATTTAAAGGCAGTATTCTATTCTCTTATTATGTTTTAGGGAAAAATAAATTTTCTCAATTGTTGTTCAGTAAATCTTGAGCATTTTCTATAGCAGCACTGCTAATAGCTGTTCCACTTAACATTTTTGCAATTTCTTCAATTCTTTCGTTTTGATCAAGTAGTTTTACATGTGTCTCAGTGCCGTCTTCGTTTTTCTTGTATACCATATAATGAATACTACCTTTTGCTGCTATTTGAGGAAGGTGGGTGATGCATATTATTTGAGAATGTAATCCCATTTCTTTTAAGATATTTCCCATTTTTGCAGCAATTTCGCCTGATATACCCGTATCAATCTCGTCAAATATTAAAGTAGGTAGATTTTCAGATTTAGCTATCATAGCTTTTATACAAAGCATCAATCTTGATATCTCACCACCTGATGCTATTTGAGCAACAGCTTGTGGCTTTTGTGATTTATTTGCAGAAAATAAGAAAGAAACTTTATCAATTCCGCTACGGCTTGGAGTATCAGTTGTGTTTATTTTAATCACAAAATTTGCATTTGGAATACCTAAGTTTGATAAACTTGCTGTTAAATGTGATTCAATCTTCTTAACAGTGTTTTTTCTACTTTCTGATAGCGTAGATGCAATTTTTTGTAAATCAATGTTTAATAGATTCTCTTCTTGTTTGAGTTTAGCTATATTCTCGTCAGAATAGTTGAGCTCGGAAATCTTATCTTCCAATACTTTTTGAAGGTCTAATAATTCTGAAACATTTGCAACTTTGTGCTTTTGCAGTAGGGTGTATATTAAATCTAAACGTTCGCGTACTTGCTCCAAACGTTCAGGATTCATCTCAATTAACTCACAGCGTTTTGATATATCATCAGCTATGTCTTTCAGTTCAATTGTACAACTACTTATTCTGTCGTGTAAGGCTTGTAATTCAGACTGGAAATTAGATGCTGTTTGTGTTTGATTTTCAGCTATACGCAGTAATGATATTGCTCCTGTTTCGTTGAGTAATGCATCTTCTGTTTGTGCCAATGCTGTTTTTAATTCGGATGCATGTTCTAAATACAGCAGATCACTTTCTAATTCAGGCAACTCGTCTGCACGTAATTTCGCATCACATAATTGCTTGTATTGGAACTCGATATAATTTAAGTCCTTTTTATCTGATGCAGCTAATGCTATAGTGTCTTTTAATAACTTCGATACTATACTATGTTTGTTGTATATTTCGCGATATCTATTTCTAATATCTTTATTTTCAGCAATGCAATCTAAAACACTTAATTGAAACGAATCATCTTTAAGTAATAGGTTACTATGTTGCGAGTGAATATCTATTAGTTCGTCGCCTATGGCTTTTAAAATAGATATATTTACAGGAGTGTCGTTAAGAAATAAACGTGATTTGCCGTTGCGTAATAACTCTCTTCTGAATATACATTCGTCGTAATAATCCAAATCGTTATCCTCAAATAGCTTTCTAATATTGTAGTTTGATATATCGAAAACGGCTTCAATTACACATTTTTCTTGACCATCGGAAATAGTTTTTAAATCGGCTCTATTACCTAAAACTAAACCTAATGCACCTAATAGAATTGATTTTCCCGCACCAGTCTCGCCCGTAATAACAGAAAACCCACTTGTAAAGTCCAAATCTAAGGATTTGATCAAAACATAATTCTCTATGTGCAAACTGCGAAGCATGAAAATTTATTTTAAGGCACTTAACCTATTTTGCATAGTAGGAACGATGTAGCTCAGAATTTCATAGGCGTCTTTACGTTCCTGGCTTGAAGCTTTTGAGTAGATGTTGATAATTTCATCCATCTTCGTCTCAACAAATACGTTGATTATAATAACAGATGGTCTAGCTTTGTAAACTGTTTTAAGTATAGGCAGGCCTTCAACAATACGTGTTCTACTTTTGTCTGCAGATACACTCATTTCATCTAATCCAAGGCGATGATAGGTGTAAAAATACTCTCTATATGGAGTAACTACTTCGTCTAATATATTGTTAATTAAGGCATAACGATTTTTATTGTCTTCAAAAGCCTTCCATCCTGATTCGTTAGTACTCTGTGCCTGATTTACAATCTGTTCTGCTTTTCTGTAGAATGGAGTTCCTCCTAGTTTCGAAAAGGAGTCACAATCAGTTCCTATAATTATATATGCATAATATGCCAATACTTCAGTTAAGTTATTTCCAAAACTTGTAGCATCAAAATTAAGTGGGTCACCCTCGGTGTAACTAAAATTAAAGTTTTTATCCGTGAAGCTGAATATAGGAGATTTGTATGAGCTATTATAAATAGGGCGATTTGCTTGTATCTGCAATTCGGCGGAGAATGTGTTGCTTGAATATGTTTTAACTATTATGTAAATAGAGCATTCAATGCGTTCAGATACTTGATATTCATAATCTGTCCATTGTCTGTCGTTCATAAATTCGGTAACAGCCTTTTGTAAAGCCTCAAATACAGATTTGTTAGTACCTTGAATCTGGTCCGAATTTATTGTTACCTTACAATTTAACTCTTGAGCCTGTGCTATACCGACAATCAAGATACTTGCAAGAATCAAAAATAATATTCTTAGTCTTTCCATGTCGTGATTTTATTGATAATGTCTTTGGCTACTTCTCGTTTGTCCTTTAGTGGAAACTTGTTTATTACTCCTTTCTTGTCAATGATACATATCTTGTTTGTATCGTATCCAAAGCATGATTTATCATCATTAAGTGAGTTTAGAACAATAAAATCCAAATTCTTTCGCTTCAACTTGTCAATTGCATTTGCAGTTTCATCATTGGTTTCTAAGGCAAATCCAACCAATATTTGATTTGTTTTTTTTGATTTTCCAAGTTCGGATGCAATATCTTGAGTTGGTACCAAATTCAAAGTTAAACTATCTTTAGTTCTTTTTATTTTGTTGTCATCCTTATGATCAGGTGTAAAATCTGCAACTGCTGCACACAAAATTGCTATGTCTACTTGTTTAAACTGCTCATTTGTAGCTATATACATTTCATTTGCCGACTCAACAGATATAACTTTGATATTATTATGTGTAGGTTTTATGCTAACAGGTCCTGATATTAAACAAACTTCAGCTCCTTGTTTTGCACATTCATCGGCAAGTGCATAGCCCATTTTGCCGCTTGAATAGTTACCAATAAAGCGCACCGGATCAATCTTTTCGTAGGTTGGGCCAGCTGTTATCAAAACTTTTTTTTTAGACATGAATTGCTCCTTATTGAAAAAGGATTCCATGTACTCTAAAATTGTTTCAGGTTCGGGCATTCTTCCTTTGCCTAGTAAACCGCTTGCTAATTCTCCTGTTTCAGGTTCTAGAATGCTGACTCCCATATTGCGTAAAGTATTTAAGTTATTACGCATTGCAGGGTGTGTATACATATCTACATCCATTGCCGGAACAACTACGGTAGCGCATTTAGCTGACAAAAATGTTGTGGTAAGTAAGTTGTCTGCAATACCATTTGCCATCTTACCTATTGTATTTGCAGTTGCAGGAGCGACTAAGAATACATCGGCCCAGAGGCCTAATTCTACGTGGCTATGCCATTCTCCGTTGGTAGGATCAAAGAAATCTACTGCAATGGGGTTTTGTGATAAGGTAGCCATAGTTAGCGGGGTTATAAATTGCTTAGCATTTTCGGTCATAATAATCTTGACCTCCGCGCCTTTTTTTATAAAACCACGTACTAAGTATGCTGCCTTATATGCAGCAATACTACCTGTAATACCTAAAATGATGTGTTTACCTTGCAACTATTATTTAATTTTAGCAGGGTTGCGGAAATAAGTTTTGTCCTCAATGTATTCTTGAGTAGCAAGCAATGTTGGTTTTGGTAAACGTTCGTAGTATTTTGAAATCTCTATTTGCTCGCGGTTTTCAAATACTTCTTCCAAGTTGTCTACATTGTTGTTTGAGAACTCTTCTAGTTTGCGTTTTAATTCTTCCTTTATTTCAACGCTAATTTGATTAGCACGTTTTGAAATAATAGCAACGGTTTCGTAAACATTACCTGTGTTTTCGCACAAATTATTTACATCACGTGTGATAGTTGAAAGAGATGCGTTTGATTTTTTGTAATCCATGGCTTTTATTTTAAACTAGTTTTTACTTCTGTTGGTTTGATATTTTGTTAAGGCTTGAGGCGATTTTTTCTACCTCTTTTTTGTGCTTGCTTTCAGGGTACTCTTGTAAAAAATAATAACACTCGTCCCAAGCATCTTCACTTCTGTCTTTTAATTTTGTTTGTACACTATTTAATGCTTCTTTATATTTTGAACGTACGATAATTAAAGCAAATTCTTCTTTGTAAGGAGAATCAGGAAAGTCGTTCATAGCATTGTGAGCTGTAACAATTGCTGCTCTATAGTTGTTACCCTTGTAATTGCCTAAGTTATAGTATAATGTTGCGTTATATAACTCCCTGTCAGCCAATTTATTGTACATTTCATCTAACATTTTTTTAGCTTCAGGTATGCGCGAATCATCAGGAAATTGATTGATATATATTTGAAATCTTTCAATAGCTTTTAATGTTTCTGTTTGGTCTAATTCAGAATGCGGAGATTGTTTATAATAACAATATGCTAGCATAAATAGGCATTCCGTATAGTGAGAACCGCGTAAATAAGTATTTACATAAGTGTCGTAGTAGTGTCCTGCCGAGATATAGTCTTTTTTATTGAAATAACTTGTAGATAAAACATACAAAATATTTTCGGCTGTTTCTGTCCCTTTGTATGTGCGCGAAATATCTTCTAGAAGGGTAATTGTTTTGCTGTAATCTCCTTTCTCATAGTAATTTAAAGCCGCATTATACTTTAATTCGGTATCAGGGCTTTTAAGCAACTTAGAGTATGCACTTCCGTAAATAGGAGAAGTACATAACAAAAGGAATAATAAATATAAGCATATCTTTTTCATGGGTTGCAAAGATACGACAATTACTTGAAAGATAAAAAATCGTAGTACGAAAGTTTTGTAAAAAGACCTAATTTAGTATTTCTTTATTTCCATTTATATTTCTCTTTACCTCTAAACAAACTTTTAATTTGAATATTAAGGTTTATTAATGGAAGTAAAATATCTAACGCAAGTATGCCTAAGTAGTATTTACGTTCACCTAATTGTCTGGCAGTTAGGTTTATAATAATATATTGTGAAATATATCTTATTAGGAACAGACCACCGGCAATGTATGCTGCTACTAAATCATAAGATATTAGTAGGGCAATGAGTGATGCATAAAAGAATCCGCGAGAAAAAACTTCTGCACCAAGCAATACTTTGCTACCAAAGCGATAGTGTCCGGATGTTGATAGATGACGTTCTTTTTGACGTTTCCACATCATAAAAGTATCTTTAGGCTCAGAAATAGTTATACTGTCTGGAGATATTTCAATACGGGTATTCTTTTTGGTTGAATTCTCATTTATAAATAAATCATCATCGCCTGATTGTAGATTCAGGTGTGCTGTAAATCCTTTTGATTCGATAAACATACTCTTTCTGTATGCCATATTTCTACCAACACCCATGTATGTTTTGCCTGATAATGAATAATTTAGGTATTGAATAGCAATAAACAATGTATCAAATACAATGATATAATTCAATAATGTGTTTTTGCGTTTATAACCACCATAACCCAACACAATTTGTGTATCCTCAGTAAAGTTATTAACGATATTTTTTAACCATTTGTCGGTTTTAGGTTCGCAATCTGCATCCGTAAATATTAAGATTTCGTTTTTTGCAGCTTTTATGCCTAAGGTTAAAGCGAATTTTTTTGAATCAATGAATTTTGCATTTTCAGGAACGAAAGTAGTATGTAGTCGCTCATATCTTGTTTTCATTATGGCTAATACTTCTTCGCTTTCGTCAGATGAACTATCATTAACTACAATAACTTCGTAATCAGGATAATCCTGTTCTAGAACTTTTGGAAGTTTCTCGTTAAGGTTGACTTCTTCGTTTTTGGCACAAATGATTACCGATACCGGTGGCAAAGACTCTAAAAAACTTATTTTATTTTTTCTACACTTTCTTTTGTATCTAAAAATATTGGTAAAAAATCCCCAATAATAAACCATCTGTATAATAAAGAAGCAAAATGCACATCCTATTACAATAATCAGCCATATAGGAAGTCCGTAAAAATAATCTAAAATGTAGTTAAGGTAGTTATATGCCATATTATAGTGTATCAGAAAAATAGCTTTTTGCTAGTGTGCGTAAATTGTATTGAGATGCCATGACTTCACCGTACGCTCCGGCTGTTCTAAATACAATTAAATCTCCGCGTTGTGTTTTGTTCAACTCAATGTCTTTGCCAAATATGTCTGATGATTCGCAGATAGGACCAACAACATCATAAGTATCTATTTCTAAATCAGAAGTAAGATTTTCAGTTCTATGATATGCATCATACATGGCGGGTCTTATCAGGTCTGTCATTCCTGCATCAAGAATCGCAAATTTTTTGGTTTCGCCTTCTTTTATGTATAAGACTTTTGAAATAAGAGAACCGCACTGTGCAACAACTGCTCTACCTAATTCAAAGTGAATACCTTGATTTTCGCTTTTTTCAATTAATTTATTGAATACTGCAAAGTAATTTGTAAAATCCGGCATGCTATAGTGGTTTGGATGATGATAATCAACACCTAATCCACCTCCGAAATTAAGATTCTGCAAACGGATGCCTTTCTGTAGTAACTTGTATTGTATCTCATTTACTCGCAAACATAAATCTTTAAATACAGTCATATCAGTAATTTGAGAGCCGATATGGAAGTGTAATCCTATAAAATTAATGTTTTTGAGTTTGTTTACAGTTTCAATTATATTATCTAATTGTCCAAGATTAATACCAAACTTATTTTCTTGAAGTCCTGTTGTGATTTTTGAATGTGTGTGTGCATCGATGTCAGGATTTACGCGAATTTCAATAGTTGCTACTTTGTGCTTTGCAGCTGCAAATTCGTTTATGACATTTAACTCTGCTAAAGATTCAACATTAAAGCAAAAAATATCGTTATCCAATCCTAGCTCAATTTCCCAATCTGCTTTTCCAACTCCTGCAAATACAATTCGATTAGCGGGGAATCCAGCTTCTAAAGCTGCTTTTATTTCTCCACCGCTAACGCAATCTGCACCAAATCCGTAAGACGCAATAGTTTTAAGTATAGTAGGGTTTGCATTTGCCTTAACAGCATAATGCTCGGTAAACCCGTATTTGTCTGTTTCTGCCTTTAAAATATCTAGAGTGTGACGAAGCAAACTTAAATCGTAATAGTAAAATGGAGTTTTAATCCCTTTAAACTTATCTATAGGAAATTTACCTTTAATCATTTTCCTTTATTAATTGAATAGATGTTCACTAAGTTTGTTTAGCGCGCGTTTTTTGTCGCCTGCTTGTATCAAGAAAGATACATTGTAATTGCTGCCACCATAAGATATCATTCTTACCGGTATATCTTTAAGTGCATTTACAATTTTAGCTTGAAAACCTACGTTTTCTGAGTTCATATCACCCACAACGCAGATAATAACCATATCATTCTCGATAGTTACAGTACCTAATTTTTTTAGTTCGTTGATTATCTCATCTAAATTTTTTGTGTTGTCAATTGTAACAGAAACACCAACCTCTGATGTGGTAACCATATCGATAGAAGTTTTGTGAATTTCAAAGCAGTCAAAAACTTTACGTAAAAATCCGTATGCCAGAAGCATGCGTCCCGATTTGATTTTGATTGCAGTGATATTGTCTTTTGCTGCAACAGCTTCTATTTTGTGTTTTGTAATATCAGTCGAAATAAGTGTACCCGGTGCGCTAGGTTCCATTGTATTTAGAAGACGCACAGGTATATTTTCGAGTTTTGCAGGTAAGATACATGTAGGATGCAATATTTTCGCACCAAAGTATGCAAGTTCTGCAGCTTCTTCAAAATGTAATTTTGCTACAGGCTTTGTGTTCTCTACAAAACGAGGGTCGTTGTTATGCATTCCGTCAATGTCTGTCCATATTTGAATTTCGGAAGCTCTAATTGCAGCACCAACCAATGAAGCTGTATAATCGCTACCTCCACGTTGCAAGTTGTCGATTTCGTTATAAGCGTTACGGCAAATATAACCTTGTGTAATATATATTTCGGTATCTTGAGGCTGTTTAGCGATCTCTTTTACTAAATGTTCTCTTATGTATGCAGCATCAGGTTCGTTATTCTTGTCAATACGCATATAATCTAATGCAGGAAGCAATACTGATTTTTGTCCAATCTCGTTTAAATAAAGATTGACCATGGCTGTAGAAATTAATTCGCCTTGTGCCAAAATTGTTTTTTCTTCAAATACTGTGAAGAAATTATTTTTAGCAAGTGAACGAAGTAAATCAAAATTTTTCTTTATACAAGATTTTGCTTGTTCTTTGTATGATTCGGATGTGTATAATTCGTTGATTACGGCATCATATTTTGCTTCCAAGGTATTAATTACCTCATTAGCACTTATAGAATTTTTTTTGTATAAATAGTCGGCAATCTCAATAAGTGTGTTGGTTGTTCCTGACATTGCAGATAAAACTACTATTTTTTGCTCTTTGTCGCAAATTAGTTTTGTAACTTCTTTCATTCTTTGGGCGGAACCTACGGATGTTCCACCGAATTTCATGACTTTCATGGGCTGTTATTTAGTTTTGTTTTTAACGATGCAAAATTAGTAAATATAATGGACATTATAATACGGAAAAGTAAAATGATTTGCTCGTTTATTCGTTTTTTTTTGTTTTAAGGTGTATAAAAAAAACAAG
Organism: Bacteroidia bacterium; assembly: GCA_009930305.1. Classification (GTDB taxonomy): domain Bacteria; phylum Bacteroidota; class Bacteroidia; order Bacteroidales; family Paludibacteraceae; genus Enterocola. The sequence goes on from RZYM01000005.1 coordinate 69,982, forward strand.
TGGTGATCACGCCTGATCACCACTTGCCCCATCTTAATTCTTAATCTTTTTCTTACGAAGAAAACTAATATTGCCACAAAGGTAAGGATTCTTCATATATGCTGCAAATTATTCAATAAAAAAAGCAATCGAATGCAGTTATTTTTAACGTTTATTCGTATATCTCTACAAATCTAACCTGTTTTGATATAAAATCGAGTAACACCTGTTATTTTGCTAAAATCAATTATTGGTAAGAGTACATCTCACTATTAGTAGTCGAATTTTGATGTATCTGATTTGTATTTCTTATTTTGAATGATATCTTGGTTGAATAAGTCTCTTATCACAGCATTAGAAAAATCTTTTGCCATGGATTCTGCATCAGAAGGATTTATTGTTGATGTTTTACCTATGTAAATTGCATCGTTAGCACCTTTAGCATTAAATATTCTAGTCTCAAGAATATATTCCGTGTCTGTAGTGTAATATCCAGGAGTAGTTACTTGGTCGTAGTAATATCCATAGCAATTGTAATAATGGAAGAATCCGGGTCCGTAAGGCATAGTCGGAACGGCTACAGTGTATGTACTGCCTGGAACATAATTAGTTTCTTTCTTTTTATCGAGCAAGGTTATTATCATTACTCCTGTGTAGTTACCATCATGAATTTCTTTTGCAAGAGTTTCTTTGCTTTTGCTTTTTAAACCTGCCGAACCATATATGTCGTATGCAGAGTAGGCATCAATACCGTTGCGGCGTAAATCCGCAACAATAGCATCCTCAAAATCGTCTTGTATATCATTGTTCCCTTTAATGCCGAGTAGCGAAAAGATTAGTACTTTGTCCATTGTGTTATTTGGTACTGATGATGCTTTCCAAGATGATAACATTTTGGTATTACTGCAAGCTGTAAATAAAATAGTTGCTAATGCAATGCATATGTACGACGAAATGTGTTTAATCATAATTTCTGTGTATTAAGTTGTTATTTTTAATATTCAGCAAGATCTTTTATTTCCGGATGCTGTTTGATATATTCAATTGTTCTATCGTATCCTATTTTATAAAGTTCCTTATAATTTTTGTAATCTATAAGAGTGTATTTACTTGCTCCATTGCAACTTATGTAGTAATCACAAATTTCTTTTCTACGTAAATTGGATTCTGCATTATTTACTAATATAGACATATTTAATAATTCCATTTTGTCTGATATTTTTTTATTCTTCGGATACTCAAGTACGTCAACACCAATAACTATGTCGCAAATTTGCCTTAATGGCTCAGCTGGTAGATTGTTTAATAAACCTCCATCTGCATATTGGTTGCCATTGATTTCTTGTGGTTCGAATACAATAGGAATTGCAGCTGATGCACATACATATTCGCTGAGTTGTTTACCACTTGAAATAATTTCGTACCGGCCGGTAGTTAAATTAGCAACGCATAAATATAGTTTTTTATGCAGCATTTCGAAATTGTTGTGCGGAATATATTTTAGCATGATTTTCTGTACGTTCTTCATGCTCGACAAACCTTTTCTTGATTTAGGAGTAGATACGAAATTAGTTATTTTATACATTTGCTTTTGTTCTACTAAAACCATTATTTCTGAAGGCGAATATCCGGCTGCATATAACGTTCCTATTAAGGCTCCCATGCTTGATCCTGATACATATTGCGGTTTAATGTTATTCTCTTCCAAGGCTTGTAGTACACCAAGATGTGCAAATCCTATGGCCCCACCTCCACTTAGGCAGATTCCAATCTTTTTGTTAGCTTCTTTTGATTGCATAGTAGGAACGATAAATATTAATCCACAAACAACGCAAAGTATATTTCTTATATATTTAGTCATCAATGTCCGTTTTCATTGACAAATATCGTATTTTTTGTTTGTATAAGCAATAATTTACTTATTTTTGTGAAACTTTTGTGAAAAACGATATGCTCTCTATATGCATTCCAATATATAATTACGACATCAGACAGCTTTTTTATAGTCTAATAAAACAAAAGTCTACTCTTACTATACCTATTGAAATTGTCTTGGCTGATGATGGCTCTGATTCTTCATATAAAGCTATAAATGAAGAAATTGCATCACTCGCTGATGTTTATTTAAAGATGGACAAAAACGTAGGGCGCGCAAAAATTCGTAATGTTTTGTCAGATAATACTCAATACGATTATTTGTTATTTATGGATTGCGATTCGGTTATAGTTTCAAATACTTTTTTGTCTGACTATGTTGCTCAAATGGATGGTAAAGAAAAAATCGTTTATGGGGGAGTTTGCTATTCTGATAATGCATCGTGGAATGAAAAGTTGCGCTATTTATATGGTTTAAAAAGGGAATGCAGGTCTTTAGAATTTAGAAATGCACATCCATACCAAACATTTTTATCCGGTAATTTTCTGATTTATAAAAAGGTTTTTGAAAAAGTTCGTTTCGACGAAACTTTAATCGCTTATGGTTACGAAGATGCTTTGTTTTCATGGGCAGTATATCAAAATGGAATACCTATTCGCCACATAAATAATCCATTGGGAAATAGATTAGTATCTAATAAGTGTTTCTTAAAACAATGCTCAACAGCAGTAAGAAACCTGTCATATATGGTAAATAATGGCAATTTCCCACAAAACGTGCGCTTGGTTAAAATATACAATAAAATGAAATCATTGCAAATAGCAAACTTATGTGCTTATATAGGTTACGTAATAAATCCACTTATTTATGCTTTACTATATTTGAATGTTCCTTTTTTAAGTTTGTTGGATGCTTATAAATTGAATCTTTTTTGCCGCTATATGAAATCTTGATGGTCTTTCTTATAATTCTTTTATTAATTGTTGTATTAATTCAGGAACTCCTTCTGCTGCTTTCTTTTGTATTTGTTTGAATGGATGATTATCCATAGAAATGTTCATTTTTTGGGGATCAACTAAATAAACCGGAATATCTTTTCTGATGTAATTTATTAACGATGCCGCAGGATACACTTGTAGAGATGTGCCTATTACAATAAATATATCTGCCGTTTCTACAATTTTTATAGCAGTCTCTAATTCCGGTACTGCTTCTCCAAAAAATACTACGTATGGTCGAAGTAAACTGCCATCAGGATGCCTGCTTGTATAATCTTGTTTCCAACCTTCAATAGCTATGGTCGCTGATTCGTTAATGCTACTGCGCAATTTGCGCAATTCTCCGTGTAAATGGGTAATATTAGTACTTCCTGCCCTTTCGTGTAAATCGTCAATATTTTGTGTAATCAACTTAACCGGATAATATTTTTCAAGTTCGGCAATTGCATAATGAGCAGCATTCGGAGATTTTTCTAATAATTCTTTGCGGCGTTCATTATAGAAATCTATAACTCCATTCCTATTATAAATCATTGCTTCGTGGGTACAAACATCTTCAATGCTATGATTAGCCCAAAGACCGTCAGAATCGCGGAATGTTGCGATGCCACTATCTGCAGATACACCTGCACCTGTAAAAATTACTATTTGCTTTTTCATCTTTTATAATAGTTAATACTTTGTATTTTAATATTTTATTTCTCTTGGTTGTAGAGTATAGTCGGTATCTGCAAATTTACGATTTTATAAATTATCAGTACTTGAATTTTTAATGTTTTTAAAATTGATTTGTTCTTATGTGCTACTTAGTTAAAAGTGCTAATATTCAATTTTATATGTTTTGTTAGAAATGATAAGAATAACTATATTTGTGGCTTATTTAGTATAATGTCAGATATTCAATCATATCCTTCTTTTTTATTGGAGAACGCTGTAAATCAGTTCGCCAAGTTGCCCGGAATCGGTAGAAAGACTGCACTACGGTTGGCTTTGCATATGTTGAAGCAGGAGAAAAATGATGTTGATGCTTTTGCACAATCAATATTATTACTAAAAAATGAAGTCAAATATTGTAAAATATGTAAGAATATATCTGATAATGATGTATGTCAGATATGCTCTGATGTAACACGTGATTCCGGCTTGGTATGTGTGGTTGAAACAATTAAGGAAGTTATGTTGATTGAACACACGGGTCAATATAAGGGACTATATCATGTATTAGGTGGAGTAATATCTCCTATGGATGGAATACGCCCAAATGATTTGGAAATAGATAGCCTTGTTAAACGGGTATCTGAAGGTGGAGTTAGAGAAATAGTATTGGCTTTAAGTACCACAATGGAAGGTGACACCACTGCATATTACATTTCTAAAAAGTTGTCTGAGTTTGACGTAACACTGACAACTATAGCACGTGGAATAGCAGTAGGTGATGAACTTCAATATGCCGACGAATTGACATTAGGTCGGTCTATAGTGAATAGAGTACCTTATAAAAACTAATTATATGAATAAAAAACAAGCTCAAAAACAATTATTTGCATTATACTATGCAATATATGGTTTACTGATTTTAGAATTGGTAATAGCTCATTTACTACCCAATGATTTTTTCTTATCTTCAAATACCGTTATGATAATGCAAGGAGTGGTGATCTGTTTGTTACTTGCCATAATCCCTACAGCATTAAAACTGTATTCGGTAAAAATTAAAATAAAGTCTGATTTGTCTTATTATGTACATTGGTCAAAAATCCAGATGATTCTACTTTATATACCCGGATTTGCATCAGGAGTTTTGTATTATTTTGTAAGGGACAGGTCAAGTTTATTTTGCCTCTTGATAGCTTTTGTCGCATTGATATTCAGCAAGCCTACACTGGCAAAAATAGATAATTATCTTAATGACGAGGAGATAAAATCATGATTACCATTGCGGTTGATTTTGATGGAACCATTGTAACACATGAGTATCCAAAAATAGGACAAGAAATTCCTTTTGCAATAGCAACTTTAAAACGCTTGCAATCTGAAAACGAATGTAAATTGATACTCTGGTCTGTGCGTTCCGGTAAATTATTAGATGAGGCTGTTGAATACTGTCGTATTAAAGGTTTGGAGTTTTACGCAGTTAATAAAGATTTTCCTGAAGAAGTATATGATAAAGCAAGCAATAGAAAAGTCAATGCCGATATATATATTGATGACAGAAATGTTGGAGGACTACCTGATTGGGGAGTTATATACGCAATGATAAAAGGTAAAACCCGACCGATTTACGATACTCAATACATAAAACCGAAACCTAAAAATATAATTATTCGTTTTGGCGAGTGGCTGGCAAAAAGATGAAGCTATCTGTTATTATAGTAAATTATAAAGTACAAGATTATCTATTACAATGTTTGGATGCTCTTTATAATTCTCTGTCAGGAATTGATGCAGAGGTTTTTGTAGTAGATAATGCATCGAATGATGAATCTCAGAAACTTGTAGAAAATTATTTTCCCAAAACTATATTTATAAATAATGCCGAAAATGTAGGATTTGCCAAAGCTAATAATCAAGCCATAAAAATGGCTAAAGGTGATTATGTATTATTATTGAATCCTGATGTGATTATTGGTGAAAACTGCATTAAGCATGTATGTGATTTTGCTGATAAAGCATCCGACTTTGGAGCGTTAGGAGTGAGAATGATAAATCTGGAAGGAAATTTTTTGCCCGAATCTAAAAGGAATATACCATCTTTATGGGCTGCATTTTGTAAGTTTTCGGGTTTATCTAAGTTGTTTAAGAATTCAAGATGCTTCAATATGTATTATAATACAGTCTTGAGTGATGATCAATCCGGAGAATCTCAAATTCTGGCTGGCGCATTTATGTTGCTAAATAAGAAAGCATTAGGTAAAGAGATGTTATTTGACGAACAGTTTTTTATGTATGGTGAAGACATAGATTTATCGTACCGAATATTGCAATCAGGCTTAAAGAATTACTATTATCCCGAAACTATATTACATTACAAAGGAGAATCTTCTAAAAGTGATATTAAAAAATATGTATCATCATTTTTTGATGCGATGATTTTGTATTATAAAAAACATTCTAAAAGCATATATGCCTATTATCATGTGAATATGGCAGCAAGCATGCTCAAAATGTTTACTTTATTTACCAAAAAAATACGCCAAAGTCCTAGAGATAATAGGAAAAGACTAACATACTCAACCTCAGATTATTCATATTCTGATTTGATACAAAAAATAGAAATTAAAGGTGGTGTAAATCGTATTTGTATTTATCATCCCAAATTCAGCATAACGATATGAAATTATTGGAGAACGAAATATTGAAGCTTCGTGCGTTGGAACTTGAAGATATAGATATGTTTAGTTTTTGGGAAAACGATAGTGTCTATTGGAAACAAGGTAATACCATAGCTCCATATTCGCGTTATGCTTTAAAACAATATATTATTGCCGCTAAGTCTGATATATACGAAACTAAGGAGCTTAAATTAGTTATAGTTAGGATTTGTGATAATCAGCCTATAGGCATAGTTGATCTGTTTGATATAGATCATTATCATAGTCGTTTGGAGTTTGGGATACTTATATATCCGAAGTATCAAAAAAACGGTTATTCTATACAAACTATCGAAATTGTAAGTAAATACGTGTTAGACTTCTTGCATATACATCAAATGTATTGTAGAGTTTCTGAAAGTAATGAGGCATCATGTTTGATGCTGGAAGAATCAGGATTTGTAAGAACTTGTGTGCTTAAAGATTGGCTCAGAACAGAGTCAGGTTTTGAAAACGCAGTTATGTACCAATTGATAGCACATAACTACGTGGATTAATTTAGTTCGTTTTATAAGCAAACTTTATATCTTTAAGTTCTTCGTTTGCTTTTTCAATTTTCTTTTTGAGATATTCTTTGTACTCCTTTAGTTGTTTGTTTACGCGTTCATCTTGCAAAGCTATTATTTGTACAGCTAAGATACCGGCATTCATTGCTCCATTTATTCCTACGGTAGCAACGGGTATTCCAGGAGGCATTTGTACAATAGCCAATAGCGCATCCATACCTTCTAAGCTCGATTTAATAGGTACTCCGATAACAGGTAATGTTGTCATAGACGCAATAACACCTCCTAAATGAGCTGCCATACCAGCAGCAGCAATAATTACTTTGATGCCTCTTTTTTCTGCATTTTTTGCAAATTCTTCAACAGCTTGTGGTGTCCTGTGAGCAGACAGTGCGTTCATTTCAAATGGGATTTGAAATTTATCCAATACTTTTGCAGCTTTTTCCATTATAGGTAAATCGCTAGTACTTCCCATTATGATACTTACTTGGGCTTGTAGTTTTTCCATATTAGTTTAATTTGAATGACAGAGAAATAGGATAATGGTCGGAATCATCTTGTTTGCAAATACTAAAAGACAATGGTGTAATTCTTTTGTCTGTAAATATATAGTCGATTCTGAACCTGTAAATTTTTTCGTGGAATGTATTTCCCATACCAGTGCATAAAGATAAGAAAGTATCTTCATAATCGCCGCGTATGGTCCTATAAACATACGAAGTAGGTACATCATTTATATCACCGCAGATAATAGTCTTAAGATTTGATTGCTTGCTAAATGCGGCTATTTTTGCTGCTTGTGCATTCCTTTTAGTAGATGCATTCCCCAATTTTTTGTATATTCTTTTAATTAAATTTTCTTTATCATCAGAATGATATATCTCTTTTTCCTGTTCTGTTAATCTATTAGATTCCAGGTAGCAATTAATAACTCTTAGTGTATCATTATTAACAAGTATGTCTGATGCAATAGCACAATGATATCTGGAATCAAATTCAATATTGTATTTTGCAATAATAGGATATTTAGAGAATGTTGCTATTGCTTTTCGAAAGTGGCTATTATTTTCAGCAGTTCTTATTTGCATGTAAGGATAGTTTTTTAATTTCCTTTTTATATATTCGAGAGTGTATCTATCTGTTTTTTCATACCCCATCTCTTGAATACATATAATGTCATATTTTGACTTTGATATTGAATCTAATATATTTATCCCATGCATTTTCCCTTCTTTTTTTTCAAAAAACGAAAAATAATGAACGTTGAAACTAGCTATTTTGTAAGCATCATCAGAAGATTGTTCAATTCTAGAAGGTTTAAATGAATAAACTTTTAACAAGTTTGGTGTAGATATCAGTAATAAGATAAATAATGCTATGGCGTAGATCCATCGTTTTTGAATAATCCAAAATAGTAGTAAACAAAACGTTGCAAAAAATAAGAAAGGGAAAGCTACGCTCAAAGAACTGAAAATAGATAAAACAGATGAGGGCTGTATGTAAGCAATAAAGTCAGTAAGTATCAGCGCGCCAAATGAGAATACGCTGATTATGAGAAATAATATATGTAATAGTATTCTCATTTTTTGTTGCTCAAATCAAATAATTCTTTTTTTTCATCCTCTGTTAACTGCTCGTAACCAGATTTTTTGATTTTATCTAATATTTCATCAATTCGGCCATTCTTTGATTTGCGTTCCATATTCCATTGTTCATCAGTCTTAAAGTTGCTATTTTGGCTTACTTTCATCTTTGGTTTTTTGAGTGAAAATGTTGCAAAAAAGTTGATTATTTGTGTTATTGGAAAACTAGTATCAATATTATGCTTTTTTAATAACACTACATATAACCAACCTATAGCTGCTCCTCCTAAATGAGCCATGCTACCTCCTGCATTTGTTGCAGTAATTCCAAGTATGTCTATAATAAGAAATGCGAGTCCTAGATATTTTAATTTCACATTGCCAATAAGTGCTAATCTTATTTCGTAGTTAGGGCTGTATGATACAGTAGCAAATAATATAGCCATTACAGATGCAGATGCTCCAAGTATGTATGCATTGGGTACTGATTGTGCAAAATAGGGTAGTAGGTTGTATCCTGTAAGGTATACAACAGCTCCTCCCAGTCCACCTAATATATAGACTCCTACAATTTGTTTTTGATTGAAAAACATTAAGAAGATTTTACCGAACCAATATAATGCCAATAAATTAAAGATTACGTGTAAAAACTCAGTATGTAAAAACATATAACTGATAATAGTCCACGGCCTAAAAATTAAAACTGATAGTGATGCAGGCATTTCTATAAAACGTATCCATGATGTAGGAACATTGAATATAGTACATAATATCAATGAGACTTTTACAGCAAGAAATATAGCTGCATTAATGTATATAAGACGAGTTAAATATCCGCCTTCTTTAAAGCTAATTTTTAATTCAGATGCAATAGACATGATTTATTGGTACAAAGTACCCTTCTTCTTCCATATTAATATTAATATAAGACCGAAAAGCATGCCGCCTAAGTGTGCAAAATGTGCTATGCCGTCAACATTACCTCCAATTCCCATGAATAATTCGCATAATGCGTAAAATGCAACAAAATAAGGAGCGCGTATAGGAATTGGTATAAAAATTAAAAACATTCGAGCTTGTGGAAATAACATTGCAAATGCTAATAAAATACCAAATATAGCTCCGGATGCGCCAACTGTAATAGGTTGATTAAGTAGTTGAATCTTGAAATCCATTAGTTGGTCTATCGGAATAATAGTATTTTCTTGTATGTTTTTGAGATACGGCATCAGTTGAGAAATATCCTTGCTTGATGCATACTCATTTATTGCATTTACCATAGGAACATAATCTATCATCCAAGTTAATTCTTGAATTATGCCTGCTCCTATACCGGTTACAAAATAGAATATGAGAAAACGTTTTGCACCCCAAAACATTTCAATGTTTTTCCCAAACATCCACAAACCAAACATATTGAAAAATATATGTGAAAAACTGTTTGTGTCGTGTAGAAACATGTAGGTTATTAACTGAGCCGGATTGAATTTGTCTGACAACCAATAGTGCAATCCTAACCAATCAACTATATCAATATTTGCATATTTGGGAAGAATAATCGACGCTATCCAAAAAATAAAATTAATTATTATAAGATTCTTGATAGCGGGTGGAAAATTAGGGTTTATGGGTTTGTATGAGTCCATGATATGCTCTATGTTTTTTGCAATTACAAAAGTATGAAAATTTAGTGAAGTACCCTGCTAATTAATGTTTTTTTTGTATACTTATAATATCTGTAATAGTGTACATATATCTCAGTAGTGTATTTGTTTTTTTGTAAGAATATTTTTGCAAAATATTTCTTATTGATTTTTTACAAATAATATAATATGTTATGTATTTGGAGCATTGCTATAAACCTAAAATGCTTATTCTGTTTACTGCACCTAATGTATCATTTATTCAAGTTTCAAGAGGGACGTAAGTCGGTTAGGCATTAAGTTATATAGCTTATATTATAGATAACCTATTTAAGTGATTAGTTAAAAATTAAACTAAAATAAAGTTAATTATTTGATTTTCTTATATTTTTGAATGTATTTTTTAAATATAGTAGTTGTACATGAATTTTTAAGTATTATATTTGCAGGTAGTTGCATAAGACCTTACAGAAAATCACACATAAATTACTCTATTTGTTAACCTAAAATTAAAAAAAGTATGAACAAAACTGAATTAATTAGCGCTATTGCAGCTAATTCTGGCTTAAGCAAAGTTGATTCTAAAAAAGCTTTGGATGGTTTTATGAAAGCAGTTTCTCAATCTTTGAAAAAAGGCGATAAAGTGTCTTTAGTTGGGTTCGGTTCTTTCGCGGTAGCTAATCGTAGTGCACGTGTAGGTGTTAATCCTGCAACTAAGAAAAAGATGACTATTGCAGCTAAGAAGGTTGTTAAATTTAAAGCCGGTGCAGAGTTGGCTGACAAAGTTAAATAAGTCAATAAGCATAAATTAAAAAAGAGCATCGAAAGGTGCTCTTTTTTTTGTACTTTTGTGTCCTATAATTTGTATCACATAATATGGAACAGGAATTAATAGCAAATATTCAGATCGTTGTAAAACAACTTTATGGACAAGAGGCAGATACTTCAATTTTATCTTTGCAAAAAACAAAAAAGGAATTTGAAGGCGATTTGACTTTAGTCGTGTTCCCTTTATTGAAGATTTCTCATAAAAAGCCGGAAGAAACAGCTCAAGAAATAGGAAATAAACTAAAATCCGACTATCCTTTGGTTTCAGATTTTAATGTAATAAAAGGATTCTTGAATCTAACATTAGCACATAAAGGCTTTGTTGATACATTGGCATCTATAGATGCAGACGAATCTTTCGGTTTTAAGAAAGCTACAGAAACTTCGCCATTAATTATGGTTGAATATTCATCTCCTAATACAAATAAGCCATTACACCTAGGTCATATCAGAAACAACTTGTTAGGTTATAGCTTGTCAAAAATTTTAGAAGCTAACGGAAACAAAGTTGTAAAAACCAATATTGTTAATGATAGAGGTATACATATTTGCAAGTCAATGTTGGCATGGCAAAAATTCGGTGCAGGTGCAACTCCGGAATCGACATCGTTAAAAGGAGACCATTTGGTAGGAGATTACTACGTTGCTTTTGATAGGGCTTACAAGGCAGAAGTTAAGCAATTGATGGAAGAAAAGTTAATGTCTGAAGATGATGCAAAGAGACAAGCTCCATTGATGCTTGAGGCACAAGAAATGTTACGTAATTGGGAAGCAGGTGATGCAGCTGTACGTAACTTATGGAAAACAATGAACGAATGGGTTTATAAGGGTTTTGATGAAACTTATAAAAGATTAGGCGTATCATTCGATAAAATATATTACGAATCACAAACATATTTAGTTGGAAAAGAGAAGGTAGCAGAAGGTTTGTCAAAAGGCATTTTTGTAAAGAAAGAAGACGGTTCGGTTTGGGCTGATTTAACAGCAGAAGGATTAGACCAAAAATTATTGCTTCGTGCTGATGGAACTTCAGTTTATATGACTCAGGATATAGGTACAGCAACTCTTAGATTCGGTGATTATAAGATAGATAAAATGATATATGTAGTTGGTAATGAACAAGATTATCATTTTAAAGTATTGTCTTTGTTGTTGGATAAACTAGGATTTGTATGGGGTAAAAGTTTAGTGCATTTTTCTTATGGTATGGTTGAACTACCTGAGGGTAAAATGAAGAGCCGTGAAGGAACCGTTGTTGATGCTGATGATTTAATGGATGAGATGCTTAAAACTGCTTCTGAAATATCTAAAGAATTGGGTAAACTAGAAGGATTAAGTCCTAAAGAAATATCTGATATTACAACGACAATAGGTCTTGGAGCTTTGAAATACTTTATTTTAAAAGTAGATCCTCGCAAAAATATGACATTTAATCCTAAAGAATCGATTGATTTTAACGGAAATACAGGCTCTTTTATCCAATATACATTTGCTCGTATATGCTCCGTATTGCGTAAGGCAGATGAACAATGCATTGTTTTAGATGCAAATATGGATATAAACTTAGAGTTGTCTGAAAAGGAAACTTCACTTGTTCAATCTTTATCAGAATATCCTGCAGTTATTAAACAGGCAGGAGACGAATATAGTCCGTCATTGATTGCTAATTATATATACGAATTAGTAAAACAATACAATCAATTCTATCACGATTGTCAAATAATAAAAGAAGAAAATTGCGCATCAAGAAACTTCCGTCTGATACTTTCGCGAAATGTTGCTAAGGTTATAAAATCAGGAATGGGATTGCTCGGTATAAATGTACCTGAGAAAATGTGATTACAAAAATAATTTACACCATTCTTTAAATTGAATAATAGAGGTATCCTCCCATTTTGAGAGCGTTGCCTCTACTTCTTCTATACTCTTTTCTTCACCGAGTTTGGTTTTTGAGAAAAATATATCTGCAAAACATATCAATTGTTCTTCAAGTGAGACTGGGCAGTAATTGCGGTCGGGTAATGGTAATCCTTTCTTTATAATAAATTCTGACTTAAGTCCTGTACCGGTATGTCTTTCTGCAACTAAAGCATGCTTTTTATAACCTTCAGCGCATAGAATGTCGGCTCCTAAGTACCCATGACATATATAAGAATAAGTGCCATAACATTCAATCCCCGGTGCATTAGTTTTGAAAATGCCGATATCGTGAAGCATAGCTGCTTCTTCTACAAATTGTTTATCAACATTTAATTCAGGGTGATTGCTAATGATACTTGCTGCTTTATTGGCTACACTGCGACTATGATTGACTAATATATTATATAACTTACTATTTGGGTCGTAGTATTTTTCTATAATTAACAGTGCATCCATAATTACTCAATTTCTGTTTCAACAACTTGTATGGCTTTCTCTAATGTTTTATCCTTCTGATTTATGATAGGGTAAAAACCTTTGTCACCTAATATATTTCTGCAAATATATGCTTGCAACATATTTTCTGTTGATGCCTTCGATTTTGACATGTCATCTGCGGTATATACTACTTTCTTTGAATCTGTATACTTAACAAAATCAGTCCAATAATTACTTGTTTTTAAATATTGTTGAAACGATTGCCAATCTTTATATTTTGACAATTCACTTCTATGATTATCGGCATATTGAAATGCGAAATCGTACAATACCCCTGTATTAAACAATGTCATATAAAATGTAGTATAAATACTTGTGTCTTGTGCAACAAAAAAATCAGGTGTAATACCTCCACCTCCGTAAACGCTTCGTCCCGTAAGAGTACTGTATTTAAGACTATCGGATACGGTGATACTATCTTGTGCAAAGAATTCACCATGTTTATATCTATCTTCTATTTCTTTTTCGTATTCCTCAATTTTTTCTTGCTTGTATGGTTTTTGTATACATCTGCCCGAAGGAGTGTAGTATCTTGCAATTGTAAGGTGAATTTCAGAACCATCTGTTAATGGTATTTGCTGCTGAACCAAACCTTTACCGAAAGAACGTCTACCAACTATCCATCCTCTGTCTTGATCTTGTATGGCTCCTGCAAAAATTTCGCTTGCAGATGCCGACCATTCATTGATTAACACACATACATTCACTGATGTGAATTTACCTGTACCATCTGCTACGGCATCTTCACGTGGATATGAACGACCTTCTGTATATACTATAAGTTGGTTTTTGTCTAAGAACTCGTTTACCATTTGAATAACGGCAGATAAATATCCACCTGAGTTATTCCTTAAATCAATGATATAGTTCTTGCATCCTTGTTTTTTCAGTATCATTAGTTCTGTTATAAATTCTTGATATGTATTTGCTCCGAAACGGCTCACTTTTACATACCCTGTATTGTTATTAAGCATATAAGCAATGTCAACACTATTAACAGGGATATCACCGCGAGTAATATTAAAATGAATTAATTGCTTAACATTATTCCTTTTAACTCCAATTCGTACCTTTGTGCCTTTTTTACCACGTAAAGTCTTTACAACTTTGTTATTATTTATGTTACTTCCGGTAAAGGCACTGTCTCCAACTTCAACAATACGGTCGCCGGGACGTACGCCTAATTTTTCGGAAGGACCACCTGCAATAACATCAACAATTACAACAGTGTCGTTCTGAATATTGAATTGTACGCCGATGCCACTAAAACTGCCTTCCAAATCCTCGTTGGCTTCTTCAACTTCGTTTGCAGGAATGTATGTAGAGTGGGGGTCTAGATTGCTAAGTAATTCAGGTAAAATATCTTCAGTTAATTTATTCCTGTCAATATCATCAACATAAGATTGGTCTAATAAATTCAATATGGCATTAAGTTTATCATATGATGATTCCGTATTATCAAATGAGTCTGTATCGGTCTTTTGTGTATTTATTGACATATACGACCCGATAACCATGCCGAGGCAAAGTACTAAAGCAATTATTATCGGATATAGAATCTTTTTATTATTCATATTATTATAAATTTATTTTGCATACTTCAATATTAGCACGCTTCAATAATTCAATACCATCTGTAATATGATAATCTTCAGCGTAAACTACACGTTTTATGCCAGATTGAATCATAAGTTTGGCACATTCGATGCATGGTGAGGTCGTAACATACATTGTTGCTCCTTCGCTGCTATTGTGTGATCTTGCAACTTTTGTAATTGCATTTGCTTCTGCGTGCAAAACGTATGATTTTGTTTTACCAGTATTTTCATCTTCGCAAATATTTTCAAAACCGCACGGAGTACCATTGTATCCGTCAGAAATAATCATCTTGTCTTTTACTAATAATGCACCTACTTGGCGCCGTGTACAATATGAGTTTTCTGCCCATACATACGCCATTCGCATGTATCGTTTGTCAAGTATATTTTGTTTTGTCATGATTATAGTAAAAATAGAGTATGTATATATACGTTCGGTAGGTTTTAACAATTCTATTATAAGTTCTACGTATTCAATTTTATAATGCTAAATTGAGTACAAAGATACTACAAATTGGTAAATGTTTGTATCTTTGTACATCAAAATCAATTTTATGAGGAAGTACTTATATATCATGTTTTTGTTGATGTTAGTGGGCTGTACGCAACAACAAAATAGCTATAGAAAATCTGTGGGTAGAATATTTGGTACCTATTACGCAGTAACATATCAGTCTGATGAAGATTTACAGACAGGTATTGAACAAGTTCTTAATGGTATTAATTCTACCTTTTCAACTTTCGATAGTAGTTCTATTATATCCAAAATTAATAGAAATGTTGATGTAAAAATTAATGAGGATTTCGTGACGGTATATAATACCGCAGTACGTGTATCCAAACAAACAAATGGTGCTTTTGATATCACTGTAGCTCCTTTGGTTAATTTATGGGGATTTGGTTATGATCCTAAACATAATCGTACACAAGGCGAAATAGATAGCATAATGTTATATGTAGGTTATGATAAAATAAGCCTAAAAGATTCGATGATTGTAAAAAATAATCCATTAACATGTTTAGATGCAAGTGCAATAGCAAAAGGTTATGCTTGCGATGCAGTGGCAGAATATTTGAAGAAAAATAATATTAATAACTTTTTGATTGATATAGGTGGTGAGTTGAGTGTAATGGGTAAAAATCCCAAAGGGGATAATTGGGTAATTGGTATAAGTAAAGCAATAGAAGATTCTACTCAAACAAATAGTGAATTAGAAAGAACATTGTTTATAACAAACAAAAGTATCGCTACTTCAGGAAACTATAGGCAATATTACATAACCAAAGAACGCAAGGTTTCGCATACCATTGATCCGCGAACCGGATACCCGACTAATCATAGATTACTTAGCGCAACGGTATTAGCTTCAAGTTGCATGCTTGCAGATGCTTACGCAACAAGTATGATGGTTATAGGCGATACGATTCAAATTGATAACATGGTAAAATCATCATCAAATACTTTAGAATGGTTTTTGATTGTTGCAGATTCTGCAAATGTGCATCATGAGGTTTATAGCGAAGGTTTTAAGCAATACTTGCGTTAAATATCAATATTGCATTCCGAATAACCATATAGGAATTTCGGTGTTACGTCCTGATTTGTCAATGCATATAACAGTGTCTGTATCCTTAAAACTTAGTTGATAAATGCCGTTAACCAATACATTTATTTTTTTTGCGTCTTTGCTTAATTTGCATTTTCCATGTAGTGTACTTAAAACAAATGTTCTGCTGATATTGTGTGCAGACACGTCAGCTCCATATATGGCATATAGTAAGTTGGAATTATTTAAATATACGCAAGTCGGTTTTTTAGGGAAAGATTCGCCTTGTGCGTAAATTAAATTCAGTAGACGCGCATCCTCTAAGTATTTAAGATAATTCATAACCGTTGCACGTGATGTATTTAAGTCGTTACTTAATTGGCTTACATTTGTTACTGAAGATTCTGAAATTGCTAATAAATAAAGTAAACGTCTTAATTTCCACAAATAGTCTACAGCAATTTGTTTTATCAATAAAACATCTACTTCAAGCATCATGTTCATGGTCTTGAGCAAATTCTCAGAGAAGTTTCGCTTCTCGAGGAAGAAAGGGTAGTATCCGTGATGCAAATAATTTTGTAGATGCGTACTTGGATCAACTTGTTTTTTTATTGCATCTGCAAATTTGGTAGGATTACGAAGAATGTCATCAAGCCTTACTGGTTCTATGTTTGAACCTGCAATCAAATTAAGATATTCGCGAAATGAATATCCTTGTAAATAATATACTTTTACTAAGCCTGATAAATCTGGATTCTCTTCTTTTAATCGCATTACAGAAGAACCTGTAAATACTATATGCAGTTGTGGATATAAATCGTAGCATTGCCTTATGGCAGAACTCCAATTCGGATATTTAAATACTTGGTCGATAAGTAATACTTTACCTCCTCCGTCTGTAAAACGTCCTGCAAAATCGACTAAGTTGCATTCTGTAAAATAGAACTGATTAAGATTAATGTAAAGACATTCTTTTTTTTCTTCAGGGAACCTTTTAGCATATTCCAACAAAAAGGTTGTTTTCCCAACCCCTCTACATCCCTTAATGCCAATGAGTCGGTGATTCCAATCAATCTCGTCCATCAATTTGCGAGGAACAGGCGATTGTGTGTGTTCGACCAAATAATTATGTATCCTGAAAAATTTTTCCAAGAATTTATGATTTTATCCGTTCATTGAAACTAAGAATTCTTCGTTATCCTTAGTTTTTTCCATTCTGTCTTTCAAAAATTCCATTGCTTCTACAGAATTCATATCAGACAAATGTCTTCTTAATATGTACATACGATTTAGAGTGTTAGCTTCCAATAGCAAGTCATCTCTGCGGGTCCCTGATGACATAATATCTATTGCAGGGAATATACGTTTGTTAGATAATTTGCGGTCTAACTGTAATTCCATATTACCGGTTCCCTTAAACTCTTCAAAAATCACATCGTCCATCTTAGAGCCTGTTTCTATTAGAGCAGTTGCAATAATAGTTAAACTGCCTCCATTTTCAATGTTCCTTGCAGCTCCAAAGAAACGTTTTGGCTTATGTAGAGCATTCGCATCAACACCTCCTGATAAAACTTTACCTGATGCAGGTGCAGTTGTGTTATATGCACGTGCCAATCTTGTGATTGAATCAAGCAAAATAACAACATCATGTCCGCATTCAACCAAACGTTTTGCTTTTTCATGTACAATAGAAGCTACTTTAACGTGCTTTTCTGCAGGTTCGTCGAATGTTGATGATACAACTTCGGCTCTAACGCTGCGTGCCATGTCTGTAACTTCTTCAGGACGCTCATCTATAAGTAATATAATCATGTATACCTCAGGGTGATTCTCAAGTATAGCATTGGCTAATTCTTTAAGTAATACTGTTTTACCTGTTTTTGGTTGAGCAACAATTAAACCGCGTTGTCCTTTGCCTATAGGACAGAATAAATCGACTATACGTGTAGACATCGAAGTACTCTTACCTCCATTCAATTTAAATTTTTCGTCCGGGAATAATGGGGTTAAATGTTCAAATGGTACTCTATCTCTTACAAATGAAGGGTCACGTCCATTAATTTTATCAACTCTTACAAGTGGAAAGTATTTTTCGCCATCTTTAGGCGGGCGTATAGGACCTTCAACAGTATCGCCTGTTAGCAACCCGAATAAACGAATCTGCGATTGAGATACATATATATCGTCAGGCGATGAAAAATAGTCGTATTCAGGAGAACGTAAAAATCCGTATCCATCTTGAACTATTTCAAGTACACCGCTACCTTTAAGAATGTCGTCAAATTCGTATGGTTTTTCTTCAGGTTTATGGTTATGTTTAAAGTCAGGGCGTTTGTGAGATTCTTTGTTTTGCTCGTTGGATTTTTCAGGTAATTCACTTGGGGAAGTAGTATTTGTTACTTCAGACTCTTTATCGGGAGTCTCTATTGTTTCTTCCTTTTGTATTGCTTTCTCTTCACTGCTTTTACGCAATTTCTCTGCTAT
The DNA here is from genome assembly GCA_009930305.1 of Bacteroidia bacterium. Taxonomy (GTDB): domain Bacteria; phylum Bacteroidota; class Bacteroidia; order Bacteroidales; family Paludibacteraceae; genus Enterocola. The sequence continues at coordinate 88,813 of RZYM01000005.1, forward strand.
TGTTTCCATAATGACTTCTCCGTCTGAAATTGGAATAGATGCAATAGGCGGTGTAGTATCTGTTATAACGTGTGATTCTGCTACAAACTCAGTGGCACCATCTGTTTGTGTTGCTACCGTGGCAACTTTCTCGGGCGTGCGTTTAATGCGTGTCCGTTTTTTCTTGACAACTTCTTCTTCAGCCATAAAAATGTAATGATTTTGCAATTGCAAAAAATGGTCAATAAGTTATATATAAGTTTTGGAAAAATCGTTGGCAGTAGTTATCGCCAACGCTTAACGGCAACAAAGATAGTGTTTTTTTTTAATAAACTTATCAAATGCTATTTTTTTTATATCACTTACATAACAAATTCAAGTTCAACATTATCAGGAGGAAACTGTTTTGCGATATCTTGTGGATGCATTATATGGCTTGTGGTTTGTATCGGTTTGTATTCGACTATGCCGTTGCTGATGCTATATGTTCCGTTGTTTTCAGTAAATAAACTATCAGATAAGTAAAATTCTGCATTAGTTGAAGGATGCTTGGCTGTGTATATATTTAAATAATCTAAGGCATGCATTATTCTATACATTCCAAAATCTTGTTCTATTATGCCTGTACCGAAATCAAATTGTTCAGGGCTGCGAAAATATAATGGACTTTTGTTGTATGGTGTAAAATCAAACTTATCAGACCATGCGTTAAAGTCTTTGTTCTCTTGTATAGCATATACAATTTTTACATCCTTACGCCATAGCTTTAGAAGTGATTTTTTAATAACATCATATGCAAAGCCTTTATTACGGTATTGCGGAGATGTTGCCAAACCATATAGGTAAGCTATTTTATCTATGTCTTGGTTTTTAAAAATATGTAAATGGATCATCGCAGCTAAATCGTTTCCTTGATAGTTTAAAATGCGATTATCATTTTTTGAATAATTAATAAGATATGAAGAGATAAATTCATCACTATCACCAAAGCAAGTTTTCCATAATTTCCATATTTCAGTTTCGTCGCTCTTTGAAATTGAATAGTAATTGTTTGATAAAAATTCGGGATAATATGATAATTTTGACTTGCGCAAACCCATTATTCCCATATCCTCTTCGCGATTAATAAGTTCTATATCTTTCGGTAGATGTGATGCTAATAATTGGTTAATGTAACTATATGTGCCAATGTATTGTGTATTAGCTTTTTCTGCGTGTACACAAAATATTTTTTTATTCAAATATGATCCAAATGAAAATGCAACAGCGCGTTCGTCAATATAAAGAATGATTCCAAATATATCTAAGGTATCGAAATGCATTAGTGATTGTCTTATCATATCACTCTCTTCATTTATTTCATAACCGTGAATAACCTTTTCTTTGTTCCATAACGTCATCAAATTTTCGACTTCTTCTTTATCAGTGTTATTCAGTAATCTATAGCTTGAATTTTTGTATAACCTTTTAAACTGATTAATTTGATTACGCTTAGTCTGTAAGCTTTTCCCACTCAAAGTACGTAGTGATTCTGTTGTGTACAGATAATCTTCTAAATCGCGATTCTGATATATGTAGCTATTATTTCCGATTGATGTTTGCTTATAAATGTCGGTGAATTCTTTACTCATTGAATACAAACGTAGTGGTTGATTATATGACGCGGCATCTTCAACCATAATATTGATTATATCCGAATCAATATTGTTACCAATAGGTTGCAAGTATCCTATTTTGTTTTTGCTATCAATCAAAAACTTTATAATTAAGCAATTGTTGTATATACACCAGCCAGTATGATATTTATGTCGCCATGAAAAGAGATTCGCAAATGCGTAGTTACAACTTTGCGTAACTAAATTAGTTAAGTAGTAGTCTAACTTTTCCTTGTCAATTATATCAATATCTTGAAAGTGAAGCATGCTTATTGTATTAATTCTTTTACAAAGTTACGAATTAAAACAATAAAAAGGCGGCTTGTCATTTGGCAAGCCGCCTTTCAAAATTATAACACTTTACTTTTTAATTAATTTCTTAATTACAGTTTGACCTGATGATAATTGTATCTCTACAAAATACATTGCAGGTGATGCAGATGATATATCAAAGCTGCTTGAATTGCCTTCGTAAATTCTATTTGCGCTCATATCTCGAACAATTACATTTGCAATTTCTTCTTCGCATTGAATTGATACAAGACCTGATGTTGGGTTAGGGTATATATTAACTTCGCTTTGAAGCGTTTCGTCAATAGCTGTTCCCGGACATGAAGTTTCTTCCCACAAATAGGTTGTGTTTCCGTATTCATCTTGGCCGGTTTCTCCGGTTAATTGTACACAAATACTTGTTTCAGAACTGATTGTTGTCGTTTGCTTTGCATTACCACCATTGTTAAATATTACATTTAACGATGTTGTTGTTGCATTTATGCTATAAAATCCATCTTGCCCAAGAGCTACGGTAGCACCGGGCCATTCACCTCCAACGATATGACAATTTGTTGTTGAAAAATATTCGTGGTTTTTCAATTTAATGGTAATACTACTTGGCTGAACACCACATTTTGTAGGTGTTATTATTGCACCTGTACCTGCAGCACTGCCATCCCAACAGTAATCAACAGAAGTACTTAAATCAATAGTTTTATGTCCGTTGTCATTGTCGTTGAAGATAATATTAACAGGGCGTACATCAGTTTCTGTAATTGTGTATGTGTACTCGTCTCCCGATTTAGTAAGAGCTTTACCTGGCCAAGCTCCAAAAACTTCAGTATTAGTTCCTGTCCATGCATATAATGATACAGAAGTCCATGTTGATGGCGCTTTGAATGTAATGTTTAAACCGGCAGGTCTCTCTGTTAAGAATGTTCCACTTACAATACTTGACTGTTCGGAACCGTCAATTGCGATAGCTTTAATAGTTGTATTGTTAGTTGTAATCGTAATAGCTGTAGTATATATAGTTGAACTTGCCGATGGAGTTGTACCATCTGTTGTGTAATAAATAGAACCTGCAGATGCACTTAATGCTACTTGTCCGTTAGGGCCTACATATCCGCCGTTAGGGCTCATTGTAACAGTAGGTCCGACTGGAACTTGTACATTTGTATAATATGCCCATTTACTTCCACTACCTGCTAAAGTGTAACCCGCAGGAGCAGACCAACCGCTACCGATAAAGCATATAAGTGTACCATTTGTACCTGTAGTAGTACATTGATAGTAACTATTATTTGTACCTCCGGTTGAAGCAGCAGATTGACTATGAATACCGCATGCTTTACGCGCTGCAATCATTTTCTTGATAGCCTCTTTACAGCTAACCCAGTGAGGATAGAATACGCATGGTATACCTGGTGCAGAAAGAATATATGCATTTGCGGCTTCCCAATCTCCACTGAATTTATTTTCATTGCGGAATGTGTCGTGGTTGTCAACAAATGTTACAGAGTAACGCTTCATTTCATCAGCTCCGCATAAACCTTGTGGTACACCATATCCACTTGCCATTCCAGAGTAATTATTGGCAGCTAAAGAATTGTTTAACGCTGCATATTTCATTGGAAAGTCAAAAGCGCATGAGGTATTGCTTGTTTCGTTAATCCAATGTTTTACAGCATTATAATCTCCGTCCCAATATTCACCTACCGACATATATGCTCCGGCAGCCTCGTTATAATCTTTTGTGTATTTACCAAGATATCCTTTTACAAGGTCATAGCGCCATCCGTCATATCCTATTTCGTTTTTCATCCATTGCAGATAAGCCTTAACAGCATTTTGTATATAAGTGTTTGAATGGTCTAAATCGCGTGCTGAACAATAACCTCCTGATGCACTACATTGTGTATCGTATCCTGCATCTTTAGCACCTGTACAACCATATCCACTACCTACTGCTTCGTCGTCGCTACATATATATTTGTTACTACTAGTACTTTCGTATAAAGTAAAACTACCATAAGTGCCGAAATCTTCGTTGCAGAAATCAACCCAACCATAATTTCCGGCACGGTGATTTACAACTATATCGGCCATTGCACGAGTACCTTTGTTTTTTAAGGCTGTAATAAGATTCTTTAAACTTGTTTTAGTACCCCATGATGTGCTTAGGTTACTCCATTGTTTTGGGTGGTAACCGCAACCGCCATCAGAAGAAGATGCAGGTGGTAGCCATATAATACTAAAACTTGCTGACAACTCATCGACTTGACTCAAAAGGTCAGTCCATTTAGTTGTTCCATAAGTATTATCGTCTCCGTAAGAATCCCAATAGAAACCCTGAAGTATAACATCAGGAGCGTTAGCAGGAGCTTGAGCTTGCATAAAACCGGCGCATAATAGGAGACTTACGCCCACAAGCAGTTTTTTGAAAAGATTTCTTTTTTTCATTAATTAATGGTTTAAAGGGTTAGCAATATGTGTATTTTAAAACGTGTATTGCTCTTATGCGCGCTTTTTAAAATACAATAATCACGCAAAGTTACTAAAATAGTTTTGAAAAACAAAGGTTGAGATGTTAATATTCAACTTTTGTCAAGAATAAAGCTTTTGCTGGTACAGACATACCTGCTTTACAGCGGTTTTTTTGTTCAACTATATGACAAAATTCGTCTATGTTTATTTTGTGACTTCCTACGTCTAGTAATGTCCCGACAATTGCTCTTACCATGTTGCGTAGAAACCTATCGGCTTGTATTGTAAATACCCAACTATCTTCAGATATTTGTTTCCAATCAGCCTGCATTATTTTGCAATTGTTGGTTCTGGTGTCTGTATGTAGTTTACTAAAACTGGTAAAGTCTGTATATTCGAAAAGTTTGTTTGCAGCCTTATTCATTAAATCAAAATCGGTGTCAATAGGTACTCTCATTGACAAATTTTCTTTGAATACGTTTTTTGAAGTGCATACAAAGTATTGATATGTGCGAGATTTTGCACTGAATCTTGCATGCATATCATCTGTTACAATGTAAATTGAGTAGACTGCTATATCTTTAGGTAATATTAAATTAAGTTTATAGCGTAATTCTTCAGTGTTATCTATTATGTTTTCTATGTTGAAGTGTGCAATCATTTCTTTTGCATGTACTCCGGTATCTGTACGTCCGGCTCCAACAATTGCAATCGGTTTGCCTAATATTATTGATATACCTTTTTCAATAGTTGCTTGTACACTATTCCCGTTCGGCTGTATTTGCCAACCGTTATAGTTAGAACCATTGTATGCTAATTTTATAAAATATCTAGGCATATCTTTGATTAAAATGTTATTATGTCGCGGCGTGTGGGGTAGTGATTTCTAAAGTCCTCAAACTTATCCGGTTGAAGTTTTAATTTATCACTTTCTTCTTTTACATTGTAAGTCAGATTGTCTTTAGGTGGAAGATTAATAATAATTGTTTTTTTGATTCCAAAGAATTGACAAATATTAGTGGCTGCTATTCTTGTTCCATTGGCTTTCCCGTCAATTGAATAACCTGCAATATGTGGAGTTCCAATAATTACCTTATTTAGTAATTCAACGTTGATTTTAGGCTCGTTTTCCCAACAGTCAAGAACAATCTTATTGTAACATTTTAATAAAGCTGCACTATCGCACACTTCGCCTCTTGCGGCATTTATAATAAGTGGATTACGCTTACAATTGCTTATAAAATCATCATCAACAATGTGATATGTAGAATCATTTAAAGGTACGTGAAACGTAATAATATCAGACTTATTTTGTATCTCTGATATTGGAACAAACGAAGAAGATTTCTCCGCAATTTGTCTGGGTGGGTCGTTTAGCAATACTTTAAAACCTAAGAATTTTGCTAACTTAGCAATTCTGAAACCGACATTCCCCACACCAACAATACCTATAGTTTTTTGTGTAGGGAATGATTCTGTAAATTTAAGTACGGCATTTATATAATTGACAACAGAATTTGCATTGCAACCAGGTGCATTTGACCATTTTATGCCGTTTGCTTCACAATATTCAATATCAATATGATCGTATCCTATTGTAGCAGTAGCAATGTATTTAACGGAACTGCCGCTTAATAGGCTCTTATTACATTTTGTCCGCGTTCTAATAATAAGAGCATCAGTATCTTGTATTGCAATTTTATTAATGTCGGGTGCAGCTAAGTATTGAATATCTGCTACATCTTCAAATATGCCACGTAAAAACGGAATGTTTTCGTCTGCAACGATTTTAATTTTCGCTTTTTGTAGACTCATTATTCTTATTAAGTTCGGTTTTTCCTTCAATATTATCTAATTCTGTAGCTTTTTTATCTTCCGAAGTATATATTATTGTTTCTGCAGGTTTCGGTTCCTTTGTATCTTCAATGTATTCAATTTTTACATCTTTTTCTGCTTCTCTGAAATGTAATTCGTCTATCAAATTATGAGCATTAGAGTATCTTTTTAGTAAAAATATCACATAGTTAATATCTAATGCCATGGTACGTTGATATTGTGCATTATAACAATATTCACTGCAAATAGTTTCAGAATTTCCACTTGACAATATACCTATTAGATCGCCATTACTATTATAGACACCTTCTCCTGTATTATATGGAGGCATGTCACAAGTTGTCATGAAGTTTATGCGCATCCCTTTGCCTATATTACGTAATGATTTAAGTTTATAGTCAATTTTGTCTTTGTAGTGCTCTGTATAACTTTTTTCAAATAGACCATTGAATGTGGTCGCATAATTAATTATATATCCGTCCGATGGGCTATATGAGGCTATTTGTCCGGCACTCATACGAAGAGTGTAATTAGCATCAGGCATAGTCGTTTTTAATGGATTTTGAATATTAGTACCTTCTTTGTATAATCTATTGCATCTCTCAATTTTATCATTATCAACCATGTAGGCAGAATAGGCTTGCCATTGTGCATTCAAAACACTTTTGCACAATATTATAAGCATGTCTGATTCGAATTGCTTTTCTGTGGGTTTGTCCAAATATTTGTTAAATCGCATTTCTTCAGTAATGAACGATTTTTTGAATAATTCATCTAAGTATTTTTCTGTATCACCTTTGTATTTTTCTTGTATCACATTAAAAATATCAGGTAAATATGCGGAATCACATTTTTCTTTCCACAAGTTGAAAGCAGCCAGTAAAACTTGTTTTTCTTTTGTCGGATTATATCTTTCGTAAAAACGGCTTATTTCATAATAAATATCATCTTGATTGTTGTCATTAAGTTCAATCATCATACTTCCAACCATCAGTAAATCAATTTGATTAGAAATTTCTTTTAAGTAGAGGAATTGAGAATAAGCCGATTCTCGCTTCTTGTAATATGAGTTTAGATGCGGAATAACGTTTGAGTATTTTAGCGCAATATTAAAATTAGCATTGTTTGCTGCCCATATAATAAAATTGTGCTCTTCGGCTTGTTTCGTATTGATAATATCTTGTTTGTCAATGTACGTTTCTAGTCTGGTTATGTAGTCAATTTTGTCTTTGTAATCGCGATATTTCATATCTTGCAACAAAGACATGATTTGTTTACTTATTTTATTTTTAATCATTATGCGTTCGTAAAGATCAGATGCTCTAATATTTCGCTCAGAGCTATTAGGATACCCTAAAGTAAATACAAAATCACCTTCCTTGTATGGTTCAACTGCTATTTTCGCGCATCCTTCAAATTCAGCAGGTTTGTTGACATTACTATAATATGCAGGCTGTCCGTCTCTGGATTCGTATATACGAATTAGAGCGAAGTCAGCGTTGTGTCTGCTAGCTGTCCATTTGTCATTTTTCATGCCATATTCTGCAATAGATACGGGTGGAATATAGCTCAGTCTTAAATCGGAATATCTTTTGTAAATATATAAGTAATATTCTTCATTAGATGTTTTCTTTACTTGAGCGATAAATCCCGCAGGAAGTACTTTCTCGTTACAAATCAATTTTGATATTGAATCTGTTTTTTGCTTTCTGACACTTTCGTTATCACTATCTAAAAATTTAGAGCTAATTCGCCATGTTACATTCTCAGTGCTTTTCAAGATGAATGCATGCAGATTGCCGAGTGGAATCTCGTTGTATTTTTCAGATGCGTAAAAACCATTGAGTATAATATTCGAATCTTTCTCGGATATGTACTTAGTAATGGCATTATAATTTGTAATAAGCAAACCGGATTCTGATAGAAGTGTAGCTGTATAACCGTTTGATAGATAAGTTGTTTGGTCTTTAAGGGAATAGGTTTTTTCGTGATATATATCTTTGATTTCCAATTCGCAACCTAATTCCTCAAAACTTTCAGATACGGAGTCTGGTATATTTGGCAATATCCACATTCCTTCATTCGCAAATGAAAGAAGTTGCGATGATAACAAACACAATAATGAAATGGTATATTTTCTCATACAATTGATAAATGAGATGCAAAAATAATGATTTTTTTGTACTTTTGCCCATTATTATGGTTAGTTATCTACAAATAGAAGGTTTAACTAAAAGTTTTGGCGATTTAGTTTTATACGATAAAATCGATTTTGATTTATCTGAAGGGCAGCGTGTTGCAATAGTTGCAAAAAATGGTGCCGGAAAAAGTACTCTACTTAATATTATTGCCGGAAGTGATACTGCTGATGATGGAAAAATTTCGTTTAAACGTGATTTGCGTATTTCTTTTCTAGAGCAGGATCCAAAATATAATCTCGATAGTACTGTATTTGATGCCTTTATGAGTGTTGAAAATGAATGTAAAATTCGTCATAAAGAAGATGAGTGGGAATACGAGACACGGGCAAAACAAATTCTGACAAAGTTAAGAGTTGGAGAATTTGATAAAAAGGTATCTCAATTATCAGGAGGTCAACTAAAACGTTTAGCATTAGCTAATACACTTATCAGCGAACCGGATTTACTTATATTAGACGAACCCACAAATCATCTTGATTTGGAAATGGTTGAATGGTTGGAGGAATATTTGAATAAAGCTAAGATAACCTTGCTTATGGTAACACATGATAGGTATTTTTTAGATAGGGTTTGTTCCGATATTGTGGAGATAGATCAAAAGAAATTTTATAGATATAAAGGCAATTACAGCTACTATCTTGAAAAGCATCAAGAACGTGTTGACAATCAAAATGCAGAGTTGTCAAAGGCAAATAATTTATATCGTAAAGAATTAGATTGGATGCGTCGTCAGCCCCAAGCTCGCGGAACAAAAGCTAAAGGTAGAATTGATGCTTTCTACGATTTACAGGACAAGGTTTCTGTAAATAATAATGAAGAAGATGTTCGTTTAGAAGTAAAATCCTCATATCTTGGTTCAAAAATTTTTGAAGCAAAATACATCTGTAAAGCATACGAAAATCAGGTTATTTTAAAGGATTTTTACTATAATTTTACTCGTTACGAAAAACTTGGTATTGTCGGTAAAAATGGTACCGGAAAATCAACATTTTTAAAATTACTATTGGGAATTCAGAAGCCCGATAGCGGTAAATTTGATATTGGCGAAACAGTTAAATTTGGCTATTATAGTCAAGATGGTTTAGCCTTTAATGATCAAATGAAAGTTATAGATGTTGTCCGCGATATAGCAGAAGAAATTGACTTAGGTGGTGGACGCAAAATGAATGCTTCTCAATTTTTACAGCATTTTTTGTTTACTCCCGAAACGCAGTATAACTATGTGTACAAATTGAGTGGAGGCGAAAAGCGTAGATTGTATTTGTGTACGGTTTTAATGAAGAATCCGAATTTCTTAGTACTTGATGAACCTACTAATGACTTGGATATCATGACATTAAACGTGCTTGAAGAATACTTGCGCGATTTTAAGGGCTGTGTTATTGTTGTGTCTCACGATCGTTATTTTATGGATAAGGTTGTAGATCACTTGTTAGTATTTAAAGGTAACGCAGAAATTAAAGATTTTCCGGGCAATTATACCCAGTTCAGATTCTGGCGAGATGAAACTGAAAAAGAATTACGCCAACAAGAAAAACCAAAAGAATCTGTTAGCAAAACGCTTTCTCGTGTCGAACGCAAACGTCGTTTAACTTATGCTGAACAGCGAGAATACGAATCATTGAGTAAGGAAATTGAAAATTTGGATAATGAGAAAAAAGACTTGGAATCCTCTTTCTTAAAGAATGATTTAACCCCTGATCAATTAATGTCAAACTCAGAACGTATAGCTTTGATAATGAAATTGTTAGACGAAAAAGAGATGCGTTGGCTCGAATTAGAAGACTTGAATAATTAAGCTTACATATTATGAAAAACTTTAAAAGCTACTTTTTGATACTCTTGACATGCATGTCAATTTTTTGTTTTGTTTCTTGCCAAAAGAATGAACCGATTGTTACTAAATACAAATATGTAGTTAATATTGCTCCTGTCGAAAACGGATCTGTAAATGTTTCGTGTGATGGCCAAGTGGTATTAAATGGTGATTCGCTGATGGAAGGTTCGTCTGTTCTTGTTACTGCAGTGCCAAATGAAAATTATGAATTAACATCGATGAACGTAAGTAATCCTTTTGCATTGTCAAAAGATACTACAATAAGAGTTGTGTTTTCAAAAAATTCTTTCTCATTCTCGGTTGCACCTGTTGAAGGTGGCATAGTGAAGGTAAGTTATCGTGGTACAGAGTGTCAACCGGGAAGTATTTTTAGTAAAGGTACATATCTTACAGTTGAGGTTCTAGCAGATGATAATCATTATTTTACAGGCTCAAACATAGCTAAGGGTACAGGAGTGAGAGATTCTTTTAAACTTGTATCAGATACAATAATAAGAACTACTTTCGAAACAATAACAATTCCTTCTCAATCAGCATATCATAATGTTTGTAATTATAATATCCGTTTGTATACTACTGATGATAAGGATACGAAATTTTGGACAAATAGAAAAGATAAAGTATTTGAAATGATTCTTAATCACGATATGGATTTATGCGGCCTCGAAGAAATGACATTAAACCAGTCTCCCGATTTTATATCAAATTTAAGTGATTATGAATATGTAGGCTACGGTCGTGACAACGGAAAAGAAAATTCAGCCGGGGGCACTGGAGAGCAGACCGGTTTAATATACAAAAAGACTCGTTATGTAAAACAAGATCAAGGCCGATTCTTCTTATCTAATACACCGCAGAAACCATCAAAAATAAGTGGTGCATCATTTAATCGTATGGTAACATGGGTTAAATTAAAAGAACGTAATACAGACAATGTTTTCTATTTCTTTGCAACACATTTTGATCATCCTACAACTCAGCAGGGCATAAATACCCGTTCTGCCGAGGCTGATATTGCATTAGTGCAAGTACCTATGATAGCTGGGGATTCGCCTTTATTCTTTGTGGGTGATTTTAATTGCGAACCAACAGAACCTGCATATTTAAAATTATCAGCTAAATGGAATGATTCTTTTGTTGAAATTGGTGATGGGGCAGAAGGCGGATATGTTTGTAATGAACAGCAGCAAACCAGTTATCCTGAAGCATGTTCGGAAATCGGTAATACTTATACAGGTTTGTACAGTACTTCTGACAAGGAACCTAAACGTATAGATTATGTATTATACACTGCAACTATAGTTGATTTGCTTAATTATATTGCAGATAATGATAATCTGGGTTTAGTAACATATCCATCAGACCATTTACCGGTTATTACCAAAATGGAGTTTAAATGATTTTTACTATAAATATCCTAATTCCAATTGCGCTTCTTCGCTCATCATGCTTTTATCCCATGGTGGGTCGAAAACTATGTTGATAGTAACCTCATTAATTGTGTCGATGCTTTGAACTTTTTGTTTTACATCCTCAGCTATAAAATCGGCCATAGGGCATCCAGGAGCTGTTAATGTCATATCGACAACAACATTTTTATCATCATCAACGTCTATTTTATAGATTAGTCCTAAATCATAAATATTTACAGGAATCTCAGGGTCGAAAACGGTCTTGAGCATTCTAATAATATTTTCTTCCATGCTTAAAAATTCATTCATTTTAAAGTTTGTGTATTAGTTTCTATATACATTTCTTTTGAGGTAAATATTCGTTTTGGATATTGCTCATTGCACCCCAAAGACTGTGTCTTGCATCAGGGTTCATGGTTTCTAATTCTTGTAAAATACGTTTTATGTCGCTTCTATGCGAATCTTGTTCGTATGGGCAGTTCTTAATTTGCTTTTTAAAGCCTCTGATATCTGCCATTTTTTGTAAATCAGACTCTTTAATCAAGCACAGCGGACGAATTATATTAATATCCATCTTATTCATTTTTAAAAGTGGTGGCATAGTTGAAAATGCACCCTGAAATGTGATGTTCATCAATAAAGTCTGTAATATATCATCTTGATGATGTCCTAATGCAATTTTATTGCAATTATATTTTTGAGCTATCTCAAACAACATTTTTCGTCTGTTCCACGAACATAAAAAGCAAGGTGATTTACGAGTATCGGTTGATGCATCAAATTCTGTCGTAACATGATGAAAAGGCACATTAAAACTTTCACAATATTGTTTTAGATATTCAATATCTGCTTGATACGGAATATTACTTACACTTACATGTACTGCTTCAACACTAAATTTAGGCTTAAAAATCTGCATCCTCTTTGCAAATAATTCAACCATGGCTAACGAATCTTTACCTCCGGAAATACCGATTAGAATTTTGTCTCCATCATTAACTAATCCGTAGGTTTTCATTGCTTTGCCAAATTTGGCGTTCAAATGAAACAATAATTTTTGCGTATCAGTATTATTTGTCTGCATATCGAATGCAAAAGTAGGGAAAAAATTGTTTTTTTAATGTCTTGTTATAATAAAAAAGGCTAACTTTGCGACTTGTAAAAATCAATTCCATTAATTTAATAATAATCATGGCAGAAAAAAAATTAAACTTTTTGGCAGACTTTCCTGCGATTAGCACGCAAGAATGGATGGACAAAATCACAGCAGACCTGAAAGGAGCCGACTTTACTAAAAAACTTGTTTGGCGTACTTCTGAAGGTTTTAATGTGATGCCTTTTTATCGTGCAGAAAATCTAGAAGGTATTCAAACAACCAATTCTGCACCTGGAAAATTTCCTTATGTTCGCGGAGTAAAACAAAACAATATTTGGGCTGTTTGTCAAAATATTGATGCGTCATCGGCTACAGATGCTAATTCAAAAGCTCGTGAAATTTTAAACAAAGGCGTAGATTCTTTAGTTGTCAAATTAAATAAAGAAGATTTGAGTGCAGAGTGTCTTAAAACATTGTTAGATGGTATCGATGCTTCTTCTGTAGAATTGAATTTTATTATTAGCATCAGTAAATCTGCTGAATTATTTAAATTGCTTACCGATTATTTTAAATCTAAAAAATACGATTTGTCAAAACTGAAAGGTTCAGTAAATTGTGATCCTATAAATAGGATGTTACTTAAAGGGAAACAATTATCTTTTGACAAAGTATCCGAATTTGTAAAAGCATCAGTCGAAGCATCTGTAGAATTGCCTTTATATAGAGCTGTCGGAGTTAATGCAGTCAGTCTTAATAATTCAGGTGCATATTGCGCACAAGAATTAGGATATGCATTGTCTTGGGGTGCTCAATATATGACTATGCTGACCGAAGCAGGAGTTGATTCAACCGAAGCAGGTAAAAATATTAAGTTTACATTCGGTATTGGCGAAAATTATTTCATGGAAATAGCTAAATTCCGTGCAGCAAGAATGTTGTGGGCAAAAATTGTAGAGGCATATAAACCATCTTGCGATTGTGCATTAAAAATGAATATTCATGCTGAGACATCACGTTTCAATATGACTATTTATGATGCAAATGTCAATATGCTTCGTTCTCAAACGGAAGCAATGAGTGCTGCATTAGGAGGAGTTGATTCAATGACAGTTACTCCATACGATGTTACATTTAAAAAATCTGATGACTTTTCTGAAAGAATAGCTCGTAATCAACAGCTATTGCTAAAAGAAGAATCTCATTTCGATAAAGTAGTAGATCCGGCAGCCGGTTCATATTACTTAGAAAATCTTACAGCAATGATTGCTGAACAAGCATGGAAATTGTTTATAGAGTTAGATAATGCAGGTGGATTCTTCGCTGCTGTTGAAAACTCAACTGTTCAAAAAGCAATTAAAGAGACTTTGGCAAAACGTCAAAAAGATGTAGCATCTCGTAAAGAAATTTATTTAGGAACTAATCAATTCCCTAACTTCAACGAAAAAGCAGCATCTAAAATTGAAGCAACTGCATGTGCTTGCAAATGTGGATGCCAAGTTGAAAGTGGAATAGAAGCATTGCCAAAAGTTCGTGCTGTTGAAGAATTTGAAGAATTACGTCTTGCAACCGAAAAGGCTGCAAAATGTCCCAAAGCATTTATGTTGACCATAGGTAATTTAGCTATGCGTTTGGCTCGTGCTCAATTCTCTTGTAACTTCTTTGCATGTGCAGGATATGAAGTGATTGATAATCTTGGGTTTGATACAGCAGAAGAAGGTGTTGCCGCAGCTCAAAAAGCGGGCGCCGACATTATAGTATTATGCTCAAGTGATGACGAATATGCAGAACTTGCTCCTGCAGCATTTAAAGCCATAGGAGGCAAACAATTATTTGTAGTAGCCGGTGCTCCTGCATGTATGGAAGATCTGCAAAAAGTAGGAATTGAGCATTTTATTCATGTAAAAGTAAATGTGTTGGAAACACTGAAATCGTTTAACGCCAAATTATTGAAATAATGAAACCAAACTTTAATAATATCAATATAAAAGAAGTTGCTGCATCGAAAATAGATGGCGACAATGAGAGTGAGTGGTTGACCCCCGAATTAATACCTGTAAAACCTGTTTATTCAAAAGAAGACATTAAGAATCTTGACTTTTTAAATTATGCTTCAGGATTAGCTCCTTTCTTGCGTGGACCATATAGTGGTATGTATCCAATGCGTCCTTGGACTATTCGTCAATATGCAGGATTCTCTACCGCAGAAGAATCTAATGCTTTTTATCGTAGAAATTTAGCATCAGGTCAAAAAGGACTTTCAGTTGCATTTGACTTAGCTACACACCGCGGTTATGATGCAGATCACGAGCGCGTTGTTGGTGATGTAGGTAAAGCCGGTGTTTCTATTTGTTCTATTGAAGATATGAAAGTATTGTTTAATGGTATTCCATTGAACAAAATGTCTGTTTCTATGACAATGAATGGTGCAGTACTTCCAATCATGGCATTTTATATAAATGCAGGATTAGAGCAAGGCGCCAAATTGGAAGAAATGGCAGGAACAATTCAGAATGATATTCTAAAAGAATTTATGGTGCGTAATACATATATATATCCACCTAAATTCTCTATGAAGATTATCGCTGATATTTTTGAGTACACCTCAAAGAATATGCCTAAGTTTAATTCAATTTCGATTTCAGGTTATCATATGCAAGAAGCAGGTGCAACAGCTGATATTGAGTTGGCTTACACATTGGCTGATGGTCTTGAATATTTACGTGCAGGTGTTAATGCAGGTATGGATATTGATTCGTTTGCTCCACGTTTGTCATTCTTCTGGGCAATTGGGACAAACCATTTTATGGAAATCGCTAAGATGCGTGCAGCTCGTATGCTTTGGGCTAAAATTGTAAAACAATTCAATCCGAAAAATTCTAAATCATTAGCATTACGTACACACTGCCAAACATCAGGTTGGTCACTAACAGAGCAAGATCCGTTTAATAATGTTGGCCGTACTTGTATAGAAGCAATGGGAGCAGCATTAGGACATACTCAATCTTTGCATACCAACGCTTTGGATGAGGCTATTGCTTTGCCGACTGACTTTTCTGCTCGTATTGCTAGAAATACACAGATCTATATACAAGAAGAAACAAAAATCTGCAAAGAAATTGATCCATGGGCAGGTTCATATTATGTAGAATCTTTGACTAACGAGTTGGCTGAAAAAGCATGGGAACACATTCAAGAAATTGAAAAATTAGGCGGAATGGCCACAGCTATCGAAACAGGTATTCCAAAGATGCGTATTGAAGAAGCTGCTGCAAGAACTCAAGCTCGTATCGACTCCGGCAAACAAACTATTGTAGGTGTAAATAAATATCGTTTGGATCACGAAGACCCAATTGATATTCTTGAAGTTGACAATACAGCTGTTCGTATACAACAAATTGAACGCTTAAATCAATTGCGCGCAAATCGTAATGAGGCTGATGTTAAGAAGGCATTGAATGCAATTACCGAGTGCGTTAAGACAGGTAAAGGTAATTTGTTGGAATTAGCTGTTGAAGCAGCACGTGTTCGCGCATCATTAGGCGAGATCTCATATGCATGTGAACAAATAGTCGGACGTTATAAAGCAACAATTAGAACAATATCAGGTGTGTATAGCTCAGAAACAAATAAAGATCCTGAATTCCAAAAAGCTTGTCAATTAGCTTCTGAATTCGCAAAGAAAGAAGGTCGTCAACCTCGTATCATGATTGCAAAAATGGGACAAGATGGACACGACCGTGGTGCAAAAGTAGTAGCAACGGGTTATGCTGATTGCGGTTTCGACGTAGATATGGGACCTTTGTTCCAGACTCCTGCAGAAGCGGCAAAGCAAGCTGTTGAAAATGACGTACACGTATTAGGTGTATCATCTTTAGCAGCAGGTCACAAAACACTTGTACCTCAAGTAATTGCTGAATTGAAGAAACTTGGCCGCGAGGATATCGTTGTAATAGCCGGAGGTGTAATACCGGCACAAGATTATGATTACTTGTACAAAGCCGGTGTTGCCGCAATATTTGGCCCAGGAACAAGTGTTGCTAAGGCAGCAGTCAATATTCTTGAGATATTGATGGGAGAGTAAAGTAGCATTCTATTTATACAAAAAACAGGGTATCTCTTTTTTGAGATACCCTGTTTTTTGTATACTATATTTAATATTATCTCGTTGTCATCCAAGGCATTACGTATGTATTTGGTTTTTGACCGTTACCATAAGCAACACCAACGGCACGGAAAGCCTCAATGCGTTGACTCTCAAGGTCAACACCATCCTGCCACTTTTTCATCTCAAACTTCCAGTCATCAAGCACCTTGTTTTTGATTTCTTTGAATAGTATATCAGCGTCACCATAACACTTGGCATCAGGATAAATGTTTGCAAGATATTTACCGGCAGATGCAGCACCTGATGAATTTTGCTCCGCAGCCCAAGCAGCCTTTGCACTTGCAAGATTTACATCACACATGTAATCAACGTATGCTTGGTAAACATCTTTGGTTTTGGCTAGTGCTTGGTCATAGCAGTCACAAACTTCCGGAACAGATGTTAGCTCATAAAGTGCTGATTCATATTGCTTTTGGAACGCAAGGTTCTCGGCCTTTTTAATAATGTTTGAACAGTTTGCATTGTAATAGTCAATGATCTTCTGCTTACCGTTCTGCATGAATGCGGTAATCTCATTTGAATTTGTGTTGATAGCCTTTACAGCGTTAATGAAACACTTAGTTTCATTTGTACCTACAGCCTTGGTCTCAATGCTGGTTGATGCAAACACCTTTTGATCAAAATAATCACAAAGGAACAATGTTACTTGCATATTCTGAGCAATTTGCATTGGAGGTCCAGGCAAAATGTCTTTTGTAAGAGGAGTAAGCTCCAAAGAGATGAAGAAACGACTAAAACTTTCATTTGCAGCCACACCATTATTAGCTGCTATCTGTTTAAGTTTTGTAATAGCATATGCTCTTGCACCCTGTGGTAGTGGGTCCGGTTGATCCGGAATAAGAACAGAAATAGAAATAAGATCCTTCTTGTCTTGGAAATTCTGAGCGTTTATTGCCACTACGCCCAATAGGGCTGCCATGGCTGTAATAATAATCTTTTTCATATCAATATTATTTTTCTCCTATTATTAGGACAGCTTTACCTAATCCTTTGGTTTGAACTTTACTCTCAATTTGATAAGTATTCTTCAAATACTTACGCAAATCCTTAACATATGATTCTGTATCAAGAGCCTTTCCGTTAGCATCGAAAAGAGGCATACGAACCTGCTCATAATACATGTAGTTCTCAGAACCATCTGTTTTACCATAACGATGATTAACCGTGTTCTGATTAAGCCATTCGTCAATAATATCGCCCAATTCTTCTCCACCAAATTCAGTTTCAAAATCAGTGCCGGAACCATTGTCAAATACTTTAAAATCGATATTAATTTCGCGTCCGTTCTCAAACATATCATCAAAGTGATTTTGAAGTGTAGCAGCAAAATTATCCATGTGAGATGCTACGGCTTCTTCTAATAATACAGGTACTTCTGCAGAAAAAGAAGGTTCTCCATTCCCTGTGTCATAGGCAATTTGTTTGTTTGTATAAGCATCTATGCCTTGTAATATAAATTGAATAGATTTTTTCGGACCGCTTTGATTAACCTTCCAGCTTAATTGAATAATAATGTCGGCTTTAGCTGTTTTACGAAGCTGATCAAGAGGCGATTCTGCTAAACTTGCACCAGATGTTTTACTTTGTGTTAAGTTGTCTTCAGCTGTGCGTTGCTCAATTGATTTAAGAGTAGATTCAAGGTTCTTTAAAGGGAATCCTCTTTCTGCCATCATTCCACTTATTTGAGTAATAACTTGTTGCAGATCCATGTCTGTTTGTAATGCCTTTTTGTAATTTGGTATAATTATGTCAGTACCTTGATTATCGTAATGATTAATAAATCCAAATTGATTACACCAAGCATCACTTGGAACAACCATTATGGTTGGTTTTTTTACTTGCGAACAAACTACTTGTGACACAAGCAAAATTGAAAACAATATAGCTATTTTTCTCATGGTTTATAGATTTAGATTCTTGTTA
This sequence comes from Bacteroidia bacterium, assembly GCA_009930305.1. Taxonomy (GTDB): domain Bacteria; phylum Bacteroidota; class Bacteroidia; order Bacteroidales; family Paludibacteraceae; genus Enterocola. The sequence continues at coordinate 107,677 of RZYM01000005.1, forward strand.
TTGTTTGATAATTCCATCTTTAATAAGACGATCTTGAAGGTCTCCGCGATTTACTCTTACTGTAATACCATATTTGACTTGTTCTGATCGTTTTAAACGTTTTTTCGTAAAAGTACGTGAATCTTCCATACTAATATATTTTTTGTATTCGCCATCATCTTTAAAAAATATATTGAAATAATATTCATATTTTTCTTTAGCATTCACTTCTGTAATAAGTGGTTTTTTATTGCATCCGCCATTACCATTTTTAATGCCGTTGAATATAACTTCATTTACTGCATTTTTTTTACATTGTTCAACAGCGTCAGTCTTGTTACGACCATTAGCCCATACTCTAAGAGTTTGTGATCCATCAAGTTCAACTCCTAAACACTCTGTTTCTGAATTGTAATAAGCTGATGTGTTATTGTCTGCATTTACAACAATTGCTGCAAATAGCATTGAAATAGCTAATAATAATTTATTCATGTTTTGTTGTATTAAAATTCGTATGCAATTTTGCCGCACAAAAAGCTTGTGTAAAGAGTGGTTGAAGTAATGTTACCTCTTTCAATAGTTCCATTCCATCTTGGTAGTACTTGACCCATATAGCTGACGCCAAGTAATATTGTATTGCGCGGACCTCCAATTTTTATACCTAGTGTGGGCGCAAAGAAAATTCCATCGCCTAATGATGCAACTGCTGCACTATTGTCATATTGAATATCATTTGGATTTAATGGGTTTTGTGTGGCTTTTGTGCCATTTAAGTAATTATTGCTAAAAGAGTAACCAAAATCAAATGCCCAATATGGAACAACAGTACGTGTATCGTTGGAAATGAGGTTACCGCGTAAATCAATAAATAGAGGAATTGACCATGGCGCTCCTACATATTTGTTTCCATTAATGTCAGTTTGTGTGTATTGTTGATGTTTTGGCTCATACAAACCATTAATCCCATAGTAAGTTTGATTTTGAATATTAGTTGAAGGAAGGTAGTATCTAAAACCGAGACCAATACCTATCTGTATAAATTGGTTAAAACGATAACCATTTATAAACGATATTCCGATATTGTATAGAGATGGATTGTAATTTACATCAACTGTTCCGCCTCCCATAACTTCAACCGAACACCACCAACCTTTTTTTTGTGTTTCGTAATCGATATATGCTGCACGCTTTGGTGTTTCTGGAACAACAACTGTTGTTGTCCCTTTATCTATTTTTCTAACTTCAAGTTTTTTGTATTGCAGTATATTACCATTTGACTCAATCTCTACTATATTGTAGTCGTCTTTTGTAACTGTCCCTTTTACAACACGTCCGTTGTTAAGATACACAACATCCTCTGCTATTGCTATGGTACCAAACATCAAGACTGAAATTAGGATGGAAAATAATTTTTTCATAATAATATTAATTTGTTAGTGTATATTAAAATCCATTTGATAATCCACGTATAATACCGGCATCTTCAAGATTTTTGCGTAAATTGTCTTTGTATATGCTTACAATTACGCCAACTTTATATTCTTTGCCAACTTTAATTACTTCTATATTATTGGTTGCACTGCCAAATTTTTGATAATCACCGCCTTCTCCAAAGAATTTTTCAAAAAAATCTGCTTTGTCTGTTTCAATTGACGGATCTTTGATTAGAGGACGTTGTGTACTACAACCATTACCACCGGCAAACCCTTTAAATATAACCCCGTGTACAGCATTTTTTACTGCTTGATTTGTTGCGGTAGCCTCTTTTTTTGAGTAGCTCCAAACTTTCACAAGGTATGTACCGGTTGCTCCTACGCCTGAACATTCAATTTCGTAGCGCCATTGTTTTGTGTCCTGTTCAGCTTTCGATTTTGAAGAAGCGAAGCATACACTTGCCGTAAGAGTGGCAATAAGAATAAAAATAATTTTTTTCATTTTTTAGTTATTAATAATTATATAATTTAATTTGTAAAAGTGATGCCTTTTTGTATCAATAAAAGCAAAGGTATGCAATTCAAACAAATAATCAATAATCACATGCATAAAAGTATTAATAAATATTAGCCTTTTTGTGCTTATTTATATGATTATTACTTTTTTGCTTTTTCGTATTTGCCTTCAATAAGCAACATACCTTCGCGCACTTCTCCGCCTGATTTCTTCTTAAATATAGTATATGATAATTCAGACCCTTCTTCTTTTTCTTCTGTAGCCATATAGCGGTTATCCCAAATTTTACCTTTTACGGGTTGCATAGTGGCAACATATTTGTAATATGTTTTATTTGTTTCAGGATCAAGTATTTGTTCAATAAGTTGAAATTTGCTTTTTTCTGTAATTCCTTCTTTTAATCCTACTTTTGCAGCATAGCCTATAAATTTACCCTTTTCATCATCTCCTAAATTTTTGAATATTGGAGTCTTAAGTTTAAAATCTTCGTAAGCAAGTTGTAGTGATGCAATATTTTTATCTTGACTTCTGGCACAATTAATTTTTATTAGATCATGGCGATCATATTTCCCTTTTAATACCGAGTTTTCATCAAATTCGTATTCGTGAGCTACATATTTAACCTTAAACAACGAGCTATCATTTATAAAAGCTCTTATCTTTGCCGAATCACTAATTTGTGTGTAGTATTTATCGTAAAAAACTGCTTGTATAGAATCATTCCATTGTAACTGAAATAAGTATGAATGATTTCTAACTCGAAATCCTGTAAAACTGTCCGCTATAGCTCCTGCTAAGTCAGTAACGCCGGAAACAGTACCTCCGCCTAAAAAAGCGTCTCCTATACCTCCTAATATCGACATCGTTGTTTTTGCTACTTTAGCTTTTTGTTCAGCGGTAACGTATGTCATATCGTTTACAATTATGAATGTTTTACTAATTAGTTCTTCTCCAGCATCGGATATAGCAGCTATGCCACGAATTGTACGCTTAGCTTTTTCTACATCCATCGAACTAGCATCATATTGACCGCGTTCTTTTATAATTTCCATATTCATATTAGCAGAATCTAATGACAAATTATACCATATTGCTATTAGATTTGTGCCTATATTTATATTGTTTAGAAACTCTTCAATAGCTACCCCATTTTTATTTATTTCTTTTTCTGAAAGATTTTTGCCGTAAACGGCTTTATATAAACCAGGTTTATCTTTAGGTTTTACATTCTTAAATCCGTTTGCATCAATTATTTTAAGCCCTGTGTTGTGGTCATTAAATTTATCCGGAGTTGGAATTTCAAGATAAGCGTCTTTAATATCATTACTGAATTCATCTTCTGGGTGTATTACCATCATGGTTGCAATAGAACTGCGTCGATATTTTATTAATTTACCATTATCTGTATAACCTTGAGCGTTAATGTTTAAAATAAAAAATAAAGAAACAGTAGTGAGTAGTAATAATTTTTTCATATAAAATGTTATAAAAATGTGATAGTAACGATGTGTTTGTCTAATTAAGGTTTACTCTGTTTAATGTTTTGAGTTTACCTCTTTTTTTATAATGCCTAAATCTAATTTATAAGTAATGTACTTGTGAGTTTGTTGATGACAAAATTATAACATATTTTTCATGTTTGCAATTTCTTACCAAATAATTGTAAATATATATAAGAATGATATACCTGAGTCAAATGCGGATGAAGTAAATTCAAGTTACTATCGTGATAATCTAGATATATGTATCTGGTAGATGTAATTTTCAAACAATTCTGCTGGTTTTAACTAAAACCTAATATTTGAGATTAAATTATAAATCATTTATATTATGTCAATTGTTGCAAAACAATTACAAAACGGGTATCTGGAAACTTTAGTAGTAAAATAGTTTCCGGTTAATTATTTGATTATCAGAAATATGTAACTGTGATGATTTTTGATAGTAAAAATTTAACAAATAATAATATTACTGATACTATAATTACACTACTTTTGCGTCGTGGAAAATTTGAGAAATGACATAGAAAAAACAGCTGAAATTTTATTTATTAAGTATGGTATCAGAAGTGTTAGTATTGATGATATATGCAGTAAACTGCATATGTCCAAGAAGACATTTTATACAGAGTATAGTCAAAAGCAGGATTTAGTATCTGCAGTATTGAGAAATATCAACGAAAACAATCAAAAAGAAGACGAAAAGGATTTGATAAATAGCAAATACAACATGATTGATGTTATTATGCGTTTTAAACAACCTTTGCAGCGTGAAAGGGCTCGTCGTAACGAAAAGTTTTATAGAGATTTGGATAAATATTATCCTGAGGTACATCGCAAATTTCTTGAAGAACGTAGCTATGCTTTTAAATTGGTTCTTATTGAGCATTTAAATAAAGGAATTGAGGAAGGCTTATTCCGTAAGGATATTAATCTTGATTTGTTCCCGTTATTTGCTCAACGTTGGTTTTTAACTCCTTTGGATTTTGGATATGATAAGAAAGTAAAATACATAGATTCTATTATAGAGATAATGATGGATGGGTATATGAGAATGGTTTGTAATAAAGATGGTTTGGAATATTACCAAAAAAAATATTGTAGTGAAAAATAATATATACTATAGGTGTAACATGAAAAGAATGTTTTTTTCCTTGCTGACAATTCTGACTGTATTGTCTACTTTCGCGCAAGAAGGACAACCTCAAAGGATGTCATTAAATCTTAGTTTAAATGATGCTAAGCAATATGCAATAGAGCATAATCGTTCATTGCAAAATGCGTCATTGTCAATCAAGCAAGCTGAGGCTTCTCGTTGGCAAACTATTGCCACAATGTTGCCTCAAGCTAAAGCTAGCATGGACTATTCAAACATGTGTGGTTATAATATGCAAGTAGGCGGCTTTGCTATACCTATGAACCCCTCAGGAACTTTATCAATTAATGCATCTGTTGCTATTACAGGATCTCAGATAGTTGGGACTCTATTGAATAATATTGCAATTGAGATGTCCAATGTACAAGCAAAACAAACAGAACAAACTGTTTCTTCAAAAGTCACTACTACATATTACTCTATATTGGCAATGGAAGAAACTGTTATTCTATTAGAGAAGAACCTCAAAAACATGCAAGATATCTACGCGCGTGCGCAGAATGCAGTTAATGTAGGAGCTTCAGAACAAACTACTGCTGATCAAATTTCGGTTCAACTAGCATCATACCAAAGCAGTATCAATAGTACAAAACGTCAAGTTGAAACATTGTATAATATGTTACGTATATATTTAGGTGCAGGTGTTGATGTTGATATAGTACTTACTGAAAAACTTGAAGATTTGTTGAACATTGATACAACAATAGATTTGCTATCGTCAGATTTAGTTCTTGATAATAATTATGACTATCAATTATTAACTAAAAATACTGAATTAGCAAAAAAACAGATAACACTTACAGCTATGGATTATGTTCCAAGTTTAAGCGGATACTACCAATATTCTGCTAAAACATATTTTGGAGCAGCTGAGGGTATGAATACAACTCCTCCTAACATGGTAGGAGTTTCATTAGGTATTCCAATATGGTCAAGCGGTAAAAGAGCATCTGCGGTAACAGAAAAGAAATTGGCATATAAAGTTGCTCAAAATACTTTGGCTGATACCGAAGACCAATTAAAAGTTCAAGATAAACAATTGAAGTATAATCTTAAATCTGCTTACGAAACATACGAAGTTCAAAAAAAGAACATTAAAGTAACACAAAGTGTGTTCGAAAATGTTTCTAAAAAATTCGAATTCGGATATGCCTCAAGCACAGATGTTACTACAGCAACTCAAGAATTATTAACGGCTCAAACAAATTATATTTCTTCTATGTTGGAAATGGTTAATGCGTATATTAATTTAAAGAACTTGTTAAATAAATAATTCTTCTGATGAATTTGAATTCATAAAATGCATTTGAAGTTGAAGTTATTGGACAAAACAAAAAAATAACAAATATAATAATATAAAAAAATGAAAAAGTTTAATATTTTGGCAATTGCAGCCATAGTAACATTTTCTTTAACCGCTTGTAGTGGAAATAAAAAAGAAGAAAAAACCGAAGAACGTGTCGAGAGGGTTCAAACACAAATTCTTCAACAAAAAGAAATTTCTCGTGAGATAAATCTTTCAACGACATTGCAAGGCTATGAAACCATGAATATTGCGTCTTCAATAAACGGAATCATAGAACATATATATGTTGAAGTAGGTGATAAAGTATCAAAGGGACAATTATTAGTTCGCATGGATCCTACTCAATATTCTACAACAAAATTAGCATACGCAAATTTAGGTGTAGAAATGGGACGTATGGAAGCATTGAAACAGGCAGGAAGTATTTCGCAACAAACGTATGATAAAACAAAAGTTCAATACGACCAAACAAAAGAAACCTTGGCATTGTACGAGACAAATACTTTTGTAAAAGCACAATATCCAGGATATATATCTGCAAAGAATTTTGAAGATGGTGAGTTGTGTGCAGGACAAGCAATTTTGACTCTTACCCAAATTAATTTTTTAAAGGCTTTAATAAATATACCTGAAGCATACTTCCCATTCATAAAAGTTGGAATGCCGATCTCTATAGTGTCTGATATTTATCCTAATAAAACATTTAATGGTACAATTGAAATTGTGTATCCTACCATAGATGTTAATTCTCATACATTTACAATAAAAGTAAAAGTACCTAATTTACAAGAATTGCTGCGTCCTGGTATGTATGTACATACAACAATACCAGTTGGTAAAGCAAAAACTTTAATTGTTCCTTATCAAGCTGTTTTAAAATTAATCGGTTCAAATGATCGTTATGTATTTTTTAATGATAATGGTAGAGCAAAAAGAGTTGATGTAATGTTGGGTCAACGTTTTGATGAAAATGTTGAGATAATAAACGAAGATATTAAAGAAGGTGATGAATTAGTAGTTACAGGACAAGCTCGCCTTGTTGATGGAGTGAAATTGAATGTCGTAAACGACTTTAATCCACAACAATAATAGAATAATGAATAAAGTTATATAATTATGAGTATTTACAAGACAGCCATTAATAAACCGATAACGACAATTCTTATATTCGTCGCGGTTATAATAATAGGTATATTTTCCTATTTGAAATTACCTATTGATCAATTTCCTCAAATGGATCCTCCATATGTTATGGTATTAACAACATACGCAGGAGCCAATGCCAGTGAAATTGAAACAAATGTCAGCAAACTTCTAGAAAATAGTTTAAACTCTGTTGATGGATTAAAAGAAATTACATCAAAATCTAAGGATAACATTTCTGTTGTTACAATGGAGTTCGAGTGGGGTGTAAATATGGATGAGGCAGTAAATGATATTCGATCGTACATAGATATGGTCAAAGACGACCTGCCTGAGGGAACATCAAATCCATTTATCTTTAAATTTAGTTCCAGTGCAATGCCTATTGCTCAATATGCAATTACTGCAGATGAAACTTATTCAGGATTGGATAAATTATTGAATGATGATGTAATACCTCAATTAAATCGTGTTGATGGTATAGGTAATATATCCTTGTCAGGATCTCCGGAACGTTACATATATGTAGATATTGATCAAGAAAAATTGGATGCATATCATATTCCTATAGAAACTGTTGGTGCTGCTGTTAGCAATAACAACTTAAACTTATCTTCAGGTAATGTTAAGATGGATAAAGAGCAATATCAATTGCAGGTAAGAAGTGAATATGTTGAAAGTTCTGAAATAAACGACCTTGTTGTAACGACAACAGCACAAGGGAAACAAGTCTACGTTAGAGATATTGCAACAGTGCGCGATACTATTAAGGATCTTAATATGGAAGAAAAAATTAATAGTAGGGATGGTGTGCGTATGATCATTATGAAACAATCAGGTGCAAATACTGTTGAGATATGTAATGATGTTAGAAAAGAGATGGCTAAGATAAAAAAAACATTGCCATCAGATGTTCATATAGATGTTATATACGACTCATCCGAAAATATTCAAAACTCAATTGACTCTTTGCAAGAATCAATACTGTATGCATTAATCTTCGTAGTCTTAGTAATATTATTCTTCTTAGGTAAATGGAGGGCCACAATTATTATTGGTTTAGCTATCCCTATATCTTTGATAGTCGCGTTCATTTATTTGTTATTTGTAGATAGCTCTTTGAATATTATTTCACTTTGTTCATTAACAATCGCTATTGGTATGGTTGTGGATGATGCTATTGTAGTCTTAGAAAATATATCGACACATATTGACAGAGGTGAAAATCCGCGAGAAGCATCTATTTACGCAACAAACGAAGTTTGGATATCAGTTATTGCAACAACTTTAGTTATTGTAGTGGTATTCGTTCCACTTACAATGCTTACCGGTATGGCAGGTATATTATTTAAAGAATTAGGATGGATTGTTACAATAGTTGTATGTACATCAACTGTTATAGCAATTTCTTTAACTCCTATGTTATGTTCAAGACTTCTTAAGTCAAAGAAAGTACATATTGATGAAAATGGTAATTTGATAGAAGCAAATGAAAAATTGGATTGGTATCAAAAGCATATAGTTGGATTCTTGAATAAAGTAGATGTATGGTATGCAAAAGCCTTGCATGTTTGTCTTACTCATAAAACGATTACAATCATTTCTGTAGTAACATTATTTGTTCTATCTTTAATACCTGTATTTATGGGAGCTATAGGTACAGATTTTATGAACCAGAGTGATAATGGACGTTTAACTGTTAAGATTGAATTGCAACGCGGAACCCGTGTTGAAGAAACATCTAAAACAGCACGTCAATTAGAAGCTAGGTTTTCTACATTGGTACCTGAAATTAGAATGATAACCACAACTGCCGGTTCAAATGATGATGCAGGTATTTCTGCTTTGTTTACCTCAACTACCAATAATAAGATTCAAATGACGGTTGTTTGTTCTAAAAAATATGAACGTAAACGTACAATATTTGAAATAGCTGAAGTACTTCGTAAAGAAATGGACCGTTATCCCGAAATTGTTGACTATAAATGCGAGGTTTCAAGTGGTATAGGTGGTGGAGGTGCATCTACAGTAGATGTTGAAATTTATGGTTACGATTTTGATACTACAACTAATTTCGCAGAAGCAGTTAAACAAAAAATTAGCAAAAATGTAGTCGGTGCGCGTGATATTGATATTAGTCGTGATGAGGATCGTGCCGAATTAAAAATTGTTGTAGATAAAGAAAAAATTGCTAGTCATGGCTTAAGCTCATCAGCAGTATCTATGTATGTTAGAAATCGCGTAAACGGCTATACTGCAGGATATCTTAAAGAAGACGGAGATGAATATGATATTCGTGTTCGTTTGAAAGAAGAGAATAGAAATTCTATATCTGATATAGAAAATATGACGATACCTACAGCTACAGGTAGTTTAATAAAACTTAGCGAGATTGCATCGGTTCAAGAGTATTGGTGTCCTCCTGAGATAGAGCGTAAAAGTCGTCAACGAATTGTTACTGTTAGCGTAACACCATACGAAACATCTTTGGGAGAGTTAGCAACTGCAATTCAACAAGAAGTTAAAAAAATGGATATACCTGCAGGCGTAACAATCCGTTATGGTGGTGATTATGAAGATCAACAAGAAACATTCGGCGATTTAGGAATGTTGATGGCTTTGATTATCATTCTTGTGTATATTGTTATGGCATCACAATTCGAATCATTTGCAAAACCATTTATTATTATGATGTCAGTGCCGTTTGCTATCACAGGTGTTATCTTTGCACTGCTAATTACAAAAACATCTCTTGATATGATTGGAGCATTAGGTGTTGTAATGTTAGTTGGTATAGTAGTTAAGAATGGTATCGTGTTAGTTGATTATACCAATTTAATGCGCGATAGAGGGTACGAGTTAAATAAAGCAATCGAAATGTCAGGCGCATCTCGTCTTCGTCCTGTATTGATGACTGCTTTGACTACAATATTAGGTATGGTACCAATGGCATTAAGTAGCGGCGAAGGCTCTGAAATGTGGCAACCTATGGGTATAGTCGTTATCGGCGGTTTGTTAGTTTCAACAATAGTAACCCTAATTGTTGTTCCTGTATTATATGCGATTATGTCAAAACATGGTGAACGTAATAAAGAAGGAAAGGCTCGTAAAGAGTTTATATTCATGCAATTATCAGATAAATAAAAAAATATGAAATCAGTATTTATAGTTTTCAATCAAGCAAACACCGAACGTGTAGAATATATGTTGGATCAACTAAAAGTAAGCGGATTTACTTTTTTTGAAGAGATACAAGGTAGGGGAACTAATGGAGGAGAACCAAGAAGAGGTACTCACACTTGGCCTGAGATGAATTCTGCCATTATGGCGGTTGTAGAAGATGATCAAGTTCCGGCACTACTTAGTACGGTTAAAAAACTTGACAATAGAAACAAAGAAGTTGGCGTGCGCGCATTCGTATGGAATATTGAACAAACAGTTTAATTTTAGCTAATTAAATGATGATTGAATACCGGATGTCTAGAAATGGATATTCGGTATTTTTTTTGTCAAATGTTAAAATTTAAAGCGTAATTTGCCAAAAGTTATCAACAAATATGCTGTTAAACACAATATTTTTTCCAGTGAAACGTTTTTTAACTAACTTTGCACATTCGTTTTTTAATGTGCAAGTCATATAAAATTGAATTATGTATATTATAGTGGAATAGAAATTACTAAAAACTAAATAATGAGAAAAACTAAATTTTCTACTGCTTCGGCACTTTTATTATTATTTTTGGGATTTGCAGGTTTTACATCTGCTCAACAATTGGCCAATAGTAACTTTGAAAGTTGGGGAAATTCTTTTGATGGTAATCCTCAACCATCAAATTGGACAGGTTCTAATGTTACACAGGTTGGTATGAATTTTACTTTAGTATACCAATCAACAGATGCTCATACCGGATCATATAGTGTTAAAATGGCTGACAAAGAAGTCGGCGCCATGGGAATTACCGAAATTTCACCTTCATGGTTGACTTTAGGAACTCCTTGGAGCTATTTGGAAGGCTTGAGTACATCTTCTGCTACTGCAGGTACCGATGGTGGTATAAGTTTTGCATATCGTCCTGATACAATGGCGGTATGGATTAAACGCCAATCAAATGGTTTAGAAGATATGAACCTTGTTTGTTATTCGTGGAGAGGCCAATCGAAAGGAGAGAAATATTTGAATAAAGGAAATGGTTGTACATCAACTACTCACTACAATGAAGAATCGGATATTAGGCAATCTACAGATAAAAACAGTTGTGGAACAAGTGTTCAAGCAACGCAAGTAGCAGAAGGTTTGTTGCGTACAAAAACTGTATATAATAGTTGGACATTAGTTAAGGTACCTATTACATATTATAATGACCTGATACCAGAAAAGATGAATATAATCCTTTCTGCAAGTAATTATCCTAATTTCAGAGCAAATGGTGGTTTATATGATGGTAATTCATTGTTAGTAGATGATATTAGTCTTATTTATAGTTCTAAAATTCATGGAATTCGTTTAAACGGCATCGCATTGCCTGGATTTAAAACTAATACCACTGAGTATACCTACGAAATTGCAAAAGGAGCTTCGATACCTACAATAACATGCTATCGTAGTGGTCGTCTGTTGAGCGGAAGTGAAATATCCGTTAAATATGGTGCTGTCGGAACTCCAACTGAAATTACTGTAAAAGCTGAAGATGGAAGTTCTACAACAACGTATAAGGTAACATTTGTATATACACGTTCGCAAAACTGTAAATTAAATGAAATATCGGTTAATGGTACTCCTATATCAGGCTTCAACGGTGCTGTAACCAATTACACAGTAGCATTACCATTCGGAACTACAGAATTTCCGACTATTACTTATACAAAAGGAGATGAATATCAAACAGTTACAATTGAACCTTGTGCAATTCCTGGTACGGCAAAAGTTGTTGTAACTGCTGAAAATCCTGATTATAGCAACACATACTTAATTAACTTTACAGTAGGTGAATTAACTGATACCACTTTGCAAGATATATTGGTAAATGGAGTTTCAATAACAGGCTACGCTCCTACAAAGACTATATATAACGTAAACGTGCCTGTAGGAACAACAGAAGCTCCGGTTTTATCTTACAAGTCTGCTTATGCTGATGGCTTACAAACAATTGTAATCAGTCAAAAAGGATTAAGCGAAACTTCAACAATTACGGTATCTGCTCCGGGAGCTTCAACATCACGTATTTATAAGATTAGTTATAATATTACAGAGTCATCTTATTCATACTTACAGGATATTAAATTAGATGGAGTTACTCTAACAGATTTCAACCCGTTAACACTTACATATACTTGCAATTTACCTCAAGGGACTACAACTCAACCGGTTGTTACATGGACACAAGGTGATGCATATCAAACAGTAAGCAAAGAAGATGGTGGTATTGATGGCATTACGAAAATTACCGTTAAGGCACAAAATGGAGTTAATACTTCTATATATAGAATATCCTTTACTTCAGTAAAATCATCAAATTCGAAATTAACTGATTTAAAATTAGATGGTGTTACTCTTACTGATTTTTCTTCAGATAATACATCGTATACTTGTAATCTTCCAATTGGTACAACTACATTGCCAGATATTACATGGACACAAGGTGATTCATATCAAAATGTTGTTCCAACATATGGTGGAGTTAATGGTCTAACCAAAATAACAGTATATGCTCAAGATAATACTGTTACAGTTTATTCAATATCATTTTCAGTATCTCAAGCAAATGTATCAACATTGAAAGATATCTTATTAGATGGTGTGTCTTTGGTTGGCTTCAATCCAAATACAACATCATATAATGTAGAGCTAACAAGAGGAACAACTAGTTTACCTGCTATCACGTGGGTAGCTTATGATGAGTATCAAAAAATAACAAAATTAGATGGTGGTATAAGTGGTGATACGCGTATTACAGTAAAAGCTCAATCCGGAGCGATAACTGTATATGTATTGTCATTTTCAGTAGCAAAATCATCAAATGCATTACTTAGTGATATCAAAGTAGGTGGAGAATCATTAACTGGTTTTGCTTCTGAAACATTCGAATATGATTATGTATTACCAAGTGGAACAACTATTCTTCCTGAAATTAGCTATACTAAAGCTGATTCATATCAAAAGGTATCAGTATTGAAGAACGGTGTTAGTGGTATCACTGATATTAAGGTAACTGCAGAAGATGGAACCGAATCGGTTTACAAAATATCTTTCTCTGTTGAAAAATCAGAGAATGCAGCTTTAAAAGACATTAAAGTAGGAGGTGTTTCGCTACCTGATTTTGACCCTAATACATTTAATTACACTTATGTATTAGCTGCAGGTGTAACACAATGTCCTGATGTTACTGTAGAAAAGAACGAAGGACAATCAGTTACTATTGTAGTACCCAAATTAACAGGTATAGCTCGCATCGAGGTTGTACCTGAAGTTGGATCTAAAAATGTTTATACTATCAACTTTACATATCAACAGTCAGATAATTCCAAACTTGCCGATTTGTTGGTAGATGGAGTTTCAATTAGCGGTTTCTCGTCTGAAACTACTCAGTATAGTTATGTATTGCCTCAAGGTACTACAGAATTACCATCTATCACATATCTTAAAGCCGAAGATTCTCAAATAGTTGAACTTACAGAAAATGGTGTAAACGGAACGAGTACAATATCGGTAAAAGCTGAGAATGCCTCAGTAACAACATATCAGATAACCTTTTCTGTTGTTAAATCTTCAAATGCATATTTAGCAGATATCCAAATTGCAGGTTCTTCACTGATAGAGTTTGAAGAAACAACATATACATATAATTATGTATTACCTGAAGGTACTACAAGTTTGCCTATTTTTAAACCAATAAAGGCTGATCCGGGTCAGGTAATTTCAGTATCATTACCTTCATTACAAGGAACGGCATCTGTTGTTGTTACATCTGAAGACGGATCGGCAACAAATAAGTATTTCGTTAATTTTGCATTCGAAAACAAGTCAGATGCAGTTCTTGAAAATATTTTTTTAGATGGTGTTGCATTGACAGATTTCTCTTCAAGCGTATATACATATAATGTTACATTGCCTGTAGGAAGTGCTAAGCCTATTGTGTCTTACGATAAATCGTATGGTTCGCAAGTCGTTATATCATTAAATGATGCCAATCAAACAGAATTATCTGTATATGCTGAAGACGGAACATTGAGTAAATACGTAATCAATTTCTCATATGTTGCTAATAACAATGCTTTATTAGCAGATTTACAGGTTTACGAAAATGCTTCTCAAACATTTGTATCATTAGCCGACTTCTCTTCAGATAAGTTTGATTATTCAAAAACAATATCTTTAGGAAGTACAGACATACCTACTATTAATCCTGTACCTGCAACTGCCGGTCAGACTATTACAATTACTTACGGACAAGTTAATGCAAGTACAAATATTCATGTAGTTGCAGAAGATGGTGTAACAACTGCAGATTATGTAATTGATTTTTCTGTTGAAAAATCTACCGAAAATTCTTTGACAAATATTTCAGTTGGAGGTAACGATGTACCTGGTTTTGATCCTGACGTATTAAACTATGTTATGACTTTACCTTATGGTACTAAAACCGTTCCTACAATTACTTATGATAAAAATTATTTTGGCGAAACAGTTCAATTAACTGCATCAGACATTAATTCGGTATCATATTTAAAGGTAATTGCTGAGGATGGTTCATCTCGCATATATTCTTTGCAGTTTAATGTTTCGGAATCAGGTCTAGAAAATGTATTATCTACAATTATGCTTGACGATGAAGCTGTAAGCGGTTTCTCTGCAAATCAATATACTTACGATATAGTATTGCCATTCGGAACAACTCAAATGCCTGATATATCTTATGTTAAGAGATATGAGGAACAGACAGTTGCTACAACTATTTCCGGGATGTCAAAAATAGAATTAAGAGTCAAATCTAATCAAGTTGGTGTTGCAGATGCTATTTATTCAATTAATTTCACTGTGGCTCAATATCAGAGTACTGTTTTATCGGATATAAAACTAGATAATGTTTCATTGACAGGTTTTAATTCTTATAAAACTAAATATGTAGTATTGTTAACTAGTATTCCATCATCAATTGATGCTATTAGTCCTGCAACTAACATAATTGCAGAAAAGATTATAAACACAACTAATCATGTAAGATTTACAGTTTCTAATACCTTTAACTCGGAAACCATTACTTATGATTTGTATTTACACTATACAAATGATGTTATACCTAATGGTGAATTTACGTCGTGGACTACACCTAAATATAATGCCTCACGAGGTGCGGTTAAACCGACAATGTGGAATGTTCCTGCCGACGCTGCTGAAAAGAAAACGATTTTTTCGACTTCCTATACAGGAACTGAGGTCGCCAATGTTAATAACACAATAGCTCATTTTACTACTACCTATTGGTCTGTATTGGGAGGTGCAATTCCTGCGGTTGCTACTATTGGCGATATAGCCTGCACATTAAAGGTTGCGGGACAAACGACTGTTTCTTATAGCGGTGGTATAGCGTTTAGAAATACACCTGATGTGGCCTCAATACGCTATAATCTGGCTACAGTAAAAGGAAATGGGGCTTTGTTTGCCTTTAATTTTGATGGAGTAGATTACAATTATACGACCTCTTCGAAAACTTCCGATTATGTAGTATACAACCATCCATTGGCTTTGTCTGGTAAGTCGCCTGCTCAAATGAATATTGCGATTAATGCGACGAATCAAACTTCCGGAATGCTAGCCGGTAATGAAGGGGCAAGTTTATACGTTGATTATATTCGGTTCCAATATTCATCTAAAATTTCATCAATCTCGGTTAATGGAGTAACAGCAGGATTATCAGGAACAACAGCAAATGCAAATATTGAGTCTGAATATTGTGGTTTGCCTAAGATTGATATAGTAGGTCAAGTATCAGATCAAGAATATGATATTGTTTATGGAGATGAAAATGGTGGCCAACGTGTAGTTAGCATACGTTCTTATGCTGAGGATAAAACCTATACAGATTATACTTTAAATATTACACGTCCAATATCTTCAAATACTAATTTATCAAATATCACTGTAAACGGAGTATCTATTTCAGATTTCTCTGCTGATAAATATGAATATACACAGAATGTATCTAAAGGCACTAAATTAGTTCCTGATGTGGTTGCATATGGAGTTTCTTCATATCAAACCATAACATCGCAAATTAATGACAATGCTTGCATAATAAATGTAACTGCCGAAAATGGTGCTACTGCAACATATACAATCAATTTTGTTGAAACTTATTTGAGTGATGCAACTTTGGCAAATCTATCAGTAAGTGGTTATGATATATCATACCAAGCTGATAATAATGAATATGATGTAGTATTAGCAGCTGCTACAAAAGAATTACCAATTATTAATTTCCAAAAACGTACAGATGGACAAATTGTTATTCTTACAGAAGGAAATGTAAATGGCTTGTCTACAATAAATGTAGTTGCTGAAGATGGTGTTACATCAAATACGTATTCAATTAACTTTAGTGTGGCTCCTTTTGATAATACGACTTCGAAATTATCAGGCATGTCAATAGTTGATGCAATGAACCCACTAGTATTTAATTCTGATGTTTATGAATACGTATATCCACGTGCTTTGAATGAGACATGGTATGTAGCATATACTCGTGCTTACGCAGAAGATAATATGACATGTGTGCTAACTGATGATTCTTTAGTATGGAATTTAAGTAATGTTGTTTCTTCAACAGCACAATCATACAAACTTAATTTCGAAAATGTGCTTTCAAATAATACTCAGTTAACTGATATTAAATTGAATGGAGTATCACTCGAAGGCTTTAATCCATATATTGTAGATTATATAGTTGATGTACAACGTACAGAAACAGTAGATGCTGAAGCTATTTTAGCTGAAGATGGTCAAACATTGGTATCTGATTATGATCCATCAACCAAAAAATATACATTTACTGTCACTGCACCTGATAATATAGCAACTCAAGTATATACTGTAAATTTGAATGTGCTAAAATCAACAAATTCAAGTTTGGCTAATATTTTGATTAACGAAGAGTCAATAGAAGGCTTTACTTCAAGTAAGCTTGATTATGTAGTAGAGTTAGCTCAAGGAACAGTATCGTTACCTTCTATTACGTATGTATCAGGTGATTATGGTCAAACAGTAGATATTCAAACAAATGGTGTTGATGGAGTAACATATATTACTGTAGTTGCTGAAGATGGTACAAGCGAAACAACATATTCTATTGACTTTAATGTTGAAAAATCAAGTAATGCATTGCTTACACGTATTTCGGCAGATTACGTGCAATTAGAAGATTTTGCTTCTGATGTATTTGAATATACAGTTAAAGTAGTTGTTGGTAAAAATATACCTCTTATCACATATCAAAAAGCAGAAGAATCTCAAACCGTAACAGAGTTGACAGATGTCAATAAGTTAACTTTAACTGTTACAGCTGAAGATGGAACTACTAATGATTACGTTATCAATTTCGAAACTCAATATACCTCAATATCTACATTGTCAGATATTAAGTTAAACAATGTTTCGATATCTGGATTTGCATCAGATTTATTTGATTACAATTATATGTTACCGGTTGGTACAAAAGTATTACCTGAAATAGCAGTAGTTATCGGAGCTGATGCTCAGACTGTAGATTTACAAACTAACGGAGTATCCGGAGATGCTGTTATTACAGTTACTGCTGATGATAATGTTACCAAATCAATTTATACTATTCATTTCTCTGTAGAGCAATCATCTGTTGCAACTCTTAATCAAATCATGTTAGACGGAGTTCAATTAGATAATTTTGAATCAGACATATTCGAATATAATATTGAATTACCGGTTGGTACAAAAACATTGCCTATTGTAACTACCGAAAATGGTGATGAATATCAAACGGTTACACAGACTACAGAAAGT
The DNA here is from genome assembly GCA_009930305.1 of Bacteroidia bacterium. Lineage (GTDB taxonomy): Bacteria > Bacteroidota > Bacteroidia > Bacteroidales > Paludibacteraceae > Enterocola. The sequence continues at coordinate 125,742 of RZYM01000005.1, forward strand.
ACAGATATAACAATTCATGTAGCAGCAGAAAATGGAACCGTAAACGATTATGTTTTGCACTTCAATATATTAAAATCAATCAACGATACTTTGAGTATGATTTATATAGGAGGTGAGGAGTTAAGCGTTGAAGCTGAAGGTTTTGTAGCTGATAATTCATTTAGATCTGACTTGTTGGAATATAATATCACATTACCTGTTGGTAGTTCATTTGCAGCCTTGAAATTTGATTATCAAGCCGGTGATGAATATCAAACAGTAGATACTATAAGAAACGAAAGTTTAATGAGTTTTAAAGTAACAGCTGAAGATATAGCATATACCAAAACATATACAGTAAATGTTATTGTTGAAAAATCTGATAATGCTGAATTGCTAGATTTAATGCTTGACGGAATTACAATATCAGGCTTTAGCTTTGACAAAACAGAGTACAATATTGATTTAGCAGTAGGAACAACTGTTATACCCGCAGTTACATGGACAGCCGGTGATGAATATCAAACAATTACCTTGTCTATGTCTGAAGATCAAAAGACTCAAGTTGTTAAGGTTGTTGCAGAGTCTGGACGCACAGTTGAGTATGCAATTAACTTTACGATATTAAAATCATCAGATACCACTTTAAAAGCGATAACAATTGGTGATGATCGTCAGTTAATTCCTAGCTTTGATGGTGAGGTCTTAGTATATCAAGTTCTTCTACCATATAATAATCAAGTGGTTCCAGCTATAGAGTATGAGAAGATGGAAGAAGCACAAACTGTAGAAATGACTGGTACAACAGATGTACATGGTACAGCATATATTAAGGTAACAGCTGAAAATGGTGTTGATAACCAAACATATTCTATTACATTTGATGTTGAACCATCAGACAATACAAATTTGTCAATGATTTATTATAATGGAGTAGAAGTCCAAGAGTTTGATGCAAATGATAATGACTATAATGTAGTGTTGCCATTCGGAACAACTGATGAGCCGGTTATTACATACGATTTGGCTGAACCAGAAACTCAGGTTGCAGTATCAAATACTATAGTAACAACTGAAGGCTGGCAAAGTATTATAACAGTTACTGCAGCTAGTGGTGATGCTAATGAATATGTAGTAAACCTCGGTATTGCAAAATCTTCAGAGAATCGTCTAAAGACCTTGAATGCATTTAATAAATTAGTTGAAGGTTTTGATCCTGATATTGAAGAATATGAGATCGTTTATAAGGCATATACAGATTCTTCTGTAGTACCAACAATTTCAGATATAACATACGAATTGTTTGATACAGAAAATTCTTCTGCTGTAGTATTAGAAACATCACGTGGTACAATTGTAATAGCAGTTACTGCTGAAAATGGTGAAGTTCGTAATTATGTATTAAAAACAGTTATTGAAATTTCTGACAATACAAATTTATCATCGATATCTATCGAAGACATATTGATTGAGAACTTTGACCCATCAATTCACGACTACTATTATACATTGCCTTTCGGAACATCGTTTGTGGATGTAGAAATGCTACAATATGAAAAAACAGAGCAAGGACAAGAAGTTACTTTGGTTAAGGATGGTATGGATATTCAATTGCAAGTACGTGCGCAAGACGGAGTTTCAATAGGTATTTACATTATTCATTTTGTACCTGATGATTTCGATCCATCTGTAACTCCAACAGCTGATGAAGTATGTATCACAAGCACTGATAATGGAGGATGGAAGTTTGCTACAAAATGTAGTAATGTTGATGTATATCTATCAGATATGGCAGGTCGAATGATAGTTAATTATACATTGCCACTTGTTGATCCTAATATCGAAGATATATGCAGTCCTGAAGCAGAAGGATATATTTATAAAGGACCTAGCAATCAAGTAGTATTATATTACTTCGTATATGCAAAGAAGAGAGTAATATCTAGCGGTAAATTTAGAACATCTAATTGATGAAATAATAACACTTAAAGTGTGGCAAGAGTTATACTTTTGTCACACTTTTTGTTTGTATTGGTATTAAAATTCTATGTTAGGGGTGTATTCGTAAATGGAGGTATGGACTATTTTCTACTTATCGATAAAAGTAATACTTTTGCGACGTAGAACTAAATTTTAAAAATATGAAAGCTTATGTTTTTCCCGGTCAGGGTGCTCAATTCGTAGGGATGGGCAAAGATATGTACGAGTCATCTAAGGTGGCAAGAGATTTGTTTGAAAAGGCAAATGATGTTCTTGGATTTAAAATCACAGATTTGATGTTTAACGGAACAGATGAAGACTTGCGTCAAACCAAGGTTACACAACCTGCTGTTTTTCTTCATTCAGTGATATTAGCAAAAACTATGAGTGATAAATTTCAGCCATCAATGGTTGCAGGTCATTCATTAGGCGAATTTTCTGCTTTAGTTGCTGCAGGCGCTTTGAGTTTTGAAGATGGTTTGTTACTAGTTTCAAAACGCGCAAAAGCAATGCAAAAGGCTTGTGAATTGAATCCATCTACAATGGCTGCAATTATCGCATTACCTGATGCTACAGTTGAGAATATATGTGCGGAAATTGATGGAATTGTTGTTCCTGCAAATTACAATTGCCCGGGACAATTAGTTATCTCCGGTTCTGTTGAAGCAATTGATGCTGCTTGTGTAAAACTATTAGAAGCAGGTGCAAAACGTGCACTTAAATTGTCTGTTGGTGGAGCATTCCATTCTCCACTTATGGAACCTGCTAAAGTTGAATTAGCAGCCGCTATTGAAGCCGCATCATTCTCTAAACCTATTTGCCCGGTATATCAAAATGTCAGTACAATTGCAGAGATTGACCCTATAAAGATTAAATCAAATTTGGTAAAACAACTTACCGCTCCGGTTAAATGGACTCAGTCAGTACAAAATATGATAGCAGATGGTGCAACAGAGTTTGTTGAAGTAGGACCTGGTAAAGTACTTCAAGGTTTGGTTATAAAAATAAATAAGGAAGTTACTGCAATGTCTATTGAGAATTTATAATAGCGATAAAAATTCTTATATAAAAATAAGGCTGCATTCAATTGAATACAGCCTTATTTGTTGTTGCCCCACTAGGATTCGAACCCAGACAAGCAGAACCAGAATCTGATGTGCTACCGTTACACCATGGGGCATCAAAAGCGGGTACAAATATATATAAAAAATGCGATGTTTAAAAGAACACCGCATTTTTTATAATAGGATATAAATTATCCGTTAACTTTTGCCATGTGAGCAATCAAATCAAGAACTTTGTTAGAGTAACCGATTTCATTGTCATACCATGAAATAACTTTAACGAATGTATCTGTCAAAGCGATACCTGCTTTTGCATCAAAGATTGATGTTAATTTGCATCCTAAGAAATCAGATGATACAACTGCATCTTCTGTATAACCAAGAACACCTTTTAATTCACCTTCTGAAGCAGTTTTCATAGCAGCGCATATTTCGCTATATTTAGCAGGTTTAGCCAAGTTAACTGTTAAGTCAACTACTGATACGTCTAAGGTAGGAACACGCATTGACATACCTGTTAATTTGCCGTTCAACGTAGGAATAACTTTACCCACAGCTTTAGCAGCACCTGTTGATGAAGGGATGATGTTGCCTGATGCAGCACGACCACCACGCCAATCTTTCATTGAAGGACCATCAACTGTTTTTTGAGTAGCAGTTGTTGAGTGAACTGTTGTCATCAAACCATCTGTAATACCAAATTTATCATTCAATACTTTAGCGATAGGAGCTAAGCAGTTTGTTGTGCAAGATGCGTTAGAAACGAATTGTGTTCCTTTTTTGTATGCATCCAAGTTAACACCGCATACAAACATTGGGGTATCATCAGAAGAAGGAGCTGACATAACTACATATTTAGCACCTGCATCAATGTGGCCTTGTGATTTCTCTTTTGTCAAAAATAAACCAGTAGATTCTACAACATATTCTGCACCAACTGCATCCCATTTCAAATCAGCAGGATTTCTTTCAGCAGTAATACGAATTGCTTTGCCGTTTACAATAAGTTGGTTTTTTTCAACGTTAGCTTCTATTGTTCCGTCAAATTGTCCGTGCATAGTATCATACTTTAGCATATAAGCCATGTAATCAACCGGGCAAAGATCATTAATACCTACGATTTCAATGTCATTTCTTGTTTGGGCTGCACGGAAAACAAAACGTCCGATACGTCCGAAACCATTAATACCTACTTTAATCATTGTTATAAAATTTAAGTTGTTAAAATTTCGTGCAAAAGTACATTTTTTCTGCGCGATGGCAAAACTTTTTTATTACTAAATTAGCAAAAAGTATAACAAAATGTCAGATATTGTAGATCTGACCATGTTAATGTTACGAATTGACTTCAACTGATGCCGGTACGTTGTTTAGTGAATATCCACAATTACAAGGTGATTTGCAACCTTCTAAACAGCACAAAGCAGCAATCAATGTAGCTATTAATACGATTTTTTTCATGATTAATATAATTTTTGCGTTGCAAAGATAATGAAAGTTACTCGTAAAACAATTTGACTTTAGCAATTTTATTAATGTTGACTTTTGGTATGATAAAAATTAGTATTTTTGCCTATTATTAAAAAGCAAATGCAACCACTAGCAGAACGTCTTAGACCAGCAAATTTTGAAGAATATATCGGGCAGGAACACTTGGTCGGAAAGGGTGCTGTATTGCGTAAGATGATAGAATCAGGTAATATCAGTTCTTTTATATTGTGGGGACCTCCTGGTGTTGGCAAAACTACATTAGCAAGAATAATGGCTGAAAAGTCAGGGCGTGGATTTTATAGTCTTAGTGCAGTTAATTCATCTGTAAAAGATGTTCGTGAAGTTATTGATAGGGCAGATAAATCTCGTTTTTTTCAGTCTCCACCTCCGATTCTATTTATTGACGAAATACATCGTTTTAGTAAATCTCAACAAGATTCTTTACTTGCAGCAGTAGAAAAAGGTACAGTTGTTTTGATAGGGGCAACTACAGAGAATCCGTCATTCGAAGTAATTACGCCATTACTGTCGAGATGCCAAGTTTATGTTCTTAAATCTTTGGATAAAACAGCTTTATTACATCTTGCTGAAGTTGCATTAAAAAAAGATATAGAACTTAAAAAACGTCATGTAGAGATAAAAGAGACTGAGGCTTTGTTGCAATATTCGGGAGGTGATGCACGTAAATTGCTTAACGCTTTAGAATTAGTTGTTGGGACAGAAGGCGATGGAGATATTATTATTACCAATGATTTGGTAACTGATAAATTGCAAGAAAATCCGGCAGCTTACGATAAACAAGGCGAAATGCATTATGATATCATTTCTGCATTTATTAAATCGATACGTGGAAGTGACCCCGATGCAGCAGTATATTGGTTGGCTAGGATGATAGCAGGAGGTGAAGATCCTAAATTTATAGCACGGAGGCTACTTATTTCTGCATCCGAAGATATAGGTTTAGCTAATCCAAACGCTTTATTATTAGCAAATTCTTGTTTTGATGCAGTTAATAAAATAGGATTCCCAGAAGCACGCATTGTTTTGTCCGAAACTACAATATATTTGGCATCAAGTCCTAAAAGTAATTCTGCATATTTAGCTATTGATAGTGCCCTCGAAGAAGTTAAAAAATCGGCTAATTTGTCAGTTCCATTACAATTACGCAATGCTCCTACAAATTTAATGCGCGACATGCAATATGGGAAAGGGTATAAATATCCACATGATTTTGATGAAAATTTTGTAAATCAAGAATATATGCCTATGGAGTTGAAAAATCATAAATTTTGGCATCCTCAGTCAAATCAATCAGAATCAAGACTAAGTGAATTTCTGAAAAAGTTATGGGGAAAATAGTCAAAATTTATTTTTTCATTTGTCTAAAAATATCTACCTTTGCCGCGATTTAAACCGAACTAAATGAAAAAACAGTTTTATCCTCTGTACGATGACAAATTTAAACATGCCATTGATATTTTTTCAGGTTTTATTTTTATTTGATGCGTTTGCTTTCGGCGGCGCTTTTTTTTTGTAAAAACGCATAAATATACATATATTATATAACATATCATCATGAAACAATCTTTTAAAAAAGTATTGCTGCTTGGCTCAGGAGCATTAAAAATTGGTCAAGCAGGTGAGTTTGATTATTCCGGTTCACAAGCATTAAAAGCTATGAGAGAAGAAGGAATTGAAACAGTTTTGATTAATCCGAATATTGCAACAATTCAAACCTCAGAAGGTATAGCTGATAAAGTTTACTTCTTACCTGTAAATCAGTATTTTGTTGAAAGAATAATTGAAAAAGAGCGTCCTGATGGTATATTGTTAGCTTTTGGAGGTCAGACAGCATTAAATTGCGGTACAGCTTTGTATCAAAACGGAATCCTTAAAAAATATGGTGTTAATGTATTGGGAACATCTGTTGATGCTATTATGATTACAGAGGACCGAGATCTATTTGTCAAAAGCTTAAAACAAATTGATGCAAAAACTCCCATATCTCAAGCTGTTGAGAGTATGGAGGATGCACTAATAGTTGCACGCCGTATAGGTTATCCTGTTATGGTTCGTTCTGCTTATGCTCTTGGCGGTTTAGGATCAGGCGTATGTGATAACGAAACGGATTTCATACAATTATGCGAAAGTTCATTAGCATATTCAAAGCAAATTCTGGTAGAAGAGAGTCTTAAAGGTTGGAAAGAAATTGAGTTTGAGGTAATACGCGATGCAAATGATCATTGCTTTACTGTTGTTCCGATGGAGAATGTTGATCCATTAGGTATACATACAGGTGAAAGTATCGTTGTTGCACCCATTATATCTTTAACTAAAGAACAAATTTCACTTTTAGAGAAGATAGCGGCTCAAGTTGTACGTCATATCGGAATTGTAGGTGAATGTAATATTCAATATGCTTTCAATGCCGAAACAAATGATTATCGCATAATTGAAATAAATGCACGTTTAAGTCGTTCTTCAGCTTTAGCATCTAAAGCATCAGGTTATCCGCTTGCATTTGTAGCCGCTAAATTAGCATTAGGATATACCCTTGATCAAATAGGTGATATGGGGACTATTAATTCAGCTTATGTAGCTCCTTCAGTTGATTATATAATCGCAAAAATACCACGTTGGGATCTTACTAAATTTGTTGGAGTAAGTCGTGAAATAGGTTCTTCAATGAAGTCTGTCGGCGAAATTATGTCAATAGGTAAATCATTCGAAGAGATCATGCAAAAAGGTTTACGTATGATAGGTCAAGGAATGCATGGTTTTGTAGGAAATACTGATTTGACTTTTGATGATGTTGAAACAGCATTATCTCATCCTACAGATTTACGTATATTCGCAATTGCTGACGCATTTGAAAAAGGATACACTGTAGCTCAAATTGAGAAATTAACTAAAATAGATGTTTGGTTCTTAGAAAAATTGGAGAATATCTATAAATACATTAAAGTTTTATCTAAATTTTCAAAAATTGAAGATTTGACAGCAGATGTATTGAAAGATGCAAAACGTTTAGGATTCTCTGATTTTCAAATAGCACGTTATGTTGAACATCCAAGTGGAAATATGGAAGCTGAAATTTTACGTGTACGTAAACATAGAAAATCATTGGAAATTAATCCTCAAGTGTGTCGTATAAATACAGTAGCTTCTGAAAATCCTGATAAAACAAATTATTTGTATATGACTTATGGTGCTGAAAAATCTTTCAAGCCGGCTTATTCAAATAAAGAAAGTGTAGTTGTTTTAGGCTCTGGAGCATACCGAATCGGATCATCTGTAGAATTTGACTGGTGCAGTGTAAATGCAGTTCAGACAGCCCGTAAATTAGGATATCAATCTGTAATGATTAATTATAATCCCGAAACAGTATCTACCGATTATGATATGTGTGATCGTCTATATTTTGACGAGTTATCATTCGAAAGAGTACTTGATGTTTTGGATATAGAAAACCCTAAGGGTGTTATTGTATCTGTAGGAGGTCAAATTCCAAACAATTTGGCAATGAAACTACATCGTCAAAACGTACCTATTTTAGGAACCTCTGCACTATCTATTGATAGAGCAGAAGATCGTCATAAATTTTCAGCAATGTTGGATACTCTAGGTATAGATCAACCCCGTTGGCGCGAACTTAGCAGTTTTGATGATATCGATGAATTTATTTCTGAAGTAGGTTTCCCTGTATTGATTCGTCCTTCGTATGTACTATCAGGAGCTGCAATGAACGTATGTTATGATAAAGATCAAGTTCGTTCATTCTTAACAATGGCTGCTAAGGTGTCTAAAGATCATCCTGTTGTAGTATCATCATTCTTGCAAAACGCAAAAGAAATTGAGTTTGATGCTGTTGCAAAACAAGGTGAGATAGTTGAATACGCAATATCAGAACATGTTGAATTTGCCGGAGTTCACTCCGGAGATGCTACTTTAGTATTTCCTGCACAAAAAATCTATTTTGAAACAATGCGTCGTATCAAGAAGGTTTCAAAAATGATTGCAAAAGAATTACAAATTACAGGTCCTTTCAATATCCAATATTTGGCAAAAAATAATGATGTAAAAGTTATTGAGTGTAATTTACGTGCATCACGTTCTTTCCCATTTGTATCAAAAGTGTTGAAACGTAACTTTATAGAAACAGCAACAAGAATAATGTTGGGCGCAGATTACACAAAACCGGATTCTTCAGTATTCGATATCGAACACATTGGTGTTAAAGCATCACAATTTTCTTTTGCTCGTTTACACAAAGCCGATCCTATATTGGGTGTGGATATGTCTTCAACCGGTGAGGTAGGATGTATTGGTGATGACTTTAACGAAGCATTATTGAGTGCATTGATTTCAGTAGGTGTTAAAATACCTAATAAGAATATCATGGTATCTTCGGGAGAGGCTAAATCAAAAGTTGATTTACTTGATTCATGTAAACTTTTACAAGAAAACAACTATCAAATTTATGCTACTGAGGGCACGCAAAAATTCTTGACTGAAAATGGTATTAAAGCAACAGTAGTTGGCTGGCCTGATGAACCTGGAGAATTGCAAATAATGGATATGATGGCTAAAAAGAAATTTGATTTGGTTATTAATATTCCTAAGAATCAGACAAAACGTGAACTTACAAACGGCTACAAAATACGTAGAGCTGCTATAGATCACAATATTCCTTTATTGACGAATGCTCGTTTAGCGAGTGCATTTATACATGCATTCTGCGATATAAAGCCTTCTGATATTAAAATAAAAGATTGGGAATCATATTTTACAGAAAATGAACTCTGATTAACTTATTTCAAACGCATGCTATTAAAAATAGTGTGCGTTTTTTTTGTATCTACAGAAAAAGCATGTATCTTTGTAAGACGAAAAACCTTAAAAACTATAAAAATGAAAAAGATACTTTATGTAATTTTAGCACTCTTTGCATTACCTATTAGTTTATTTGCTATTTCTGGAGATTTAACAACAACTCCACAAAATCCAACAATCTCAGATAATATTACAATAACTTACGTACCGTTGGCTATGCAACAATGGATGAGTTCACAAGATGTGTTCATTTATGTATGTCTTGAAATGGATGAAAACGGAGAATGGGTAAAAGAGAAATCTCCATGGTCAAAGAGCAATCAACCCACATTCAGATGGATTAAGAATGCTGATGGAAGTTTGAGCTATACTATTTCAGATATTAAGACTTATTTCAATTTGTCTAATGCTGAACTTAATAGAGTTTCAGGCATGTTTGTTATATTGAAAAATGATAAGTATCAAACCACAGATAAGTATATTAAGATACGTCATTTTAATGAGCCTGATGTAACTAAATTTAATGGAACTGTTCAATTTTCAGTAACAGTCCCACTAGGCACAAAAGAGGTGTATGTTGCCGGAACGTTTGGAAAAGAAGGTTCTGATTTGTATTGGAAACATGGGGAACCTGCATTAAAACTTAAAAAGAAGGATGCTACGCATTTTGAAGGAACAGTAAATAAAGTTCCTGCCGATTTAGAGTATTTGTATGTTTGGGGACCACGTATAGATCAAACAGAATTTCGTTTAGGCCATCGTCCATTAGGGGGACGTAGCAAAGTGTATGATATTGTTGAGTTTTGGGGTGATATGACATTGAATGTAACAGTCCCTAGAGGTACTCGTGCAATGTATGTTTCCGGTTCGTTTAATAATTGGGGCTTTAGTCAAATGATGGATGCAGGTAATAATACATGGACATTTCATGTACCACCTACATGGTTGGGTAATACTGACATAATAGAATACAAATATTATTATATGGATTCTGCCGAAGCCGGTGAAAGAGGCGGTAATCGTAAGACAAATTTCGAAGGTTTCTCAACACAGTACGATGAAATTTCAACATGGAAATAATTTTTTTTTATCCTTTATATTAACTTATTAAATTTTTGAATTATGAAAAAGTTCTTACTTTCTGCAGCTATGTTAATTGCTGCAATTGGAATGTCTGCAACACAAGCATACTATGTTGCAGGTAATGGTGGTGCTGATGCTACAGGAAAATGGTGTAATGGTGTTAATTGGGATCCGAGTAATGCTGCTAATGCATTTGTTTCAGGTCAAATTATCTTTACAGATGTTCCTGCCGGTACATGGGAATTTAAAGTAACTAATGGAACATGGAATAATGCTTTTGGTTATGGTGCTGTTGATATTGAAGCCAGCTCAAAACCACTAAGTGATGCAGGTGGTAATATTCAATTTACACTTACCAGCACTCAAGACATTACCATTAGTTTTGATGGTACAACAATCGTTGTTCTAGGTGATTTCGGTTCAGGTGATTTTGATCCTCAAAAAGATTATAGCATAATGGTTAGAGTTTATTCAACACCTGGAGTTGATTATCCAATGCAATTTATTGGTAACGGTGTTTATGAAGCTAAATCAGTAAATTTAGATGCAGCATTTAAAATAGCTGACACAGGATATTCTCCTGTTAACTATGGCGGTGATGGTTCATTTGTTGATCCATCTGTAGCATACACATTGCTTAAGGGAGCTATGGGTAACTTAACATTAGAAGCTGCTGGTGTATATGATGTAACAGTAACAATTCAAACAGATTGGTCTGCTGAATTGTCTTTGACTCCTGCAACAGCTGTAGAAAATGTAAATGCTGCTGCTATATCTACCGGAAATGGAACAATATTTGCTGAAGGAGAAATGCAAATATTTGATTTGACCGGCAAAAACGTAACAGCACAAAACGGACAATTAAAAGGAAATTATATTGTTGTTGTTGGCGGACAATCAACTAAAGTTAATGTACAGTAATATATTATTGTAATTACAAAATTTAAACGCTTCGAATTATATAATTCGAAGCGTTTTTGTTTTGTGTAATTTATATATCTTTGCCGACATGAATTTATATTATAGAGTCGCTGAACATATCTTTACTATAAGTACAGCTAATCCGATTATGTTAGCTGCTCGAATGGAAAATTTGAAACCATTCGAATCAATAAAATCTGATAAAATCATATTCTCCTTGTTTCTAGATGCATCTATCGAAGAACAAGGCAAAGAGGTTCATAATTACGACACGGATGTATTGTCATACAGATTTAAAAAAAATGATAATGGATATTGTATCTTATTTAATAATCGATATTATCAAAAAAACTGTATGATGGTGTCAAATGCCGATTTTACAGAGATTAAAACAAATATGTCGTCTGATGATATAGATAATATGTTTTTGAATAATATACTTATGTTCGCATTTTCTTTTTCAACCATCAAAACAGGGACATTGATGATACATTCTTCTGTTGCTGTTTTTGATAATAAAGCCTATGCTTTTTTGGGTAAGAGTGGAACAGGGAAAAGTACACATTTAGGATTATGGCTTAAGTATATTCAAGGAGCTACTCTATTGAATGATGATAATCCGATTATACGAATTCAGGACAGTAACATATATATTTATGGTTCGCCATGGAGTGGGAAAGGAGCTGTCTATTTACAAGAAAAATATGTTTTAAGTGGTGTAACGCGACTTAAACAGGCTCCTTATAATAAAATAGAATCAATATCAGGTGCAAAAGCCTTTGCTGCAATGTTGCCTTCTTGCTCAAAAATTCAATGGGAGCATGATTCCTTCAATTCATTATGCTTATCAATAAATAAAATCATTAAAAGCGTTCCAATATATTGTTTGGAGTGTTTGCCTAATGAGGCAGCTGCTCGTTTGTCATATCAAACTTTAGTTAAATAAATGGATATTCAAACAAGACAAATATCAAACGAGAAACTTATTTCTTGTGTAAAACAAGCAATATCAGGAGGGAAATGTGCTCGGATTAATGTTAAAGGGGTAAGTATGACTCCATTTTTAATAGATGGACGTGATGAGGTGTTTTTAGATGCTGTGAATCCTAATAATTTATGTGTTGGAATGATACTGCTTGTGGAAACTAATAATACATACATTCTTCACAGAGTAGTTAGTTTATCAGATAATCATGTTATGCTTAGGGGAGATGGAAATATTTCACAGTATGAAAATGTTTGTTTTGAACAAATAATAGCTAGGGTATCAGCAGTAATACGTAATGGTAAACGAATTAATTACAAATCATATCATTGGCAATTATATGCTTTATTTTGGCCTAAGTCGCCTAGAATGCGTATTATATTCTTGAAAATATACAGAAAACTAATTAAGAGCATTTTTTCAGATACTATTGCATGAGTTGCAATGATATTTCTTATCTTTGCGATTGCGTTGCCGTTTCGTTATATCCTTAAAAACTTGTATGTAAAACCATTGCAAGCTATTATTATTTTTAAAACAAAGTTTATATGAAATCGGAAAGTAAAAGTTATGCATTGCCTATAGCAATGATGTTCGCGCTGTTTTTTATGATAGCGTTTGTTACTAATTTTGCCGGATCCATGGGGGTTATTGTGCAAAATCAATTTGGCGCATCTAACGCCATGTCTCAATTAGGTACACTCGCCAATTTTATTGCGTATGCTTGTATGGGTATCCCTGCAGGTTTAATCTTAAAACGCAAAGGTTATAAATTCACTTCATTGCTTGCTGTAACAGTCGGTTTTGTTGGAGTAGGTATACAATTTTTATCAGGATACGCTCAATCATTCCCTATATATGTAGCAGGTGCTTTTGTATCAGGCTTTTCTATGTGTATGCTTAACATTGTAGTTAATCCAATGTTGAACACACTTGGTGGTGGTGGTAATCGTGGTAATCAATTAGTGCAATTTGGTAATTCTGCCAATTCAATAGGTGGTACAATTGCTCCTATTCTATTAGGATATTTGATTGGCGGTTCAACTGCTAATGCTCAAGTAAGTGATGCAAACCCAGCTATGCTAATAGCTATGTCATTATTTGTATTAGCATTTGTAATATTTGTATTTACAAATATACCTGAACCACACATGGAATCTGCAGAAGAGAAACAAGCTCGTTTAAATGGAACAAAAACTAAAGATCCATATAGTCCATTGTCTTTTCGTCATTTTGTATTAGGAGCAATTGCGATTTTCTTTTATGTGGGTATTGAGGTTGGTATACCAAATACTGCAAACTTGTATATGTCAAAAATGAGTGGTGTAGGTCCAACAGTGGCAGGTTTGGCAATAGGAGCATACTGGTTTTTGATGATGATTGGACGTTTGATTGGTGGATCTGTAGGTGGTTTTGTATCAAGTAAATCGATGATGACCACAGTTTCTATATTAGCTATGGTTTTTGTTTTGTGTATCATTTTTGTACCTGAAACATTAGTAACTGTATTTGGCTATTCATTACCTTTAAATATGTGTTTTATGGTATTGTGTGGTTTATGTACATCAGTTATGTGGGGTGCAATCTTCAACTTGTCGACAGAAGGTTTAGGTAAATATACTCCATTGGCATCCGGTATTTATATGACCTTAGTATGTGGAGGTGGAATAATGCCTTTTATACAAAACCTTATAGCAGATAGTGTAGGAGCTACATCAAGTTATTGGTTTGTATTCGCAGCATTGATATATATGCTATTTTTCGCTTTGATAGGATCTAAAAATGTAAATAAAAATATTCCAGTAGAATAGTAACAAATAAAAAAGAATGAATATTATGGAAAAACCTTATGTAGTCGGCATCGATATAGGTGGTCAGACAGCAAAAATCGGATTAGTTGATGCTCGTGGTAATGTTTTAGTACAAACAGCCATTAGAAGTGATGAAACTGATGATTATAAAAAATTTATTAACGATTTGTGTGATGCTATAGTTAAGTTGGTCAGTAAAGAATATAAAATGGACCAAGTTCGTGGCATTGGTATTGGTGCTCCAAATGGTAACTTTTACAAAGGCACAATTGAAAATGCTGTAAATTTAAAATTCGGTGGTATCAAAGTAATACCATTTACAGAGATAATGTCAAAGAAGATTGGTTTGCCGGTACGTCTTACCAATGATGCCAATGCAGCAGCTGTAGGTGAAATGACCTATGGAGCAGCTCGTGGTATGAATAATTTTATTATGATAACTTTAGGTACGGGCGTAGGTAGTGGTATTGTTGTCGGTGGCTCAGTTCTTTATGGTCATGATGGTTTTGCCGGTGAACTTGGACACGTAACAATGGTTCGTAAAAACGGACGTTTGTGCGGTTGCGGTAAAACAGGTTGTTTGGAGGCTTATGCATCAGCAACCGGTGTTGCTCGTTCTGCAAGAGAACAATTAGAAGCAACCGATCGCAAGAGTTTACTTCGCAATATTCCTGCTGAAAATATTACATCAAAAGATGTTTTCGAAGCAGCTATGCAAGGCGATGAATTAGCCAAAGATATTTTTGATTTTACCGGCAATATGCTAGGTGAGGCATTATCTGATTTTATTGCATTTAGTTCACCTGAAGCAATAGTATTATTCGGCGGTTTAACAAAATCAGGCGATTTAATCATGAAACCTGTTGTTGAAAGTATGAATGCTAATGTTATGCCTTTATGGAAAAATAAAATTAAAGTGTTGTTCTCTCAATTAAATGAGTCTGATGCGGCTATTTTAGGAGCAAGTGCTCTTGCTTGGGAAATTAAAGATTGATAATTTAAATTGTATATTTTAATAGCCGCAATAATTAATTGCGGCTATTTTTTTTGAGTAATCTATCAAAATAAAGTACATTTGTGTTTTTAAAAGTATTATAATGAAATCTAATATTTTAGTAATAGCTGCATTGTTGTGTTTTTCATCTGTTAAAGCATCATCATACGAAGAATATATTGATAGATATAAAAACATAGCAATACGTGAGATGAATGACTATGGAATACCTGCAAGTATTACATTGGCTCAGGGTATTTTAGAGTCTGCAAATGGAACAAGCAGGTTAGCTGTCGAAGGTAATAACCATTTTGGTATAAAATGTCATAATGACTGGAAAGGCGAGACTTTGACTCACGATGATGATGCAATGCAAGAATGTTTTCGTAAATATGACAATCCTGATGCATCTTTTATTGACCATTCTCAGTTTTTAAAAACACGTGCACGTTATTCATTTTTATTTGAATTGGATAAAACCGATTATCAAGCATGGGCTAAGGGACTAAAGCAAGCAGGATATGCGACCGATCCTAATTATACTAAACTTTTAATCGATTTGATCGAAAGGTTTAATCTTCATCAATACGATCTATTGCCTCCAGTTGCTGAGACTAGCCCTAAATTAGCACCACAGACAGATCCTGTTTCGGGTGTCAAATATGTGCGTGCTCAGAAAGATGAAACATATTACACTATAGGCAAGAAATACAGAGTTCCGTTTGGCTTGATATATGTTTACAATGATGTGGATAAAGATAGTCGTCAGCCTAAAGAAGGTGATATAGTATATATCCGTGCAAAAAAATCAAAATGTCAAAAATGTGAAGATCACATAGTTGTTGAAGGAGAATCAATGTATGATATTTCTCAGCATTATGGTATTAAAATACATAAATTGTACGATCTTAATAGTATGCCATATTCTGCAAAACCAAAGGTAGGACAAGTACTTAAACTACATTGATGCAGTTTTTCTCGCAAGATATGGATCAAAATAAGCGTATGTTGTATCATGCGCTTGTTGTACCTGTCATAATTGTTATTCTATTATGTTTAGTATTTGCGCTAGAATATTTAGGCGGTTACGATTTCCATTCTTTGGGTGTATATCCTCGCGAATTTAAAGGTATGATAGGTATATTAACTATGCCATTTATTCACGGAGATGCAAAACATTTATATGCCAATATTATACCCATATTCGTTTTGACCTTATTCTTGTATATGGCTTATAGACCGAATGCTCATAAGGTGTTGATTTTTGTATGGATATTTACAGGTGTTATACTATGGATTATAGGAAGATCTTCTTGGCACATTGGTGTGTCAGGTATTATATATGGTTTGGTATGCTATCTTTTCTTTGGCGGCTTAGCCGGCAATAATAGAACTTCGATAGCAGTAGCATTAATTGTGGCTTTTTTGTATGGCGGTATTATTTGGTATATGATACCAATAGGAATTGATAATCATATTTCTTGGGAAGGACATTTGTCCGGTGCTATTTCGGGCATAATTGCTGCAATAATATTTAGAACCAAGCCTAATGATGATGAAAATTCTGAAAAACAAGAAGACGAACAAGATGACGTACAATATGATTGGAGAGATTCGGATAGGACAGAATCTGAATTACCTTCATAGTACATATATAAGTTTAAATCTCAAAATTTGATTTTTTTTTACTACTTTTACAACCTCAATATTTAATACAATGGAACAACAAGACTCTACTCGGAGAAATAAAGAAGAAATGGATTTGTTAGATATAATTAAAATTTTGTGGCAATGGTTTGTACTATATATATGGAAACCATTTGTATATCTATTTAGGTTTGGTTTAAATAAATGGTGGTTGCTAATTATTTTTGGAATCTTAGGATTTGTAGCTTCGTACTTGTATAGTGAATATCATCCAATTTATCAAGGATTTATAATATATCAAAATAATGCAGGTATCAGTAGCGATTTTATTACTGAAATAGATCAATTATCAAAGTCTTCTAAAGATAATATATCTAAAAAATTAGGAATTCCTATGAAATCACTTGATGAGCTTAGAGCCATTGCTCCTCATTATATCTATTCGGTTGACTCTTCCCTTACGGCTCATATAATTGATTATGATAACGAGTATTTAAACAAAGATAAAAAGATTGTAATAAATAATCGTTTTTGTGTTGAAATACAGATGTATGATAAGAATTTTTATGATGGTTGGGAATCTGGTTTTGTGGATTACTTTAATAAAAACAAATACTTTTCTGATTTAAAGAAAAAGTACATCACTAGTGTAAAAACTAACATTGGTGTATTAGAGGAAGAAATAGCAAAATTAGATAGCCTTCGTGAAATAGAGTACTTCGAAAACTCAAGAAAAGATATTTCTATTACATCAGTAGGAACTATATCAATGTCACCGCAAACAAAGTTGTTGCATAGAGATATTATGTCTCTTAAATCAGAACTACAATCAAATAAAAATACTTTGATATACGATCAAGATGTTGTGTCTGTTGTAGCTTCAATGCAAGTTAATCAATTGCCATACAATTTCTGGAAGATGACATATAAGAAATTTGTTTTCTTCGGAGTAGTTATAGGATTCTTATTACTTCTATTTTGGGAATATCGTAAAAAAATATTTAACTTTATAATGATGAAGTAAGATGTATTTGATGGATACAAAAAAGCCGCATAATTTTATGCGGCCTTTTTTATTGTGGAGCTGGAGGGAATCGAACCCTCGTCCAAACAAGGAAATAATATGCTTTCTACATGCTTATTTTGGCCTAAATTTTCGAGATGTAACAAGACCCAAACTACCAATTACATCCTTATCTTCTGTTTTTTACCTACAACGCGAAGCCGAAGTAGGCGAGTTCTGATATTTCCGCACCTCCATGTTCAAAAAGCCTCAGAACAGCGGCATTTGGGAGATGTCTCGTTTTAGTACCTAGTACCAAAATAAAGTTAGTCTACTATAATTCGACTAAGCAGCAAGAGCGTAGTTATTTTCGCCAGTTATAATTTTGAAAGTTCAGATTATAGAGCCCACTTACAAAGCTCTGCATGCTTACATATCAGTTCTACCTGCTGTCAAATCCAGTCAACCCCAATATGTTTTAGCAAAAGTACGACAAAAAAAAGTCCCTTACAAATTTGCAAGAGACTTTTTGAATATTTTGATTTCTTATTTTGCGACAGCTACAGATCTAACTTCGCGTATCACAGTAATTTTTACTTGTCCCGGATATGTCATTTCATCTTGAATTTTCTTTGCAATATCTTCAGATAAACGTTCTGTTTCTTGATCGCTAATCTTATCAGCACCTACAATAACACGTAATTCGCGTCCTGCTTGAATGGCGTATGTCTTTTGTACGCCAGGATAACTCATTGCAATAGTCTCCAGATCGTTAAGACGTTTAATATATGCCTCAACAATTTCTCGTCTTGCTCCGGGTCTCGCTCCTGAAATAGCATCACATGCTTGTACAATCGGAGCAATTAATGTTTGCATTTCTACTTCGTCATGATGAGCACCAATTGCATTGCAAATATCTGGTTTTTCTCCACAACGTTGGGCTATCTTCATACCAAGTAATGCGTGTGGTAATTCAGGATCTTCATCAGCAACTTTACCTATATCGTGTATTAAACCTGCGCGACGTGCTTTTTTAGGATTTAAGCCTAATTCAGATGCCATTACTGCGCATAAATTAGCAGTTTCGCGTGCATGTTGTAAAAGATTTTGACCATACGAAGAACGATATTTCATTTTACCTATTAAACGGATAAGTTCAGGATGCAAACCATGTACACCCATGTCAATTGTAGTACGTTTACCTATTTCAACAATTTCTTCTTCAATCTGTTTTGTAACCTTTGCTACTATTTCTTCAATTCTGGCAGGGTGTATACGTCCGTCTTGAACCAATTGATGTAATGACAGACGTGCTATTTCTCTGCGTACTGGGTCAAATGCAGATAGAACAATTGCTTCAGGAGTATCATCTACAACTATTTCAACACCGGTTGCAGCTTCTAATGCTCTAATGTTCCTACCTTCACGTCCAATGATGCGTCCTTTTATTTCGTCAGAATCTATATGAAATACAGTAACTGCATTTTCTATTGCTGCTTCACTTGCAACTCTTTGTATTGATTTTATAATTACTTTTTTAGCCTCTTTGTTTGCATTCATGCGGGCTTCTTCCATAATCTCATTAGTGTAAGCCAGTGCTGCTGTTTGAGCTTCTGCCTTCAATGATTCAATCATGTTATTTTTAGCCTCTTCTGCAGATAAACCTGCAACAGATTCTAGTTTTTCAATAGCTTGATGATGTAAGCGGTCTAATTCTTGATCTTTCTTTTCAGCTATTTCTAACTGCCCTTCATAGGTGGTTTTAAGATGTTCTATTTCAGATTCTTTTTTTATGATACTTTCTTCTTGTGACAATAATTGTTTTTCTTTTTGTACCAATCTTGCCTCAGTAGATTGTAGCTTCGAATTTCGTGAACTTGCTTGTTTCTCGTATTCGTTTTTAAGTTGTAGATACTTCTCTTTTACTTCGAGTAATTTAGCCTTTTTAATTGCTTCACCTTCTGCTTTTGCTGTTTGTATGATGCTTTTAGATCGTAAGTTCTGTATAATGAACACGAGTCCAATCGCAATGCCGCCACCAATCACGAACGCTGCGATGATTAAAATTATGTCTAATAGTTCCATTTTATTTTGTATTATATGATTAATTAATAAAAAAATGCAATAACTGCCCGCATTTAGCGGAATCAGGAATTGCATTTAACTTTATTATTAAAGATATATTCAGTAGGAATAGTGTTTTACACTGTTTCTGACAAGCATTTTAAAATCTTATCGTTCATTTTTTCGATAGAAATCTTAGCCATATTATTGGTCTGCTCATTCTTTAATTTTTCCAATTCAAGAGCATAATCTAAAGCAACGAGCGAAGTTAAAAATACTTTATCGTTAGCTACCGGTGCATATTTCTCTTGATATTGCAGAATTTTTAACTGTAATTGTTTTGCTGCTGCTCGATATATGGCTTCTTCACTTCGTTCAATAATCGTAGAAAATTTGCGATCATTTATTGCTAGCGTAATTTCAAATGGTTTTTGAAGCTGGTTCATCTTGCTCGAGTTGTGCGATACAATTATTTATCTCTTCAATGATTTCTGACAGTTCCTTTTGTGCTTCTTTTACATCTCCTTTATTTAAACAGATGTTTGCTTTGGCTATTTTTAGACTGTCATACTTCTTTTGCAATTCCACGATTTGTGCATGTGACCGGAGTATCTCGTTTCTTGCATTGTTGTTTTCTTCATTTAGTCGTGCAATCTGTTTTTTTTGATTCTCCGACAAGGTGATTAAAGCATCAATGTTTTTTTCTAGTTCATCTAATGAATTTGAATACACTTCGACCATATACATAAAATCTTTACAAAAGTAGCAATAATGGATGAGAAAAAAAAATGACAGGCAAAAAAAACGCCGATTTATATAAAAAAAACAAAAGCCACTTAAAATAAGCGGCTTTTATATACTTGACTGATAAAATTAAATACCTTTTTCTTTGATACGTGCTTTTTTGCCCGTTAAATCGCGTAAGTAATATAATTTAGCACGACGAACTTTACCAATTTTATTTACTTCCAATTTTTCTATGAATGGAGAATCCAATGGGAATATACGTTCTACTCCAATACCTTCTGATATTTTACGAACAGTGAAACGTTTTTTGTCACCATGACCTGCGATTTTAATAACAACGCCACGATATTGCTGAATACGTTCCTTGCTACCTTCAACAATTTTGTATGAAATTGTTACAGTGTCTCCACTCTTAAATGAGGGAAGCGTTTTTTCTTTGCCCGTCGCTAACGACTCTTCGGCGATTTTGATTAAATCCATTTTAAATTTTGTTTTTGGGTTTGACTTGCTGCGCAATATACCGGATTCCTCTGCTCCGACAGAGATTGCGTCAAAAACGGATGCAAAGTTAATGAAATTATTTTGAAATATGCATTAAATCCAGTATTTTATTTTTAAATTCTGAATTTTCTTGTATTTTTGAGAAATTTCCAGCTCCAGTACCATAGCTATATATCGGAACCATTACTCCGGTGTGCTTTCCTGTTGAGAAGTGATACTCTTTTTCGTTACCTAATAAGCTTACTCCACCTGTTTCGTGGTCTGCAGTTACAATAATCAATGTCCCAGGGTTTTTATCTGCAAAGTCCATACAGGTACCAAGTACCGCATTGATATCTTGAACCTCAGTCTTTAAGTGTTGTGCATTGTTTGCGTGGCATGCCCAATCTATTTGAGAGGCTTCAATCATTAAGAAAAAGCCTTTTTTATTTTGTGATAAAACTCTCAGTGCTTGTTGTACTGCTTGTGGTATTGTATCTTTGCGTTGTTCGGCAACAGGCATATCTTCTTTGGCAAGTAAACATATAGTTTTGCCGGCTTTTTTTACTGATTTTAAATCATCAAGATTGTTGCATATTTCGTATCCTAGGTTTTTTAACGAATCTGTGCTAACAAATTTTGCTCCACCTCCAACAATTAAATCGATGTTTGATTTATATAAATCGGACACGATGGCACTATCCATGCTTCTATTAGGTTGATGTGCATAAAAAGCGGCCGGTGTAGCATGATTTATTCTGCAACTTACAACGATACCTGTCGAAAAATTATTTTCTTTTAATATAGTAAGAATGGATTTTACCGGAATTGAGTCTTGCGATAAACCTAGCATACCATTATTTGTTTTGATACCGCAAGCTATTGCAGTTCCTCCTGCAGCAGAATCTGTGACAGGACTATTAGCAGAGTATGTTTTTGATAAACCTATTGCTTGAGCTCTTTCAAAATTATTAGGACTATCTAAAGTGCAGATCTGATTTAATCCCATTCCATCTCCAATTATGACGATAACGTTTTTAGGATTATTGACGGCCATAATAGGCATTATTAACATAATAGCAGCTAAAAGAAAATTGTATCTTTTCATTGTTTTTGATTTCATTCTTCTAAATATTTTATTTCATTTTTGATAGCAAACAATCTTGCTTTTATGGCATTTAATCTATCTATTACACTAGTTGTGTTAACGTTCTTGGCATTGTTCTTTTGTAACTGCTTTTTTGCGCCTTCAATAGTCATTCGCCTTTCTTTTAGCAAATACTTAATCATTCGAATATTTTGAATATCCTTTTGAGTGTAATGTCTTGTGCCTCTGTCATTTGTTTTGGGCTTGATAATTGAAAAATTTTTCTCCCAATATCTTAATAATGATGGTGTTACGTCAAACTCTTCCGCAACCTCGCTTATTGAATAATATAGTTTTCCTTCTTTTAGCATCAATCAAACATTTTAGCATTATTTGCAGAAATACGTACCATTTCATCGTATTCTGTTGGTGACAAATCCAAGAAATAATAGTTTTGTGGATTTTGTGCCTTACCTTTAAATCTAACTTCGTAATGAAGGTGAGGACCTGTTGATTTTCCGGTACTTCCAACATATGCGATTACATCTCCTCGTACTACTTTTATACCTTTACGAATTGATTTTTGAAATTTACTTATATGTGCATATACTGTTGAATAACCATACCCGTGGTCAATAACAATACAATTACCATATCCTTGTTTCCAGCCTACAGAAACAACTGTACCATTACCGGTCGCGTATATTTCTGTGCCTGTTGGTGCAGCAAAGTCCATTCCTTCGTGGAATCTTAGAGTCTTGTATATTGGGTCTATACGTATGCCATAACCGGATGCTGTACGTTTTAAATCTTTGTTTAAAACAGGTTGTATTGCGGGTACATGCAGTAATTTATCTTCACTTTGTTTGGCTAAACTAATTAATTCGTCAAACGAATTTGATTGAACATAAAGCATACGATTAAGAATATCCATTTTCATTGATGATTCTTTTACAATCGATTCTGTGCGCATGTCATCCCATTGTCTGTAACGAACTGTTGCATCGTAATTTCCGGTACGAAGAGCAGTAGGAATTGAATCAGCCTCTAACATTACTCTGTAAAAATTATCATCTCTTTCTTGGATAATATCTAAAATCTCTATAGCATCGTCAAGTTGATGTGATAATAATTCATATTGAGTTCCAATACGTTCATTTTCAGCAGCTAAAGTTTTTTCGTTAGGCGATTGGATTGTAAAAATAAATAATAAAAAGAATGCAGCTCCAAATATAAGTCCTAAACTTAAAACGCTGATAGCCCTTTTAAAATGATACTTCCAAGTGTGTTCAACACGTTCATACTTGAGGGTACGTTTGTTAAATTGGTAGTGGGTATTATCTGATTTCAATAAGGCCATTATGTTATTTTTGAGTCGCAAATTTACAATTAAATCTCAAAAATCAATAAATCATTAATGAAGTTTTATTTCATATAAATAAAATGTGTCAGTATGTTAATTTATATATAATGTTATCCGTTGTCGGAATAAAATTAGTGCATATTTAACCTGCCCAATGGATTTGGAATGATGGTAATCAGTATCGTTAGTTTTACACTTATTACGACTTAAACCATTTGGTGAGTGCCAGTAGCAACGATGGTGATAATTCTTACATATTCGGAATTAAGTACGACAAGATGAGTAATCATCTTTCCAAAGTTCAAACAACTTTTGACTAGCGTGTTGCTCATACGGTTGATTTAACTTACCTTTATGGCGGCAAACAACTGAATTCACTGATGCAAATAGGCGAAACACACTATACATACGATAAGGCTAGAACAAATATATATTATGTTTTTGGTCGAAGTGACGGCAATGTATATATTTATACTTCGAGCGGCGTACAGGCCGTAATTCCAATGAAACAGCTTATAACTCCAAAAAAGTAGAATTATATGAAAAGAATAGTTAGTGTTATTGTCGTTCTTTTTGTGTTATTTCAACTCAAAGGACAAGAAATTAATCAGTTAGATAAAATTATAATTTCAAGCATTAAATCATATATTATTGACGACAAAGATTTCGTTAGACAACAGGATACAAGTCGTTATTATATTTGTATGGATGGTTTGCCTGCTGATTTCCCTTGTGATAGTGTTCAAAATGCGACCTTTTTTAGTTTGAAAAATTTAGAGGGTTTACCAAATTCTTTCAAGCACCAATTAAAGACAGGAATAAAAACTCTTTTTGTTGGTTTAAAAATATCAAACAATCAAATAATTATCACTGTTTCTGGGCGAGTAGTCAGACGATTAAAGAAAAACGACACAAGCATAGGGATATGTGATTAGGAGATTTTTACTTATGGATATTCCTGCGAAAAACAGAAATGGGAATTAAAAGAAACCAAATATGGAGGAGTTTAAGAAACAGTCCGCATTGACGTGCGCCGTCAGTTTTACACTTATTACGACTTAAATCGTTTGTTGAGTGCTAGTGGCAATGATGGTGATAATTCTTACATATTCGGCATAAGTACGACAAAATGAGTAATCCGCTTCGCAAATTTCAAACAACTTTTGACGGTCGTGTTGCTCAAACGGTTTTACCGGAAATACTTTTTTCAATGAAAAAGGTACTATGAAGAGCATAAAATACAGTGATTTTATAAGAATGGTTAATCAGGAGAAAATAAAATGAAAAACAAAATTATCATAATATTTTGCACATTAATGTCTTTGATGTGTTTTAGTTGCAGTTCTCAATTAAGCTTACAAAAAAGAACGGATAAGCTAATTAAAAAGTCCTACATAAATTCTGATACCATTTATCTGTATTCTG
>RZYM01000167.1 GCA_009930305.1 Bacteroidia bacterium
TTGCGCCCTTTTGCCGTTTAATTTTAGACCATTTGCTATGTCCAGACATAAAACTCCTTTGATTTTGCTATTTTGAATTAGTTTTATTATAGCATTTTTGAGGTAGATTTACAAATTAGAGGATGGTATTTTCTGCAATCTTCGCTGGCAAATTATAATTGAAAATGTCCGAGTCTCCAGATTCATCAATCTCATATAGTATCGCTTTATGATCGCTCAAGCCTTCGAATGTTTTAATGTTAACAAATTTCATACTCTGCGGAATCAAACAAAAATCAATCTGCGAGAATTCGCTTGAACTCGGAAAGCTGGTATACTGCGCAAATTCCGGAGAGCTCTTGTATTGCGCGCCCCAAAAATGCTTGGATTTCATAAGGGTTTCGCGAGTCATATTAAAATCACCAATAATTATCGCATTGCGCCATTTTTGGTTGTTGTGCTCGATAGTGTCTTTTAGCTGCCGCCAACTATCTGCACGATTACCAAAATGAACGTTTGCAAAATCGTAAGTTTTTGATGGCAACTCAGGGTGCGGAGGAAAATCGGCTTCATCGTGATAATAATTAATTTGGATATTCTGCGAAATCCGCGTATGTTTATCACCACTAATCGGCGCAAGCTCAAGGCACTCAGTTGCAACCTCTGCCAATTTATCACGCACCAAAACCGCCTGTGCCTGCGTGTAGGTTCTGCCTTTTGAAGTCGTGTAAGTTTCAACTTTATCCACCGCAATATGCGCAAACGGATCTTCCATTAAGTTGTTGATTTTATCAGCTGCGTTTATGTCGTCCTCAACCAAAACTTCCTGTAGAAATACAAAATCAGCTTTTTCCGCATCAAGGAATTGTGCAACTTTCGCTAGCTTTTTATTGTCTATTTGTAGATTTAGTGAAATTATTTTCATTGTATTACCCCTGTTGTTAGTTCTTTAATTCGAATTATAGCACATTTCTGGTTAAAAAAGCGGATTACTAGAATCCGCTAAGATGCAATATATACCTATTCAGTCTGCTCAGTTGAGTCTTGTTCGATTGAATCTTCCTCAGTTGTTTCAGCTTGGTCTTCAGTTACTTCAGTTTGTTCCTCTGTGTTAGTATCTTCACCAAGTTCAACCTTTAGGCGAGCGTTCTCTCGTCGTAAGATATCCATCTGGTTGTCTTGACTTGTAATGAAGTTATTGGCACTGACCGCGCTAATAATGATGTTCACCGACACCAGC
>RZYM01000168.1 GCA_009930305.1 Bacteroidia bacterium
AATTAAACCCGTGGTAAAAATGGAAAATGTGATTAAAGGAATAGAAAAATCTATCCCTTCACGCCATCACCACCTGATTCCGCTTAACGAACAAGCCATTCAGAAAGGGATTAACGCGGTACAACAAATGGCATAACCCGTATAGTAATAAAACAAAACAGGAGGAAGACAGGATTTGTTTTCCTCCTGTTTTGTTTTATTCCACATACAAAGCAATCCCACGAAACGGGTGACGAGCGATAAATTTCTCAAAGTTCGCATTTTATTGTTAGGGTCACGCTTACTAACGAATATTCAATATACACTACAAAACATCTAATAATAAATATTAAAGTAAACTATCGCATTGAATATTATTGATCATTTATTGAATATTATTCATTCTAACGAAGATCCAAATCGAATTCAACAAGGCAAAAATTGTAAAATCATAATCATGCGGTAAGGGAAAGATTCGATCTTGGGATTAAAAAACCATTAACAAATCAACAGGCGCTTATTGCAGGGCTTCATTGCTCAGATACGCCATATCATTTATCGCGAGTATTGCAATTTATGTGATACACCCGACCGTGAAGAGATCCGTTAACGAATCGAAACCTCTGGATGGGCTTGGCTAATACTAATCCAACGATTTTGATGCACAAATTGCAACATCCACCATTACCATGCTTCAGGATATCGTATTAACCATGAGATTTCGATGAAAACACGATGAGGCTATGAATGGCTATTTTCTGAAGGATCAAACAAATATTCATAAACGATTCCATCAGCGATTATTGGACGTATTCACTGAATACCAGACAAATAGAAGTGCAGTTTAATGCTACGGAGAAAATAAATGGAGAAGCAAAATATACGTATAGGCTGAAGCAAAAAAATTGCACAACTACTTAACAAGCCCAATCATCGGTATTATTCCGCATAATAAAATGTATTCAATAAACTACTGATATACAGCTAAATATCATGCACGCTCACCCAATAATTTACTACGAACAAACCTACATAATAAAATAGAAACTATAAATAAATTAGGAAGAAATCAAAAACCAGATACATAAGCAATCTATAGTTCAATGGGGCGAAAAACAAATCAAAAAACCCAATAGAAACAGTTTTCTGATTTACAGCAACTTATCGGCCATCAACTGTTCTGCATGCTCCTTGAGGGTTTCCTCCACTGGCCGGAAATGTATGTTCAAACAATTGAT
>RZYM01000169.1 GCA_009930305.1 Bacteroidia bacterium
ATACACTAATCTAAATTATTAGGGAACTATAACTAGAGCTGAAGAACTGAAAGATGACCTTGAATTATACACTAATCTAAATTATTAGGGAACTATAACACAATGCTTGGCGTAGATGGAACATATGATATTATACACTAATCTAAATTATTAGGGAACTATAACCTAAACATACTGTCGCAATAAGCTTTGACAATTATACACTAATCTAAATTATTAGGGAACTATAACAGGATATTGAAGAACAGTATCACAATTGGGATTATACACTAATCTAAATTATTAGGGAACTACAACTAAGTTTCGCCATTATAATCAATCATCTGAATTATACACTAATCTAATACGACCAAGATTACTACGATAATCTCACTAAATAATTAACAAGCTTGACTAAATGGAGCGATGGTACGGGTTTGAGGGTAGTGGGTTGCACGCAATAAACTTATTGCGATAAAAATAAGAGACCGCAGAATATGCGATCTCTTAGCTCCGAGGGCGCAGCTGAACTTAATCCGCTACGACCGCGCCCTGAGCGATCCTCGGAGGCTTATACTGATAGCATATCACAGATTGGACCAAAGTCAACCCAGAAAACGTATGTGCCCTAATTAAAACCTGCAATGAGTCACGGCGCTTGAAGTTGAATTGCGTGGGGATATCTTGACATCCTGAATCATATAAAATTTATAAAGAGATGCTAAAAGCTATGAATAGTGGTAAAATGTAGATATGAGCGAAGAAACTAATCTAGCTATAAATGCCTATATCGAAAAATTCGGCTATGGACTACCGATTGATTTTGAGCTTAGACTCAAAGATCCAAATAGCGATGAAGAATGGATAAAAACTATCCAAAACGCTATCGATACGAACACGCCGTTTGAAGATGAAGGTATTTTCTGGGAATAATTTGTCAATTCCAATTCTCATATGATATAATCAAACCAAATCATTAGCGACCAATAGGAAAATCCTTACCGATCGCTTTCTTTTTATGTTGACTAGCCCCATAGAATCTACTATACTGAAAATATAACTTAATAAGCACAAAGGATAAAGGAAGCTCTATGAAAACCCACATTCCCCGCATAATACTAGGAGTAGCAATCATCGCTGTTGGCGCGATGTTGTTGCTTGATAGGCTTGGTGTGCCAGGCCTCGCTAACACTCTCGGTACTTGGTGGCCGATGTTCGTCGTGGCGGCTGGAA
>RZYM01000052.1 GCA_009930305.1 Bacteroidia bacterium
AGCTCAGCTGGATAGAGCAACGCCCTTCTAAGGCGTAGGTCACACGTTCGAATCGTGTAGGGCGTACCACCTTTTAAGACGGAGCTTCAGCTTCGCAAAGTTTACTACTGTTGTGTGCGGATATGGTGAAATTGGTAGACACGCCAGACTTAGGATCTGGTGCCGAGAGGCGTGGGAGTTCGAGTCTCTTTATCCGCACCATCCCTTTTTTAGGGACTTTCAAGCAAAAAATAAAAAATTACTTTCACTTCTAAAACATTAAAAGTACACATTAGGGTACACATTACAATTTTCATTTTATCTATTCATATTGTATAATAACCTAAAATCTTATAAACAATATGTAGGACATTAATAAATGAACCTAGCCCAACCTACAAATTCTGAAAATTCAGATATCAACAAACAAAATGGTGAAATCATAAAAGGAGAGCTTGTAACATCTCCAGAACAAATACCCTCATTCTCTTCATTTATGGGCGATGATAAAAGCCAGACATGCAATTATTTTTCAGATGGATGGCAAAACACTACAAAAAAATTCATTGAACAAAATTTAAAATTTTTAAATGATCTCTATTCACAAATTAATTTAATTCGAGAAAGAAAAGAGGCACTTGAATTTCAACAAAATTTAAACGACTTTCAAATGAATGCTTTTATCGAAAATGTACACTCTTTAAATAATTCTACAATTCGATTTTTTGAATTATTGCAAGTAAAATTATGGAAAAAAACTCAAACAGACACCAAGATCTATTTTAGAATTAATCCATTTGGTAAAAGAGAAAAAATTAATTCTGATGATGATATCCGAAACCTAATATTAATCCCTATAAAAATATACAATACCATCGAAGAAGTTAGAATTTATGACAATACTCTAATACTAGTTAAAAGTTTATTACCAATAATTAAAGATGATATTTTTTATCCATATATAAATGCAGAATCTATTCTAGATTGTAATATCACTTATAGAAATACTTTTCAATATAGTATTTTTTTAGCCAAAAGAAATTTAATATTAACTAAAGTTCAACTACAAAACCAACTTTCATATAACACATCTTCTAATTATCCACCATTACCTTTTACCTATAATTATCTTACACCATGGGAAATTCATGATATAAACCAACAACTATCTTCTATTGATATTCAGCTACAAAAATCTAAAAGCTTTATTGAAAATTTTATTCGAACTCTCTCTCAAAACGAGTATCAATTTAACTATATCATGCAATGGCTAGCTCATTTTTTCCAAAACCTCACTAATGGAAAATTAGCTTTAGTTCTTATTGGAGATAAAAAAACGACAGATATAATTGTCGAAGATATACTCAAACCAATATTTGCAACTAAAGATGAATATTTCAGTGTTATTGACAATGAAACACTAAAAAAATCTAATGATTTTTTGCTGAAAGATAAAATCTTTTATCACTTCGATAACCTTGAATCTAGTAACACAAGAGATATTAAAACACGTGAACTTATATTCGAGATACTCAAAGATAAAACACCAAACAATATTGAGAATTATATGCATGGAGGAGTCTTAGTTACTTCGAGCGAAGACTCCCCTTACCCATTTTTAAAAGATATTTATAGCATTTGTAGTATTTTTAAAGTAAAGCATTTCGATACTATTTTAAAAAAAATGAATATCGACCGTATTTCTTTAAATAAGTTTATTAAAGATGATTTGGATAATTTTTCAAATATATTGGCACAATACGCTCCTCAACAAGAGTATTATCACATAGCTGATACGCCTGAAAAACAAGCTTTATCATCTATGAAAAATGGTATCTTAAAAACACCAGAGATTGATACTCAAATTGAACAATTTATCATTGCAATTAGAACTAAAGAATTATTCTATTTTAATAATCTTGAAAAAGAAAATATAGATTTATATAAAGAATTAAAAGAAAATTTTAATAACAATATGATTGCCCAACCTCTGCTTAGTGAATATTTTAATATTGTACATAGTGATGAAATTTTTTCAGATAATAGTTCATTTTTAGAAATACTAAAAGAAAAAGCAGAGATGTTTAAACAAACACCTGATGACAAATCCAAATATAATGGTAAAAAAAGATATAAGATTTCTAATATTAATAAATACAGAAAACCCGAAGAAATAAGTGATTTTTCTTCTGATGATGATTTTTTTTTAAATTGAATAATCTTCATAGACATTATATGATTTAGTTTAAATTTACATTAAAACCTATAGAAATCCCATCATCAAACTATACAATTCCTAGGCTTTTCCTAATAAAATCCTCTTTATATCCTAGGGAGTGACCTACTGCCAATTTTATACGATAACTTGTTACATTATAATAATCAATAGCTTATTTCACAAGATAAAATAACAAAATTATATAAGCTATTTATGTTATTCTATCAAATAGTACAATGATCTGTCTGGTCATTGAACAACTAATTATCAAATACGAAATACAGTCAAAACTTCATCTTTTAAAGTTCTTAAAAACGAGTGAAGACTACTCCAGATAAATACTAAGTACTAAAATATTATATAGACATGTAATTTAGTTTTTTATAGTCAAAATACTTTAAAGTGATACTAAGTTTTATTAGCTAAGTAAGATAATAACACCTACTCTCTGTATAGTAATTTACTATACAGAGAGTATCTCAAAGATTGTGGTAAATTATATTTAGTTGGTGAATTGTTGTTTAAAAATTTTTGTGTAGTTTATTAGTGCAGTTAGATATTTAATTTATTGGACTAATTGTATTAGCCTCAAGATAGCGTATAAGCTCAGACCTAGAGATATGGAGCTTAGTCCCTATTTTGACAACTTCAATTTCATTCTTCGATATCAGCTTTTTTGCCATATCTATTTTAATAATATTCATCTCCTCAATTTCTTTCAAATTAAAAATCACACCTCTTGGAATTAGTTCATCGTAATTTGTTTTCATTGTAGATTCCTTGTCTGTTCAATTTTTATCAAACAAGGGAGTTCTTTCAAAATTTTATTTCCACCATTTTTTAACCACATATCATCTCCATAGACAGAAGAATAAAGTCAATTCTTCTCATATCCACATTACAAAAAAAGGAGACCTATGCGAGTAAACGATCAATATGTAACGTTCTATACCAAACCAAAAAGCTTCGTTTTAAGAGAAATGGAGCATCGAGGAGGAAGATTATGGAATTCAATGTAATGCCTAGAAAGCCGAGGATGTGCCATTGCGCCATTCTTGTTTTGTTCTTACCTGTGATGGTGCAATTTATCATCCACAATAAGGAGTGCCACTAATGAATCCTTCCGTCATCCTAGCTTTGGCAATTGCAGTAGTAACCGCCATTAAAGACACCATAGATTCGTGTAACGATCAAAAATAATGTTTTAGTCCACAAGACTTTCAAACCAAACTATCCATAATCTAAGAAGGAAATAACAATGAGCGTAAGACCACTCACCAATGAACAATTAAGAGCACAAGCACCCTCCATCTTTTCAGAAACGCCAATTGGGGGTGTTTCTGAAAAATATGCTTTTGTACCAACTTTTTCTGTGTTGGATACATTTAGAAATGCAGGCTATTACCCCATTATGGCAGGGGAGAGTCGTGTGAGAAATCATGAGAATAAAGGCTATCAAAAACATATCATTCAGTTTAGAAGCCTAGAACACCTCCTGCGTCCTCATTCCAATGAAGAGTACGCAGATATTGTGCTGACCAATTCACATAACCGAACCTCTTCCTTTAGCGTGGATTTAGCCATCTTTCGTTTGGTGTGTGCCAATATGCTGGTTGTTCCATCACACACCTTTTCGCATCACTCCATTATTCACGCTGGATTTAACTTTGAAAAAGTACATACAGCCATTGATGAAGTAACCTCTCATATGCCTCGTATTCAAAAAGAGATAGAGACCTTTAAAGCCATTGAGCTTTCCATTGCAGAGCAACACTCCTTTGCAAAAGCAGCGTTAGATATACGCTTTGATAAAGAGGTGCACGAAGTGGATTTTAAAGAGTTCTTGCAGATTCAACGAGAAGCAGATGAAGCACCTACCCTTTGGAATATCTTTAATCGTGTGCAAGAAGCCATTATTCGAGGAGGCATCAAAGGCTCAAACAAGCTAACAGGTAAAACCTTTACCTCTAAAGCGATTACTGCCATTGATGCTAACCTCAAAATCAATAAAGAACTCTTTGCCACTGCACAGATGATTGCAGATTTAAAAGCACCCTCACTCATGCTTGCAGCTTAAAGGAGCAAAGATGAAACTACTCAATTACCAACTGCAAACCCATATTGAAAGCTTATCGGGTGCGAAGTCCACACAGTTCTTTGGAGATTATATTCGTACCATCTTGCAAGATACCACCAAGCCTTACTATCAAAGAGCCGATTACGTAGGTTTATCGCTTCAAGAGATTAAATCAAAGATTGACACACTCTCCAGTGATATCAAAGAGCTTCAAACTCTCAAAAAGAGACTTGCAGAATCACTGGAGATTGCCAAAGAGATTATTGCTTCGGTCTTCTTAGAAAATGGTGTGGATCGCATTGATGGGAATATCATTAGCTCTCTTACTCTTAGCAATGAAACATCAAGCACACAAACCTCTTTCACTATTTTAGACCATGAAGCGGTGATGCGTTTAGGCTATATCAAATACCAACCTGATATGGAAGCCATAGAACAAGCCATGATGAGCGATGAGGGCAAAGAAGAGTTAGCAGCGTTTGTCAAAAGTGAAACAAGCACGACAAGAACACCTGCCAAAGTAAAAGTCAATGCCAAGCGTATTGGTCTAGGCTCTCAAGCAGAAGAACTGCTCAATCTCGTTAATGCAGCATAAGGAGACACCATGTTTGATCAACCACAAACCAAAGCTCTCTCACAAGAGCTTGAAAGTAATCGTATTAAAAATCGCTCTAAAGGTGATGTTGAACTCTCCTATTTAGAAGGGTTTGATGTCATCGATACGGCTAATCGCATCTTTGGCTATGGCAATTGGAGTTACTCTATCTCTGTTTTAGAGCAAGTATCCCAAGAGTCCAACCAAAATCAAAATATCGTGATCTGTTATAAAGCTGTCGTTTCAATAAAAGTATCAGATGCAAAACACGAACATCATATCAGCCGTGAAGATGTTGGCTTTGGTACTGGTATTGCCAAAACACTCTCTGATTCCCATGAAAGCGCAGCCAAAGAAGCAGTCACCGATGCACTCAAACGCTCCCTAAGAAGCTTTGGAAATCAGTTTGGTAATTCACTCTACGATAAAAGCAGACAACATCAAAGCTCTAACCCTACACAATCACACAAACCATCCAACAAAGTGAATACACCTTCTTCGCAAGACTACTCAAAACTCTCTAATTTAGGATTGAGTGTCATGCAACAAGGAACTAACCTTGTTGTGATTGGGGATGATATTTTTGCAAAGAAAGATACCATTAAAGCATGTGGCTTTAAGTGGGATGCTCGCTTAAAACATTGGTGTAAACATCAAGAGGCGGCATAAGATGAAAGAGCAGATGTTAATACCCTTTTCACTACGTGATAGCATTCCAGCACTCTATGAGACAGACGGACAGAGTGATCCTGTCTGCCACATTAAGCTCTTCACACCTGATACGAATTGGACATGGTATGTAATTGAATTTTCCAAAGCCAATAAAGATATTTGTTATGGCTATGTGCAAGGACTTGAGAATGAGCTGGGCTATTTTAGTTTAAACGAGCTACGCTCTATTAGAGGTGCTTTAGGATTAAAGGTTGAACGTGATGTATTTTTTAAACCTACACCACTGTCTCAGATCAAAAAGAGTCATAAATGAAGCATCTTTATATCAAAAAAGAAGCTAAATCCAATTTCAAAGGGAGTGTTCAAAAATCTGTGTCAGCATCGAGTAGTTCCTAAAATTGTATCATAAATTTAAAGCCTTATTGAGTCTGCCCTCGAAATAAATCGAGAGT
>RZYM01000170.1 GCA_009930305.1 Bacteroidia bacterium
ACGAAAATAAAACCACGTAAACCGACTGATGAGCAACTTCATTTTTTACAAATTTTACGTGAGCGAGGGTTTGTTGCAGAGGTGGTTTATCATTTTGATGATTTTTTAAACATAGTCAAACGGTTAAAATGAGGGTATTTAATAGCCCTTTTTTTAATCTCTAAAAAAGTTTACTCAAAATCATAGTTGAACTATGCAAACCCTGATTAACTCACAACATATATATACTACGTATATATAAAAAAAATCATGGTTTTTTCAAACCCTGCATGCAATTTTTGCTTATTTATAATTTATTTATATAACGTGTAGGGTTTGTATAGTTTAGGGGTATTTTATTATAAAAATCGTATGTATAGGTGCATAGTGAAAAAAGTTTATACAAAATGGGTCTAAACCCTGCGAACTATGATAATATGGAAAAATTATAAATAACGTAAATGTTGAAAAAATAGGGTCGTTCGTTGTATAATGATAGTAAGGGGTGTGGATACAAATTGCAACCCTTAGATGAGGTCTGAATGTACGATTTGATTGAGACTGCTGAAGCGCAGCCAGAAGAAAAAAAGAAACGCAAATCGTTACGTGATATGGTGCGCATTGCACTCGAATCAAAATTAGACGCTGCCCAAATTGAAGAATTTAAAAAGCGTGGTGCTGGGCAAGGTTTAACGGATGATGAGTATAATGTGCTTTTTGCCGTTATCATGGGTCAGGCTAAATCAGCAGCGAACGGTAACACGTCGGCGTTCAAGGAGTTATCCGATATTTTGAAAGCTGACGAGGAATTACAAGCCGAGCATCAATTCGAATTGCCAGCTCGCATTTTAGGTCGTGCATTTGTGGATGTTCACCGCATGGTATTAAATCACGAGTATAGCGAGTTTGTGTTCAAGGGTGGGCGTCTCAGTTTGAAGTCATCGACGATCCCGCTTTTTATATTTGAGTTAATTAAGCAAAACCCAACGTTCCATGCATTAGCCGTGAGACCGTATGAAAATACTTTGCGTGATTCCGTATATGCACAATTCCAGTGGGCGATATCAGAGTTAGACGACTCGCATAATTGGAAACTCACCACATCACCGATGCAGTGTGAATATCTACCGACAGGTCAGCGCATCTATTTACGCGGTGCTGATGACCCAGGTAAAATTAAATCCATTAAACCACCGTTCGGTCATATTGCGATATTGTGGTTCGAGGA
>RZYM01000171.1 GCA_009930305.1 Bacteroidia bacterium
TTACGTATCGCCTTATTATGTTGAGAATGGCAGCGGTACAAAGAGCGGAGCTTTCTCAAAGCATTATTATGCAGGAAGTGACAGAATAGCAAGTAAGACAGCAGATGATGCATACTTTTATTTTACAGATCATCTTGGCAGTACAACCCATATTACAGACCGCAGTGGAGATGTTGCACAATACGCAGCTTACACTCCTTACGGCAGTCTGTTTAGAGAGTACAGAAGTGTGCAACCCTACAAGTTTAACGGCAAAGAGTTAGATCAAGAGACAGGTTACTATTACTATGGAGCAAGATACTATGACCCAATCACAGCCCTCTGGCTCGGAACAGACCCGTTAAAACACAAGTATCCTGATATTGGGGCGTATGTGTATTGTGCTGGGAATCCGGTAAAGTATGTGGATCCGGACGGGAGAGATCCGATTTATGCAAAGAATTTTT
Source organism: Bacteroidia bacterium (assembly GCA_009930305.1). Lineage (GTDB taxonomy): Bacteria > Bacteroidota > Bacteroidia > Bacteroidales > Paludibacteraceae > Enterocola. The sequence continues at coordinate 447 of RZYM01000171.1, forward strand.
GGGGAAAAGTAAAACAAATTGGCGATGATGGACAAAATAGTATAGGCTCGTATCTTGTTCAAGGTTCTGTGGCGAGGAAAGTAAAATCGGCGACAAAGGCAGGTGAGTTTTATGCAGGTTCTTTGACAGAAAGTAAAAATGTTATGCACGTTCCGACAGGAAAAATCCTGCAAGATGTACAACAAACCGCTACTGCTACTATAAATAGTGGCACTTCATCTGATACAAGGGTTGAACATGGCGGACATTCATTACACGGGGCTGCAAGTGCACGTATTTGGGATGCAGGAACTCCTGTAAAAGTTTCAACAGATGCAGCTGGAAACACTACAAAAACTTGGTCTTTAGTACCTTTTAAAATTGGTGGTAAAAATAATCAATTCGGCGGACCTGTAAGTTCTATTCAATATATTTGGCATATTCATCCAAATGGTTCTACACCCTCTGCCGCTGATATTAACGCTATGTCTAATTGGCGTTCAAATGGTTTTACCGGAAATACTTTTTTAATTGACATAAATAATGGTGTTGTTACTTTTTTTAATGAAAAAGGTACTATGAAGAGCATAAAATACAGTGATTTTATAAGAATGGGTAATCAGGAGGAAATAAAATGAAAAACAAAATTATCATAATATTTTGCATATTAATGTCTTTGCTGTGTTTTAGTTGCAGTTCTCAATTAAGCTTACAAAAAAGAACGGATAAGCTAATTAAAAAGTCCTACATAAATTCTGATACCATTTATCTGTATTCTG
>RZYM01000172.1 GCA_009930305.1 Bacteroidia bacterium
GCCAAAAAGGCTAGAGCCTCACTGGTTATAGATTATATTGATAATCATAACTATGAAATAGTAAAAGACATAAAACTATTAAACAAGAGAGGCGATGTTTGTTCCTCAGAGACTACACGCGAAAACCCCTTGCCATAAGGGAGTGTGATATAGTCCGAACTATATGGAGACATATAGAAGTAAACAGTAAAAGTTTACGGTAACAAAAAGGAATGGCAGGTAGACGCATTAGATGCAGCATCCACTGCTGGTATCGTTGAAGGAAGTGATGTTGAAACAGCAGCACTAACTCCTACAACTCGTGTTGGAAATTACACTTGTAATGGGTGTCTAAGGGCAGTAATGTCCTTCGCTTAAATCACATAAAATGCTGGAACAACTGAGTATCTAAACATACCAAAGTGTAAAAATTGTTTAGTGCAGTCAATCAGCAGGAAACAAAAATATGAAAAAAACAGGAAGTTTTGTTCTTAATCAATTTAACAAACAAATATCTTATTTACTCGGAGCTTATTTAGGGGATGGATGTGTTTATACTAATAAAAACGGATGGAGGCAATTTACCTTAGAGGTAATTGACAAAGATTTCGCAGAAAAAACACAAGCCTGCATAAATAAATTAGTTGGAGTAGATAATGATATATATCTAACAAATAATCGCAGAACAGGAAAAGAGTCTTTTAAGGCTTATTCTGGTAATCAAGAATTGTGTAAATACTTAGAAGATATAACTGGTAAAAAAAGTTATTTTCCGCAAGAAATTTACTACTGTGACAATTCATTGAAACAAGAATTTCTGTCAGGATTATTTGACGCAGAAGGTTGGGTAGATAATTATGGTGGATACTTAAAAATAGGCATAGCATCAACATCGGTTTGGATATTAGAATTAGTTGATTTATTAAACTCTCTTGGGTCTAATATATCAAAAATATCTAGAATGAAAAACGGTGGTGTTAAACCGCTATGGAAAATTATAATCCCAACTAGAGATATAAAAAAAATTGGTTTATTCTTTTCAATTAAAAGAAAACAAGACAGAATTGATACATATTTTCAATCCCCACAGACTGAACGTGTGATATCCTTAATAGGATAATGATACAGTCGGGACTATATGGCGACATATAGAAGTATAGGGGAAATACCTATACGATAACAAAACGCAAATTTCAAGACGAAAATTCCGTGTAAC
>RZYM01000173.1 GCA_009930305.1 Bacteroidia bacterium
AATGAAAAACCAACGAGAGATCCAAAATATTATAGTGCAGAATTGAGTATAAAAGATTTGGTTCTTGGTGGAGTTTCTGCAATAGAGTTGATTGAAAAGCATGGATTTAAATTATCTGACCTAGAGGCATATTTTCCAGTAAATCCTTATGAGATACAAAAAACAGGTACAGAAGTTCATTATTTGGGTTATTATGTAAAATGGCATCCACAGGAAACGTATTATTATTCGGTGGAACATAGTGATTTTATGCCAAACGATCATAGAACAGAGGGAAGTTTTAGTAAATATAGCTCCTTGGATGATAAAATAGACTGGTTGCATTATCATACAACAACCATAAAGTTTGGAATAGGAAGAGCAACCTATGATTCTGCACAAGAAATTAGAAATGGAGATATCACTAGAGAAGAAGGTATCGCTCTTATTAAAAGATTCGATGGGGAATTTCCAGAGCAATATATTAAAGATTGTTGTAATTATATGGATATTTCTTTGCAACAATACCATGATGCCATAGAAAAATTTCGCTCACCTCATTTATGGGAAAAGAATTATGGAAAATGGGAATTAAAATATCCAATTTGGAAAGAAAAGAAATAAATGCTGGATATAAAAGATGCTTTGATTACTTCAGAGATGTCCATTAAAAAAGTCTTAGAAATTATTGATAAAGGTTCTAGGCAAATAGCTCTTGTTGTTGATAAAAACAATACATTAATTGGGACTATTACCGATGGTGACATCCGCAGAGGTTTATTGAATGGTTTGGATTTACAGAGCAGTATCGAATCGATTATTCATAAACATCCAACGGTTGCAAAAATCAGCGATACCAAAGAAGAGATCTTAAAAAAAGCCTTGGCAAAAAAATTACATCAGATACCCATCGTTGATGATGAAAACCGTGTTTTAGGCATTAAAGAGATTGAAGAGCTGGTAAGCCCTAGCATTAAACCTAATAAAGTGGTTCTTATGGTAGGAGGTTTAGGTACAAGGCTTAGACCTTTGACTGAAAATACCCCTAAACCGATGTTAATGGTCGGAAATAAACCTATTCTTCAAACGATTGTTGAAAAATTTGCGGAGTATGGTTTTACCAATATTGTGATGTGTGTGAACTACAAGTCTCATATGATTCAAGACTATTTCAAAGATGGCAGTGCTTTTGGCGTGAGCATAGAGTATGTTTT
>RZYM01000053.1 GCA_009930305.1 Bacteroidia bacterium
GCGTCACGTATATATTGCTTCTGAGTTTGAAATACTTCTGTGGCAGGAGTGAGTCCGTCTTTTCTGATTTCTTCATTTGTCTGATTAAGGTTTTCCTGTCCTCTGCGATTTGCCCAGTATTCTTTCTGCGTGATTTTCTGTGGGGCAGGAGAGAGGAGATCCACCTGATGCAGCCCTTCTTTATCGCACATTTCCATAAGAGATTTTTGTAAATGCTTTAGAAGTTGTTTGGTCATGTGGTGCTTGTATCCTGCTTTTGCATCGCAGCCCCGTTCCATGAATTCTTCTTTTGGAATATCATTTTTGCGGATACTGTTAATCACGATATGGACGTGAATGTTTCCGCTTTCATTATGACCATCCGTGTGGGTGACTACTAATGCCTGATGGCCGGGAAAGTTTTTTCGGGCATATTCGAGACCGAGAGCCTGAGCATTTTCGCCGGTGAGACCATTTTCTACGGAATCCTTTGGATCAAAACTGATGATATAGTGATGAGATTTGATTTCATCATAGCTTTTATTTTTATGGTAAAGCATGTTGACCTTCTCACATTCAAGGTCAAAAGACATGGGATCACAGTTGATACCATCCATATAATATTCCGTGCGAAGCTGCATTCTCCCTTGCTCATCCAAGATAGGTTTTCCGGTTATTTCATTATGCTGAAACATAAGATATTCGATTGCTTCTCCATAGTTGGAGTTTTTACTAGCGATGTGTTTTAGTACTGCCATGAAAATCACCTGCCATTCTTAAGACTTGTTTTCTGAGGATGAATAATTGGGAAATGCATTCGTGAATCTCATCTTCCATTGCCAGGGAACGGGTTCCTCCGGTGTTAAAATACTTTGCTATCTGATTGAGATTATTGCCGATGCGACCGTATTCTGTTGTGAGGATTTTTAGTTCATCCAGGTCTGCGACCACTTCGTATTTTATTGGTGGTACGTGTTCGAGTAACATCATTCGCGCATATACCGCAATTGGATAATGGTATTTTTCTGCTTGTTCATTAACGAATTGATATTCAGAATCATTCATTCGTAAAGTAATCCGATGCTTCCGGATTTGTTCTTTTGGATTTTTCGGTCTTGCCATGTAGAATTCTTATTACAGAATGGGGAAAGGTAGAACATGCAGCAATTACTCGAACTGGCGACAAGAAAAATACAATGTCATTTGATGGATCTAGAGATATTCCATGGGCAATTAAGCAAGAAATACAAAATGAAATCTTTGGTGAAAATAGAATAGCTATAGAAGTATTTCCGGAGACAAAGAAGTTGGTTGATGTTCTGGATGTGTATCATTTATGGATATTTCCCAAAGGATTTTCTTTACCATTTGGAATTCATCCAACAAGAGATAAACAGTGCAGAGTAGTAAATAGAGGGATTCCAAAAAACATAGATGGTTTGGTTGAAGGCGGAGCAGAAATGCTTGGAATTAATAATGAGAATGGAAAATGTCAAAGAATAGATTGAGGTAGAAAATATATAGTATTTTTTTGTATGGATGATTTCATCAAACATCTAGTATAAATAGTAAGCCGTGAGTAACAATATAAGATAATTTTGAAATATGCACTACCTTATATTATTATTTGGGTAATATTGCCGGTATTATTTTTTGTTATAAGGGAAATCATATTAGCAAACAGTATTTTATTGGCAGTATTTTATTATAGGTGCCAAAAAAATAATTGACAAATATGAAATAGAATACTAGACTAAATTATATTACCGGCACTAATGATGTATTAGTGCCGTAAAAATAAATGGAGGCGATATGACAATGAAAAAAGAGAATTACTTTGATGGTATATGTCATTCAGCTGAATTTACAAGAAAAGAATTATTAGAATCTTTTCGACAAGGAGGATATCAATTAAGTGAGGCGTCCTTCTATAAGAGAGTTGAGGATATGGTTAACTCCGGTGAAATTATTAGGGTGGGACGCAATCGCTATTGCTTACCTAATGGAAAACAGAATGTGTATAGTCATAAGTATTCTGAATTAGCCAAGGAAGTAGCAGTATATGTTGGGGAAATGTTCCCATACTTAGATTTTTCAATTTTTGAATTGATACAGATGAATGATTTTGTTAATCATCTAGTAGCCCATAATGTGATTTATTTATCTGTGGAATCAGATGTAATGGATTTTGTATTTGATTCTTTAAAGGAGAAATACCCGGGAAAGGTGCTTATTAATCCAACAGTCGATATTTATCATAAATATTGGTCAGACAATATGATTGTAATTATTAAGCTAACGACAGAAGCGCCTAAAGGACAGAAGGAATCATGGCATACTAGACTAGAAAAAATTCTGGTGGATATTATGTCTGAACCGTTATTAATTTCTACTATAAGTGAAGCTGAGTATCCAGGAATATATATGGATGCATTTAAACGGTATATTGTGGATAGAAATAGCTTGATTAGATACGCAAATCGCAGAAAAAGCATAAAGAAAATGCGGAAACTTATACATGACAAAACAGATATTAATTTAAAACCAAAGGGGTAGAAAGATATGCTATTAAAAGAGAACTTTTATGAGGAACATATTCGTGACTTGCAAAGGAATAGCAAAAGGGATCCAGTTCTTTTAGAGCGTACGGTTTATGCATTTGGTCTTCTTGAAGCTTTGGCAAGAGTAGGAATGCCATTTGTTTTTAAGGGTGGAACTTGTCTTATGTTGTTAATGGAAACACCTCGTCGATTATCTACAGATATAGATATTATTGTTGAACCAGGAACAGATTTGGATGATTACTTAGATAAAGCTTCTTTAATTTTTCCTTTTCAAATGGTGGAGGAACAGAAAAGAGTTGGAAAGAACAACATAGAAAAACGTCATTTTAAATTTATATATGATTCTCCTGTTAATCACAAACAGTTTTACATTTTATTGGATGTTTTGCTTGAAGAAAATCACTATGCAGAGATGGTAAAAAAAGAAATAAAGAATGACCTTCTGTTGACAGAGGAAGAATATTTGCAAGTGAGTATCCCAAGTGCAGACAGTATTCTTGCAGATAAATTGACGGCCTTTGCACCTCATACGACAGGTATTGAGCTTGATAAGGGCAAGGATATGGAAGTGATGAAGCAGCTTTATGATGTGTGTTCGTTGATTGAGATATTCACGGATTGCGATATTGTAAAGCGTACATATGAACCAATTGCTTGGGCAGAGATTGCCTATCGTGGAATTGATGCAAAACCTGCAGATTGTTTATGGGATACCTTTAAATCAGCATTGTGTATTGCATCAAGAGGAAAAGTGGGGACTGAGGAATATTCGAAATATGTAAATGGTATCAGAGATTTACGGGGACACATTTATGCTGAAAACTATAGCCCTGAAATTGCCGCAGGAAGAGCTCCTATAGTTATGTACATGGGAATGTGCTTATTGACAGACACAGAGTTTGAAAAAGTTGAAGACTTCAGAGAGTATGCAAGCAAAAAATTAACACATGAGGGGCTATTGCCTCTTCGTTATTTGAGAAAGGCTAATCCAGAAGCATATGCGTACGTGGTTAAGGCAGATGAGATAATGAAATAGTTTTTATTGATTTAGGATATGTAAAATGTAGGAAATAACCATACCGTATTCATATGGAATAAAAAGAATTCGCAAAATTTACATAGATTATTATGAAAACACTGTATGTATATTACACGAAAGGGAAGAGGTTTGTATGGGAGAAATAGCAAAATTAAAAAATACGGAGTACGATATTGTAGATTTAAATGAAGAGATAAAAAATAGTTCATTAACAGAAGCAATGAACTATGAATTGGCTCGTATTAATGATACTTTTAAGTCTTCAGTTATTAAGAAATTACCAGTTGCTGAAGTTGCAAGTTTGGGAGCAGCTTTTGCTGCGCTAATGCCACAAGGAACTGCGGTTGCAGGTGCATTAGCGCAAAATGGAGCACTTTTTAAATGTGTATTTCCAACTGGTGTGACTGGTCAATTGGCTCAGTCAGGTGGTCAGTTTCTTGGTGGAATTATGGTAGACGGCGGAGGTCTTGCACAAGCAAGATGGATCCCCGTTGCAGAAGGTGCAAATGGAGGTGTTGGAGCTCTTGCTGTGGCTAATCCAGAAATTGTGTTGATTGCTGTGGCAATCGTTGGAATTGGAATGAAAATCAATGAAATAAAGAAGGGCCAAGAAAAAATTATAGAGATTCTAGAAAGAGACAAGAAATCTCAATTGATTGCAGATTATGAGATTTTACAGGACTACTTAGAAGATTATCGTTATTATTTTGAAAACAATAATACAGTAACGGTTAACCTTAACCAGGTTAAGAACATAAAACGAAATGCATTAAAGGATGTCAAATCATACCAAGAGGAATTGTATGCTTTATTAGAAGATAAGAATCCTTTACTTAAGGCGATTTCTGCAAATGGAGTCACTAAGGGGATTTTTGAAAGATTTGTTCATTATAAGTTGGCGATTAACGTGTTCGCAATGGCAAGCTACATGGATATTATGTTGGCAAAAAATTATCAGGCAGAATATCTTGAGAAGGAAGCAAATGTATTAAAGAGTACAGCAACATCATATGACTATGTGTATGGGAAATGTTATGAGAAATTATTAGACCTTAATAAGTCTTCATTTGGATCAAGGGCTGTAAAAGGATTGGCTTGGATGAGTAAAGGTGCCGGTAAAATAATAGGAAGTATTCCGGTTGTTGAAAAAGGCCCTGTTGATGAAGCATTACTAGCAGGTAGTGAAAAATTATCAGAGTTTGATGAGAAAGCACTTGCAGAGATGCTAGATTTCTTTGAAGAATATAAAAGTTGCAGTGCATTATCTGTTGCAGAGCAGATTGATACTTTAAATAAGATTTCTAATGAAAAAACAGAGATGATTTGCGACAGAGAAAATGTTTATATATTTAGTGAGCGAATAGCCTAAGTAAGAAACACTGAGGAGGCGTATATTTCTATGACAGTATATGTAATTGGCAATGGCTTTGATCTTCATTATGGACTTAAAACAAGTTATACATCATTCAAAAAATATCTGACTAAGGTAAACCGTGATGTTGTAGAAAGGATGGATGATTTGTTTGATAGATATAATATGGCAAATCAATCGAAAGACATCGAAGAATGGAATACTTTGGAAGATATGCTGGTAGTATTTTGCGAATTAGATGGAGATGAAATATACGAAGAAGCATTAAGCAATGCTGAAACTGATGATGATAGAGCGGACTTTTTTGATAGTCCCTCTTGGAATGTTGGATTTTATACACGGTATATCGATATTTTGAAGCAAGAGTTTACGAATTGGCTTAACGAGATGAATATTGTTATAAAGCCAGATAGCTTTTTTATGCCAAGTAAAGAGGATTTTATATTGACTTTTAATTACACAGAAACCGTTGAGAAAAACTATGTGTGCAGTAATTCAAATATTTTACATATACATGGAAAAGTTGGTGATAATTTAGTGCTTGGCCATAATGATTATCGTAAACCATATTTGTATAATATAGAATGGAGCGAAGATTCAGACTACAGAAGTACAAAAGCTATGGAGGATGTAAACCGTGTATTATTAAGCGCGGCCAAGTTATATTATAAGGACAGTGAGTCTATTTTAGAGTATCATTCGTCTTTTTTTGATCATGTAAAAAAGTGTGATAAGGTTGTATTTCTAGGATTATCTTGTGGAGAGCAAGATAATATATATGTAGAAGAAATTGTTGATTGTGCAGAAAATATAGATTTCTTTTGGCATGACAAGCATGCTGTATCTGTCAACCCAAAATTAGGTCAACTGCTCATTGAATTCTAGGTCACTTAAGACCACTTTGTACACCCATGCGCCAGCATGGGTGCATTCTTTAA
>RZYM01000174.1 GCA_009930305.1 Bacteroidia bacterium
TGGTACTAGTATATAAGAATGGACACGAAAAGTTTAACAGGCTAAAATCAATTTAGAAAGGGCGTGTTAAACCTTGTCCAAAAATGGAATAAGATTTACCGATGAATTCAAACAGCAAATAGTAGATTTGCATCAATCCGGCAGCAGCGTAAGCTACCTTAGCAGTGAATATGGCGTATCTTCAGTAACAATCTATAAATGGATAAAAGAACTATCCCCAGTTAAAGTACCCGGTAATGAAGAAATGACCGCCAAGGAATACGAGAAGATGAAAAGACGCATTGCCGAGCTGGAAATAGAGAACGAAATATTAAAAAAAGCTACAGCCATATTTGCAAGAAAACGCTAGGAGAAATATTAGCCTTCATCAATAGATACAAATCCCAGTATACCGTAAAGCGCATCTGTAAAGTGTTAAGCTTTCCTCGAAGCACCTATTACAAGTCCTTATGCCGTATCCCATCTGCCAGAAAAATGAATAACCAAAAGTTCAGAGAAACAATTAAAAATGTTTTCGAAGAAAATAAGAAGAGATATGGAGCACCAAAAATACAGAAAGTATTAGAAGCTCTTGGTATAAAGACCAGTCTAAAGCGTGTTCAAAGGCATATGGCAGAACTGGGACTCAGGTCAATAGTAGTAAAGAAGTACAGGCATTATTCTTCTAAATGTTTGATTGAAGAACATGACAATTTATTAAACAGGGATTTCAAGAGTGCAGCAATCAACAAAAAATGGTGTACAGACATTACTTATATCCATACAGTTAATGATGGCTGGACATATCTGGCATCAGTAATGGACTTGGCCAGCAAGAAGATTATCGGTTATGCCTATGCAAGAAGGATGACTGCAGAATTAGCGGTAAAAGCTGTTGAGAATGCCTGCCTTAATGTAAATGATACAACAGGAATAATCCTGCACAGTGATCTTGGAACCCAATACACTAGCCAAATATTTGAAGATGAGCTTGTAAGAAAAAACATAGTTCATTCTTACAGCCGTAAGGGAAACCCTTACGATAATGCCTGCATTGAATCCTTCCATTCTATTTTGAAGAAGGAAGAAGTGAACCATAACAGGTATTATGATTTCAAGATGGCCGGTAAAGCCATCTTTGAATATATTGAATCCTGGTATAACCGAAAGAGGATTCACGGCAGTATAAATTATATGAC
>RZYM01000175.1 GCA_009930305.1 Bacteroidia bacterium
TGCGTTATTTTCTGCCGGTTATGCTATTTTTGCGTTTGTAGCGTGCCTCAATATTTAAGAACATTGTTACCTTTGTTTGCTGCGGGTTTATCATAAATTAAAAGAAAAGAGTATTTTGCATGAGAAACAGTCCTGTTATTTCGCTGCTTGATCGTTTTGCACCCTGTACACTGGAGCAGGCTAAGCAGGTTAGTTATACGCACCGAAAGGATATAAAATTTCTTATCCGTGAAACGGAATTTTGTTCTGTATTAGAAAATGTCGCCGATGCGTATTTTGTAGTTCAGCTTCGGGAGCAGGTTATTCATCCCTATCTGACCTGGTATTTTGATACTCCTGCCAACTTGTTTTACCGGATGCATCATAATAAAAATTATCCGCGTTATAAAGTGCGAAAAAGAAAATATCCGCTCAGTGGGGATATTTTTCTTGAAGTGAAGGAAAAAACAAATAAACGAGATACCCGCAAAACCCGAATGCAAATTTGTGACTTTGACCCCTTGCTCACGGGAGAACAGGCTGAATTTCTTGGTAAGAACTGCTTCGGTGAGGTAGCGGATTTGCATCCCGTTCTGCATTCCGCATTTCAGCGTATCACATTGGTAAAGAAGGACTATTCCGAACGATGTACTATCGATCGGAAGGTTACTTTTCATGACGGCAATACTGACGTGCAACTTGAGGGGCTGATCATCGTTGAAGTTAAAATTAATCGTGGATCCGATCATTCTCCCATGCGCATTGCCTTGAAAAATGCGCATATACGGCCGTCACGATTTTCCAAATACTGCATCGGCAGGTTGCTTATGCCGAATGCGTTAAAATACAATGCTTTTAAACCACAGTTAACTTTTGTTGATCATTATATTAATTCTACTGCTTATGCTGAGTAATGTTTTATCTGCAATGAACCCCTCTCTCCTGAACAAGCTTTTTGATATCAAGTTAGTCCACACCGAAGATTTTTTGGAGCTATTTATTCGTTTGCTGTTTAATCTGCTGATCGTGTTTATTCTTGTGAGGATGATTTACCGAAACGATCGTAAAGGGAAAAATTATTCTTTTGCCTTTATAGCTATTTCGATGATTGTTTTTCTTATTTGTTTTCTTTTGGAGAGTGTTAAGCTGGAACTTGGATTCGCTTTGGGGTTATTCGCTATTTTCGGGATTTTGCGT
>RZYM01000054.1 GCA_009930305.1 Bacteroidia bacterium
CAATGTTACGGTTAATAAAAGTCACGAAATTAGTAATTTTACCTATAGTATAGTTGGCAATTTGTCGCGCGTGAGCGAGATTATTCAGAATCCAGATGACTTTAAGCCGCATCTATTCGGAATAGTTGATTTAACTTCAAAAGCTATACCAGTGCAAGATATTTCTTCGGTGGTGCTTATGTTGATAGCAATTGCTTCGGCGTTGCTTATGTGGTATACCACCAAACAACAGCAGCCTAAGCAAGAAAAATCTCGCGGTCTGCGTGATGTGATGCAAGAGGCCAGTGAGGGCAAAGAACCTGATCAAGCCGAAATCAGTCAAATTGTCTCGCGCCAGATGAACTTTATAATGCCATTGATGATTTTTATGACAATGATTAATATTTATGGTGCAATCAATTTTTATTTCTTTATTAACAACCTACTACAGGTTATTCAGCAAAAATATATACTAGATAAGAATGAAAAAGAAGAATCAGAAGTTACTAATGAGTCTAAGCACTTAAAAAATGCAAAAGAAGCAAAAATTATCAAAAAACCAGTCTCATCTAAGGGTAAGAGTGGTACTAAAATTACTAGAATTACTGCCAAAGAAGATAAGCGAAGAGGCAAGAAATGAGTTTAAACAGAGAAGAATCGATAATATTTGCGCAGAAGTTTTTAGAAGATACGTTGAGCTTTTTTGGCGTAAACCTTGAGGTTAGATCAAGTTCAGACGGAGACGTGATTGAGCTTTCTGTGCCTTCGAGCGAACTAAATTCACTCTTAATTGGCCGCAATGCGGACAATCTGCGTTCTTTACAGCATCTAGTGATGACCGCGTTGATGCAAAAAGAAGCCGAGCTTACTAGAGTAAACGTTGACGTGGCGGATTACAAAAAACAGCGTGCGGATAGAATTGCCGGCAAGGCTGAGGGCTGGATTAGTAAAGTTCGCGAAACTGGCGAAGATTTTATTGTGAATCTAAATGCGGCCGATCGGCGAATTGTGCACAAAGTCGCGCAAGATTATTCAGATATTGAAACGCATTCTGAAGGTGTAGATCGCGAGCGACATTTAGTGATTTCTAAGAAGTAAAAACAACCTTTTTATAAAGCACAAAATTCCAAACTAAACTAAAACCAGTGGCGATAATCTTAGCAAGGAAGAGCACAATACTATCGTTTAGACTAAAGCTGCGTAATAAGCCGCTTACAAAATAAATCACACCAGATTGGATTACCCAAAGTCCAAATAATGTCACAATGGTAAACAAAATCATCTCGCGTATTAGTTCGCTTTTTGTTCTATTACCAGATTTGAAAGTAACTTTTTTATTTAAAATAAAACTTGAGACAAATGTAATTCCAGTTGAGAAAATATTAGCAACTACCGAACTAACTCCAACCACAGTTAGTCCAAATAGAATTATGAAATCTAATATTGTATTAAATCCGCCAATTACGGCAAATCTAAACTCTTGGCTATTTTTTAACTGGCTTAGATTTTTCACGTTTATACTCCTTAACATCTTGAGCTAAATAAACCGGGCGATTCTTGGTTTCGATAAAAATCCTGCCAATATATTCGCCGATAATTCCAATTGAGATTAATTGGAATCCGCCCAATAGTAAAATTCCAGCCATAATTGATGTATAACCACCAACATCAACGCTGAAGAAAATCTTGCGGATAATCAGGTATGCCGACCAGCCAAAGGCGATAATCGAAACCGCAAAACCAAGATAAGTTGAAATCCTAAGCGGCGCAGTAGTGAAACTCGTGATACCTTCAATCGCTAAATTGAACAGTTTAGGGTAATTCCATTTAGTCTCGCCAGCGGCGCGCGGATCGCGATCATAGAAGATTTCTTTTTTCTTAAAACCAATCCAAGAAAACATGCCTTTTGTATAGCGATTACTTTCTCGAAGGGTTTTTAAAGCTTCTACCGCGCGCCGATCAAGTAGGCGAAAGTCGCCAGTGTCTCTTTGAATTTCAACCGCTGAGAGTTTTTCTAAAATTGAATAGAACCATCGACTGGTTGATTTTTTTAACCAAGTTTCACCTTCACGACTCTTTCTCTTAGCATAAACGTCGTCATAACCATCTTCCCAGAACTTGATCATTTTTGGAATTAACTCTGGCGGATCTTGAAGATCGGCATCGATAATAACCATCGCATCACCTTTAGCATAATCAAATCCGGCAAGCATGGCGCGCTCCTTGCCAAAATTTCGGCTTAAATCGATATAAGATACGCGGGTGTCTTTGTCTGATTTTTGGCGGATTAAATCAATCGTTCGATCTTTCGATCCATCGTTTATAAATAGAAATTCAAAATCATAGCGCTCATTATTTTTAGCTAAACTATCTAGTCGCTTAAATAACAAAGGTAGAACTTTTTCCTCGTTATAAGCGGGGATCATAATAGTAATCAACTTCTTCATAATATAATTTTAACACAAAAATAGGCGGTTATGATATAATTATATATGTAATGAAAAAATTTGGATTATTTGAAAAGAAAAATCGAGTGCTTTTATACGAGCTCGTAAAAACTGATTTTAAACTGAGATATCAAGGATCATTTCTCGGCGTACTCTGGTCTGTACTAAAGCCATTAATGCTATTTGCTGTGATGTATACAGTGTTTGTAAAATTTCTTAAATTTACTGACGGGACGGCCACGTACCCAATTGTTCTTCTTCTAGGTATATCACTCTGGGGATTCTTTACTGAAGCGACCACAATTGGCATGAATTCAATTGTTGCCAGAGGTGACCTGATGCGAAAAATTAATTTCCCTAAATATATAGTAATCTTATCTTCAATGGCCAGTGCTTTAATTAGTTTAGGCATAAACCTATTAGTGGTGATTATATTTGCTATTTTAACTGGAGTTAAATTCACGCCGCTTGTTTTATTGGTTCCATTTAGTATAATTCAATTATTTTTATTAGCTTTTGGTGTGGCATTAATTCTTTCAACTATGTATGTAAAGTTTAGAGATATAGGACATCTTTGGGAAGTTCTTCTACAAATTTTATTCTACGCAATTCCGATTATTTATCCGATAACTATGGTTTCGGCTTCACACGCAATGATTGCAAAAATTATGATGTTAAACCCAATTGCTCAGGCGATACAAGACATACGGCATAATTTAATTGCTCCTGAAACTACTATAACTGCTTGGAATCTAATAAGCAATTTTTGGGTATGTATTGTTCCCATAATACTAACAATTGTAGTTGTCGGTTTTGGCGCATGGTATTTCAGTCGAAATAGTAAGAAATTTGCGGAGATAATGTAATGAGTTCAAAGTATGCACTAGAAGTTAAAAATGTAAGTAAGAGTTTTCGTTTACCAACAGAGCAGGCGAGCGGAATTAAACAAGCTGTCATAAACCGAGCTAGGGGAATAAAAGGATATAAAGAACAACATGTCCTAAAAGATATCTCTTTTAAAGTAGAAAAAGGTGATTTTTTCGGCATTGTTGGACGTAATGGTTCAGGTAAATCTACCTTGCTTAAATTAATTTCGCAGATTTATACACCAGATTCTGGAAGTATAAAGGTTAATGGTACACTTGTGCCGTTTATTGAGCTTGGGGTTGGGTTTAACCCGGAACTTACAGGGCGTGAAAATGTTTATATGAATGGTGCACTGCTTGGTTTTTCTAGGGAAGAGGTCTCAAAAATGTATCCAGAAATTGTTGAGTTTGCTGAACTTGAAGAATTTATGGATCAAAAACTAAAGAATTACTCCAGTGGTATGCAAGTGCGCTTAGCTTTTTCGATAGCAATTAAGGCTCAAGGTGATATTTTGGTTTTAGACGAGGTTCTTGCTGTTGGTGACGAGTCATTTCAAAGAAAGTGTTTTAACTATTTCGCACAACTTAAACGGGAAAAGAAAACAGTTATTTTAGTCACTCACTCTATGGAACAAGTGCAACAATTTTGTAATAAAGCTGCCTTAATTGATAAAGGCCATAAGCTAGAAGTTGGTAATCCTTTAGAAATTTCAAATATATATAGGGGTATGAATTCTGATAAACTGAATAATTTTACTCATGACTCTAATAATAAAAATATTTCTATTACACCAAAGTTTAGCAGAACTAATGAATTATTGAGCTTCTGTTTTGACATTAATTCAAAAATAGAATTAGATAAAGATACAATAATAACATTTGTCATAAATAGAAGTAGTGGCGAGTTGGTGCTCAGATGGACATCTGATGAAGAAACTACCGGGTTAAATTTAAACGGAAATATAAAAATACACTTTGATATTCAAAATATATTCCCAATAGGTCAATTTAATGTTCAAGTTGCTATAAAATCTAAAGATAGAACAAGAGAATATGCTGTGTTTGATAATATTATAAATTTTGAGGAAATTTATAAGGGTAAGACAGGTAATAATGCTTACTGGAAACCGAATATTAAATTCAAAATACAATAACAATGGATTGAGAGGGGTTTATATGATTAAAAATAAAAGATTTTTAATATCACATATCTGGCTAAAGGGGTTTGGGGGAGCAGAAATAAACATACTCGAGCTTACGAAATATTTATTATCCAAAGGAGCATATGTTGATATTTTTACATATGTATTAAAAAATCCACTAATGGAAGAATTTGAAAAACTAAACGTTAATATAATCACCGACATTAATTATAATTTCAAGCTAAAGGAATATGATTATGTTTGGTCATGTCAAAATATAATACCAAACAATATGATACAAGATTTAGCTATGCATAAAAATGGTGAATTGCCATACTTTATTTTTATGCATATGGCCGCTCTTCCAGAATATGTTCTAGAACAGCCTTATATTTTTGATTTGGAGAATAGAATCTCATCAAAAACGTTAGCTATATCAGATGAAATAGTAAAAAAAAATTTAAGTAATTTCTTCGATAAAATACCCAGCTTATCTTACTATAGAAACCCAGCGCCAGTAGAATTTTGTAGAATAAAGAAAGATAATTGTAAGAGACTATCTAAGATTCTTGCAATATCAAACCATCCTCCTGAAGAGATAAAGGAACTTTCCGAATATGAAGATATAGAAATTGATTTTATGGGGGTCTGGAGTGATAATTATAAACTAGCTACTGCTGAATTATTTAATCAGTATGACTGTGTGATTGGAATAGGCAAAAATGTTCAGTATTGTCTAGTGTCATCAATACCAATATATATATATGATCACTTTGGCGGACCGGGTTATTTAAACGAAGATAACTATAGCTTATCAGAACAAAATAATTTTTCTGGAAGAGGTTTTGGAAAAAAGACATCTCAGACTATATATAACGAGTTGATAAATAATTATAAACTAGCTTTAGAATATCAGTCAGCTAACAGAAAAGGATATATAGAGAAATTTTCCATTAACGAGGTTGTACCAAATATTTTAAAAACTCTAAATAAAAAGAAAGATATAAGCTTATCATATAAATACGTCAATTATATTATTAGCATAAATAGGTTTGTGGAAGATAGTTATGTTAAATTAACTGAAGATAAGAATAATCTTTTGGACGCGATTAGGTTTAAAGATAATGAACTAGCACGAATAAGTAAGGATAACGACATATTAAGGAATGATTGTATATCTAAAGACTTAGAATTATCTAGCATAAAAAATACAAAATTTTTTAAATACTATAAAATAATTAATAAACTATTCAAATCATAGTTCCTCAAGGTCATCATATAAAACACACATATCCCAATTAGTATTTGTGTTAGCTTGGGTTCTTAGGCAAAGTTTACCACTACTAGTGACAGTTTTA
>RZYM01000176.1 GCA_009930305.1 Bacteroidia bacterium
TAATAAATTAGTGATTTGATTTGATCTGATAAATTAGAGTTACAAATATAACCATATTTTTGCTATATACAAAAATATATTACATTTATTTTACTGTTAGCTGTAATGCTAATCATATCCTATTACATTTTTACTTAGACAAAGATACTTTCTGTAATCGCTATCAATTCTATCTTGCTTGCAAGCATCGCACTGACAGCTAACACTAAATAAAAGCAATAGCTGCTCTTGCGCTTCTACAACAGCTATCTGCCCGTCATTTAGCTTAGTGCATATTTTATAAATTTCTTCTTTCATATCGTTACTGCTTTTATTATTTTACGTTGCTCCCTACCTTTCCACTTCCCTCACAGTCCACACGTTGCCATCCTTGTTGGCCGTGAACTTCTTGCCTACCTCAATGCCAGTGCTGTAAATGATCTTGCGGTAGTGCTTCTCCTGATCGTCGATGAATCTGAACGGTAGCGCACCTGTACGCAAGGCCAACCTTAACCTCGTATTGAGTATCTTCTGCTCATCCCTTGTTTTAGGCGCAAACACGTTGGCCAGATGAATCACATCATTCAGCGCATCCATCACTTCGTCATTCACTGCATCCGTCATCGCCCCATTCATCTTTGTCTGATATTTTGCTTGTTCTTCCATACTGTTATAAAATTTATTGATATTGATATTGTAATTAAATTAAAAAGATACACTATAACGCCACCCATTCTTATGGTAATCATCCAAAACATTCTGCGCATCAGCAGCATTAGGTAAAATTATCCAGTCTTTTAGCTGGTCAAGTGTCATAAGTTTTGCAACATTAGGCTCACCGGTCAACGGAGATACAGCTTGGCAGATAAAATACCTATTATCTGCCTTCCCAGCCACAAAAACAATAGCTTTTATCTTATCCTCTATTACGAGAAAAGCATACATACCGACCAAGTTAGACATCTCTGATGCTGCCCCAATTTTATTCGTTCCCATATATTTCATCTTGCTATCTGCCCCTCGCCACAGCACCCTCCGTTAGTTAGTTAGTTAGTTAATTTTATTGTTTGATTATACCTGAAAAATCAGGAATATCGAATCCATTCTCCCTGAAAAACTCAATCTGATCCTCTGTAAGCAGAAAGTTTCTTGCTACGTGCTTCTCCGTCATCTCTCCGTTTTTCAGCGC
>RZYM01000177.1 GCA_009930305.1 Bacteroidia bacterium
CCTTTTGTAATAAGCATGCATATAATATAGATTTAGTAATTCATCACAATCTTTTTCGTTGAATGTTTGTAACCATTTTAATGCTATGGCTTTTGGACTTTGTTCAAGCATTTTATCCCTCCCTGGAAATTAGTTTCTGCTTATTCAAACCACATAAGCATATGGTTTATCACTGTTTTACATTATAAATTCTTTTTTTCAAAACTCATATAGCTATTACAAATTCGACAGTTTTTTCGTATAATGTACAGTATTTGCCTTGCAGTTCATTATCTGTTTCGAGTATCGCAATGAATTATTAATGAAAAAAATGATTCACTCACTGTCATTTTATCACGACACATGATAAAATATTATTTGTACAGAGTAATACAGAAAATGCAAGGAGTGACTGGATATAAATGAATACGAATAGTGAAAATCCCAAGGTGGGAAGAGCCTTTCAGGAGTTAGTGTTAAAGAACATGGAAAAGCATTTTGATATAGCTTTTGATATGGAAGTTGCAATTCCTATTGGAAAGCCATCAAAAAATCATAAATTTGATTGCGTGTCAGAAGATGGGAAAATCATAGTAGAATGTAAATGTTACACATGGACAAATACGGGAAATGTACCGAGTGCGAAGCTGATGGGGCTGAATGAAGCACTTTTCTATATGAGTTATTTGCCTGCTGATTCTACTAAAATATTATGTATAAAGAAGTCTGTTTACCCTGGAAAGATAGAGACATTAGCAGAATATTATTGTAGGATTGATGGACATTTGCTGCGTGATGTAAAGGTATATGAAGTAGATGATAATGGTACTTTTCTGATATTAAAAGACTAAAAATCCTTCTTGCTGTATGTGCATGGCTGTAAAGCTACAAGGATGGAAAGATGGCGTAACCTGTAACCATGCGTGGGCGATTGTAAAGTGGGGGTCATTCCCCACCGCCATACTATGAAAATGAGTGAAAAGGAAATGAAACTATGGGAAAAAGGAAATCAAGCAAGAATCAGGACAAGGTTATTGATATGTACGAAGACAGTGATGATACGTTTGCATTTATTGCAGGATATACCGACGGTGGTGCTCCCTTTGGAACTACATGGGAAGAGCTGGGACTTGAACCATATGCTTCACCAGAGGAAATAGAGAAAGCATATGATAATTTAGA
>RZYM01000178.1 GCA_009930305.1 Bacteroidia bacterium
TCGTAACTTCAAAGGTAACCAACCGGGTTAGTCTGCAAAAAGATTGACCCGGTTAAATTTTTTTACCGGACAACAGTGATTTACAAACACTTATCGGTCAATATATTCATCTGTAATGAATACACCTACAATTGTTAATAATACTTTTAATATCCCTCCAGCTGATAAAGCCGTTGGACTATATATTGACGGTGGTAGTGATTTTGTAATTGAGGACAACATTTTCCTTTCAACAGATTATTCTGCAGGTCAATATGGTATAATTGTTAATGAAGATTCACATGAAAATGAAATCTATAACAATGAATTTGGCTATCTCAGCTGGGGCTTTAGCAATCAGGGAGAGACTTATGATGATAATGTTGGTATTTGTTTAACGTGTAATGATTTCCATGACAATATAGAAGATATTAGTGTGATTAGTAATCATGGTATTTGTGAAAATCAAGGATCTTATTCTGAACCAGCATTTAATTTATTCTCTTTGGGTTCACAGAATACTTATGACATCTATAATGAACCTAGAAATATCAATTATTTTGTAACCTCAAGTGCAGGCGATAATCCAAGATTTTTTCCATCTCCTGTAACTAATCCTACGGTTAATATAATAGGATCACCAACCTTTTTCTCGACTGATTCAGACTGTCTTACAAGGTATGATAATGTTGGAGTAGTTACAGAGAATACCACAACAATTATGGATTTGGAAAGTGATGTTTCTGATATTGATCTTGTTTTGGCGACGCTTACAGATAATGGCAGCACTATAACTTTGCAAGCAGAAGTAGAGAATGCTACTCCAACACAATCAACAGAAGTATATAATGATTTAATGACATCAAGCGAATATGTCTCAAACACTGTTCTTTTATCTTCAGTTAAAAAAGAGTATGTTCTTAATAACAATATGATAACTGATGTTTTATCTGTCAACCCCCAGGGTTCTAAGGATCAAACAATTCTTAATGAACTCAATAATAGAAATCAACCATTAACGCAAAATCAATGGGATCAGGTATTGGCTGGACAGGAAACAATTGGTGCAAGAGAGGATAATATCGCCGTTAAAAATATGCTTTATCGGGATATCAATAAACTTGAAACAAATATTACAAGAATATATCTTGAAGACATTACTAATCCGACAAGTTCA
>RZYM01000179.1 GCA_009930305.1 Bacteroidia bacterium
ATCGGGCGAAATTACTATTGGCTTTGCACATAATCAAGTACTTAATCTTGCCGATAAGATTCTTGATGCCATAAATTCAGGCGCTATCAAAAAATTAGTGGTGATGTCGGGTTGTGATGCCCGTCAAAAATCGCGTGAGTATTATACCGAATTTGCCCGGCAATTGCCAAAAGATACTGTAATTCTCACTTCGGGTTGTGCTAAATATCGGTACAATAAACTTAAATTAGGGGATATAAACGGAATTCCGAGAGTGTTGGATGCCGGACAATGTAACGACAGTTATTCCTGGGCATTCGTGGCCTTGAAATTAAAAGAAGTGCTGAAATTAGACGATATCAATCAACTTCCTATTGTATTTAATATTGCCTGGTACGAGCAAAAAGCAATTATTGTTCATCTTGCATTATTGTATCTGGGGATAAAAAATACGCATGTGGGTCCGACACTTCCTGCATGGTTGACGCCAAATTTGTTAGAAGCAGTTCAAAAAGAATTTGGTGTGCAAACTATACAAACAGTAGAAGAAGACATGAAAGTTTTTGAACTTGTATGATTTTAACTATGCCGGGAAGTTTACAATGAACGGTGCCCCTTTAGGAGACACCCGTATTTGGGATTTTTAACCCATATTTTTATCTTGCCGCAACCTGAACCCGGTTCGTATTACGGTTGGTCTCCATTATTTTTAAAAAGAATTTTGGGCCATGGGCGCAATCATTGATTTGCTTAGGTGACGTGTAAACGATTGTTTTTCAGTTACTATACAAGCTGTGTGGGTGCTTAAAGCCGGAAAATTGGCCGCATAGCGATTTCGAATCCCGACAATTATTTGTACCGGTCAGAAATAAAAAAATAAATTTTCCTAATAACCGGGTTGATCCTGATTTTATAACAGTCCAATGAAATCAGTGTATTTACGCCCATCCGTTAACTTATTACGATCAAACACTTACGAATTCAGTGCGAACCTTAAGGATATAAATTTTAAAAAATGGATAAATCACGACCATATTGTTTAACTTTGATGAGATATTTAATGTTGAAACCGAGAGGATGATCAGAGAAATAAAACCTACGGAATATCCATTTTTAAAAGAAATGTTATACCAGGCAATTTTTTTAGCGGATGAAAATGTGGTATTACC
>RZYM01000180.1 GCA_009930305.1 Bacteroidia bacterium
CAACTCCTTTTGTTTTAGTCTGTGAAAAGATCATTCTTAGCCTATGAGTAAGAATATATGCTTTTTTAATATCTGGATATTTTTCAAATAAGATATTGGCTCTTTGCTGCTGTTTTTCTGTCCATTTTTCTTGCGATTTAAAGAGTAAGTACCTGCTACGAGCTAATAATTGTTTCAAAGTATCGCCATTTTCAAGTATTTCTGGTATATATTTTTCATTATCTGATTTTGCGTTTTCTATTGCATTAGTTTCTTCATTTATTGCATCCCATCTATGAGCAATACGCATTTCTTGAAGAGCATCATAAGCTAATTTTTGAACATGAAAACGATCAATTACTTTTGTAGTTTTAGGAAAACATTTGTCAACGACTAAACCCATAGATCCAGACATATCTAATGTTATTTCCTCTACTGTTTGCCTAAGATCTTTAGGTATTTGATTTAGAACTTTTATAATCTCATCACTACGTGTGCCTGCTATCATAGCAACAATAGCTCCTCTTTTGCCATTAGCTGCCTTATTGGTTAATATTGTATATAATTCGCCATTGCTTAAACTTGTTTCATCAAGACTTAATTTAGTGCCTATATTTTTAGGGAAAAGAAGCCATTCTTTTGCATGTTCTTTTTGGTCCCAGTCCTTGTAATCACTTAAACAATCTTTATATTGGCGTCCAAAATAGTTGCCATCAATTTGATAAAACTTCTCAAGACTATTGCTGCTTATTGGATAAAGATCCAAGTAACTCTTTTAAAAAAGCAGCAAACTCACTTGTGTAACTGGTGCCTTTTGCTGTTAAATCCCAACTGGTAGTATAAACCTTACCTGTTGATTTATCTTTCCATTTGCGACGCCTTACGATAATGTATGTTGCTTTATCTCTTATCGGAAAATCCTGAATTCTAACAGGCTCATCAAATCCTTTTGAAACCAATTCTTTGTCTGAATGTTCTGAAGGCTTTATCGCTTTCTCATCTAGATGAAGTAGTAAACGTCCTGAACTATCTTCTTCAATATTTACCAAATCAAAGAAATCTTGAATCTCTTTTGGTAATAAGTACTTTAATATTTTGTCCATTTCCATAGAATACAAAAGTAAAATATTTATTAATCCCCCCTAATATTTAAGTGATCCG
>RZYM01000181.1 GCA_009930305.1 Bacteroidia bacterium
TGGAGTGGCAGATATTACTCAGCAAATTACAAAACTTAGAGAAGAGAAATATAAAAATCTTGATAAAACAAACATTGAGCAATTCGTAAAAGAAGTTGAGTCTCTTGATTTTAAAACAGGTGGCGTTGAAGATTATAAGTTAATTAACCGCGCTGATGCTTTAATATCTAATATCGTTAGAGAGTCAAACGTCTTAGCTAAGACCGATCCAGTTGTGGCCGGGCTTAGAGACGAATTAGTCGACCTTATTAGTTCTGATAAGAATATCCCTAAGGATCAATTAGCTCAAAGACTTGAAGAGATAAAATTAACAACAAAGAAACTTGGAAATCATTTAGATGTTGACGCTTCATCAATGAATCTAATCCCAAGTATGACTGAGCTTAGAAAAATCTCAGAGTATTTTCAAAAAGTAGAAGAAACAAACACATTTAAAAGCAGACTAACACTATCTTTATTAAAAAACACAGCCAAAGGCTCTTCAATAGAAACTAGAAATGCCCTGGGTGGCATGACAACAGCAGAAGCTATTGCCGGTGGTTACTCAAGCCTATCTAAATATGCTGTTGAGAGGGTCCTTTCCTACAATGACATGGCTAAAAATATTGCAGAGCAAAAGGCCATCGAGGTGAGACAGACAAAATTGATGAGCGATTTAATCGTTGCGTCTAAAGATGGAATTAAATTAAGCGGCTTATTACCTCAAATAAAAGATGGTGTTTCTCAAATAGTAGAAGCAAATATTAAAAATTCTCCTCAGATAATTAAGGACGCTGTGTTTGCTGAGGGGGTTACAAAAGTATTCTCTGCTTATTTAACGATGGACAACTCCGCTGTTAAGGGCATTCAGGACTTCAAAACATTTTCAACAGACATCTTATCTAAAACATTTGGCACTTCAATTGTTTCTAAATTAGATCCAAAAACAAAGGCTGGCGAATTTGTTAGTGACAAAACAACAGTTGAAGACGTGAGAAAGGTTATAAATAAAATGGCCGCCGATCCTGAATCTATTTTCAATCCAAATACAGTGGCTGGTGTGACCTTCCTTGAGAAATATAAAACTTTAAATGGGGAAACTAAAAATAAATTAAATCAAATAGCAGATTCTATTCAGAAAGCATCT
>RZYM01000182.1 GCA_009930305.1 Bacteroidia bacterium
TATTGGAAAAGGCAATTACTACACTCGCCAATAAGCAAAAGCAACTTTTGAGAGCAAAGAGTGCAAATGAGCTAAGAGGGTATGAAGGTGAATCGGCAATGACCTATTTTTCTGTTTTCGATCAATTAATACTTCATCAGAAAAGCGATTTTATTATGGAGGGGCGAAACCGTCGTCCTCCATTGGATAATGTAAATGCGATGTTGTCATATGTTTATATATTATTGATGCATGAAGTAAGGGCAGCACTCGAAACTGTAGGTCTAGATCCATGTGTCGGTTTTTTTCATGTCGATAGACCTGGACGTCAAAGCCTGGCCTTGGATATGATGGAAGAATTCAGACCTTTCTTAGCCGATAGGTTGGTGCTTTCCCTGATTAATAGAAAACAAGTCGCAAAAAGCGGTTTTGTAAAGCAGCCAGCAGGAGGTATCATCATGGACGATTCTACCAGAAAAGAAGTAATAACAGCTTGGCAGAAGCGAAAACAGGAAGAAATTATCCATCCATTCCTCGAAGAACGAATTCCTGTAGGTCTTTTGCCATACACTCAGGCTTTGCTGATGGCTCGGTTTTTACGTGGAGATCTTGATAATTACCCTGTTTTTTTAAATAAGTAGACTATATGATGGTGTTAATAACTTACGATGTTGAAACGACAACTCCAGCTGGCAGAAAACGATTGAGGAAGGTAGCAAAGCAATGTGTCAATTTTGGACAACGTGTTCAAAACTCTGTATTTGAATGCTTGATTGATCCTGTACAATTTGCGGAATTGCGGCACCAACTCGAATCCATTATTAATTCAGAGACAGATAGTTTACGTTATTATTTTTTAGGGAATAATTGGAAAGCCCGTGTTGAGCATATAGGTTCAAAAACAAGTTACGATCCGGAAGGTACTATTTTGATTTAAATAGCACAGCGCGAACCATAAGTGATTGTTAATAATACATGATTCTCGCGCAGCTTGATATTTAATGAGATACGTCAAATTCGAATAATAGTTCTTTGACATATTGGAAAAAATTAATACATTCGCGGAGAATAGCTCATAATCTAAATGAATTCAGCTATTTAAGTAATATACAGTCACACCCCGCATGGGGTGTGTGGATTGAAAC
>RZYM01000183.1 GCA_009930305.1 Bacteroidia bacterium
GTTATCACATACCAATAGTCCGTGGCCGGTTCTGGATGACCCGAATAAATGCCATTCCAAGGAGTAAAGTTGCCATCATAACGAATCAACAATTTGCTAAACCTGTCAAAAATTTCCACTACATAGTCTTCATAACATTCTATATTCTTAATATTCCAAGTATCTTGAATATTATCATTATTGGGCGAAAAATATTTATCAGGAATCAACTCATCACATTCTGAAGAATCATATTTCCAATTTATTGTTGTTATAATAACACTATCACACCCGGATACAGACATATACCTACTTGTAACTTCGGTTGGAAAAGAATATGTTTTATTGTCTATCTGTATACTTTCTCCTTGCTCAATAAATACCTGACGAGCAGTTTCATACTTAGGAAGTACTAACAAATTTAGCTGAACAATGCTGTCACAACCATTTTGCGATAAAAGATTTAAACTAAATATTTTATCACCCGCCTCAGTTTGCACCGGTAGATTAAAACCATTTTCTACATAAGAATCATTCAGACAAATCGTATCTTTCAATTCGGTCGTTGTGTTTGCTAAAACGAATACAGTTACTAAATCGCTTAAAGTTGAACTATTAACCATTGTACCAGTAACAGTATAAGTTGTTGTAGTCGTCGGAGAAGCTATCGGATTTGCTATAGTAGTACTACTTAACCCTATAGCAGGAGACCAACTGTAGCTCACAGCTCCACTTGCCTGTAATTCGACCGAAGAGCCCGAACAAATTGCCGTATCTTCCGAAACAACCAAAAAATATACTTGACAATCTTGCACTGTCAAAGAAACAATATCAGACATTGAACGACAATTTACCAAATCTATACTTCCGGCACTTGCTACGGCTACTCTATAAAAACCTGCATCAGAAGATTGAGCAGATGAAATAGTTAATGTTTGCCCTATAGCTACTTCAGTCCAATCCGACTGATTATAAGAAGCTGTTGCACTTTTAAACCATTTATAAGTCAAAGGTTCTGTAAAAGTCCCATCATTAGTAAATTGCCCTTCTAAAGTTACCGTTTGATTTTTACAAACAGTATCATTAGGAGATATAATAACACTGGTAGGAGGCACACAAAGACGAACTTCTATATCATC
>RZYM01000184.1 GCA_009930305.1 Bacteroidia bacterium
CGGATTTACATGGGCAGAAGCCAATAAGATGCGTAAAATTATTGGCAAAAAACTTGGCCCTGGTGAATTTGAAAAACATAGAGATCATTTTGTAAGCGGCGCTGTTTCAAATGGTATAGCAGAACATCATGCAGATAAATTGTTTTCAGACATGGTTTCGTTTGCAAGCTACTCGTTTAATAGGTGCGTTTCTGGAGATACTGTTTTGATGAGGGCGTCTAATGGCGGATATAGTTCTGATATAACAGTCAGAGAAATGTATAAAATAAAAAACGATCTTGATTACGCAAAATCTAGCGGCCATAAAGATTTGCGTAGCAAATGGAAATATATTGGTTGTTATGGATATGGGTTGTCATTGCAATCTGATGGAAGGATTAGAAAGAACAAAATTATAGACATAAGGCCAGCAGGAATAAGATTGGTGTATATGGTTGATTTGGGTGACGGCATAACAATTGACGTTACAGACAATCATAAGTTCCCAACTCCAAGCGGAAATAAAATGTTGTCTGATCTATCTATTGGTGATGAATTATATTGTTGTGGGGCCTATGACGACACAAAAACGAAGAAATATAACTATTCTGATGGAAAACAAGATGTCATAGGAAAAAAATATGGGCCTAGAATGGGATTTCCAGATGGTGAAGATAATCAAGGCTATGTAAATGGGGGGTTTACTAAATTTAATAATTTTAAAATTAACACCGAAAATGTTTGTTTTGATTGTGGCAAATCTGGAAAGATGGAAGTTCATCATGTTGATGGGGACAGGTATAACAATGAAGTTGAAAATTTGGTTAAATTGTGTACGTCGTGTCATAAAAAAAGACATTACACGATGGGAAGAACCAAAAGAGGAGAAAAGGGACATCCGACAATTATTAGAAAAATTGTGAATATATCTGTTGTTGGTGAGATCGATACATGGGATATTGAGATGGACGCCCCTAATCATAACTTTGTTACATCAACTGGAATTGTTACATGCAACTCCCACGCAATTTCATATACGATGATTTCTTGGTGGTGTGCGTATCTCAAGGTTTATTATCCTGTGGAATATTTTGCGGCTGTTTTGGATTGTTCAACAAAAACAAATC
>RZYM01000185.1 GCA_009930305.1 Bacteroidia bacterium
CCTCGCAGTGAAAAGAAAAGCATTGTTATTGCTAAAAACATAATAGACGTTTGTCTTTTGTGGCAGTTAGGAATAGACAACCCTGTTGTTGTTTCTGACCGGGATAACACAATGATGCTCACTCAGTATAAGGAGATTTCTTTTATTGATGGAGATGACGACCTAACAGAGTTATTGCGCTGCGATAAATATAGCTACGATGTCAAAGATCTTCCAGCCTATCTTGCTATGTATCGTGAGCTCCCAGAAAAAAAGCTGTTAATGAATAACACTGATTCAATCGAGGCAGTTGCTCTTCCAATGAATATAGATGGAAAGATATTTATAATGACTGATACTTTTGCAAAACTGGTAGACTCTGATGGAGTTTATTACCAGACATTTAAGTATGACAAAGACCTAAGGAGATTTAACTACAAAGGCGTTGATTATTATTTCAAGGCTGGCCCAATAAAAATCCCAACAGGATTCAACTTCAAAGAAAAACCAGATTTAGCTGCAACTTACAAAGAATTGTTTGAGTATGTTTATACAAACATTGCGTTTATCTCTCAGGATCAAGCGAATCTAATAGCTCTTTATATCATTTATGCCTGGGGTTTTTATTATAAACACCAGATAAAGACGCTACTTCATATAATAGATCCGAGCTATTTTCAAGCTTCTATTATTCAGAAAGTTTTAACAGACTTGATGCCTAATGTTAGAGAGTCTTTTTATGCTCCTTCATTAATAGTCAGGAATAATCTAGATAGAATCGGATACAATCATGCAAAGATTATTCTTGATATGTGCCTCTCGGCTGATAATTATGACATCGGTCCAAAGATATTAATTAATGATTTAAGCGAAAAACAAAGAACTCTTGATATTAAAAGAGTCCCCTTAAATAGAGGACCTAAATTAAGACACAAGTTAATGTCTATAATGTTTCATTACCACGAAACCCTCGAGGAAGACAGGGATGAAGGACTATATTTCTATTACCTACCGTTCTATCAAGTCGGTATGAAATTAGGAATGACTTGGCGCGAAACTAAAAACTTATTTTATAATACCTGCGGCACAGCTCAAAAGGTATTTAAAAGGCTTTACGGACCGGCT
>RZYM01000186.1 GCA_009930305.1 Bacteroidia bacterium
TATAGAGAGAGGTGATAATGTGGCAGAATTTAGTAGTTTTTTTAATTCTTTGGGCGGGGATCGCAGATATGCAGCGGATAAGTTTGCTGAATATTTTGCAAGTTTCTTGACTAGTGGAATTTATAACGGCGGTACAGAATTGCAAGTATACGCCGAGGGTGATGATTATTTTCTGCGTGTACCAACAGGCAAAGGATTTATTGAGGGGTATTATTATGCCAATGATGCAGAGAAAGTATTAACACCAACAACAGCAGACGCAACAAATCCCAGAATTGACCGAGTAGTGTTAAGACTAGACATCAGCACAAATAGCCGATTTATTCGTACTTTTGTTAAGACAGGAACACCTGCAGGAAGTCCAGTAGCACCAGCATTAGAAAGGGATTTGGCAGGTAGTGGAGTATATGAACTATCTTTAGCACAAATATTAATTCCAGCTAATGCAACAACTATTCCGGCCGAAAATGTAACTGATGAAAGATTAGATAATGATGTTTGTGGATTAGTTAACAGCTTAATACAAGCTGATACAACTGATATATTTAATCAATTTCAATTATATTACAACAGTGTTAAGAGCCAATTTGATATCGATATAGAGGATTACAGACAAGAAATATTAGACATTATTGCAGAGTTTCAAAGTTGGTTTGATGACACCAAGGCAGAATATCAAGCTTGGTATACAAGCATTAAAGCAACAATATTTGATGCGGTTTATTTTAGCTTTGACAATTGGCGATATAGAGCTGGACATACTTACAGCACTGAGTTTGACACACCGACACCAGGGGATATCAGAGAAACAATAAAAAACACAATATCTGAAGCGGTAGTAGCAACAATTACAACGGAATTTGACACCCCGTCAGCAGGTCAGATTCAGGAAACTTTATATGTTATAGAAGATGATGTCACAGTTAGAAAAGTAACATCGTTTAACATTGATGGCTCAATAGATGCAGCAATTACGGAGGTGATTTAATGAGCTGGGGAGAAATAAAAAAGGCGATTAATAGTGACTTAAATGAGCCACTGAATTATTTGGCTTGGATTAATGATTTGGCGACATTCGGGGAAGATGGGTATGTGTATAA
>RZYM01000187.1 GCA_009930305.1 Bacteroidia bacterium
GCTGAAAGAGCTAACCATCTTAGTTCGTATAAGCGTTTTAACAGTTTCATATCATACCCAATCACTCGATTTGAGGGGTTTTATTGTTAGTTTTCTCAAATACCAGAGTTCTTTATTGTCCCAAAAAAAGCTTAATGCTGTTACAGGATTCCAAGAACCATCAAAATTTACAATAGCTGAAGCAATACCATTTACAATCATTTGCGCCTTTTTTTGCCCTTGGTATTCCCCCCATAGAAGAGTAGCTTTATGCTTATTTTTATTAAAAGAAGTAACGTAGTTTTTTATAAACATTTCATTGTCATACGACTTAAAAGGTATAGTTAAACCCATATATATTATAGAATACCAACGATCGGTGACTGTTAGTATACCCTTGTCTGTATCAGTCGTGTAAAACACATAATCGTTGTAAACTTCTAAGTCTAACCTACTCGGTACACCCTCAAAACTAGCCAACGCTTTCGGCATATCGGCAAGTGTGAAACTACTTCCTGTCGTTGCTGATGCATATTCGTCGGGAGAGCTTACTGTTGTTCCGGATGTTGGAATATAAGGCATTTCATACGGTGTTTTAGTAACTTGTATATTTTTTACAAATAAAGTATCATTATTAAATTGGTTACCTGCATGAATTTGAACATTAATAACCCCGGTATCTCTTGCGAATAAATCTAGTCTACAACTAGTAGCTGTTCCCCCTTTTAATTCTGCCCTTAACGAATAGTGTTTGCCTTCATGTTCTACAGAATACGAATAATTTTTATACCTATCTGTAGGTATGTCTAAGATATTTTTTGAATTAAATGAATTAGCTGTAAAGGCCTCGCTTATATTCTGTCTTATAAAAGAAGTATCTGATTTAAAGACTATAGTTTGCTCATCGGGTGTTTCTGGAAGGGCAGCTCCTCCCGTTATCCAAGTATCCGCAGAAACATCATCAGAATTAATTATAAGGTTCTCATACCCCCCATTGCTACGCATACCATATACAGGATGAACAGTAGCACGATCAGCAGGAACTTCAACTATATTACCGTTTTTATCCTCTGTCCATGACGGAGACGGTTTAAGAGTCTGAAGCTCTGCA
>RZYM01000188.1 GCA_009930305.1 Bacteroidia bacterium
TACTGCGTAGCTGATAAACTGGGCGAAGATCTCCTTAGCGTTGAACGGCAGAGAGGGTTTGGGTGATAAGCTGTTAGGCGTTAGGTTTTGGGTGTTAGGATTTAGGTGCCATTTATTATCTTTTAGCTCCCAGCCACTTTTGTAGGACTCGCTGATCTTTTTGAGCGCCTTTTGATCCAGTTCCTCTTTGAGGATAGTGATTTCGGATAGCGGTACATCCGGCGTTAGTTCCTCCTGAAGCCCGTATATTTCAATGAACTGCGCATTAAGTTCCTCTTCATTCTGATGAAGCTGATAAAACTTGTTTGTCCAGTATTGTTGAAAAAGGTCAAGAGCCTCTTCCATGTCATGGCCTTTGATTCGGATTAGTTCATTAACATGGAAATTTAAACTTGATTCTTTGGCATACCACTCATTTTCACTTATTGAGATACAAGTTGATACACTATTGATAATATCATTTCTTTGCGATTTAATAAATGGCAATGATAAAACTTCTTTAATATTAGTATTTAATGTGGGATTAAGAAGACTTAAAAGCGTAGTTGTTATTTTCGAATTCAAATATGCGATTAAAACATACAACAACGCCTCTTCTTTATCTGCAAATAATATAGTAGGTGCTGCTTTGTTGAACAGGGAATAGCTTGGCAAAACCCTAAAACCTGTACCTGAACTAGTTACAAGATTCCAAGTAATACCATTTCTAAACCAAAGCTCCTTAGATTGTAATCTACCCACAGAATTACTCTTATATTCATATCGTGCTTTCTCTGACCAATTACAAACCTCATTAATATTTCCGAACCATCTTCTAAAATCACCACCTTTGGCCATTAGCGGCCATTTCGATGCTGGATCAATAAACTTTTCTTCTACTTCCCAAACAAGTCTAATATATCTTTCATTATTTCCTGTAATATTTTGTCCATCAGATATGGCAATTCTTGAAATCGGCTCTATTTCAAATAGACTACACCATTTTTCACTCAACCAATACCCAATCGGGCTACCCGGTATTTTCTCAAAGTCTTTTTGGTTGGCGGTGTTATACCTACCATTATTTTTCACTGGAAATTGGATT
>RZYM01000189.1 GCA_009930305.1 Bacteroidia bacterium
TGTTTTTCGCTCGTATGGTGCGAATTAGTTAATTATAAAACATAAACTAAAAATAATGTTAAAATCAGAGGTTAAGTGGCTAATTATCAAAGTAGTATTATATATATTATTATATTATTTTTAAATTATAATAATACTTTAGGTATTCTGTTTTCCTTATAGTCTTTTGCCCCAAAAAAGATAATTTCTAATAATTGCACTTAACACTTTGACTGACATTATTTTAACCCATTATTTGCCAAATAATCAAAAATAATTTCTAATTTTTTGGGCAAATCAGCCACTAATACACCCTGATATAAACAAATAATCCACCTCGCAATGGAAAAAATCCACCTCGTAACAAAAAAAATGCACCGAATCTCACGACCCGATGCATCCAATAAACAATAAAAACTTAAAAACATGAAAAACTAATTGAACAAATCTACCTATCTACCATCTCATATACCAATCAAAATACCTTACCATCGATGATCCGCCTGTTATCCACCACAAACTCACCATCATCGTCACGCTCCACTATCGCAAACCCGTGGTTCCAGTTATTTTGCGGATTATAGCGGGGGGATAACGAACACAGGCATCCGACCGCCCAACTTCCGTAAAACTTACCCGTGATGGTCTTCTTCATATTTGACTGCGTGACGTGGCTGTGTCCGCTCATCACGTTATCCATCGCCTTGTTCAGTCGGTTATACGCAACGTGGATTCCACCACCACCCTGATATTCGTGCCCGTGTATCAGGTTTAACTTGCCGAACTCGATGATGTTGTAATCCTCTACCACCTCGACCGTTGATCCATCGAAAAACGCATAGTCGGACAGATCCTCCAACCCCTGTAATTCGGGCATATCCGCTGAAATCCTTTGGATGTGCATCTCCCGCCTGATGTCATGGTTGCCTTTTTTAAAGATCACCTTTCCGAACGTCTTTTGAAGCAACAAAAGGAAGTCCTGCACCCACTCACGTTCGGAGTAAAACTCTGCCCTGATGCGGTTATTCTTGTCGAAGCGTGAGAACTGGTA
The DNA here is from genome assembly GCA_009930305.1 of Bacteroidia bacterium. Classification (GTDB taxonomy): domain Bacteria; phylum Bacteroidota; class Bacteroidia; order Bacteroidales; family Paludibacteraceae; genus Enterocola. Next base: position 1,031 of record RZYM01000189.1, read on the forward strand.
GAAGTCGAACAGGTCACCGTTGATGATCGCAAGGTCGCACCCCCTTTTC
>RZYM01000190.1 GCA_009930305.1 Bacteroidia bacterium
GATCACAGCCCTTGCAGAGTGAAACCTCGTCTTTCGATGCGTCGCGAGGCGTTACCTCAAGGCAACTACGCCAGGTGCTTCTTCTCGCATCTGGTGGTGGTGCAACAGTTCAAAGGCTGTATTGTAGCGGCCGAATATAACTGCAGAAGTTGATTTACTCTTAGTCTCTGAGACCCAGCCCAAACATGCTTACAAATTCATAATTTGCATTATTTTTACAAAACAAAGTCAATACCATTACTATATGATGTTCATGATTTCAGAATCACGGACCGTTATTTCTGGATTGAGTTTAAAAATTAATTTTCTTATAAATTCTTTATCTTCGATAACCATACGCGTACCCAACAATATCTCAATAATTTTAACATTAACGAATCCCGATTTATTATATACAAATATACGCGATTCTTCTTCATATTTCCATTGAGTTGATTTATAGCATAATATATTTTTTGCTGTTTCTAAATCACTATTTGTTTTACAAATGTTAAAATGTGAAATACCATCATAATTAACATGATGCACATCATACTTATTGCAATCAATTTTAACTCCTATAGCTACGCCTCGATGACCATCAGCATAGTGTGACCACATAAGATGATTATTATTATTGCGAGAAAACGAACAAATTTTAATATTTAACTTTTTGCTTTTAATTCTATTAATTACATCAGCAGAACTATCATCTGGATTATAATTGAAATAACCTTCCATTGGATCATTCATATTAGAATAAGATGCAGCAAAAATGCGATTTTTGAAGACGATATCAACGAAATAATTAAAATTTTGCAAAGACCTATACTTATAAAGCAGCATATAATCTCTCCATTTCGATATTTATTTACAGATTAGTAATAAATTTAAATTCTGCATCACTTTCACTGTAAGAGAGATGCTCGCCAATCCAATCAAACACCCCATCCAAATGCTCACCAAAAAAATCACCCAGCTTGCTACCAATCCGCTCGCCAGCCTTGGCCCCAGCTGCACCGGCAACTTTGCGTCCGAACTGGGACAAAGATCCTGAAACCAGATCGGAGAGACCGGTACCAGGAACACCATGTGCA
>RZYM01000191.1 GCA_009930305.1 Bacteroidia bacterium
GTATATCATAGTATCATGCAAATTAAACCCACATTCTTTAAAATACAAAGCCTGTTTAAAACTTGTTCCTGTTTCGCTTCCTTTAATTGTGGCATCCCCAACAACCCAAACAACAACCCCACCCTGAGCTGTTATTCTATAAAGCTTTTCAATTACTTGTTTCCAGATTGTTTCACTCCATTCTAAACTACCTTCGTAAGTTCTCAAATTATCATAGGGTGGGCTTGTAACTGTTAAGTCAACCTGTATACCTTCTTCGATAAGTTTATCCATTTCTTCCAAACAATCGCCATGTATTAATCTCAAACTTCCCCCTTTATTTTTATTAGTATTGATCTAATCAAGCTACATTGTGTATCAGCTATTCTCATGTTTAAACATTCGTCTTCAGGGTATAATACTAAATGTAGAACATATTGCAGGAATTACTATATCATACAATAAAGCATAATCAGTATTAAACCTAAATTTTAACTTATCTTCTAATATTACTCTATTTAAAATATATGAGTAAGCTATTGTCCTGCCGGAATAGCTTGTAACTTTAAAGTAATCCCCTGTATAGTAATATTCTACACGTTGGCTATTATCTCTTACACTTTTGCTTGTGCCGAATATTACCTTGCCGTGTTTTTTAGTTTCTTTAGTTTGTATCATTGACAGCCTTTGTGAATTCTCTCTGCAAATATGATGGAAGCAGGATTAAAGGTATTATTTTTGATGCCTTTACTGTCTTAGCTCTTGCACCTGACCCCCATCTTCCTTTACATTCAATATAAACATCTTTTGCCGGAATCCAAAAATCAGGTGTATAATGTTTACCTTCCACTTTAATTGAATGTGGTTCATATTTGAACTCAATGCCATTTTGCAATAAAAATCTTGCAAAGTAAACCTCATACATTGATCTATAAAAACTTCTAGTCAGATCATCCCAACACTCAAAAGCTTGAGAAACTACTGGTTGGTATCTATTTGCCAAAATTTTTGTGGTCTCAAGATCATTAATATATTTTAAAAAGCAAGATGGCGAGCAAAATAAATCAAATTCTGTTGACACCAATCTTGCTTCT
>RZYM01000055.1 GCA_009930305.1 Bacteroidia bacterium
TAGGGGGGAATCAGGGGGAAAAACCTATGACACCTCAACATGCATATTACTACAATGCTTCACGGGAAATCATGGATACAGCGAAAAGACTGAGAAAAAACATGACGCCGGCAGAGAAGTTATTGTGGCATGAGTTAAAAGGGAACAAAATCAATGGGCGACACTTTCGACGACAGCATCCCATTTACCGATACATTGCTGACTTTTATTATCATAAAGAAAAGCTTGTGATAGAAGTTGATGGATTGTATCATAATAACCCGGAACAAAGAAATTACGACAAAAACAGAGATGCAACTATGAATGAGTACGAAATAAAAGTACTGCGCTTTACCAATAAGGAGATATTAACGCAGCTGGACAAAGTTTTGGAACGCATAAAAGAAGTGTGTGGGTAGTGGAGTGCGCTGAGGTGCCCCCCTGCCCCCCCAAGGGGGGGGCAGGGGGGCACAGAGGAAAAAATAAACCGTAAATATTTTTAACGACATAAATCGAAGCAAAAGTCCCCCATTTGGGGGATTTAGGGGGGGAAGGAAGTAAAATAAACAACCACTATAACTGTTCGCCATCAACGAACATTTCTTGCAATATTTGTTCGACAACAATGAACAATTCAGCATACACTGATATCAATCAAAAGATATAATACTGAATGTAGCTCACAAAAGTGCAGATGTCCTTGATCACAAAGAAAAGCACGAATGTTATTTTGTTATCCGTGAGGGCATTGATATCACAAAAGCCATACAGGTTTGTTGGCAGTTGACACATGAGAACATCGACCGTGAATTTGCAGGATTAACAGAAGCTCCCGACACCTACGATCTGAGCAAAGGCAACTTATTGTAATGAAGCGAACACCATCTCTGGAAATAGAAGATAACCGGATTGAAGTGGTTATTGCGGGAGAGTGGCTAGTGAGGTAGAATATTTAGAAACCTAAAATGGCAGAAAGTTTAAAACAACAAACGGCGAAGGGGGTATTGTGGAGTGCGATTGAAAGATATTCAGCTCACTTTGTACGATTCATACTTGGGTTAATTCTTGCACGCATACTAACCCCTTCCGATTATGGACTTATTGGTATGCTATCCATATTTATAGCTATTTCTATTTCTATAGCCGAGAGTGGTTTTAGTAGTGCGTTGATTCAAAAAAACAATTGTTCTGATAGTGATTTCTCGACAGCTTTTTACTTCAACATATTGGTAGGTGTACTTTTATATCTAATATTATTCTTATGCTCACCATTAATAGCATCTTTTTATGAAACTCCAATACTAATTCCTCTCACGAAAGTAATTGGTATCAACATAATATTTTCAGCATTTTCAATTGTTCCAAAAGCAAAATTCTTAATACGAATTGACTTCAAAACTCAAGCAAAAGTGAGTCTAATATCAGTAATAACAGGTGGTGGTGTTGGGATTACCATGGCTTTAAATGGTTATGGCGTTTGGGCTCTTACAGGTCAATCTTTAACGCGATTAGGGTTATATACTATTTTATTATTTTATTACGCAAAATGGAAACCAAAATTAATAATTACATTAAAATCTTTTAAACAATTATCAGCATATGGATTTCGTATTATGGGCGCAGGTATATTGAATACTCTATTTGCAAATATTTATTTATTAATAATTGGCAAAGAATTTTCTGCAGTTGAACTCGGTCATTATACAAGGGCCAAACAGTTTAAGGATTTACCTTCATCGAATTTTTCAGAAATGATTCAAAGTGTATCCTTTCCTGTTCTAAGTAAGATTAAAGATGATAAAGAAAAACTCCAAAAAGCATTTAAAAAAATAACTAAACTAACAATCTTCATCATCGTTCCTATAATGATACTAATGATTCTTATAGCAGATCCGCTTATAAGAGTTGTTCTAACAGACAAATGGATTGGTGCTGTACCATTATTAAAAATTATCTGTATATCTGGAATATTTAACCCAATAAATGGACTTAATATGGGTATTTTCAAAGTATTAGGTAGAACAGATATATTTTTTAGATTAACAATAGCTCGTCATGTCATTACCATAATTGTGATAGCAATAACCTTACCAATCGGCATTAATGCCATATTGTGGGGTCAAGTGGGTTTGTCTGTAATTAACTTTTTTATAAATTCACATTATGCCAGTAAATATTCAAATCATAAACCCAAAGAGCAATTAGCAGATATTCTTAAAGCCATTATGATTTCTACACCAGCAATTATTGTTGGTTATTTATTACTAAATATGATAGATAGTAGTTTTATACAGCTTATTACAATAGTTCCAGTATCAATTATTTGTTATTGCACAATTTCCCATATCCTTAGAGTCCCAGAATGGATAGAAATAATTAGGAATCGAAATATATTTAAACAATAGGGTTTAATGTTACTTTTAACTATTCGAAACATATAAATTAAACGCATGGATAAAAAGAAACCTAATTTATTCATAATTGGAGCATCAAAATGCGGAACCACGAGTTTATGGCATATGCTCAAGCAGCATACTAAAATTTTTATGTCTACCCCAAAAGAACCTTGGTTTTTTTCATTTAGTAATTATTTATCGCGGCTTCCGGAATATGAAAAACTATTTGAAAGGGCTAAAGCAGAAAAATTCTTAGGTGAAGCATCGCCTATATATTCGGAAACAACATTAATTCCGAACCTCCCTCAAAGAATATATAATTATAATCCAAATGCAAAAATTATTTACATTGTAAGAGAGCCTATTAGTCGATTAAAGTCAGTATGGAGACAAGCATTGTCAACCACACATTGGTATTATCCTGTATATAAGAATTATACAGATGTAGAAGTACCTCTTATGCCAAAAAATTTCAAAAAAGCTATATTTGAATATCCACAATTTCTTGAAGTGTGCAAATATTGGACACACCTCAATCATTATAGACAATACTTTGATGACAAAAACATTTTATTACTATTCTTTGAAGACTTAAAAAGCAACGAAGAAAAGGTCTACAGAGAAATATGCAAATTTCTTGAATTAGAACCAGAAATTAAAGAAGGAATTTTCAATATTCAAAATTCAGGAAAAGGAAAAAAAATGTACTATAGCTTTATACTTCGCTTAAAAAAAAATAATATTATTTACAAAATTGGAAGTACTATCACAAAACTATTAAATATTAAAATACCAAAGAAACCTATCAAATACAATGTGCATTTAGACAATAAAACAATAAAAGAAATAAATAGCATATTGAAAATTGAAAAAATAATGATCTTGGAATACGGACATAAAAAGCCAGATTTCTGGGAGAAATAATTAAAATAGTTTCATTATGGCAAAAGACAATAACAAAAAACATGTACTATATATATCCCATACATCAGAAATGCATGGATCAGGGAAATCCCTTCTAAACATCGTTTCATATATCATTAAAGATGAATTTAATGTGACTGTGATTGTTCCTACGGATAAAGGGGCGTTAGTTGATTTACTGAGAAAAAGGCAAATTCCATATATAGTTTTAGGAGTGGTGATTTCAGTTTACCCAAAATTCAACACAAAAAAAGATTTTATTCGATTCCCATATCGCATTCTTAAACTAATAGCAAAAAAAGTAAGGTTCTTCGTTCAACTAAATTCTTTTGTTAAAAAGGCCAAACCAGACATCATACATACAAATGTAGGGGTAATTCATACGGCACATTCAGTAGCCAAAAAAAACAAAATCCCACATGTTTGGCATCTTCGTGAATATCAGGATCGTAATTTTGGATACAAACCATTTCCAAGTAAAAGACGACTTATTCGCAAGCTTTCACATTCCAATAACTATATTATTGCGAACACCAAAGGAGTATATGACCATTTCTTATTATCTGAAAAAAATGCTAAGGTCGTATATAATGGTTTTATAATCGATAAGATTCCTTCAATCAATATTAAAAAAATAAATTATCTGCTTTACGTCGGTGCAGTTACAAAACAAAAGGGAGTTGAGGAAGCCATCAAGGCCTTTTCTCAGGTTTCTAGTCAAATTCCAAGTACAGAATTATGGATTGTTGGTGCTGGCAATAAGGATTATTTACATTATTTAAAAAGCACTTTTTTGTGTCATGAAAATATCAAAAGGATTAAGTTTCTTGGTCATAGATCGGATGTATATGATTTTATGCATGAAGCAAAAGCTTTGATTGTCCCGAGTCTACATGAAGGATTCGGTCTAATAACAGTTGAAGCCATGCTGAATGGATGCTTAGTTATTGGTAACGACACTGCAGGCACTAAAGAACAATTTGATAATGGTGTTAGACTCTTTAATCAAGAGATTGGAATACGTTATAATACAACTCAAGAGCTTGGAAAATATATGATTGAAGTTTGTAATAATGATCCAATATATTATCTTTCGCAGTTAGAAACAGCGCAAAAAACTGTTCTTAAGTTATATGATGTTAAAAAATATGTATCGGAGGTAAAGAAAGTTTACTCAGATCTAATAAATAATACAAACTCTAAACAGCTAGATAAACAATAACTGTAAATTCTTTCATTTTTATTATAACATGTCAAAACTTAGACCAATAGCCTTATATCTCCCTCAATTTCATCCAATTCCTGAAAATGATGAATGGTGGGAAAAAGGATTCACAGAATGGAATAATGTTGTAAAGGCAAAACCACAATTCAGGAATCACTATCAACCACAGCTACCTGCTGATTTAGGGTTTTATGATCTTCGTTTAAAAGAGGCAAGGTTGGCTCAGGAAAAGATGGCTAAGTCACACGGTATTCACGGGTTTTGTTATTATCATTATTGGTTTAACGGAAAACGTCTTTTAGAAGAACCTCTTAACAGAAAGCTCAAAAACAAGGAGGAAGATCTTCCATTCATGCTATGTTGGGCCAATGAAAATTGGACACGAGCATGGGATGGAGGCGACACCAAAATATTATTAAAACAAAATTATAGTTATGAGGATGACATTCATCATATATGCTCTCTGCTACCATATTTTAAAGATGAAAGGTACATCAAGGTAAATGGGAAACCTGTATTTATCATCTACAAGGATTCATCTTTCCCTGATATTACAAAAACCATAAACACATTCAGAGAAGAGAGTGCAAAACACGGATTGGAGCTTTACCTATGTAGGTTCGATAGAGCTATCGGAACACTGCCTGATTCAGCAACAGACTTGGGATTCGATGCCGCCTTTGAATTTCAGCCACTTTCGAAGGCTCTTATTATTTATAAAAACAAATATTGAGTCCCCTCCGAAAAGTCAAAAGGCAGGAACGATAATTAATTCCAAAATATTTGTAGTTATAAACAAACTATCGTTAATAACTTAATTA
>RZYM01000023.1 GCA_009930305.1 Bacteroidia bacterium
GTGTCAGTTCCTTTTGTTCCTCTTCCATATTAGAAGCTTTCAACATTTCCTCCAATGCTTGTGGTGTCATCACCTGTTCGTTCTTCGTCTGTTCCATAGCTTTTTTTTATTTTCATTAATCGTCTTTGTTTTTAAATTCGACAAGTCTAATTGCTTCAATATTTTTCTTAAACTTTCTGTAGGGCTCATATGAAGGGATATAAAAAATTTAAACTAAATCGTACGTATCAACAAATTTATAAACGTATTCTTTTATTTTCTCGTGAAATTTGTCGTATTCTGCCGTACATTCAGAATCGCCAAAACATTCCGGATGTTTTGAACAATACTTTTGAAATTCATCTTGTATGCAAATCCATTTTGCGTAGGATGTTCTATATATATCCGGTTTGTCATTCAAGTTCTCCATATCATTGAGAATGCGTAAAACCATTCCATACGGTGTCACACTCAACCCTTCAAAAAGAATCTTTTTTGTTTCGCATGCGATGTCAGGGTATTGCATTCCTCCTTCTTGCATCATTTTTGAACGCGCGATTGCTGCCTTCTTTGCTCTATCCCATATTAGTTGTTTATTAGGCAATACAAAAGGATTTTCTTTTTTAAGATATTCCACCAATTCATTATAGTTTATTCCTGCTACATTTCTAATTGCTGTTTGGTGCATTTCTTCTACATCTTCATCTGTGAACTCAATAAGAGGTTTTAAGCCTGATTTTATAAATTCTCTTCCTTGTTCATCAATTTCATACAAATCTTCTCTTCTGCTTTTCATGACTTTATATTTTAGGGTTTGTACTTATCTTACTCTTTTGATATATTGACGGCGTGCTCGTCTTTGTTGTTCTGATTGTAAACGACATATCGTTGTTTCAAATAGTCAAATATACAAAGTTTGAAAGCAATTCACAACTATAATTTAATATATCTTTGTACTATACTAATAATTATACAGAAACAATAAATGAGATTAAATTGTGGAATAAAACCAGAATTATTATCTGATGAACATTTATTTGCAGAACAACGTGAATTAAAGATGTTACCTAGCTTATATAAAAGAATAGGGGATAGTTCATTAAACAAATGTCCAGAAACATTTAAATTAGGTTCTGGTCATATGTTGTTTTTTGTTTATAAACCGAATTACACATACAATAGATATAATTTAGTTTATAATGAATGTATAAAACGTGGATATAAAATAGAAAATGAAAGTTTTAGATGGACTGATGCATACGGTGAAGCGTTCTTAAAACATCCTGATTACGTAGAATCCGGGAACGAGAAACAAATTTTAATAGATAGGATTACAACTAAAATATTAAAGTCACCCAAACAGTTTTTTCATTATAATCATAAACAAATTTCAAAATCAGATTTAATAGAAAAACTCAAAAGTATGGGCCAATAGCTATAGCTTAGTTGGGGTGCTAATGAGTTTCAATGTCACATTTTGAAATAAAAAAAGTCAGCTAAACCATTTAGTTTGCTGACTTTTATCTTTTGTGATCCGCTTGGGGTTCGAACCCAAGACCCCAACATTAAAAGTGTTGTGCTCTACCAGCTGAGCTAGCGAATCTTTTTCCCTTAAAAGCGGTGCAAAGGTATGCCTATAATTTGGATTGTGCAAATTTTTTTATGATAAAAAACGCATTAAAGACAAAAAAATATCCTTGCACTTTATTGTACAAGGATAATCAATTAATAAATAATTGTTTGTGAAAATCTATTGTTAGTGTTGCTGTTTGTTGCCCTTAGTTCTTTGTTCTTTAATTTTCTTCCAAATTTCGCGTTTGTATTCGTCTCGTGCTTGCTGAATCTTTAGATATTTTGTAGCAGGGATGATTTCTAAAATTTTATCTTGATAATCTTTGTTTAGTTGTGCTATTCTAATTTTGTTAATAGCAATGGCATTCAAAATTTTAGTTGCACTTTCTTCGCTAATTTCAGGTTCTATACTTTGTTTTCTCAAAATTCTATTCTCATTTCTAATAGCCTGTTTCTGTTTTGATAACTCTTTATATACAACTGCAAATTTATCGAATTCGGTATTAGAAAGAAGTTCTTTTGTTTTATAAAACTCTAATTCTTCTTCAACCATTAAACGTTTAGGTCTGTTGTTTTGTTCTTGAGTGTCAGTCTTTGCAAATATGTTTAAACTTAATAAAAGTGTAAACAATAAAATCAAATTCTTTTTCATATTGTAGTTTTTAATTGTTCATAGTAAGCATTTCATACATATCTTCGGTTTCAAGATCATCGTATAAATATTGCTGTAAATCATCCATTTCTTCGGTTGATGCTTGCATCTCTTGCATTTCAGCTTCTTTTACCTTAGGTTGTATAATAACGTATGTTATACCATATAAAAAAGTAATCATTGCTGCTACATACAGAATAGGGCGTATGCGAATCCAAATGTTGCTTTGCAATGAAGCTTTTGGTTTATCCTTTGCCTCGGTATTTTGAGTAGACATTTCGTCTAATCGTTTTTCCATTTTTGCAGAGAACTCATCAAAATAATTTTCCGGAACGCGAAAATGATTTTCCTTTCCGAACTTTTCTAATATGTTGCTATGTTCTTCCATTTTTTTGTAACTTTGACGATTGATTTTTTGAAAAGTTTAATTTGCAGCAGTAACAAAATCTTCGATTTTTTTAACTGCATGGTGATAAGATGCTTTTAATGCGCCTTCAGACGTGCCTAATATTTCAGACATCTCAGAGTAAGGCATTTCATCGTAATAGCGCATATTAAATACAAGTCTTTGCTTATTAGGAAGTGATAATATCGCTCTTTGTAATTTTTTCTGTGCTTCATCTCCGTCAAAATAGACATCGTTTTCTATTTGTAATGCAGGTGTGTCATCCAAATTAACGGTATCATTTGAGTGTTTTGAATGAGCGGAATTGAAGAAATCCATGGTTTCATTGGTAGCGATGCGATACAGCCATGTTAGAATATTGGCTTCGCCTCTGAATTTATCGATGTTAGTCCATGCTTTAATAAATGTGTTTTGTAATATATCATCAGCATCTTCATGAACGAGCACCATTTTTCTGATATGCCAATACAGACGTTTTTGGTATTTGTTTACGAGGATAGAAAAAGCTTCCCTACGGGTTGATTCGTCTATCAACATTTTTAGCAAATCGTTGTCGTTGATGGAATTTTTCATTTGGTTATTAATATTTTGCAAAAATACGATTTTTTATTGAGAATAGGTCAACGTGGTTTAATAGTTAGGCAAGTATCAGGTTAATATATCATACATATTATGAATTTATATACTAAAAATATTGTTGAATTTGTAACAGTCGGTGTTGAATATTGCGCTTTTTTAGAACATTCGGACGAAAAGCAGTCTCAAGTATTTATCGAAGTAATGCAAAAATTATTGCCGTTGTTGTATATGAAAACGGCTATGTTAGAGAAACCTATTCCGGTTGGTGATGATGATATTCAGGTTTTTGTAACAGAACTTGATTACGAAGCAATAAGACAATCTATATCGCGTTTAGTTGCAGCTAATGATGCTTATTATGATGGAGAATCAGCTACATCCATATCTGAAAATTTGGCAGACATATATCAAGATATCAAGAATTTTACGCTTAATTACAAAGAAGGAAATCAAGCCGTATCAAACGATGCCTTATATTCTTGTATTGAAAATTTTGAAACATACTGGGGCAAGCAACTCTTAAATGCATTAAAACAAATACACGAAATAAGGTATAATCCTCAAAATGACGAAAATAATGACAACAACATATCAACCGACAATTACTAAGGAAGAACTTAATGCATTGCCGCAATTGGTATATGAATCAAGGAATATTATTGTTGTAGATACCTTAGAAAAGTCGGATAAAGCTTGTGAGTATTTGGAGAAGTGTAAAATTCTAGGATTTGATACCGAAACAAAACCTGCCTTTGCTAAGGGTGTTACAAATAAAGTAGCATTAATACAATTGTCGGCAGGTAATACATGTTGGCTATTCCGAGTTAATATTATCGGTTTTCCATTGTCCTTGGCCCGTATAATATCGAATAAGAATATATTAAAAGTTGGATTGTCTTTGCGTGATGATTATTGCTCTATGGCAAAGCGGATTAAGATGATTCCACAAGGTTTTTTAGATTTACAATCTGTAATTAAGAAAGTTGGAATCGAGGATTTGAGTTTGCAAAAAATGTATGGTATTTTATTTGAGAAAAAAATATCAAAATCACAACGTCTAACAAATTGGGAAGCCCCATATTTAACAGACAAACAGAAAATGTATGCTGCCATTGATGCATGGGCTTGTGTAGATATATATAATAAAATCAAAGATGAGCTATAAAAGAGTTTATTTAAGAAAAGGCAAAGAATCATCATTACTACGTTTCCATCCTTGGGTATTTTCCGGTGCAATAGCCAAACAAGATGATGATATTAAAGAAGGCGAGTTAGTAGAGGTATATGATGCATCAAAACAATATTTGGCAATAGGACATTATCAGATAGGAAGTATAGCTGTACGTATATTGTCTTTCGAAAAAGAAAATATAGACAAATCTTTCTGGAAAAAACGTTTAGAAGCTGCATACAATGCTCGTAAGGCATTGGGACTTGATTATACGGAAAGACATAATACATTTCGTTTAGTGCATGGAGAGGGAGATTTCTTGCCCGGCCTTATTGTAGACTTTTATGGCTCAACTGCAGTTTTGCAAGCTCATTCGGTTGGCATGCATTTAGTCAGACAAGAATTAGCCGAATGCATTATCGCTATATCTGAAGGTAAAATTAAAAATGTATTCTATAAATCAGAAACAACATTACCATATAAAGCAGATACAGGAGCAGAAGATGGGTACTTAATTGGTGCTGAAGATGGTGCTGAGGCTTATGAAAATGGCTTACGTTTTTTGATAGATTGGGAAAAAGGTCAGAAAACAGGCTTCTTTATTGATCAGCGCGAAAACAGAGCATTGCTTGAGCATTATGCAAAAGGTAGAAAAGTATTGAATATGTTTTGTTATACAGGAGGCTTCTCTTGTTATGCTATGCGTGGTGGGGCATCAGCGGTTTATTCGGTTGATAGTTCTGCTAAGGCAATAGCGTTAACTAAACAAAATCTTATTAATAATTTCAAGGATGATAATAGACATCAAGAATTTGCACTTGATGCATTTAAGTATCTTGATGATATTAAAAAAGATGACTACGATTTGATTATTCTTGATCCTCCTGCATTTGCTAAGCACAGAGCTGCCTTACATAATGCTTTACAAGGATACAAACGTCTAAATTTAAAGGCATTTGAGAAGATTAAATCCGGTGGAATCTTGTTTACATTCTCGTGTTCGCAAGTTGTTACTAAAGAGCAATTTAGATTAGCTGTTTTTTCGGCAGCTGCCATGAGTGGTCGAAAAGTTAGAATTTTACATCAGTTGACACAACCAGCCGATCATCCCGTTAATATTTATCATCCTGAAGGAGAGTATTTAAAAGGTTTGGTTTTGTATGTAGAATAGATAAACTAAATGAGGCATCCCAAAGGATTATATCTATTGTTTTTTACTGAGATGTGGGAACGTTTCAGTTATTATGGCATGCGTGCATTATTAGTGCTGTATTTGACGAAAACCTTTATAGATGGTGGATTAGGGTTTTCAGATGGTTCAGCAACAATGCTATATGGTATATTTACCGGTTTTGTATATTTTTCGCCATTGATAGGAGGGTGGATTGCTGATAATTACATAGGTCAGAGAAAATCCATAATAATAGGGTCAATAGTAATGATATTGGGTCAATTTATATTGGCTTCGGGTCAAAATACAGGATGTCTGTATACTGGTTTGATATTTATTATAATTGGTAATGGCTTCTTTAAACCTAATATTTCTGTTCTGTTAGGTAGTTTGTATCCACAAGGCGATTCACGCCGTGATTCAGCGTTTACAATATTTTATATGGGTATCAATACAGGTGCATTTTTAGCTCCTCTTTTAACAGGTTATGTTGCTGTGATGTATGATTATAGGTATGGCTTTTTGATTTCAGGTTTAGGTCTGTTAATAGGTTCTGTAATATATTTACTTGGAAGCGAAAAATTGCTTGGTGATGCAGGTAAACTTCCGTCTGCAAAGAAAAATATTGATACTAATATTGATTCAAAACTTACATCCGAAGAGAAAGATAGAACCTGGGTTATTGTTGTGTTAACACTATTTGCAGTTGCATTTTTTGCCGGTTTTGAACAAGCCGGCAGTTCAATGACTTTGTATGCTGATAAATTTATTGATCGTGTTGTGTTTGACAAATTAGTACCTACAGAATGGTTTCAGGCAGTTAATCCCTTGTTTATTATAACAATAGCTCCTTTGATGTCTATGTTATGGGGATTTTTGTCAAGACGAGGAAAAGAACCATCTGTACCTGTTAAGATGGGATATGGCCTAATTCTATTAGGACTTGGTTTTATGATTTTGTTAATGGCTGTTGTTCAACGTGGTGGAGATGTCAGTTCAACACAAGTAAAAGCAAATATTTGGTTTCTGATCGGTGCTTATTTTTTACATACAGTTGGCGAATTGTGTTTGTCACCAATAGGTTTGTCTATGGTTACAAAATTGTCTCCACTTAAATTATCATCTTTAATGATGGGTGTTTGGTTGGCAAGTAGTGCAGTAGCTAATCTTTTGGCAGGATTTTTAGCAACATTTGCTTCGAAAGCAGGAGCATCATACGTCTTTATTGCATTAACAATAAGTTCGGTATTTTTGGGTTTAGTCTTAATTGTGATTAGCCGCAGTCTCATTCGTCTATCACACAATAGATTATAGTATTTTTTGAGCCTCTAAAGGGACTCGAACCCTCGACCTACGCATTACGAATGCGTTGCTCTACCAACTGAGCTAAAGAGGCTTAAACGCTTGCAAAAGTACAATAAAAAACGAATGTTACAAAGAAATTTCATTTAAAAAGAAAATGTCAAGTTTTGTGTTAAAGAAGTTAAAATAATATATGTTTTACAACATATATTATAATATAATTATTACTTTTGCGGCATATAACTAAGCATATTCAATTCACTATTAAATATTAGTATAATGCAAAATGTAGGAACAAACGCCGGTCTAGTATGGCAGGCATTAAACGGAGCTGAAGGTGCTCTAGAAGTAAAAAACTTGAAAAAAGTAACAAAATTGACAGATAAAGATTTATATGCTTCATTCGGTTGGTTGTTACGTGAAGGAAAAATTTCCATTCAGGAAGAAAATAAAGAAGTATTCGTTTCTCTTGTATAAATAAAAGTACTTCTATTATAAAAAAAGGTCGGAATTAATTATTCTGACCTTTTTTTGTGTTTCTATGATATCCCCAATATAGTGTATATGTTGCAGATCTTACCAAATATATAAGTGTAAATGGTCTTACAGCATCATTAAAAAATTGCGGTATTAATGGCATTAAAATTAAAAACAAAGTAAGGACTATACTCATCAAACCATAATAAATCAATCTGAATTTATTTAAGCTCTTGAAAATATATGTCAGCAAAGGGAAAAATGCCAAAGGATTTAACCAAATAATATTATAATTGCTATTGGTAAATGGATGCTGTGAAAATAATATTAAGAATAGAATAACACATCCGAATATTCCATTTATAGTAAATATTGTAGTATCTAATACTTTAAATGATATGTGCTTGATATATCCAAAGATAGATAGTGCTATTATTAAAGCTAATAATATGTAGCCGCATAGAGTAGGAGTAAACCATTGTTTGCCTTCTTCGCGTAAAATAGGTATAATCTGCTCATTTGATGATACTATGTTTTTAACCTTATATGTGCTATCAACTACAGTCGATTCTGCGTATGTGAGATTTAAATTTTGAGGTAAGAACATTAACTCGCGTTCTGTAGCTATTCTGTCCATACCCATTCCTAAGCAAATATCAAATCCGAATTGAGACCATGCTGCATTTTTTGTGTATTGCATTATGGCTTCCCTAAAGCTCATAGATTCCGTAATCGAAGGGTATATAATTTTGCCATGTACAGATTGCTCAACTATATCTCTAATTTTTGTAGCGCAATTATTGAAAATGAAGTTATATCTGTATACACAATTTTCGGGTTTTATATTCCATAATAAATAGTCAATGATTTCTTTCTTTTCTTTCGGCGAAAGATCTAATACACATTCGTTAATACCGGATCCACGAGATTCATACATATATATAAAATCATTATACATATTGACACCTACCTGATAATCTGTTTTACCTCGAACAAAGCGCACAATGAAGTCTTTTTGATTAAAATCGAAAAGACCATAATTAAAAACTATGTCTATGTTTTTAGATGGATCACATACGCGAAGTCCTGTGTGTCCGAATAGTTCGTATATCTCTTCGCCAGGAGAGCAATATAGTATGGATACTTTTGCACTATCTGTTATTTGTGGAAAAGCATATATGCCTATCGGAAAAACAGATAGGCATATCATAACCAACAATAGTATCCTTTTTTGCATAATTTTCGTTTTTAAATACGCGCCGCAAATTTAAAGATAAATCTCGTATTTACAATAGATTACTAGCTAATTCGGATAGATAACTTCGTTCTCCTTTTATTAAATTGACATGTGCAAAAATGTTTTGACCTTTCATTTTATCTATGGTATATACCAATCCATTCGACAACATATCTAAGTAAGGTTGATCAATTTGTTGAACATCACCTGTAAAAACGACCTTTGTATTCTCGCCTGCACGTGTAATAATTGTTTTTATTTCGTGAGGTGTTAAATTTTGAGCTTCATCTACAATTATATAAGCATCAGATAAACTTCGTCCTCTGATAAATGCTAATGCTTCAATTACAAGTTGACCCGATTGTTGCATCTCGTTAATTGCATTAAATTCGCGACTTTCATTTGCAAATTGATGCTTAATAACATTCAAATTATCAAATAATGGTTGCATATAAGGTGATATCTTCTCCTTTTCGGTTCCAGGTAAAAATCCAAGATCTTTATTTGCCAAAGCTACAATAGGTCTGGCAAGCAAAATCTGCTTGTAATCATGTGCTTTTTCGAGTGCAGCAGCTAATGCAAGTAAAGTTTTTCCTGTACCGGCTTTTCCTGTAATACATACAAGTTTAATATTGTCGTCAAGTAGTGCATTCATAGCAAATGATTGCTCTGAATTTCGAGGTTCAATACCGAATGAGCGTTCTTTGCGTACTTTAACTACAGACTCAATATTTGGATCGTATTTTGCCATAATTGTATTACGATCGCTTTTCAGTACGAAATATTGATTAGGTGAAATATCCTTTTTAAATTCGAACGAGTCTATTGGAACTCCGGCAGCAGTGCTATACATTCTATCAATCAAAGCACTATCAATATTTTCAAATATCTCTTGATCTTTTTCGAATATATCTTTGCTGCTTATTTTGTCGTTGAAATAGTCTTCAGATAGTAAACCGAGCGCACGAGCCTTCATACGTAGGTTTATATCTTTAGTTACTAAGATAGTTTTTGTCTTTTTGTCACTGATCTGCAAATTTTCAGTAACTGCAAGAATTCGATGATCTGGAGTTTTCTCAATAAATGCTTGTTTAAGGGCTTCTGAAGGTGCTTGCGACATTACAATGAATAATTTTCCTAAATCCTCACCAAGACTTGCTCCTTTATTAAAAAAATCATTATCAGATATTTGGTCTAATTCGCGCGCAAATTGACGTGCATTGTAATTGATTTCTTCGTTACCTTTTTTAAATTTGTCTAATTCTTCCAAAACAACAATTGGTAAATAAATGTCGTTTTCTTGAAAGTTGTAAATACATTTATAATCGTGAAGAATAACATTGGTATCCAGCACAAAGTTTTTTTTAGCTCCCATAGCGATTTTGATTAAAGTTTTCGAGGTAAATTTACTAATAAAATAATAGAATAAGTACTTTTGTAGGTAAATTATTTTGAATAATGGAATATAAAGACGTTTTAAATTACTTGTACGAAAAAACTCCTATGTTTCAGAAAATAGGAGTCGAGGCGTATAAAGAAGGATTAGATAATATAAAGTTTTTAGATGAACAATATGGGCATCCTCATAAAGCATATCCTATTATACATGTAGCAGGTACAAATGGTAAAGGATCGGTTTCGCATACCATAGCATCAGTGTTACAAACCGCCGGATATAAAGTGGGATTATATACTTCACCACATCTTAAAGATTTTTCTGAACGAATACGCATCAACGGAACTGAAATATCTCACGATTATGTAGTTGATTTTACAGAACGTGCTATGAGTCTTATAGAATCACAAAAACCTTCATTTTTTGAATTTACTACAATGATGGCGTTTTGTTATTTTAAAGATAATAATGTTGATGTAGCTGTAATTGAAGTCGGTTTAGGTGGTCGTTTAGATAGTACAAATATTGTAACGCCTGTTTTAAGCATTATTACAAACATCAGTTTCGATCACATGAAGCAATTAGGTAATACCATTGAGGCTATTGC
This sequence comes from Bacteroidia bacterium, assembly GCA_009930305.1. GTDB lineage: Bacteria > Bacteroidota > Bacteroidia > Bacteroidales > Paludibacteraceae > Enterocola. The sequence goes on from RZYM01000023.1 coordinate 10,550, forward strand.
TGGCGAAAAAGCAGGTATTATAAAACCTAATGTGCCGGTTGTAGTAGGTGAGGCTCCTGCTAATTTACGGCCTATATATGATCAAAAAGGTTCTCCTGTTGTATATGCTGAAGATTTTGAGTATCCCCCAATAGATTTTGAATTAAAAGGCTATTGTCAAGAAAAGAATAAGAAAACAATACGAGCAGCCATAGAAGTTTTAAAACTACAATTCGATATAACTGATGATAATATTAAAGAAGGTTTTGCTAGTGTTGTAGAAAAAACAGGTTTATGTGGCAGATGGCAGAAGATAGGAGATAGTCCTACTGTTATGATTGATACTGCTCATAATGAGGGTGGGATTCGCTATATTGCAGAACAATTATTGGATCAAAAATGCTCTGTATTGAGAATTGTCTTCGGTATGGTAAATGATAAGGATATTAGTGCCGTACTAGCATTGATGCCTAAAAAAGCAAAATATTATTTTACCAACGCATCAATTTCTAGAGCTCTACCGGCAGCAGATTTGCAAAAATCAGCTATGCAATATGATTTAGAAGGAGATTGCTATTCTACTGTGAATGATGCATATATGCAGGCTCGTGCTGATGCATCACCCGATGATTTTATTTATATAGGCGGTAGTAATTTTGTGGTAGCCGAAGTGCTGTAGCTATTCGAAACGAATTGATTTTGCCGGACTTATTTTGGCAATGACATGAGATGGTACTAGTAACATCAGTAATGAAGCAATGGCAGCCATAATATTTAATCCTATGATAGCAGTCGGTTGTAAGATAATAGGCACTGTATCAACGTAATATACAGATGAATCTAATGGTATTATTTTAAAATAATCTTGTATAAAACATATACATATACCAAAGATATTGCCTAACAATAAGCCTTTCCCTATTAAAAAACATGATTGATAAAGGAATATTTTTCTGATACTCCAATCTCTTAGTCCCATTGATTTTAATACTCCAATCATGTTGGTTTTATCTAAAATAAGAATTAGTAAACCCGAAATCATATTAAAACCTGCTACCGACATCATTAGTATTAAAATAACAATAACATTAGTGTCAAGTAGGGCTAACCAACCAAAAATTTGAGGTTGTAATTCGCGTATTGTTCTTGTATAATATGTACTGCCGTGTTGTTCGAATTTATTAGCGGTGGTTTCAAATATCTCGTAAGCCGTTTCTTCCGATTTATTAAAGTCCTTAACCCATATATTCATGCCTCCAACTTCATCCGAATTCCATCCGTTTAAACTTTGGACTTGTCTTAAATCTCCAATCATAAACATCTTGTCAAAATCCTGTAAACCTGTTTCGTAGATGCCGCTTACGGTGAATTTACGAACTTTTACATTGTTCTGAATAAAATATGTCAGGATTCCGTCACCGACACTGATATTTAGCATTGAAGCAATTTTGCGTGATATAAGGATTTCTTTTGAAGGTATAGTGTCGGAGAAGTCTGGTAAACGTCCTTCTTTCAGATTGTTTTTAAAGAAAGTCCAATCGTAATTGTTATCAACACCATTAAAAGCAAGCCCTTGAAAGTCGTTAGACGTTTTAATAATTGCAGGTTTTGTGCAATAAAAACAAGTTTTTCTAACTCCCGGAATTTGCTTTATAGAATCAACTAATGTTGCAGAAAATGAGATGGGAGCCATCTCGAATGTATTGTTGTTTGTTAGGCTGGTAATTTGTATGTGAGAACTAAAACCGATTAACTTTTCTCGTATCTCATGCTTAAAGCCTGTGATTACACCAACCGATATAATCATTACTGCAATACCTAAAGCAATGCCAGCTATTGCAATTCGAACAGCTGGCTTTGTGATGTTTGATTTACGTTTCTTTGCAGGTGTTTGAAAGTGAATCTTGCGCGCTATGAATAGTTCAAGATTCATTAGCTGGTATGTGTCCTGCCAGGATATACTTCCAATGCTTTACGTAGTACCAATAATGCTTTGGCTAAATCTTCTTTTTTGATAACGTATGCAACACGGACTTCATTACGACCAACATCATTCATGGTATAGAATCCTGAAGCAGGAGCCATCATGACAGTTTGCCCTTCATATTCGAATTCTTCAAGTAACCATTTACAGAATTTATCCGAATCATCAATCGGTAGACGTGCTACAGTGTAGAATGCACCCATTGGAATTGGCGAATATACTCCCGGAATACGGTTAAGTCCGTCTATCAAAAATTTTCTTCTTTCAACAAATTCATTGTACATTTCAAGCATATATTCCGGCGGAGTATCTACTGATGCTTCAGCTGCTATTTGACCTATAAGTGGTGGACTCAAACGAGCTTGACAGAATTTCATTACGCTCTCTTTTACAGCTTTATTTTTACAAACCAATGCTCCGATTCTTATTCCACATTCGCTATATCTTTTTGATACAGAATCAAATAGTACTACGTTTTCTTCGATTCCTTTTAAGTGGAAAGCAGAAATGTATGGTGCACCGGTATAGCAGAATTCACGATATACTTCGTCAGAGAAAAGATATAAATCGTATTTTTTTACTAAATCACGAATTCTATCCATCTCGTTTTGAGTATATAAATATCCTGTTGGGTTATTTGGATTGCAAATTAAAATACCTTTTGTTCTAGGAGTAATTTGTTCTTCAAATTTGTCGATACTAGGTAATGCGAAACCATCTTCGATACTCGAAACAATAGGCTTGATTATAGCACCTGCACTTATTGCGAATGCAGTGTAGTTTGCGTATGCAGGTTCCGGAACAATAATTTCGTCGCCCGGATCCAAACACGACATAAATGCAAAGTTTACAGCCTCAGATCCACCACTAGTAACAATAATATCACTAGGTTCAACGTTGATTTTAAAGCGTTTGTAATATTCTGCTAATTTTACGCGTAATGATTTGATGCCATCACTCGGACTATATTCCAAAACTTTTCGATCTATATTGCGTATCGCGTCAAGTGCAACTTGAGGAGTCTTTAAATCCGGTTGTCCAATGTTCAGGTGATATACTTTTACACCTCTTTCTTTAGCCTTATCAGCTAATGGAACCAATTTACGTATAGGTGATTGCGGCATCATCTTACCGCGTTCTGAAGTTTGTGGCATTGCGATAAATAATTAGGTTTCGAACGAACTGCAAAGTTAAAGATTTAATCGAAATATAAGACGATAAAAAACATCAATTTTTTAAATACCAGATAGTATTACTATGTTTAGAATCAAATAATCTTTCGGATATCGTTAATATGTCGGAAGAAGACACGCTATTATAAAAATCGATAGTGTTTAAGAATCTATCCGTTTGCCCTATATATTCGTAGAATGCAAGCATTTCTGCTAAATGTTCGATATCAAATCTTTTGGCTAATGTAATGGATTCATATTTGTTTTTCCATTTTTCCATTTCATAATCCGACACAATTAGCGAACGTAGTTTTTCGGTTTCTTCATTAATTGCAGTGTCAGCTTCTTCAGGAGATACATTATCTTGAATTTTACCAACAATGCGTAACAAGCCTGTATCAAAAGAATTTTCTATAGAAGCATCTATAGATGTAAAAACATTTTTCTCGTAAACCAAATTATTTATCAATCTGGATGATTTTCCATTTGCAAGAATATCAGATAATAAATCGTATTTAAAGATGTCTTTGTTTTTTACATTGCATATATGATATGCTTTGTATATAGCATTTTGTGGGATATTACGATAATAAGTTTCGAATCGAGCGGAAGTCTGTTCCGGTTCGTTCGGGATGTTATCTTCGACGTAAACGCTGTAAGGAATGTTAGCAAACCATTTTTCTGTTAGTGACAATGCATTTTCATAACTGATGTTTCCGGTGATGCTTATTACCGCATTTGCCGGTACATAATTACGTTCATGAAAAGATAACAGGTCGTTTAATTCTAAGTTTTCGACTTCCTCAAGACTCTGTCCTATTGTACTCCATTTATATGGATGTTGCTTATAACATAATTTTCGCAATAAAGAAGAGACATCCCCGTATGGTTCATTCAGATGTTGTTTAAATTCTTCTAATACTATCTTCTTTTGAGTATCAAAGCTATTTTGGCTTAAGGTAGGATTAAGCATCCTATCGGATTCTAACCAAAACCCTAATTCGGCAGCTTCTTTAGGTATTGTAAGATAATAATTGGTTATATCATCATTTGTAAATGCATTGGAAGTTCCACCAATGGCTTCAAGAGGCTGATCAAAATTTGGAATATTTTGAGAACCGCAAAACATTAAATGTTCCAACAAATGAGCAATACCTGTCTTTCCTGATTTTTCATTGCGTGAGCCGGCACCATAAAGAATGTTTATTGTTACGTTTTGTGTGATATCAGTAAAACTGTGTATCATACGTAAGCCATTGCTAAATGTGTGCTTGTTGATTTCCATCAGCCCAAGAATGCGTTTAATTCTTTGTATAAACGATGAATAGGTAAGCCCATTACATTATAGTATGAACCGACTATTTTATCGATGCCAATGTAGCCGATCCATTCTTGCACACCGTATGAGCCTGCTTTATCAAAAGGACTGTAAACTTCAACGTAGTGATCAATTTCTTCATCTGTTAAAGTAGCAAATGTAACGTCTGATATGGCATGAAAACTACGTTTCTTGTTTTTATTAAATATGCAAACACCGGTTATTACTTTATGTGTATTTCCTGAAAGACGGCGCAACATATCTTTTGCGTTTTCAGTATTTTGTGGTTTTTCTAGTATGTCGTCTCCAAGTAAAACAACAGTATCTGCCGTAATTGCAATTGTGCTGTTACTTAATGTGGATTCATAAGCAATTGCTTTTGCTTCGGCTATGTACATAGGAATTTGCGCGCCTGAAAGCGTTTCCGGATAAGTCTCCTGTATGTCTACAGAAGTGGAGATAAAATCAATTTCCAATCCTTTTAGTAATTCTCTTCTGCGTGGAGACTGTGAAACTAATACTAATTCGTATTCTTTTAATTTTTCAGTTAAGAGCATATCGTTGTTGTGTTTAATAGAATTAGATAATAAATAAATACGCAATATAGGCTGCCTACAGCCATAATGTATTTTAATAATAAACTTATTTGAGCAAAATCACGACGATTTTGTGCCTTACCTAAGAGGTAAAACATTACTACAAATGGTAAAACTATTCCGAAAATGAAATACTTAATGCTTACAGGGTCGTTTTTAAATGGTATTTTGTAAAAAGTAAAATATGCAATAATAAGAAGAGTAATTGTAGACAATACAGCTACAACAATTTTTGATTTATTGATTCCCCATACAATTGGCATAGTTCTACATTCCATTTCTCTATCGCCCTCGATGTCTTCAATATCTTTTATAATCTCACGAATTAGTGTTAGTAAAAATGCGAATAAACCAATACATGCAGTCCACTTATATATTTCAGTAATGATGTTTGTTTGGTATATAAGTTCACCATATTGATTAGATAGAGCAGTATTTGCAGCATAACCAATAATAAAAACAACCATGAAAGTACATATTCCGATTACAATATTGCCGATTAAAAACTGACGCTTATAGCTAGATGAATAGAACCATAATAATCCGGGAATAGTGATATAAACAAAACCTAATGTATAGTCTTTTAATAATATTGATAAAATAATTCCGGCAACAATACCTATACCGAATAATATTTGAAAGTAAACGGCTACCTGTTTTCTTGTTTTTGTTTTACCGACAATAACTTTTGTAGGTCTGTTTATTTCATCAATTTTTGTATCAAAATAGTCGTTGGCAACATAACCTCCTGCTGCAATAAATATGTTTGATATCGTCAGCAATATAAAGATCCACAATTCGTTATCCAGCTTAATTGAATAAAGATTTAGTATAGGGCATACTACCATATAGTACACAAGTGCATTTAATGCTGCTAAAAACAATAGATTAGGCCATCGTATTAGTTTAAGATAATCTTTCATGATATTATTTTGTAAGTTTATTATTACCACCCAAAGGCGTGTTCGTTTTTCATCCAATTGCCTTGAGCCTTCATTACTTGTTCAATTACGTCTCTTACGCATCCTTCACCTCCTTTATATAGAGATATGTATTTAGAGATGTCTTTTACTTCAACTGCGGCGTCTGCAGGACATGTAGATATGCCTACTAAGCGTAAAACCGGAATATCCGGTATGTCATCACCCATATATAAGATTTCGCTATCATCAAACTTATATTTGTTTTTAAATGCTTGGTAATCAATCTTTTTTATAGATGATGATAAATATATGTCTTCGATATTCAACTTGCTGTAACGAATTCTTATAGATTCCGTATCAGCTCCTGTGATTATAGCAATTTTGTAACCGTACTTTACAGCTAATTGCAAGGCGTATCCGTCTTTTATATTTGCCATTCTCATAGGTTCTCCATTTGTATTTAAAGGAATACTATTTGTTGATAATACACCATCAATATCAAATACGAAGGCTTTAATATGTGGTAAATCTTCTTTAAAGTTGCTCATCTTGAATAGCTTGACTAATTATTTCGTATATTTTATGGTCATTTCCTGATAAAAGACTAAGATGATCGTTAACAACTTTCATGTCGTGACGCGAAGCAGGGCCTGTTTGTGCTGCTTTAGGCGAAATGACTTTGACTTTTTCGACTGTTTCGGTTATTAAAGGCAGCATAATCTTAAATTCCAGATTATTCTCTTTTAAAAGTCTGTCGGCCATTGCATACAAGTGATTTGTAAAATTACAAACTAATACCGCAGCAATGTGTAATGATTTTCTTTTTTTTGAGTCAGCTTCTGTAACAATAGGGCTGATATGTTTTGCGAATGATGTTAACTCACTAATTGTGTTGTTGTCGTTCGCTTCTATGAATATAGGTACTTGGTTCCAATCAACATTTTTGCCTTTTGTAAATGTCTGCATGGGGTATAGTACGCCATAATGAGATGTAAAAGGCTTTAGTATGTCCATTTCGAGGCTGCCTGAAGTATGTACAACTATCTTATTTTTAAAATAAATCCCGCTCAATGCATCTTTTATGGCATCATCTTTGACGCTACAAATATACAAGTCAGCTTCAGCAATTTTGTTTTTGTCGGTTGTGTAAGAAGTGTTTAGATAATTTGCTAATGCCTCGGCCGATTCTTTGGTTCGGCTAAATATCTGAACAACTTCAAAACCGGCATCAATTAATGACTTAGATAAACTAGTTGCAACATTTCCGGCTCCTATAAATACAACCTTTCTAATCATCAGAATTTGTTTTGATGTATTTTGTCTAATTGCAATCTTGATTCGTCAAATGGTCTTCTCTCTTCTAATTTGTAGCCAATGCTTATGATGCATTCAACTGCGTAATGCTCTGGAATGTTTAGTAGTTTGTGTATATATGAATCTGAAGATTCGTTTTCGTCGCACGATTTTCTATTACGAACCTGAGCCCAGCAACTGCATAAGCCCATATCTTCTGCTTTTAATTGCAAATAGATAGCTGCAATAGAACAATCTTCAACCCATACATCAGATTTGTTTGTATCTGCAATTACAACAATAGAGAGTGGGGCTGTGGCAACAAATGCACTGCCATTAGGTTTACATTTAGATAGCTGCATTTGTGTATCAGCATCGGTAACAACAATAAATTCCCATGGATTTGCACTTTTGCCTGCAGGTGCCATTAAACCGCATTTAAGCAGTTGATCTATTTTATCCGCTTCAATTGCTTTATCTTGAAATTTCCGATGGCTGCGGCGTTGACGAATCAGTTCGTCAAATGTTTTGTTCGAAGTTTCCATTATATTTATTTTTTTTGCTCATTTCCAAGTACATTATATAAATATGTGATGCCTATTGTTATAGCTGTGTTGTTTGAGGACGAAAAATCTTCACCTTTTCTAGACGAATATATATTGCCTAAACCATAGTCGTATCGAGCTTCTAATTGAAAATAACCTGATTTTTTTGTTCTCAATTCAATACCAAAACCTCCGAATACACTGTAGTCGAATCTGTTTTCAATGGCTTTGGTTTGTTGTTTTCCATAATTAGATGAGAAATGCTCTGTGGCATAATCATTAATCATGTATCTGAATTTAGGACCTAAATTAATAAAGAAGCGAAATTTTTCTTTCCCAAAATATATGTGAGCAACCAGTGGAATCTCTAAATAATCGAATCTATGGTCATATCGTTCGCCGGTTGAAGATGTCTCAGACCATCCACGTTGGGTATAATTTAATTCACCTTGTATTCCAAAATGCTTTTGTACAATATATCTTATAGTAAAACCACCATTATAACGAACATCAAAGTTTTGAGCTACAGATGGCGAAAAGCCTACTGTTGTCCAAATAGCGACACCTTGGTTTGTTCCTATTGCCAATTCAGGTTGTATGTATGTGTATTGTGCTGATGCGCTCAAGCATAATACAAACACGCTTACAAATATAGTGACTAGTTGTTTTTTCATCTTATTCTAATTCAAGAATACCTTCATCATTATATAATTGAAAAATAGTACCTCTATTTAAGTATCCACCGTTACCAACTTTTTCAAATAAGAATTTCATTTGCAATAAAGACGTTTCTTCGTCATTTAAAAAGTTTTCAAAATGATCTCCGTTTTCTGTCAATTGTGAAACAAAATAATTGCAAATGTCATACCCGAAAATGGTGTAACTAGGTGAGCTTTGCACTCCTGGGATACCAAATTTCTCATTGTATTTTTGATAGAATGAAATTACTTTAGGTGATGAAAAATCAGTATTGTAATTGGTGAAAGTATATAACGGTTTGGTGTACAAGTCTTTTATTTGATAGCTATTCCATTCAGGGAAACCGAATAAACTAACATTATTACTCTCTATTTGTGGAAAATGCTCTGATAATTGAATTAGTTTTACTTTGTTTGAAGTTGGAACTACAACTACCGTTTCTCGCATATCACGTTTAGCTGCAGAATCTATATTAGCTGCTATACGTGCTTCAGGAATATATTTAAAAGAAATGTTTTTTGCGCGTAACTTTGGGATAAGAATTTTTACAAAATCTTTTTTGTCGTATCTGATTCCTGCACTATCCGGACGTATAATAAGTACTTGCTTGTTTTTCCATTGATTAGCGCATTTGTCTGCTGTTTTGTTATATAATTCTTTTTGTGGACTTACAATTTGAAATAAATACTGATTGTTTTGTAAATCGGGGATATTCGTTGTAAATGGTACAACTACTTTTATTTTGTTGCGTTTTGCAAAATCGGCAATATGAGGAACTTGACTTGAATAAGCCGGTCCGATAAGCAAATCTGCCTTTTTTAAATCTGGTTGATGTAGTATTAAATCTAATTTTTCAGTTGTTTTACCTATATCATAGCTGTCAATGAAAATGTCTATTCCTAAACTCTTTAATGAATCAGCCGCAATTAAACATCCTTGATAAAATTCGACAAAATGGTTCATATTTGCATCTCTCTCAACTGCATCCAACGAAAATGGCATCAGTATAGCAATTCTTATGCTTGATTTTTTGGTACGAGTGTAATTTAAAACATTTTGAAGTGATTCATCAACACTTGTGTCTTTGCTTACGCTAAGTTCACTTTCTACTTTTTTTTCAGTTGGTTTTACAAATGTGCTTGGTTTAGATTCTGTTTTAGATTCAGATTTAAATTCGGATTTGGATACGGGAATTTTAAGTGTTTGTCCAAGTTTTAGTCCAAGTGCTGCTTCAGGATTAGCTTCTATAATTTCGTCGTTTGTAATTTCGAAACGTTTTCCTATGCTGTAAAATCCTTCGCTTTTCTGAACAGTATATAAGTAGTATTGTTTACCGTTCTCTGTAATTATTTGGTATTGATTATTTTGAGATGATATAATGCTTGTTATTGAAAGCATTATCAAAATGCAAAAGATAAAACGTTTCATGTCGATTCCTATTAAAAAGATGCTACAACAAATTGCAAAGATACAAATTTTTGGCAGATAAAGCCAAAAGCCTTACCTTTACACGGCTATTTGTGTGATAGTGTAGCAATATTTAAATATTTTTTGATTTTATAAGCACAAAGATAATATGCGAAAATTTGTTTTGTTAATATTTATAGCTGTTTCTGTATCTGTTAAACTTTTTGGAGCAGAATTTTCGATAAGCGGTACTGATGCAGTTGGGACAGAATCTACAATTGATACTATATTTGTTGTTAATGGCACACAAAATGGTGTGTTACATTTTCAAATGCCTGAATCGCACGATTATAATTGGTATAAGTATGATATTGACGGAACGAGTTCTTTGATTAAATCCGAGACAAATGTTACCGAAACCAGCGTTGATTTGGAGGATGAAAAATCAATAGGTTACAAGTTGGATATTTCAGGAAATAAAAGTGCTTGGGTTTGGGTGTTTGATTATAAGAGATATCAATTATTGCTTGATACAATAATTGTAAATGGAGAAGTTGAGGATAGATGTTCGTACATTCAATTAAATATTAATATGGATGTAGAACCGATGGAATATGATACTATAGGGCAGATAACTATGCACGATGAGGTAGAAAGACTATTTGAGTTAAGCTATGATTCGACATACTATAATAAAGGCTCCGGTTATGTTTCTGAAAAAGTAACTCGTGTTATTCCAGAGATTTCTGATTATACCATAGAATCGCCATTAGGAGATACACAATATTCTTTGACAGGTGATCAATTTGCTAAAGTTTTTGAAGCAGAACCGCCGGTAATGGTATCTGAACTATTTAAAGCCATAGCTATTGAGATTCACTTAGATGCAACTGTACGTATAAGAGAAAATGCTACAAACGAGAACGAAAGGGGTGATCCAGTTGAACCGGATGAAACCAAGACATTATTAAAAGGTTCTGCGCCGTTAAATATAGAGATCATTAATAATGCTTCTCCGGCAGCATTTTTCTATACCTGGTGTTTGTCAAATGACCGTGAATTTGAAGATTGCATCATTCAAACTACTGACAAAGATTTTAGATATACATTTAAAGAGAAAGCTACTTACTATTTACGAGTACAAGTATCAAATTCGTCTGTTACTGAAGATCCTGAGATAGGTTGCACCAAAGAGGCTACATATACAATTGAAGTTTTAGAATCTGCGTTGGATATTCCAAATATATTTACTCCTAATGGAGATGGCAAAAACGATGAATTTAGAGTAGCATATAAATCAATTATCAAGTTTAATGCTTCTGTATATAATATATGGGGTAAATTGGTTTATCAGTGGGATGATCCTGCAACAGGTTGGAATGGAACTATAGGCGGGAAACCGGCTGCTGAAGGTGCTTATATGTATATTATTGAGGCAACGGGTGATGATATGGATGATGAAGGAAACAGAGTTATGTATTACAAGAAGGGTACTGTTAATCTTATTCGATAATTGTATAAAATATTAGTGGATAATTTTAGGTTAATGGCAAGCTTTAGCCTCCCCTGAATTATGCAAACTACTTATAAAATACTGCATATAATAGCTTGCGAAACCCATCGTCCTATAAAAACCCAAACATGACCTATAATCCTGCCAAACATCACTGCCGCAGTATTCGTTTGAAAGGATATGATTATTCACAATCAGGATTGTATTTTATAACCATTTGTTGCCAAAACAAGGCATGTATATTTGGGCATATTGAAAATGGTATAATGATAATGAACCATGCCGGTCAAATGGTAGAAAACGAATGGTTAAGATTACCCCAACGTTTCCACAACATCCAATCGCACGAATTTATCGTAATGCCAAATCATTTCCACGCCATTTTGGAAATCGTTGGTTCGACCCCGACGGTTGACCAAAATATAACGAATCCCGTAGGGTCGACCCTTGTGGTCGACCTAAATAATATTGATAATGGGCAACCACAAGGGATTGCCCCAACGATTGCCCCAACAACGGAAAATCCGACGGAAAAAACCATAGGCGAAATCGTAGGGGCATTCAAATCCATTACCACGGTGGAATACGTACGTGGGGTAAAAAAGAATAATTGGCAAGCAATAGATAAAAGATTATGGCAACGGAATTACCACGAACATATCATTCGTAATGAACAATCGTATATAAATATTTCAAATTACATCATAAACAACCCTGTAAATTGGGATGAAGATGTATTACAATAAATCTATTAGTCTGAATAAAAAACATTTATAGCGACCGTATGCAAATACGAATACAACAAAATAAAATAAAATAAAAAGGCCGTTATACTTTGTTAAGTAAAAAAAACTTTAGTAGTTTTACGGAACTATTTTAAAGAATACAAAACCAAAGAGTGGTTTTTTGAAGTAGAAGATTACTATTCATTCAAAGGCTTTGACAAAATAGAAAATTATTTAGATAAGTTAGATATTTAAATATAAATCAACAAATGGATATACGACATAACTATTGTTATTACAAAAAATATATAAACTTAGATATCAATCTTTTATTTTTTTTATATGTCTAGTCCTGAAATAGCGTTACAAAAAAAAGTAAAGCTATGGAAGAAAAAGAAAAAAATTATGTAAAGCGAACTCAAAAAGATTACAGCATGAGTTT
>RZYM01000192.1 GCA_009930305.1 Bacteroidia bacterium
AATTAAATATCCGACCTCGTGTCGGATATTTAATTGGCAATGCGCTCTGTAGAATTGAAACACGGTCGCGACAGCTTCAGCTGGCGCAAGACCGTGGTTCGGCGTAGCGATTGAAGCAAAAGAAAGCACCGTAGGTTTTTCTTTTGCGAATGAACGGAGGAGGCTTTAGACGCCTTCCACGTGCCTTTGATGTAAATCTAATGCTTGAGTAGACTACAAAAAAATGTTCTACTCTTTATATGAAGTTATCTATTGTTAGCTATCTTGATCCTGAATCTTCTCACAAAGTGCGTGAGTTGCAACAAAAATTAAGCGATATTACTGGCTCAAGAGTATCGTTGAGTTCGTGGGAGCCGCACGTTACTATTGGCGACGGTGTTGAAGTTGACTATGGAGATCTAAAAAGTCTTAAATATAAAATAGATTCCCTCTCGATCAAGACCGATCCGTTCGAATTGAATCTCCAGGGTATAGGATCACTCGACAATTGGAAAGGTGGTTCAGATGAGACGCCATATGTTATATACTTAAATGTCGTTCTCACTGAAGAACTAATGAAATTTGTTAACGAAATAGAATCGATTTGTAATAAATATAACAAGTGGTATTTTATGCCCCGACCTTATATGCCGCATTGTACACTTGCTTTTAGAGATCTTACAAAAGTAGGGTACGAAAATGGTCTAAAATATCTTCAAAAAGTAGACCCTAAACTCAAGGCAAAAATCGATCATATCGCCCTGGTAGAAAAGCTCACGGATTTTGATAGCGAACTGATACGTTTTAAATTTGTAAAATAGTTCTAATTTTGCATACAATCCTTTGCTAAATAAATCGACACACTGTTTAGGAGGGTTTTTTTCTGAGTTAATCAGTTATTTAATACATATAGATCGTGACTGATTAGCTCAAGAATAATCAATATTTATGACGTGTTTATAACTAAATTTCTATGATTTAGTTGTGCGTCTAACAACGGGCAAATTTCAATCTATAAAATGTACTTGCAAATGGTAAACCAAAAGCGATATACTGTTGTAGTAATCATA
>RZYM01000193.1 GCA_009930305.1 Bacteroidia bacterium
CAGTACTAAACAATATAAACCTATTGAGGCAGAAAATATCGCTGTGGGTAACGATAGTATAAATAAATACTTTAATAGTTTTCTGTTTAACAATATTCAGTGTTTTGATCGTGTGTTGGACGGAGCGTGGATTAAACTTTATATTAAAAATAAAGAGCCTTTGTTTAGCAGTATTGATACAGAATGCTTATTCAATACTAAATTTGAGCCAAACAGTTTTCCGTACAAATTACAATACGATTTTTCAAAACTTCATTATCTTCCGGTAGACTTTGATTTTGAGAAAATGTATTTTAAATAAGAAATATGACGTGCACCCCAAAAGTTGGACCATTAATTAAATATTAATTTTTATAGTAGTGAACTCGATATTGCACCAGACTCATTCCTTTTAATCTCAATTTTATTCTATTATTGTTGTACTAGTAAATATATTTTCTTAATTCAACTTCAAAATCATCAATAGATTCGAAGCCGTTTATTTACAGTACCGTCTTATTAGCGCCAGTGGTATGGCAACGGAGGGTAAGTCTGACGATGGCAGTGAGTTTAACGCCTACACCATGAACATGGATTATAATCTGATGTCATCTCCTTTAAACTATGAGCTTGCAATTATGAACCCAACCGGCACAAAACTCACCAATTTTGATTATCTTTACCGGACGGATATTCAGCCAAACGCACCAATTAAAGTAGGAGATATGACATACACGTATGACGCATCAGGTAACCCTATAACAATAGATGGAGAGGAAGTAGGTCGTTCAATGATTTATGACTCTGATAATCGTCTGCGTGAGATTATGGATTATCGCAAGAATATAATGAGTCGATATACATATAATCATGCAGGAGAAAGAGCCGTTAAGCGCTACGGAGCATTTGAGTCAATGGCAGTGAACGGAGCACCTGCAGGCAGCAAGCTTGATGCAAATGCTAAATACAGTGCTTACGTATCGCCTTATTATGTTGAGAATGGCAGCGGTACAAAGAGCGGAGCTTTCTCAAAGCATTATTATGCAGGAAGTGACAGAATA
>RZYM01000194.1 GCA_009930305.1 Bacteroidia bacterium
ACAGTTAGGAGCTATTGTGCTAATAAATCAAATCATTGCCATGCTATTCCCAAGCTTTATCGCGCTTGGAGTCTTTAATTATCTAAAGCGAGGTCAACTAAAGCTTAGAGAGCTAGTGATTTACTACTTTGTATTCGTTACAATCATCAACCTGATAGCCTATTCCGCCAGTCTATACATATTTAACGATGGCGTCGTTTTTGATACTGGCTACACGATAAAATATCTATTTCTATCTTCCATAATCGCTGCTGTAGCTCCCGCAATCGCTGATTTATTAGATAAAACCGTGTCGATAAAAATCAAAAAAAGAAAATCATGAGTCGACTTAAAAGCAGATGGTTTAAGAAATTTGTCGTTTATACGTTAGTTATTCTTTCTGCTTTCATTCTTGCTCTTACTATTTATAAAAACAGAATGTTTAGTACCACCGGCCTTGACGGACTGCTATTTTATATTACAAATGGCCTAGAAGGCGCCAACACCAAAACATTTTCGGTCGGTGTCGTCGAAAATATCGTTCCTTTTCTGATATTGCTGGTGATTTTATTGATTCCGGTGGTAGACGTATACAAAAATAAAATTGTCATACATATAAACCTGAAGCTTAGAAAAGCACGGGAGTTTCAGATCAATCCATCAGTCATTATTGATAAATATATGTTGCGCTACGCTACTGCGCTATTTGTACTTTCGCTGGGGTTTGCATTGTATAGCGTCGATATCTATCACTACGTGTTGTTCAAAAGCTCATCAAGCAGCTTTATTGCAGAAAATTACGTTGACCCATCAAAGGTTGAACTCACATTTCCGGAAAACAAGCGCAATCTAGTCTATATATACCTCGAGTCAGTAGAGAACACTATCGCATCGCGAGCGGTTGGCGGTAGCGCCGATGAATCAATGATTCCAGAGCTCGAAAGTATGGCCCTAGACCAAGCTAATGTATCGTTTTCGAATACCGATGCACTTGGAGGAATGCTTCCTGTGCACGGTACAACATGGACGGTTGGTGCAATGGTGGCTCAATCCTCGGGTG
>RZYM01000056.1 GCA_009930305.1 Bacteroidia bacterium
CCGTTGATGTAAACCAGCCTAAGAATGTCCAACCACTTTGCGATGGTGTAGGTAACGTGTCATATGTGCTTCCATAGGTCACCGTCTTGTTAGATACCGCACTACCACCATTTTCGTTGAAGTAAACCGTATATTGATTAGCCGTGTATGTTGCAACAACCACTTCATCTTGTATCACGTTCGTATATGTGCCGTTCCAACTGTCAAACGTATAACCCGTTCTCGTTGGTTCGATTGGTGGTGTCGCACTTCCGCCATTTGTAACCTCTTGAACTTTCAATACCGTTGCGTCATGGTCTAAGAACGTTACTGTCCAATCATAAACATATTGTTTTGTCCCACTCGCACTTGCGTCAAATTGTAAGTATCCACTTACGCTATCCGTTTGAAGTAATGCTTTACTTCCGATTGCACTTCCTTCAAATTGTAAATAATCGTCAATGGTTGCTTCGGCAAATATTCCTTTAGCACCATCTGCAACTCCTTCAAATTGCATATATCCTTCTATGCCTTGCTCGTAATATATTCCTTTAGCACCACTTGCACTCCCATTGAAATACAAGTATTCGCCAATGGGACTTTCATAATACGTTCCTTTAGCACCATTTGCGTTGGCTTCAAAATATAAATATTCATCAATGGTTTCTTCGTAATAAGTCCCCTTAGAACCATTAGCATTTCCATCGAAATATAAATACTCGTCAATAGTTCCACTGTTAATTGTGCCTTTGTATCCGTTTGCACTTTTGGCAAAATAAATATACTCATCAATATATTCCCTAATGTTAATCTCTTCTGGCGGTATATATTTATTACCAATGATAAGCGTGTCTGGTCTAATGTGTCTTAAAACAAATTTAAAACCATTAAAGTTTTTATTACAAGCCATGTATAAATTTCCATATTTGTCTGCTATTGCCCAACTTGTATGTGAACTTGTAATTTCTGCCGTTCCGCTAAAAGTAAACACACCATCTAAATAATTTGTGTTACTTGTTGAAAGCAAAACGGGTGTTTCGTAATTTCCGTCTAATAAAGATAAATCATCAAATTTTCGATACTTTGTTCCATCGGTATATTTATAAAGGTATAAATAGTCTTTTTCTTCCATCTCGTTTACTAATGGATTATTTGTGAAAAAGTATTGGCCTAAAATATATTCGTTAAAATCATGAGGAATAATCGAAACTTGATAAGATAAATGATAATCGCTTGAAGCGTCCTTGTGACAAATTAAAGGATTGTATGTTTCCGAATCTTCACGAGTTTCACCCGCATGAATGTAAAACGTTTGTCCTAAATCAACATTATCACCGTCTTTAATTAAAGGATATGTTGATTCTTTATTAAAATAATCTTCACCAACGATTGGTCCATTTGGGTCTAATTCAAATACGTCCGTTTGAGAATATGAAGAACCCATTCCAAACCAAAGTTCATTAAAAAAACCCCTATCATCTGTATATTTCACGGGATAATTATAAATGTTTGAAGAATTATCTTTGTATAAAGCAACACCCGCTAATATATTATCATCAAAACCGAATGTAAAGACTAAAGCGTTTTGCCCACCATAAGAAACAACTGGTGTCATAATTGCATAATTGTTAATCGCACCACTTGGGTTTTGTTCGTTAAATGTGTCTGTTCTTACAAAAGCATACGTTATCTTTGTGTTTTCTTCATAATCGTTTCTTAATTTTAAAATGGTCTTTGGAACTGCTATATCTTTAAAGTATGTAGGACTTCCAACAAAAGCAAAATCTTCATAATTTATAGGGTTATAAACCATTAAATAATCTACATAAACATCACGTCTATTATAAACGTTATTAGATTGCGGAACTTCAAACACACGATATTCTTGATTGATACCATTAAATTCATTCAATCTATTGTGGTCTAACGTCAATGTGTATGTAGCCCTAATGTGTTCATTGTATAAAGACAACGAACGTTGCGTTAAAATATAATTATCTTCCGTAATCATTCCTAAATCGTAAATATCGTCAATGCTTGTGTGGACTTTTGTAAAACTGACATTTGGTGTCCCGCTTCTTTGTAATTGACCAAAAGCATTTCTACTCGCACGATTGAAGTCGGTTTGTCTTGCGGTTTGATTGACTCTTAAATCCGAAGTATAATTTATGTTAGAAATATCTAATCTTTCCGATTGGTGTGTTGGGTTTTCTAACGTAATGTATTCAACGTTAAAACCAATGTTTCTAAATAAGTCATTCGACCCAACGTCATCTGTGACATAAGTAGATGTTTGAAATGTAAAATCTATTAAATCACCCGTTTGTTTGATTTCAGGCTCTAATGTTATTTCTTCATTAAGTGCCTCTTGAATCATTTCCATCAATAAGGTGTCTTTGATATAATCACCCATCACAAACGAAAAGTCGATTGATTTTTTATTTCTTTCCCAATATATATTGCCACCACGTCTTGTTCGTTTACCAATTTGACTATGAAACGCTGAGGTAGGCGTGTAACTTGGAAAATTAACATCAATATCTTTTAAATCCCACCATCTTTTTTCTATTGTTCTTGCGGTAAAATCTATCACTTTATTTGTATATGAAACGCCAGACCTTAAAATTTCAGGTATAATCATTTCAAATTTAGATAATTCGTAAATTGGTCTTTCTAACTTTAAATGAAAATTTCCCGCAACATTCAGAAGTTGAACATTTGTTGCACGAACTGTTTTAAATTTAGATGTCGCAGGTGTCTTAATACTTGGGTTTTCTCTAAAGTTATCTTGCAAACTATTTTCAAGCCAACTAATTGCCTTTGTTGCATAACTTTGAACATCTTGCGAACTACTAAAATCAATTTGATTTGTGATTGATAAATCTCCAACTATTTTATTGAACTTATCAATCGTTAGCGTATCCGCACCATCATCTATATATTTTAATCTTGAAATTGCGTTAATATATTTAAATATTGTATTCAAAACTTGTCTAACGGTTTGGTGTTGAATAAACATTTGAGGCATTTCTATTTTCTTAAATTCATCAACCAAATTTGTGTCAATATCAAATAATCTTAACCCTGAATAAGTATGATAAAATTTGCTTTCAATAGGTATTGTTTCTCGTATAATTGTTAATACATCATATAATGTGTATTTTTTATCATCAAATACCGTGATGTAATATTGATACATTGGAAGTAGTTGAACGTCAAATGGGTCACTTTCATCTATAATTACACCAACCGTAATCGTTCTATATCCGCCCGTTGTGAAGGTATATTCAAAATCTCCAACCGTTAAATTGTGATAACTTTCACTATCAACCCTAATGTAAACATCTTTATCAAAAAACTCTGAGTTTGCCGAACCGTATAGCGGGTCAGGATACTTTGCAACGCCAACACTTTTGACAATCATTTCTTCACCAACGGTGTGAAATTCATTTATTTCCACTCTCGGTAATATTGCTTCCATGTAGGTTTGCGGTGTTATTATGTCGAATCCATTTAAGTATTCAAAAGGTGCTCTAACCTTTCTTGAAAATGGTTTTGTGAATGTTAATGTATTTACTAAATATTTGTCAAGTTTGTGCGTGTATTCGATTGCCGTTACGCTATGTGAATACCAACCATCTTTACTTAACACTGTCACTTCGTCCGACATAATTAAATAATCAAATGTTAAATTATCGTCATTGTCATCTTTAATTTCTACTTGCAAAAGTCCAAACATTTTATATTCAAAATCTAAAACTGTAATTGGAATGTGAAATGCTGTTTCGTCCATCGCTTCTTCTAACTTATCAATAGTGTTAGCCCCTAACGTTGCATACAATTCAACACCATTCAATTTAAACGAATATTCAAATGCCATTTCATCACCCACTTTCTTTTGCTATCATGTTTATAAATGTATTATAATTAAAATACACCGTTGCTATAATTCTTGGAAAAAATAAGATTACCCGTTAATTCTCTTGAGAAATTAAGACTTTCATTTTCTCTTGCAACTCTCAATCTTTCTAAAACGCCATAATCCCAAATCTTTTTAATTCCGTAAGACATAGGGTGCAAAATCATACTCACACGATTTCTCGTATTTGAATAAACCATTGAGTTTCCCGTTTTTGCTTCCATAACACTTGTATATATACCAACACCTTTTTCTACGGTTTTGGATATTTCTTGTGCCGTTGCAACTGCAGTCGAAGCACCACTTCCAAGCATGCCTATTGCAGAACCTACGTTTAACGTTCTACCTATTCTAATTCCGTTGATGATTCCTTTACCATTAAAACTTTTCTTTTCAATTTGTTCTTGAAAACTTGTTTTATTTAGTGTTTTGAAAATTATCGAACTTGGACTTGAACCACCATTTGATGGTGAACTACTTCTACCACCATTTCCGACACCGCCACTTTTGTTAATTACGGTTATTGTATGATTAGCCATTATTTCACCACCTAATTATCGACATAAGCCAAAGCGAAACCTATTGAAAATATGATGTTTTCACCATAAACAACTTCCGTTCCACCTTCACCCGTCACAACTTCGTATTCAAATCCAATATAATCTTCGGAGTCGTCTTCAACAAAAGTAGGCATAATTGAACTATCTTCGTTTTCAACCACTTGTTTATAAACCATTTTTATTTTATAAGTTGTATTCATAATAGGTTTAAACACATAGGTTTCTTTAAAAAGTTGTTTCAATATCGAACTACTATGGTCAAACAAAAATGTGAAGTTTATTGCCCAACCACGACTTGAAATAATGTTGTGTATCATTTTAGCCTTACTCAAACTATCTTGATTTAATGTTGAATTATTTAGTAGTTGATAACCCTCAAGTGAATTACTTGCACCCCAAGAGGCTTGTATTGGTAATACACGAGAATACTCTTCGTCTGTCGTCTTTTTAATATAAAACTCAAATTGATTACCAAAGGTTAGATTATCGGAAACCGTTAAATCAATTTGCAACGTATATTCCATGTATCTATCGCCATTGATGGTTAAGATACCACCTGGCACGACATCACTTGAAGATGTTGTAACTAAATACCACTTAATTGAAGGTGCGGTTGTTAATGCTTCATAATCTATTTCACGACCTTCCATGAAATCAATTTTACCTAAGAATCTATCTCTAAATTCTTCAATAGAATAGACC
>RZYM01000195.1 GCA_009930305.1 Bacteroidia bacterium
GTTTCTCTTGCAAAAATAAAGATAAACTTTGTTATGCAATTTGGCAATGAAAAATACATCATCTTTATAAACAATACTATCCTCACTTATTTTTTCATTACCCCACATAGAAATAATATTCATGCCATATTTCCTTTGTTTTGCACATGTGAACAATCAATTTTCGGCACATAATCATTCATTCCTTTCAGTATATGAGCTATTACATCAACTGTCCATCCATTTCCTATATGAAAAGCTGCCTTATCTCTTTTTACCATACTTGTATAACCTACAGGTAAATTCATACATCTCTCAAGCTCAGTTTGAGTTAAATATCTACAATTTTCAGGGGTCATACCTTTATCATCAAAAACAATCGTTGTAAAACCTGTATTATAGTATCTGTGCAACATCCTTTTTTTATCCCTTAACGGTCTACTGTCTGAGGAAAGCAAAGCCCTTGCCTTTAATCTGTCAGCGTATCCAGACTCTAAAATATCTTGCAACTTAATATTTTTATCTTCTGGTTGTTTAACATTTGGTATGTTGGTCCAGTAAAGTCTATTCCTTAAAGCCCCAGAAACAAGGGATGAATTTATCCTTATTGGCTCAACTCCTAGTTTTTCAGATATTAATTTAATATCCTCCTTTTTTGCACCCCCTACATTCTCAAACAAAAAGTATTCGGGTTTTGTTTCATCAAATAGCCTGACAAATTCAAAGAACAAACTTGATTTAGTTCCTCCTAAACCTTTTCTGTTTTTCATTGCCTGACTTAAATCCTGGCAGGGGCTGCCCCCCATCAAAAGATCAATTTTTGGTAAATCAGATCCTTTAACCTTTTTAACATCCCCAATATGTATAATATCGGGATGGTTAGCTTTAGCTATATGGACAGCTCCCCCCTCAATTTCTGATGCAAAATATTTATCATATTTAATGCCCAATCTATCCAAAGCTACTTTCCCACAAGCTATCCCATCAAATAAACTTAAAACATTCATATAATTCCTTTCACCTGATTAAAAAGGTATTTCCTATAAGCC
>RZYM01000196.1 GCA_009930305.1 Bacteroidia bacterium
TACCCGTTGGCGGAATTAAATTAGTGCATATTTAATTTGTCCAATGGGTTTGTTATTAATCTTGTTTATATATTGAAGGATTGTAAGTGCACTAATTTTCCCCGTAATTCTGGTAAACAATCCTTCTGTTTGTTTTGCGTAATTTCTGATTATCATAAATTGATCGCATAATTGTGCAAAAAGCGTTTCAACCCTTTTCCTTGCTTTAGCAAATGGACTAAATACAGGTTTCCAATCTTTTTGATTCGACCGATATGGAACTTCCAACTTGATATTAGCTTTTTCAAATAAATCAAGTTGTATGGCTGCTCCAATATATCCACGATCACCGATGATGGTGCAATTCTGAAAGTTACACTTTACGTCTTTCAAATAATGAATGTCGTGAACACTCGCCTTTGTCAGGTCAAAAGAGTGTATGACACCGCTCAACCCACAGAGAGAATGTAATTTATATCCGTAATAATGTTTACCCTGTGAAGCACAATAGCCATAATTGGGAGCTTTATCATAATTATTCTTTCCCATTTTACAACGTTTTGACCTTATGGGACGACAGACTTCAATTGGCATAGAATCAATACAGAAAATAGCTTCTCCACCATCAACTTTTGATGCAATTCTTTCACGCACCTGATTACATAAGCCGATAGTGAGCTTCCTGCGATCATTATATTGACGACGGGATATGAGAGAAGAAAAATCATCTTTGTATTCATTTAATTTAGAAAACAAAAAGCTTTCACTATCTATACCTATTGATTCGGCAGCAAGGCTTAAACTGATCACTTCTAAGTCAGAGAACTTCGGGACGACTCCTCTGCGAGGTATATTCCCTTTTTCGTTTACTAAATCACCAGAAAACATCTTGCATATATCAAGAAATTTAGCGAATATTGCATATAAGTTGTGCATAATTGAGCTGTATATTAATAGTTTGATCACCATTAAAATACTAATAATCAATGATATGCACAACTTATTTCCTGACATTTTTTAGTGAATTAATTCCGCCAACGGGT
>RZYM01000010.1 GCA_009930305.1 Bacteroidia bacterium
ATTATTTTTGGAAAAAAAGGCTCCATTTCCTGTAGTTGGCCATACCATTATTTCATTGATAACAATCGTAGGTCCAGTATAATTGCAATCAACTACTGGAGGTTCTGCTGTGCCATTACAAACAGTATTGATGGTGCCATCAACAGTTAAGGTCATTAAATTAGACGCACAGTTGTTTACCACAACTGTTACCAACGCACGAGGACTTTCGCAACCATTTATGGTTTGAGTAACGTACGTAAGAGTAGTGCCAGGAGTTGTGGTAGATATAACAGGGACACTAGAACTTCCCGTTCCACCCGTTTCTGAAGTGTACCACGTAAGGTTAGTGCCAGTTACCAAATCAGTAAATACAGTAGGGATTTCACCCACACAATATTCAATAGGATCTTCGGGTACGGATGGAGGAGCAATGGTAGCTGTAAAAGTAATTGCATCTAAAAAGCCCCCCACCGAAATATGTTGGAAAAGAAAACGTGTGGTAGTTTGACCCACAGGAACTGTATAGCTCCCTTGGTGTAATCCCCAATCAGTATGAGAATCTGTTGCGGTCATTATTTGCTTATAAGGTCCTCCGACCGGTCCGGCAGAGACCTTACATATGGTCGTTCCAGCTTTGCCTCTATATGCAAAACTGAGATTAAAAACGACAGGATCGGGAGTATTATAATCTTGATATAATCCCGCTCCCATTAACTCTATAAAAGCACTCCCTTCATAAGGATCAACGCCTAAAGAATTGCCTACCCTCCAAAACTCAATAGTTCCATTAGAAGCGGTGGTTTGCCATCCCGGAACGGTAGATTGAGCAATCGCACCACTTGCTCCAACAGGAAGTTCAAAACCAGGGTCTATTGTGTAAATTACACAAGGATCGGAAGATACAGAAAGAGGAGTATAACTTGACCAAGTACCAATACTTCTTTTTATTCCCCAACCATCCATCTGGAACCCTGTAATGTTGTATATATTATTACTCCCATCATAGGTTAAATCCTCTGTTTGATTCAATACATTTCCCCATGTATTGGCAGTTGTACTACCATCCATACGACAAAAAATTACGTTAGTATAATTCCCTAGAGGAGAAGTAACCTCATATGTGTCTGTAGAGCCAGACACTAAAGTCATATCCATAAAAGCCCCTGTAGAAGTTCCTGATATATAAAAAAACAAAGCAAATCTGTCTGTCTCGGACGAGTCATACTCATTCCAAGCTTCTGGATTTAAATACAACTTAGTTCCTTCTACAATATCAGCAGCAGATATACCCCCTGTAACAAAAATAAGAATTATCAAAAGATGTACTCGTTGGATTTTGAGTAAAGTAGCCTTCATATACGTACGTAAAAATATTTTAGATTAAATAACATAACTGTAATAAAAAAACAATTGTACTATTGAAAACCCAACCCAAACAAAATGAATATAACAATATTTAACATTTATCTCAAAAATCTATCTTACGTGCATGTATATTTCAACGGATTTACTTTACACATTTATTACTTTGAGTATACTTTGAGCCTAAGTAATCATTGCAGAAACAACCATACAAAAGTATTTTAATTTTTATTAACATGACTCAGGGTTGGGATAAAGATAAGATTGATTGTTATATAACCGAATTACAAACCTTAAACTAATTTTTATGAAAACAATTAACAAACTAAAAATGACTGCCTTTTTAGTCATGAGTATCATTAATTTAACTTGGCTACAAGCCCAAGCTCCAAGCCAGAGTGATGCTGTTATGCTACAGGGTTTCTATTGGGACTCTCAATCAGAAACAAGTTGGACTAAACTTACCACAATGGCAAGCGAAATAGCTACCAATTTTGACATGGTTTGGCTACCACCATCTTCTTTATCGGATGGGGGAGTTGGGTATCATCCAAGACAATGGAATAACCAAAACAGTGAATGGGGTAGTGCAACTAACCTAAAAACCCTTATTAGCACATTAAAAGCGGGAGGGTGTAGAGCTGTTGCCGACATTGTTGTAAACCATAGAGGCGGTAAAAGCACATGGAATGATTTTTATGAGGATGATTTTGGCACATATGGTAAATTCCAACTTACTTCTGCTCATATCTGCAAAGATGACGAATGTGTAGGGAGTGGATACGCTGCTACTGGAGCCAATGATACTGGATACGAACAAGTATGCAATGCGTGGGGAGGATATTGTTCTGCCCGCGATTTAGACCATACAAATACATATGTACAAAATGACATTAAAGCATATCTAAAATGGCTGAAAGGAGAATTTGGCTACGATGGATGGAGATACGATTTAACAAAAGGATACAATGGTGGCTATACCAATCTGTACAATTCAGCAGCTGTGGCTTACTACTCTGTGGGTGAGTATTTTGATGGGAGTTTTGATGCTTGCTGGAATTGGGTAAAAAATGCTAACTACAACTCAACAACTTTTGACTTCCCTATGAAATACGCTGCTCTGAATAATGGATTGGCAGCAGGTAATTATGGTAACATGATTTGGTCAGGTGGTCCTGCAGGATTAATTCATAAACCGGAATATAGTCGCTACTCCACTACCTTTGTTGATAATCACGATACATACCGCGATGGGAGTAAATACACAGGAGATGTACAAAAAGCGTATGCCTTTATCTTATCATCACCAGGTATTCCTTGCGTATTTTGGCCTCATTGGACAGCTAATAAGTCAGCGATTAATAGTATGATTAAAGTACGTAAAGCATGTGGCGTACACAACGAATCCGTATGTAGTGCAAATGCAAACAATGGGTATTATAGTGAAACACAGGGAACACGAGCAAAATTAATATGTAAAATTGGTTCAACAGGAACACCTAGTGGATATAAAGTGGCAGCTTCGGGAACAGATTGGGCGTTTTATGTGCCTTCAAATTTTGATGTAGATGCCAATGTCCCTCCTAAAACAGCTGTTTCTCTTACAATGACTCCCGAAGCAGGATTATACTCAGGCGGAACCTCTGTAACCCTTTCTGCTACAGGCAATAATACGCCTATTTCTATTTATTATACTATAAATGAGACAACTCCAACTTCGTCTAGCACAAAGTACACATCACCTCTATCCATCAGTTCAACAACAACTGTTAAAGCAATCGCCATAGATAATAAGGGTAACCAAACTACAGTAGTTTCAAAAACATATTTAACAGAATCGACCTCTATCATAGTTAAATTTAAAGCCCCAAGCACGTGGACTCAATGTAATTTATGGGCATGGGATCCCGAATCCGATGCCAACATAGCAGGGGGGTCTTCTTGGCCGGGAAATGCTACAATGACATTAGGATCTGATGGTTATTATTCTTACAAGGTATCTAATTTGACAATTACGACTATCGGGCTATTGTTTAATAATGGAGCAAGTACGGCAACTTTGCAAACCGTAGATTTGACAACATCATCCAATGCCTGTTGGGATGCCTTAACTACGACTGACACTGAAGGGAAATATAACGTAAGTTTAAATAATGTCTGTACACCCACAGTTATAGCAGAAAATATAGCATCTACCGTTCGATGCTACCCAAATCCTGCCTCTACAGAAATGTATATAGCGAGCGAATATGCCATCAAAAACGTGAGTATTCATGATATTAATGGAAAACAAATATGGTCTGATAAATCAAGTGTGGTAGATGTATCTCATTTCCCTTCAGGATTATATGTTATTCAAGTTGATACCGAGAATGGAGACCGATTTATTGAGAAAATAATAAAAAAATAATCATTTAAGAATAGAAATCTTTAAAGGGTTGATGGGGTATTTACATCAACCCTTTACTAAAAACAAGAAGTGATAGAATAAATTGATAAACCCAGAACATTACAAATATATTATGAAAAAAAGAATCTTTCTCGGAATACTTTTATTTGTTAGTTTTTTGCCAATATTTTGTAGCGAAAATACGACTCTTACTGTGTTATTAAAAAACAATGAAGAGAAAAGCTATTCGATAACAAACAGTGGGAAAATATATTTTGACGATATCAATTTATATATTCAGCAAAACCAATCTGATATTTCTTCAATAATCCAGCTATCTCTTATACGTAAGATATTGGTAACAAAAGAAACAGGATTAGCAGAGAATGCCGAAGAAACGAATAAATATAGTATATATCCTAATCCAACACAGGATTACCTATATCTATCAGGCATTCCAGAAAACGGATGTGTCTTTCATATTATATCAATAAGCGGACAAATAAGTTGTATCAAGCACATCTCTGAAGGAGAAATAATTGATGTGCGAGAATTGAATCCAGGCTTTTATCTATTACAAGTTGACGGAGAATGTTTCAAATTCATAAAACAGTAAAAGTTCTTATTTAGTCAATAACTTAATTTTTTAAACCCAATGAAATCAACATTCGTAATACTATTATGTGCCATATTTACAACCATATTGGTAGCATCACAAACGAATATCCTTATTCATAATTATGGAACAGTCATCAAGAAATCAGCTATTTCTGGTGTGGACAGTATGAAGTTTCAAGATATGGTTTCTGTTATGAATTTTTCAGACAACACAACTTTTTCTATTCCAATTGACCATATAGATAGTATTACATTCAGTCAAGAAACAGACAAAGATGGCGATGTTGTGTATATAACCTATGATGAGACCTCCGTTTCTGTTATAAACCCTTTTTCAAACAATGGTGTAACTATTTCAACACAGGGAGCTCTTGTAACGGTTAACGCTATAATTGAACAAAAAATTCATTATTTTGTAACAGGAACGACATTCAATGGGGGGCTTATAATTAATTCTACATATCCGATAACCCTTACCCTGAATGAGGCAAATATAACAAACAGTACTAGTGCAGCTATCAATATTAATAGCAAAATTAATACTGATGTAAATCTAATTGGGGCGTCTGTCCTAGCAGACAATCTTTCTAGTACAGTAAATGCTACTTTCTTTAGTAAAGGTGCTTTAAATTTTGAAGGAAATGGTTCTTTGTTTGTTTCAGGAAATTACAAACACGGAATTGGCAGTTCAAATGGGGCTGTTAGCATAACTGGAGGAAATATTTCAATTACAAATGCAGTTACTGATGGCATACATGCAGAAGGTTTTATGATGAGTGGAGGAAACTTCACGTCAACCAATATGCAAGGAGATGCTATTGATGCGGGAACTACCGACATATATATTTATGATGGAAACATAACCTCTACTGTTGCTACGAATGACCAAAAAGGGCTAAAAACAGATGCGTCTATGTATATATACAACGGAACGATCACAATGTTATTATCAGGAGAAGGAACAAAAGGAATAAGCTCTAAAGGAAATGTGGTAATTGAAGGTGGGACTATTGATTTAACCACGACAGGAGGAGTATACCTACAGTCCTCAGGAAGCGGATATAACCCATCGTATTGTGTAGGAATAAAAAGTGGTGGACAAACAACCATTAATAATGGAAATATATCAATTAATAATTCAACTACAACTATTTCAGGGGGGAAGGGGATTTCTGCTGACGGAGACATAGCAATTAATGGAGGGAGCATAAACGTAGTATGTAAAAGTGGAGGAACTACATACGTTAACGAAAATGGAATTAAAGACTCGTTTACCGCATGTGGAATTAAAAGTGATGCAAATATATATCTTAATGCTGGGAATGTATCTTGCTCTAGTAGTGGCATAGGAGGTAAGGGCATTTCTGCTGACGAAAATGTAACGATAGGAGAAATAGCAGCATCCAACACAGATTTAACTCTCTCCATAAATACATTAGGTGAACGATTTTTAGTTTCTGGATCTGGTAACAGTGCTGATTATGCTAATCCTAAAGGGATAAAAAGTACAGGGAATCTTACAATAAATAGTGGGACAATAAATGTTATATGCTCCCAAACTACAGAAGGAGGAGAGGGTATAGAAAGTAAAAAAATACTAACAATAAACGGGGGCAATGTAAATGTAAAAGCTTATGATGATTGTATGAATGCTTCGTCTCATTTAGAAATAACTGGAGGAAATATCTACTGTTATTCGTCTGGAAATGATGCAATTGATAGTAATGGCACAATGACTATAAGTGGAGGATTTATTATTTCTTCCGGTACTCGAGCTCCTGAAGAAGGATTCGATTGCGACAATAATACATTTACCGTAAACGGAGGAACATTAATAGGGACAGGAGGCGCTACAAGCAATCCTACAACTACAACATCTAAACAAAACTCAATAAAATACACTGGTACAGCTGGTAGTGCTATACGTATAAAAAACTCATCCGGAACCGTTATTTTAACCTTCTTATTACCGAGTTTTCCTTCTACTACAAATACTGGATTTGGTGGACCTGGTGGAGGCAATAGCACAAGTATGGTCGTATTATTTAGTGACCCAGATTTAACGAATGGATCATATACCTTGCAATATGGAGGCTCTATAAGCGGAGGTAGTAACACAAATGGTTATTATACAGGAGCGACATACACAGGTGGTTCAAGTAAAACATTCACTATTAGTTCCAAACTAACAACTGTGCAATAACACTAATATATTTGAATCTTTTCTACACCCATAATTTTGCCTTCTTTCTCATACTCTAAAATATAGATACCAGGGAGAGAAGGCATAATTATAGTTGTTGTTTTTCGTAAAACCGGTTCTTGTTTTACAATCTGACCAACTACATTTTTAATAACCAACTTACCCAAATCTATATTATCTATTTCTATAGGAAGTTCAATAGTCACCAAATGGTTTCTACTTGCAGAAGTAGTATAAACACGCATTGCTGTTTTACTTTTCGGAATAGCCTCATAATAGTTATTGCAACTGGTATATTTTACTCCCATTGAAGTATACGCCTCAACATGATATTCGCCAGAAAAACCACTTGGTGAATACAAAAATTGTTGTGTAGCACCTAATATAGGTATTTGATTATGAAACCACTGAAACATAACAAACTTTAAATCAGCATTATCACAAAAAAGAATATCATCCCATTTGGCATATACCAAAGAGGTATCAATAGAAAAAGGAACAATTTCTGAACTAGAACAACCTGATTCTTCTTGTATAAAAACAATAGACACTTGATATTCACCAGCCAACACTCCATTCGGTTGCACAAGGGTAATTTCATTATCTACTAACGCTTTATCTTGCTCATTTTGAAATATTGGATTATCAAAATATAAACTATAATGGGTTGGGTTTCCTTCCTCAACAACAAAAGGGATAGTTATGTCTTGTTCTGTACAGCTATGAACATTAGTCGATATACTTACCTTGGGTAAAGGAAGCACCCTTATTTTAAATACCTCAAATAAATTACTTTCTTCAGCCGAAACAGTTTGAAATAAGATATCATCTATCACAAAATCATTCCCCTCTGTATTATTCCGTACGTGTTCATTTGTAAGAGCAAGTGATATATTGTCTGCATCTTCTGTGGCAGTAAAAAAAGTAACGTACTCTGTCCAATCTGATTCCATAAGAATATGTGTCTCTCCAATTTTCACATTTTTACCATTATAACTAATCGAAGCACTTATACCAGCAGGAAAATCCTCCCCAACATTTCTAGCCCAATAAGAGAAACGGTATATTTTCCCTTTTTGTAGTTTTAAATCCGGATTTTGTTGTTGAGTGCTACTAATCCAAAAGGCAGCAGACTCAGCTCCTCCATCCAAAAATAACATATACTCTCCACTATGAGGACTGATCTCGGGTAAAGAAGAGTGTAAGATTTTTGTATTACTAGTTACAACAGCCCATCCTCGAGTAGGGCGATTGTAATCAAATGGAGCGTTTAAATCAAACTGTTCGTACTCTGTGCTAAATCCCTTATAATAGGGTAATGAAACATCCTCAAAATCTCCATTTAGGATAATATTATTATCAATACTTGCATCATGTGTTGGCACCTTTATGCGACAAATATAGGTAGTATCTTTTTCTGCGTTAAAAGAAATAGAAGATAGTGTTTCTCCAGTATTCCACAGATACTCATATCCTACAGTTATGGGTGTTAACGTTACTGAACTTTGCTGACACACATCAATAGTTGTGAGCTTAGGAGGAGTATACTCTATCGTTCTATCACAATATTCATCAGAAAAGTGAATTTCGACTACACCAGGTTGAGATAAAGATGGGATAGGAATATCGTTGAGTTGAAACTGATAAGGAGATTGAAAAGGGAATGTTGTTTCAACAATAGCACCTGAAACCACATCATTCACAAACAGTATCCCTTTTGTAGGAGGGTTTACAAAGCTCGCTTTGCCCGATAACTGATAGGCATTTGCATCGCATTTATCGATATTTACATTGAATTGAGTAAAAGAACACCCAGGTGCGATAGACCACGTTCCTGTACTCTTTTTGGGCTCAATTTCACCCCATCCATCAATAGTATACAAATTTCTAAGTCCATCATACACCAAATCGTTTGTCTGATTCCAAACATATGCCCAGTTAAAAACGGCATAATTGGGATTCATTCTCACAAAAACAATATTTGTCCATTGTGTGCTAACATTCGACCATTGTGTGTTAGGAGTCTCTACTACATATATATTAGGGTATGATGTAGGAGTCATTGTAACCTGATTATACACATAATCATTATAAAAATAAGCCACAAACCATGCATTATCTCTTCCCCACAGGGATGTTCCACCTGTGTTTAAATATATTTTTGTGCCACTCATAATGGGGACAGCATACATATATTGCACACACAAAAGAAACAGTAAGTATAGTAGTAATTTTCTCATGGATATGTAATTATAGGTACTTTAATAGTCGTTTTTTGTTCTTCTATCATTTCTTTCTCAAGGGTATTATAATACAATTTATCAAAATGTGTATAGCATTTTACTTTCTGAGTTGGTTTAAAATTACCCATCTGATAAACAATACCAAATTGCAAACCAATAGAAAAATGTTGATTGCTAACACCTGTATGGATGGTACATTTTATTTCCGTATGAGAAGCGATATCCAACAAAACACCCATATTTGCATACCCTGCCACTGAAATAGGTTGAGAGAAAGAACCCTTCTCTCCCGAAATCGCTGAGGTTCCAAACCTTCCAGGCAAATCATATAAAGTTAATCCCCACTGAGGATAATACCCTTTGGTTCGCACTATTCCATCAGTAACGATATATGAGGTCATAAGAGGAACCTCCATCATAGCTCCTATGCCTCCCCACAATGATACACGATCACTTACTTGATATCGAAATTCACATCCTAAAGGAATATCTAATGCTAGCAAAGTTCTTTGTTCTTCTCTCCCTACAACTTCTGTTATATGATCATAAAACTCCCCTTCACTATCTTGTACATGATAATCAATATGCGTGTAATTGAGAGAATAACTTGCATTATAATGTGACACACCAACACCTGAAGAAATACCCCACCGAGGATGGAAAAAATATACATAACGAGCGTTTAATCCTACATACAATCCACCACTCGGGCGTGTGCCCTCAATGGGAAGAAATAGCGATCCATAACCCGTACACACATCAAAACCATAATAATGACCTACTGATTTACGTTGAAATAAGGAAGGTATAGTCGTTGTATCACACTTTTGACTGAAAATTGTATCTACACGTATCGTATCCGTTACAAAATACGTATGGTAACTAACAACAACACTATCTTTCCACGTAATGATAGGCTCTAAGGGCAGTTCTTCTTTTGTTTTTGTAAGTGATTTTGATAGTAATGTGTCTTGCAAAAGCGGTTGTTTTTCTTCTATATGTTGAGCATTTAGTAATGCTGATGTTCCTATAATGATGGTTTTGTTCAAAATTTTATATGGTAATCCCAAGGGCAATAAAATCCTTTTTAAAACAGTTTCCAATTTCTCCGCTTTTATAGCTATTGATATTTTTTCTTTATCACGTAAATCGGCGGGTTTATATATAATAGAGAATGAGGTTTGTTTTTTAATTTCTTGCAAACAAGAAACTACAGTTGCTTGTTTAAATACATAGGTTACGGTTTGTCCATATACGGAATTGCTCAAAGCAACAACAAGCCCAAAGAGTATATAACGATGAAATTGAAAATTCCCCACTATTCCCTTAATTAATAATTATATTATTACCATTTCTTGCTATTGTCATTGGTATTAATTCTTTGAGAGCCAATAATATCTCATCGACACTTTCATTGTTTCGAAATGCAACACGCACTTCTTCTTGGTTTATTTTTTCTGATTCAACCTGTATATTAACATCAAATTTTCTATTTAATTTATTCATTAAATCTGACATCAAAATGGAATTGTATTCAATGTGATTATCTTTCCAAGCAAATGACTGATGAACATCAGCATCTGTTTGATCAACAAATTTATGTAAACTCTTATTAAAACTTAATGTTTGATTCGGGTCCATATGTCTTAATTCCTCATTGCATGCAACTTTGATAGCTCCTTCTACTAAAGAGGCTACAATCAAATTATCATCTGCATAAGCAGATAAATTAAACTTTGTACCCAACACTGTCAGTTCATAATTACCTGAACGTACAACAAATTGTTTCCCTTTGTGCTTTGTAACCTCAAAGTAGGCTTCTCCATCTAAATAAACTAATCGGTTATTGCTAAAATCATCGTCATATGTTAAGGTTGACCCAGCATTTAACCACACTTTTGTACCATCAGATAGAATAATTGTACCTTGACCTCCATAAGCGACCCTAAATTCATATTGTTCTTTTTCTCTCCAATTACTAGAATGCAAGAAAAATAGTCCCGAAAAACCTATTAACAATATTATTACAGCAGCAACAGATAATAGTTTCCAAGAAAAAAAAGACTGTGATTTTGAAGGGAGCATTACTGATTCTGCAACTTGCATACGATTATACACTTTTTGCCAAGCCTTTATTGTATCTTCATTTGCGTATTGTTTTTTCCAATCCTCCTCATATTCGTAAAATTGCTCTTTCCTATCATCATTATTATTGATGAAAGCAAACAATTGACGTTCTTCTTCTAAACTTATTTTCCCTTCAAAGTACGCTTTAGCTAAACTCTTGAAGTTTTCATGTGTACTCATAATTATACTATCTTGTATGTATATAGCAATCAATATCGTATTTTACCCAATCTACAAAACGTTAAATAACTTTAAAATAAATAACGTTGGGTCTTGTATTATTGGTAGCTAATCAATATCATTTTTAAACCTTGCAGAAAAAACGGCTATTGCCTTCGCAATATGTTTCTCAACCATTGTTGTA
The DNA here is from genome assembly GCA_009930305.1 of Bacteroidia bacterium. Lineage (GTDB taxonomy): Bacteria > Bacteroidota > Bacteroidia > Bacteroidales > Paludibacteraceae > Enterocola. The sequence continues at coordinate 11,289 of RZYM01000010.1, forward strand.
GAGATATTCAATTGCAGTGCTATTTCTTTGTTTTTTAACCCATCCATTCTACTTAAAACAAACACCTCTCTACATCGAGCAGGCAAATCGTTCATAACCTTATCTATCTGTTCTGTTAGTTCATGTTCTAAGCAGACATAGTCAGTATCTCCAGTAAAATCTAATACATACAAAGCTTCTTCTCCCTGCAAATTTTTCACAAAATCTATTGAGGAGATATCAACCAAAGCCTTACGCTTTAAATGATTAAGGCAAGCGTTTCTGACCATAGTAAATAACAAAGAAAGGATATTGCCTTGTTTTATAGAAAATCTCTTTTCCCAAAATTTCAGGAAACACTCCTGAACGATATCTTCTGCGGTAGTAGAATCTAAAAATCGAGTTGCAAAATTACACAAACGAGGATAATATGCCTTGAATAAAAATTCAAAAGCCAAATGATTGCCTTTTTGAATTTCGGACAACAATATGTGTGGATCTGAAAAATTCACAGTTAGGTTTAGATTCCACAAAGGTAGCAATTTTACAAAATAAACTATTCTTTCACACTATATTAATTCTATCCATATTCTTAATACCATAATTATTGGCTATAAAATCAAGCATTAATTAAACCAATCATTATATTAATAGAATGAAACAAGTATATAAAAAATTGTCATCAAAACTTGACACAGTAAAACGAACGCTACAACGACCTCTTACTTTAACAGAAAAAATATTATAAACTCACCTCTCAGCAGAGGAATAATTACGACTATATGAAAGAGCCGTGGATTATGTAAATTTTTCTCCCGACTGTGTAGACATGCAAAATGCCACTGCACAAATGGCATTATTTCAGTTAATGAATTCTGAAAGGAAAACAGTTACTGTACATTGCGACCACTTAATACTCACTCACGTGGCAGCACATGTGGATTTAACTACAGTAAATGAGTCGAACAAAGAAGTGTATGATTTTTTAAAAGCTGTATCCAACAAATTTGGTATTGGCTTTTGGAAACCCGGTGCAGGCATTATACACCAAGTGGTATTAGAAAACTATGCGTTTTCATGAGGAATGATGATAGGAACAGACTCGCATACCCCAAATGCAGGTGGTTTAGGAATGATAGCTATAGGTGTGGGTGGTGCCAATGCGGTAGATGTAATCCTTAAATTTGTTAGCATTTATATTGTTTTTCGTAGTATTGTTGATATGCGCCACTTGTTACATTGTTAAGCCATTCTTCATTTTCCAAGTACCAATCAACTGTTTTCTCTAAACCTTCTTCAAATTGTAATGACGGTTTCCAACCTAATTGATCGCGTAATTTGGTAGGATCAATAGCATAGCGTAAATCGTGTCCGGCACGATCAGTAACGTATGTTATCAATTTTTCAGATGTGCCTTCTTCGCGTCCTAACTTGCGATCCATTACTTTACAAAGTAATTTGATTAGGTCTAAGTTGGTCCATTCGTTGTGACCGCCTATATTGTATGTATCACCTGTTTTTCCGGTGTGGAAAATGGTATCAATAGCACGTGCATGATCTTCAACCCATAACCAATCACGTACATTAGCACCTTTGCCGTAAATAGGAATTGGTTTGTTGTGTTTGATGTTATTAATTGCAAGTGGAATTAACTTTTCAGGGAAATGGTTTGAACCATAATTATTTGAGCAATTGGAAATTACCACAGGTAAACCATAAGTGTGGAAATATGCACGTACAAAATGGTCTGAACTTGCTTTTGATGCTGAATATGGACTACGTGGGTCGTATGCTGTCTTTTCGGTAAAGAATCCATCTTTGCCTAATGAACCATATACTTCGTCTGTAGAAACATGGTAAAAACGTTTGCCTTCCATATTACCTTTCCATAAATTTTTTGCTGCATTAAGTAAGTTTGCAGTTCCAAGAACATTAGTTCTGATAAAGCAAAGTGGGTCTGTAATTGAACGGTCGACGTGAGATTCTGCAGCTAAGTGGATTACTCCGTCAAATTTATATTCTTGAAATATTTTTTCTATAAAATCAGTATCGGTGATATCGCCTTTAATAAACTGATAGTTAGGCTTATCACATATATCTTTTAAATTTTCAAGATTACCTGCGTATGTCAGTGCATCCAAATTGTAGCACATATATTCAGGGTAATTGGTAACAAAACGTCTAATAACGTGAGAACCGATAAACCCGGCAGCACCGGTAATAAGTATTCTTCTTTTCATATAATTATGATTTGTGTTTGTATTATGGGTTATAGTTAAGTACCCAGGCATCTGCATATCGCGGATGATTTACTACAAAACTATCTAAAAATGTATTGCTTTCTTCTTCTGTTTCGAAGGATGTACAAGATATACGGAATCTATTTTCTGAGTATATAATTTGCAAGTCACCGATTTCTTCTTTTATCTCGGAAATAAATTGATTTGCTTTTACTTGTGTATAAAAACTTCCAACTATGATATGATATGGTGTGCATGGTGTGTTTTGCTCTTCTGTTAACTGCTCTGTTATGGTATTAACTGTAGGTGGAACAAATGATGCTTGATATGAAATACCTCTATCTTCAACATTGGTAGGAAAAAACATAAACAAAAGAATAATTGCGGCAACAGCACCAACAAATCTTGACGAGTGTCTGCTGAATTTGTTTTCGACTTTGGCGTTTTCAGCAGGTGTAAATTCTACTTTCTGCGCTTTTTGTATTGTTGTAGGCTGTACTGTTTTATTTTCTAATTTTGGAAAATAGAATGATAGTAATCCAAAAGATGACGACATGAAAGGATTTTCTTCGCTTGGTTCGAATGCCAATCCTGTTTCTGTTTTGTGAAAGGTACCTATGATGCCGAAATTCAGGTGTTTGAAATCTTCTAATAAATCATTAATTTGCTTTACTGATTCTGCGATTTTTATATTTGCTTCATCGTAAGTGATTCTTTCGGCAGCAACGTACTTGTGAGCTAGTAATCCATCATTGTAGAGTAGGTTAGGATTGAATCCTATCGACTTTTTTGGTGGATATAACACGTCATTTATTTCGTATGCACATTCTTTTGTAGCTACAAATCCTCCAAATCCGGGGATTATTACAAAATCGTGTTTGTGAAGTAAATCTTCTATGTATAATATCATTTCTCGCATAACCTTGCAAAGAACGCAATATTTTTGCGCATAAACAAACAAAAATATTATAAGTTTTAAACAAAATGTAAACAGTGGGGCTTAAATAACACACAAAGATGTTAGCTTGACTCAAATGTTGAGAATAATTTTAATTAAAAGTATTACCTTTGCATCATTACTGATAATGCATATAAAATGAATAAAAAATATAGTTTTCTTTTTTGCATTTACATGCTATGTACGTATGGTATGTTTGCAAGTAATGTATCTTATTTCCAAGCACCTACAAAAAACGTACAATTTGAAGATGCTACTGTGTATTTGATGATAGATTACGAACGTACTTCGAAACAAGGATGGACGTCTAAAGATTCTTTACGCTTGATGCTTGAAGAAAATGAAATAAATAAGGTAGTTGATAAGATAGGTCGGTTTGCTGTATGGAAATTTATTCCTGCATATATTCATTGTGAAGATGCTAATAAGAAACGAGCAATGGTCGAAATACTTGTGTCGAATATACCTTTACACAATAAGGTTGATAGTATAAAAGCAAATGGTGATTTTATAGCGGTTCCATATAAAATTAAGTGCAGGTATCGTATTAGTGATAATGAAGGTCATATTTTAAATGAATTTGATTTAGGTGTTTTACAAGGTGTTGATTCAACAAAAAACGAACAATATGCTAAGGGATTGCCTGCATCATCATTGGTTGGAATACATGCAGCATATAGAAGGGTTAGGCAAGATGTGTTTTCGAAATATGGTTTCGGTACTTTCGAAACTCCATTTTATTTGGTAGACATACCTGAAATTTCAAACTTATCAGAACTTAAATCTCGCGTTATTGATGCAATAGAGAATAAAAAGCATCTTCTTTTAACAAAAAGCGAGAAAAATATATTGAGACTGTATGCCGATGTTTTATCTTATAATATAGGACTGTGTAAAGAGGAACAAATGGTTGATGCTTATCATAATTTATCTATTTGTTACGCATGGCTTGAAGAACCTGAAAAAGCTAGAGAGGCATACGAACAATATGGTCAATATGTTGATGGTGAGCTAGCTCTATCTGAATATAATGCTTTGCGTCCCTTTGTATTGAATTATCCTGTTGCGGCTGTCAAATATGCACCTTTATTTAATGTGATTAATAGGAATATGTCTCGTTTCGTTGATTATTATACATATAACGATCTAATTTGTCAGGTATTCAGATTGAACTATCCGTTCCAATTTTTCCCTTTAAATGATTGCAAAGGAAAACCGAAGTCTATTGAGGGTAATCTAACCCATTTAAATAATATGCCTATTACATACAAAGTTGAATATGATGCACAAAACAGAATTAAAAGTTTTTCTGCATCACAAGTTGTAATAGATGATGAAGGTAAAAAAGAGAAAATAAAGATTAATACACTGCAGCCTAAATATAGTAAAAAAACAGGCGAACACATAGGTATAACGACGTTTGACGGTAATCTGGCCCGTGTTCTTGTGCCTGCTTATGATAAAATAAATTCAACTTCCGACAAAATGGCAGCAGAAACATTTTGTAAAACAGAGAATTTGGTTGGTGGCTTTATTAAGATGAAAGTAGAAACAACTGAAGAAGTGCAGTTGTCAATGAATACTGATGGTACTATAAATTTTCAAGGTAAATCGGTATCATCACGTCCATTCTCTTTCCTTAAGGCAATAGCTGATTCAAATAACATTAAATTCCCTTCTTTGGTTAGTGAAAATCATATGCAATTCAAATCTTTGGTAAAAATCAATCCCGATGGAGTTATTACTTTGCTTGATTGGAAAGGGAATATTTTATTAGAAAAAAATAAAGACTACGATAATTACGCATATATTTTAGCTGATAATGTGGATTATAAAATTGAGATTTTGGAAGAAGACAGCTACGGACAACCTCAAAAGATTCGTTCCAGTGTTTATATGGATATTAAAAATAATTGGGGTAGTATAACTATGTGGGATTATATGGCATTTTTTGGCGATTCAAAAAGTACTATGAAGCTTAATGAAGCTAAAAAAGCCCGTAAAGAAGCTGCAATGGCTGCCGATCAATCTATCGATTTTTCTTTTGATTGGGATGTTTCAACAAAATATGACGACAGAGGAAATTGGACTCGTATGGAGTTCGGACCATATTTATTTGAAAGAACATTAAGCTACTAAATAGATTCTTATTTCTTGGTTGTAAAAACACACATAAATTGTTGATAAATATAATTTATTTTGTATCTTTGCACCCGCATTCGAGTAATGCACAGAAGTAATAATTTAAAATAATAAAAAATGGCAACTAAAATTAGATTGCAAAGACATGGTCGCAAAGGATATGCATATTATCATATCGTTATTGCTGACAGTAGATCGCCACGTGATGGCAGGTTTGTCGAAAGAATTGGTTCTTACAACCCTAACACCAATCCTGCAACGGTAGACATTAACTTCGAAAAAGCTCTTAAATGGGTGAATTCCGGTGCACAACCAACAGATACAGTACGTAATATTCTTTCAGATGAAGGCGTAATGTTGAAAAAACACTTAATGGGTGGTGTAGCTAAGGGCGCATTTACTGAAGAAGTCGCTGAAAAAAAATTCCAAGCATGGAAAGCTGAAAAAGCTAAATCAACCGCTAAAATTTCAGAAAAAACTAGTGCTGATGCTGTTGCAAATGCAAAAGCTCGCTTAACAGCAGAAAAAGCTGTAAACGCTGCTAAAGCTGCTGTAGTTGCACAGAAAAAAGCTGAAAAATTAGCTGCTGAAGAAGAATCTGTAAAAGCTGCTCAACCTGCTGCTGAAGCTCCGGTTGAAGAAGCTCCTGTTACTGAAACTCCTGCTGCTGAATAATTTTGTTTCGGTATCAATATTTAAGCCTCGGCAAAAGCCGGGGCTTTTTCGTTCGATAAAACTATGTTATTCACATCACAAATATTGGAATATGATTCATGAATATAATTTGCGTGTATTACCACCTATAGCAGCTGATGAACGTGTTTTGATCGATTATGTATCAAAAGAATACGGCTTAAATCCTGCATCAATCAAGGCGGTACAAATTTTAAAACGTTCTATTGATGCACGTCAGAAAATAGTTTATGTTAATCTGAGTATACGCGTATTTGAAAATGAACCGGCTCCACAAACCAATTATTGTATAGCTGAGTATGGTGATGTGTCACAATCAAAATCTGTTATAGTTGTAGGTGCAGGTCCTGCAGGTTTGTTTGCCGCTCTTCGTCTAATTGAATTAGGCTTTAAACCCATTGTACTTGAAAGAGGGAAGAATGTATCTACTCGAAAACGCGACATTGCATTGATTTCGCGAGAGCAAATAGTTGATCCTGAATCAAATTATTGTTTTGGAGAAGGTGGTGCGGGGGCTTATTCTGATGGTAAATTATATACACGAAGCAAAAAGAAAGGAAATAACGAACGCATATTGAAGATTTTCTGTATGCATGGGGCTAATCCTAATATTCTGGTTGACGTGCATCCACATATAGGAACAGATAAATTACCTGACGTTATTCGTAAAATTCGCGAAAGAATTATACAATCCGGCGGGGAAGTCCATTTTGAAACTAAAGTTGTTGATTTAATAATCGATAAAGATTCTGTAAAGGGAGTGATTGTTGCAAATGGTGATGAATACCATGGACCGATAATTATGGCAACAGGTCATTCGGCACGCGATGTGTATGCATTTTTAGATAAACGTGGAGTTATGATGGAGTCAAAGGGAATTGCTGTAGGAGTGCGTTTAGAACATCCTCAGATTATAATTGACCAAATTCAATATCATAATATACAAGGAAGAGGATTGTATTTGCCTCCTGCAGAATACAATTTTGTAACGCAAATTCAAAATAGGGGAGTTTATTCATTTTGTATGTGCCCCGGTGGGTTTGTAGTGCCTGCTGCAAGTGGACCGCAACAAGTTGTTGTGAATGGAATGTCGCCATCAAACAGAGGTTCAAAATGGGCTAATTCTGGTATGGTAGTTGAAATACGTCCGGAAGATTTGCCTGAGTATGCTAAATATGGTATTTTTTCGGTTATGCGTTTTCAAGAAGATTTAGAAAAAAAAGCATGGCTGTCCGGAGGGAGTACACAAGTAGCTCCGGCACAAAGAATGACAGATTTTATACATAAAAAGGAGTCTTCTACATTGCCTGATACTTCTTATGTACCCGGACTTAAATCTACACAATTAAATACTGTTATACCAAAGTTTGTAGATGCTCGTTTGCGCGATGGTTTAGTTACTTTTGGCAAATGGTCTTCAAATTTCTTAACTAAGGAAGCTTCTATGATAGGTGTTGAAACAAGAACATCAGCTCCAATACGAGTATTACGTGATACGGAAACATTGGCACACGTACAAATAAAAGGTTTATATCCTTGCGGAGAAGGAGCCGGATATGCAGGTGGAATTGTTTCGGCTGCAATAGATGGTGAACGCTGTGCTGAGATGTGTGCTGCGACTACATTATAGTTTTAGTTAAAATATTTCATTTTTTTATATACTATCATCGCTTTTTTTATAAAAACAGTGATAGTAATACACATTATTATTTATCTTTGCCAACTTTAATTATTTTTGCAATCCAAATGAGTTACATTGACAAAAAAACCACAAAGTAAGTAAGTTAAATTTGTAATTGTAATGAAAAACAAATACGTTGATCTTATAGAACAGACATCGGAATTTCCTACAGAGGAGTTTCAAGTTGAGGATAATGAATTGCAGTTTAATGGAATACCATTGATGGATATAATAGAGCAGTATGGTACTCCGCTACGACTTACATATTTGCCTAAAATAGCTCAGCAAATACAAAAGGCTCGCAGAATGTTTAATGTAGCCATGGCAAAAGTGGATTATAATGCCGACTATCATTATTGCTATTGTACTAAGAGTTCACATTTTTCATTTGTAATGGAAGAAGTGTTGAAACATGGTGTACACGTAGAAACATCTTCTGCTTTTGATATAAATCTCATTGAAAATTTGTACGAAACCGGTTCGTTTAAAAAGGATAATTATATTATATGTAACGGATTTAAACGTCCGCAGTATGTTGAAAATATTCAACATCTTGTAAATGAAGGTTTTGAAAATACTGTTGCTATATTAGATAATAAATTTGAATTGGATTTATTACTTCATGGTTTAGATAAAAAATGTAAGGTAGGTATTCGTATTGCATCTGAAGAAGAACCTAAGTTCGATTTCTATACATCTCGTTTAGGTATTAGATATAATGATATCCTTCCATATTATTATGAAAAGATAAAAGATAATCCTAAAACTGAACTTAAGTTATTGCATTTTTTTATCAATACAGGAATTAAAGATACTGCTTACTATTGGAGTGAATTGGTAAAAGCAGTAGAGTTGTATTGCGAATTAAAAAAGATTTGTCCGGAACTTGACAGTTTGGATATTGGCGGTGGATTCCCAATAGCTACATATTTGGATTATAACTATGATTATGAATATATGGCAGAAGAAATCGTAGCACAAATTAAAAATATATGTGCACAGAACGGAGTTCAAGAACCGAATATATTCACAGAATTCGGGTCATTTACTGTAGGTGAAAGTGGTGCAATTATTTATAGTATAGTAAACCAAAAGCAACAGAATGATCGTGAGTTATGGAATATGATAGACAGTTCATTTATAACTACTTTGCCTGATACATGGTCAATTAATCAGCGATACATTTTGTTGGCAGTAAATAATTGGGATAAAGAATATCAACGTGTACATCTTGGAGGACTTACTTGTGATAGTGAAGACTATTATAGTGCAGGTCATAATAATGCAATCTTCTTGCCTAAAGTGGATCCGAGTGGAAATGAGCCACAATATATAGGTTTGTTCCATTGTGGTGCATATCAAGAAGCATTGTCCGGCTTTGGCGGTATTCAGCACTGTTTGATTCCGGCACCAAAGCATGTTGTAATAGATGTAGATGAAAATGGTGAATACAATACCAAGTTATTTGCCAAAGAACAAAGTTATAAATCGATGTTAAAAATATTAGGCTATTAATATGGAAGTATTTGCAGGAATACCCGAAGAATATCGTAATTACGAATCGTCAAAAATCGTCGTACTACCTGTGCCATACGATAAAACAAGTACATGGGTAAAAGGTTCGGATAAAGGACCTGAAGCATTATTAGATGCTTCTGTAGCATTGGAATGGTACGATATTGAAACTCAAACAGAGGTTTACAAAAGAGGTATTTATACGGCTGTGCCTGTTACTGAAAATGAAACTCCTGAGGTTTTATGTGATGCTGTTGATAATCGTGTATCTGCATTGCTTAATGATGACAAGTTCCCTGTAACTATAGGAGGAAATCATACTGTAAGTATTGGTGCATTTAGAGCTATGTCGCGTAAGTATAAGAGCCTAACTATCTTACAATTAGATGCTCATTCTGATTTGCGTGATACATACGAAGGTTCTATTTTGAATCACGCATGTGTTATGTATAATGCATCAAAAATGTGTCCTATAACTCAAGTGGGTATTCGTAGTATGTGTGTTGAAGAGTTGGGTAACTTCGATGAGAATCAAATATTTTATGCACATAAGATATATAATAACGATTTATGGCAAGAAAAAGCCTTGTCTACACTCTCTGAAAATGTATATGTCACAATAGATTTAGATGTATTCGATCCTTCTGTTTTGCCATCAACCGGTACACCTGAACCCGGAGGATTAGATTATTATCAAGTTTTACATTTCTTACGCTCTGTATTTTATAATCGTAATGTAGTTGGTTTTGACATAGTTGAATTGTGTCCTAATCCAAATGAACGTGCATCAGATTTCTTAGCTGCACGTTTGGCATATCAATTAATGACATATCGTTTCGAGAAATGCTTGTAAATATAAATTCATCTTGGCAAGCATATTTACAAGCAGAATTTGACAAACCATATTTTGCGAATTTAGTTACTTTTGTACGCAATGAATACAAAAATGGGGTAGTGTATCCTCCGGGAAGTAAAATATTTAATGCGTTTAATTCGTGTCCGTTCGAAAATGTAAAAGTCGTTTTGATAGGTCAAGATCCATATCATGGTGAAGGTCAGGCTCATGGCTTATGCTTTTCGGTTAATGAAGGCGTTCAATTTCCTCCATCATTACAAAATATATTTAAAGAAATTAAAGCAGAGTATAATAAATCAATACCTGAGAGTGGCAATTTAGAACGTTGGGCCAAGCAGGGAGTATTATTGCTAAATGCTACACTTACGGTTCGTGCTAATCTTGCAGGATCACATCAAAACCATGGTTGGGAAACTTTTACAGATGCTGTAATCAAAATACTATCAGACAATAAAGAGCATCTTGTGTTTTTGTTATGGGGTTCTTATGCTCAACAAAAAGGCAAGGTCATAGATACATCAAAACATTTAGTGCTTAAATCTGCGCATCCATCTCCATTATCTGTATATAGAGGATTCTTTGGAAATAATCATTTTACACAGACCAATGAATATCTTCGCCAAAACCATCTACCAGAAATAGAGTGGTAATATTTCGCAAATTGGTTATCAATAGCATATATAAAAAAAGCCCTTGTTCTTTATGAGCAAGGGTTTTTTTTATTAAACAGAGTGAATTACATCATTCCACCCATACCGCCACCCATAGGAGGCATTACTGGTGCAGGATCGTCTTCTTTCTTATCTGCAATTACACATTCTGTAGTTAACATCATACCTGCAATTGAAGCTGCATTTTCAAGAGCTACACGAGTTACTTTAGCAGGATCTATTACACCGGTAGCAAATAAGTTCTCATAATTATCGGTACGTGCGTTGTATCCGAAGTCATTTTTACCTTCGCTAACTTTTTGAACAATTACAGCACCTTCTTTGCCTGCATTAGCAACGATTTGACGTAATGGTTCTTCGATAGCGCGTTTAATGATTTCTATACCGGTTGTTTCATCTTCGTTTTCGCCTTTTAGATTATTTAAAGCACTTATTGCACGAATGTATGCAACACCACCACCGGCAACAATACCTTCTTCAACAGCAGCTCTAGTTGCGCTAAGAGCATCATCAACACGGTCTTTTTTCTCTTTCATTTCAATTTCAGAAGGAGCACCAATATAAAGAACTGCAACACCACCTGCTAATTTAGCCAAACGTTCTTGCAATTTCTCTTTATCGTATTGAGATGTTGTTGTTTCAATTTGAACTTTGATTTGAGCAACACGGTTTGCGATTGCTTTTTTGTCGCCGGCTCCGTTTACAATAGTAGTATTGTCTTTGTTGATTGTAACAGTTTCAGCAGAACCTAACATATCCAAAGTAGCTGTTTCAAGTTTCAAGCCTTGTTCTTCGCTAATTACAGTTCCGCCTGTTAAGATTGCAATATCTTGCAACATTTCTTTACGGCGATCGCCAAATCCAGGAGCTTTAACAGCGCAAACTTTTAAATTAGCACGTAGACGGTTAACTACTAAAGCGGTTAATGCTTCACTATCAACGTCTTCAGCAATAATTAAAAGAGGACGGCTACCTTGAACAATAGATTCTAGCAAAGGAAGAATATCTTTTAATGAAGAAATCTTTTTGTCATGAATTAAGATATATGGTTTTTCCATTACGGCTTCCATCTTATCTGTATTAGTTACAAAATAAGGAGACAAATAGCCGCGGTCAAATTGCATACCTTCAACAACATCAACTGTAGTATCTGTACCTTTTGCTTCTTCTACTGTTATAACACCTTCTTTTTTAACCTTAGCCATTGCATCGGCAATAAGTTTACCGATTTCGCTATCATTATTTGCAGAAACTGTTGCAACTTGCTCAATTTTTTTGATATCATCACCAACTTCTTCAGCTTGTGATTTAATATGTTCAACAACTTTTACAACAGCTTTATCTATACCTTTTTTCAAATCCATTGGATTTGCACCCGCAGCTACGTTTTTAAGACCTACAGAAATGATAGATTGTGCCAATACTGTAGCAGTGGTTGTTCCGTCACCTGCGTTTTCGCCTGTTTTTGAAGCAACTTCTTTAAGCATTTGAGCACCCATATTTTGGAATGCATCTTCCAATTCGATTTCTTTTGCTACTGTAACACCATCTTTAGTGATTTGAGGAGCTCCAAATTTCTTAGCTATAATCACATTACGACCTTTAGGTCCAAGTGTCACTTTTACGGCATTTGCCAATTCGTCCACACCTTTTTTCAAGCGGTCGCGGGCTTCGATGTCAAATTTAATTTCTTTTGCCATGATTTATAAAATTTTAAATTGTCATTAGATAATTGCCAAAATGTCACTTTGGCGCATGATAAGATATTTTTCAGAATCTAATTCGATTTCTGTACCGGCATATTTGCCGTATAGTACGTTGTCACCAACTTTTACTATCATCTCTTCGTCCTTTGTTCCGTTGCCTATTGCAGCAACTTTGCCTTTTAAAGGTTTTTCCTTTGCAGAATCAGGAAGAATGATTCCGCTTGCTGTCTTTTCTTCTGCAGCATCGGGTTTAACTAAAACTCGGTCTGCTAGTGGTTTAATGTTCATAGTTATGTAAATATTAAATGTTTATTAATTCTGCCTGATATAGTGCATATATCGTGCCAAAAAAAATAAGTCGCTTTGTTATGACAAAACGACTTATTTATGACTATTTATACGGTAATCTATAGCTTCTATTATTCGGCAGCCGGAGTTGATGTCGGCATTAATGGAGTTTGATTAGCGTTTGGTGTAGCTGTTTGCTCTATTTTGTTTTTCAAAGCAGATGATTGTGCATTTTCTGTAGATACTTCTTTAGAAATAAAAGCAGAACTTGCTACGCTTAAAACTACTAAGATTATAACCAATGACCATGTCGCTTTTTCTAGAAAATCAGTTGTTTTACGAACACCTAATATATTGTTTGATGCTGAAAAATTTGCTGCCAAACCGCCTCCTTTAGGCTTCTGTACTGATACAATAATGGTTAATAAGATAGAAATAACGACAGCTAATGATACGAGTACGTTGTACATAATTATTTGTTATTTTGAATTATTTTATCTAAAAATCGAATTTGGTCTGCAAAGTAACTACTTTTTTCTGGATATTTCAAATTTAATTTTTCAAAAATACGCAATGCTTTTGTGTATTGCTTCTGTTTTATGTAAATTTTAGCCAGACTTTCTGTAAATATATTTGAACTAACATCTGTGTCTTCTTGTATTTCTGGAATAACGATACTATTTGATTCCATTTGTCCAACAGGGTGTATACGAGGATTATCTGAAATAAATTTATCTATTAAATCTTGATGTTGAAGTGCCAGTATAGATTGATTGTCAACGCTTTCTGACTCAACTAATTTATATTCTGTAGTTTCTGTCAAGATGGTTTTTGCTTTCAAAATAGGCTTTTCTTCTGTTTTAGGTTTAATTTGGGGTGGGATATCTATTAAATCTTGTAAATGCGATCTGTCAGCTGCATATAAAGCTGTTTTCTTTAGCATTGCATGATATTGCAAGTCTCCTATATTTTGTAAGTTTTTTAAGTATAATAATTGTAATGACTGGAAATATGGATACTCATTTACAAGATACTGTATATCGGAAACAGTTTGTTTGTCCAATTCATCAGGATGTTTGAAATAATATATAAGTTGTTCGCTTGTCATTATTACCAATTAGCTACAGTGTCATTATAAATGTTTTCGCATATTTCTTTTGTGATCTCTTCAATTAATTCATCTTGAACATCAGTTAACAATCTTTCACTATCAAAATTGCGGTATGCAGAATAAACTTTTTCAAAATCTTCTTCGTGATTTGTATTGTTGATATAACGGACGTTGATTTTTATAGTTAATCTCGTTTCTGATGCTAGTGAATTTGTTGATAAAGACATTGGAGTAATATCATATCCAACAATTTCTCCATCTAATTCGAGGTCTGCGTTACGCGAAATTAAATTTAAACGTGTTTGACGTGTATATATGTCTTTTAATTCTTCGTTGAATTTTGCAGTTAGTGGGGCATATACCATAGATGCTTGATTTGTGAAATCAACTATAGAAATAGATTTAATTTTATCATAGTCAATTACAGTACCATTAAATTTATATGATATACTGCATGATGACATTAGAATCAAGCCTACTATTACTATTTCAAATGATTTAAAATATTTCATCTATATAATGTGTGGTATTATATGTTGTCTAATCCGTATTCTTTAATTTTTCTATATAAAGTACGTTCCGAAATTTTTAAATCCATGGCAGCATATTTTCTTTTCCCGGCATGTTTTTCGAGAGCTTTTTTGATAAGTTCTTTTTCCATGTCATCCACTGCCAATGGAGATTCCTCATACTCTTGAGCGTCTTCATAATCTTCGTTTCGTATGCTGGTAGGTGTATATGAAATTACCGTTTGTTCATGATGTTGAACTGGTTTAGGCTCTTTTGGGACAATAGAATCGCTCTCTGTCATTAATTTACTAACCGATTTCTTAAGTTCATCCATATCCTTCTTCATATCAAAAAGGACTTGATATAAGATTTCACGCTCGTTATTAAATGTTCTTTCGCTCTTCTCATTTGAAACTCTAAGAGGTAAGCGACTTTGTGATTCATCAGGTAAATAATGTATTAATGTTGCAGCTTCTATTTCAGGATTCGTTTCGACAGCTGATATTTGTTCTGCAACGTTCTTAAGTTGTCGAATATTACCTTGCCAATAGTAATTTACTAACATTTTTTGAGCTTCGGCAGTCAATTTAACAGGAGGTCTTCTGTATGTTTCTGCAAAATCGTTAGCGAATTTTGTAAACAATGGCATTATGTCAGTTTTACGCTCGCGTAGTGGCGGTATTTGTATTGGTACAGCATTTAAACGATAATATAAATCTCCTCTGAATTTACCTTCTCTGATTGCTTGTTGAATATTTATATTTGTAGCAGCAACAACTCTTACATTTGTCTTTTTAACTTCGGAAGAGCCGACTCTAAAGAATTCGCCATCTTGTAATACTCTTAATAATCGAGCCTGAGTGGGTAGGGGAAGTTCTCCTACTTCGTCTAAAAAGATAGTTCCTCCGTCAGCGACCTCAAAATAACCTCTTCGGTCTGTAAGAGCTCCTGTGAAAGAACCTTTTTCGTGCCCGAATAGTTCTGAATCCATTGTACCTTCAGGTATTGCACCGCAGTTAACCGCAATATATTTTTCGTGTTTACGGACACTATATTGATGTATAATTTTAGGAAAATTTTCCTTTCCGACTCCACTTTCGCCTGTAATTAATACAGGTAAATCAGTAGGAGCAACTTGTACAGCTACGCGAATTGCTTGGTCGAGGTCAGGAGTATTGCCGACTATGTCGAACCTTTGTTTAATTGTTTGTAATTGACTTGATTCTAACATTTTAACATTTCATACGATTTGCTATAATATCAACAGCCATGTAAAGAGCTTGACGGAATGAATTTTCTGATGCCAAGTTTTGTCCGGCGATGTCGTAAGCCGTGCCATGGTCGGGTGATGTTCTAACTATATTTAAACCTGCCGTAAAATTAACTCCGGAATCCATAGCCATTGCTTTAAATGGAATAAGACCTTGGTCGTGATACATTGCTAGTATTCCATCGTATTTTAGATAATTATCGGAGCCGAAGAATCCATCTGCAGCTTGTGGTCCTATACAAATAATACCTTCATTCATAGCCATTTTTAAAGCCGGAGCTATAATATCTTTTTCTTCAGTTCCAATTACTCCGTCATCACCTGAGTGTGGATTTAATCCAAGTACGGCAATGCGAGGTTTCTCTATACAAAAATCTTGTTTAAGTGATTTGTTGAATATGCGAAGTTTTTCAAGAATTAAATCGCTGGTCATTGATTGTGCAACTTTAGCTAATGGGATATGTCCGGTTACAACAGCTATACGCATTTTATCGTTAGATAGTAGCATTAAAGCATCTCCTCGTTTCCCAAATGTTTTTTCTAAATATTCGGTATGACCCGGAAATTGAAAATTTTGCGATTGTATATTATTTTTGTTGATTGGTGCAGTTACAATGGCATCAATCAAACCTTCTTTTAAATCTTGGGATGCTTTTTCTAATGCAGCAAATGCAGCATTACCTGCCATTGGAGTAGATAGACCTATCTCAACCTTTATTTCATCGTCGCAGCAATTAATAATGTTTGCACGTTTATCGCTGGCTTCACTTGCGTTATTTATTAGATTAAGATTGATATTTAAATCTAACATTTTACGGTGATATGCTGCAACTTTAGGTGATCCATACACAATTGGAATACATAAATCTAAGATTCTGTTATCTTCAAGCGTTTTTAAGATTACTTCGTAACCGATACCATTTATATCACCTTGAGTTATTCCTAATTTTATTTTATTTGTTTCCATCTGTTTCAAAATTTATTGTATATAAAATGGCTTCTAATTGCCTCATAATATTACGTTTATATTTATTTGGAGCATATACGAATGCTTCTACTGTAACTACTTGTTGATTTTTTTCGTCTAAACAACTTATACTAACAAAAGGTCCACCCATAATTTCGCCTATGGCTGTCCATAAACCGCGTACTTCTACTGCATAATTACCATTTTCAAGTGATGTTTCACGGGCAATAGGGGGATTATATCTATACTCAGTTCCCATGTATGAGTCGGGAGTAGGTCCCGGTATCCATAACATCATTACAGAATCTCTTTTGTGCAGTATTTTTTCGCGAGAAAAAGCATCATTTTCGGTATACGGATATGTATAAATCACAATGTTTTGACTAACCTCTCTACTTGAATTGGCAATCCACATAAAATTGTCTTCTTTTTTTAAGCGATTCATCCCTTTAGGCAAAACTATCGAGAATCCGAACTTGTCTTTTACTTTTTTCATAGCATCTCTTTCGGAATAACGTGTTTGGTAAGAAATGGAACGTTCTCTTTCTGCTTTTATAAAGTATTGCAAGATTTCGTTTTCGTATTTTGATATTGTATTTGCGACGTCGGCAATGTCAAATCCATTAATTTTTAGAATAGATTGTGGCTTTGACCATAGATCGCTGTAATGGCTTATTTTACTATGCGAATATGTGTTATTAATGTTTACAATAATGATGTTTCGCGCAGGTTTTAAAATATCTGCGAAGTTTTTTGTGTTTGTGCGTGATATATTAAAATATGGTTCTGATTGATTAAGTCCGGGAACGTCTTGATTAAGCATCGCAAACAAAGAATCACCAACTGCCGAATTAGCAATTGAATCATCAATTACAACTAAAATTTCATTTGCAGCTCCTGTTGAATTAGGTTTTAAACTTATATCGTTACAGGCTGTAAAAGAAATCAAAACTGATAAAATAAGTGACAACTTGTATCTCATAATGTTTGATTTATTTTTTTTGTTGATAGCATTCCACAAGCAGCATCAATATCTTGTCCACGTGATCTACGAATAGTTGCAGTGATATGTTTTTTTTCTAATATAGCTTGGAATTTTTCCATAACATCACGTTTTGAAGGGCTTAAATCAACGTCTGGTATTTGGTGGAATGGG
This sequence comes from Bacteroidia bacterium, assembly GCA_009930305.1. GTDB lineage: Bacteria > Bacteroidota > Bacteroidia > Bacteroidales > Paludibacteraceae > Enterocola. The sequence continues at coordinate 29,032 of RZYM01000010.1, forward strand.
ATTAAATTAACTCGGCAATCCAATCCATGTAATAAATCTGCTAGTTTTAGCGCATCTTCTTCTGTGTCATTTAATTGATTAAATAAAATATACTCAAAAGATACGCGTCTTTGATGGCTCCAATCGTACTCTTTTAGAAGTTTCAAAACGTCTTTAATGGGGTATGCTTTTTCGCCTGGAATTATTTGTACACGTTTAAAAGTATCAGGAGCATGTACGCTAACAGCAAGGTTACATTGAGTTGAATCCAAGAATGTTTTTAATGCCGGTAGAACTCCTATAGTCGATATAGTAATGCGTTTGGGACTCCATCCGTATCCGTAGTCGGAAGTTAGAATTTCTATGGCTTTCAAAACTTCATTTATATTATTCATGGGTTCACCCATACCCATAAATACTATATTGGTTAAATTATCACATTCGTCAATACTTTGAACCTGATTAATTATTTCTGCGGCTGTTAAATTACCCGCAAAACTTTGTTTTCCTGTTGCACAGAACAAACAATTCATCTGACAGCCCTTTTGTGATGAAACACACAAAGTTGCACGTTCTTTTTCAGGTATGTATACGCTCTCTATATACTTATTATTTCCAACGTCAAATAAGTATTTTTTTGTACCATCTTTTGATAAGGTGGTTTTTATAGGCTCTTTTATACCAACAGTATAATTTTCTGCCAGCTTGGTTCTATTTGCAACAGAAAGATTACTCATCATATCAATGGTGGTAATTTTCTTTTTATATAACCAATCTGCAATTTGTTTGGCGGCAAAGGTAGGCATACTCAAAGAAGCTACCGTCTCTTTTAATTCAAAAAAAGTTTTACCCAATAGGTATTTTTTTTCATCCGCCATACTTATAGATATTTGTATTATGTAGATACTGCAAAATTGCGCAATGCAAAGATAGTGCAAATTTTGTTTATTTGCCCATTATACGGCTTACGTATTTTCCAATGATGTCAAATTCTATATTTACAATACTACCAATTTTGATGCTATGAAAATTTGTGTATTCGTAGGTATAGGGTATTATTGATACCTGAAATGTGTCTTCAGTAGGGTTGCATACTGTCAAACTGACACCATTAACAGTTACAGAACCTTTATCAACAGTTATGTATCCGCGTTTTGCCATCTCTTTCGAACTTTTATATTGGAAAGCAAAGAACCAACTACCTCCATTTTCTTGAACATCAATACATCTTGCTGTTTGGTCAACATGACCTTGTACTATATGTCCGTCTAAACGTCCGTTCATGAGCATACTGCGTTCTACATTGACTTCAGTCCCGACAATCCATAATCCCAAATTACTACGATCTAAGGTTTCTTTCATAGCAGTTACTGTATATGTGCTATCTGTCTTTTTAACGACTGTTAGACAAACTCCGTTATGTGCTATGCTTTGATCTATTTTAAGCTCTTTTACAAAAGGGCAACTTAGGGTAAAATGTACATTTTCTTGCTCTTTTTCTATTGCAGTAACCTTAGCGGTAGATTCTATAATACCTGAAAACATATATGATAAGTTTAAATTGTTTATAAATTATATTTACATCCTAGAAACTGATTTTACGCCCTTTATTGAACGAATCTTTTTGATTATATCGTCAAGCGTTTTGGTGTTTTTAACCGTTAGTACCAATCTGCCTTCAAATAAACCGGTGTTCGAATTTATACTGATAGATTTCATGCTAACATCAGTTTGTTTCGATATAAGTGAGCTAATGTTAGTTACAACTCCTAAATCATCATTTCCTATTACGTATAAAGTACAGATGTTTTGTGTGCCGTTTTCTTCCGACCATGCAGCTTTTACAATTCTGTATCCAAAGCGCGACATCATTTGTGGTGCATTAGGACAATCTTTTCTATGAATCTTAATACCTCCACTGACACTTACAAATCCAAAAATTTCATCACCGAAAATAGGATTACAGCATTTAGACATAGAATACATAACACCTTTGGTCTCATTGTTAATGATTAATACATCATCATTTTGTCCATTTTTTGTAGGCTTTTTCTCAAATGTATTAGCGCTAAGTGATTCACGTAATTCAGATATATCCTTTTTATCTAAATTAAGATATGATTCGCGGAATTCTAGTAAATCAGTCTTCTCTTGAGATATATCTATGTATAAGTCTGTTATATTCTTGAATCCTAATTTTTTAGATAAACGTGATAGGTTCGCTTCGTCAAAATCAATTTTCCAATTTTTAAACCGGCGTAGAAGCATTTCTCGTCCATTATTTGCTTCTTTGGTTTCGTATTCTTTTATTACTTGACGAATTTTTTGCTTGGCTTTTGTTGTTACGGCAATATTGATCCAGTCGGCATGCGGATGCTGATTAGGTGCTGTTAAAACTTCTATTTGATCCCCATTTTGCAGTACATACTTTAGTGTAACATTCTTTCCTCCGATTTTACCACCAATACAGGTATTTCCTATCTGAGTATGAATAGAATATGCAAAATCTAGTAATGTTGCTCCCTTGGGTAACTTATGAAGGTCTCCGTTAGGTGTAAAAACGAAAACTTCTTCGTCATAAAGGTTAAGTTTGAATTCATCCATGTACTCGTTACCATGCAACTCAGGATTTTCAAGTACTTCACGTAAACTTTTCAACCATTCGTCCATCGAATTTTCGCCTTTTAAGCCCTTGTATTTCCAGTGTGCTGCTATACCTTTTTCAGCTACATCGTCCATGCGTTTTGTACGTATCTGAACTTCTACCCATTTACCTTCAGGTCCCATTACAGTGGTATGTAATGATTCATATCCATTGGCTTTAGGTTGAGATAACCAATCACGAAGTCGCTTAGGATTAGGCTGATACATATCCGTTACAATAGAATATACTTGCCAACATTCTGCTTTTTCTTTATCAGGATGACTATCCAGAATAATTCTTATGGCAAATAAGTCATATATATTCTCGAATGTGGTATTCTGTTTTTTTATTTTATTCCAGATACTGTAAATGGATTTTGTACGTCCTTTAATGTCAAAACTTAAACCCGCTGCTGCTACTTTTTCATTTAATGGTCTTATAAATCTTTCAATATAAGCATCACGCGAACGTTTAGTTTCGCTTAATTTCTGTGCTATGTTTTTATAAGTATCAGGAGCAGTGAATTTTAGAGATAAATCTTCAAGTTCGGTTTTAATTCTATATAGTCCCATTCTATGAGCCATGGGAGCGTATAAATATGCTGTTTCACGTGCTATGTTTTGTTGAGTCTCAACTTCTCGTTCTTTTAGATTTCGCATTTCAAACAAACGTTCGGAGAGCATAATAAATATTACTCGAACGTCTTCTGCAAATGTCAGCAATAGTTTTCTGAAATTTTCAGATTCCATTGCTGATGTTTTTGTATATAGTTGCTGTATTCTATTTAAACCACCAACTATAACTGCAGTTTCATTTCCAAATTGTTTTTCGATTGATTCCGAATCAATTTTCTTTTCTGCGTAGAGTGGATATAATAATATTGCGATTACTGCCGAATTGCCTAATCCTATTTCATCTACAGCTATATATGCAATTTTTATAGCATTTGTACTGCGTTTTTGAAACAGAGAACTAACACCATCGCAATTTTTGTATATTTGATGTAACTTGGCAATGTTGTCTTTCTTGACAAAATTATTTGTGGCATTGCGCAACTCTTTGTAGTCTGATGTCCAATTTCTAATTATCATGGTTTAGTTTGTTCTATCACTAGAGTGTATCCATCATTGAATGACCCGATAGAAGACTCGATAAATGGTTCTAGATCAAGATAATATGCTTCGGGTAAAAAGTAATCTACGCTAAATTTAGCTTTATTTTCATCGTAAAAAAACAATTTTATTAGTCTGCTATTTGAATTATACATATCCAATTGCACAACCTTAGTAAATTGATTGAATTTATATATTGTTTTTTCAACTTTATCCCAATAATTATTCGGATTGTATTCTGTAAAGTAAAAATCCAACTTGTTTTCTGTACGTTCAGCCGGGACGTTGCGCATATCCGATACAACAGCATTAGCGTTGCTTAATAATGTATCAACGTAAATTGCTAAAATTTTAGGTGCAAATGGGTCGTGTTGCAATTCGGCTGATGTAATGGAATCAACCATACTCTTTTTAATAGGTTTAAAACCTGAAGGCATCCTATATGATATTTGAATATCATTATCATTTATTTGTTCTTCCAATAATGCTTCGTCTATTTCGAACTGCTTTGTTTCTACACATGAATTTAAGCCTAATGCCATTATAAAGCATATAATAATTGAAGCTATGTTCTTAAGTTTTTTCATGTCATAAATATTTTATTCGCTAGGTGGCAAATATAATAAAAAAATATTATTCTTGGAAGTAAACACGCTTAACTCTCAATGATATACCGGTTAATATTTCGTAAGGTATAGTATGTGTTTTCTGTGCTAAGTCACTGATTGTTAAGTCATCACCAAAGATTGTTACAGAATCTCCTTCCTTTACATTAGGTATATCTGTAATGTCTATCATACATACATCCATGCAAATATTTCCTATAAATGGTGCCGATTTGTCGTTTACAATTGCATATCCGTTTCTATTACCGAATGCTCTGTTCAAACCATCTGCATATCCAATAGGGATGGCAGCAATTGTGGTATCACGCACAAGAACTCCTTTCCTGTTATAGCCTATAGTCTCGTCTTTCTTTATGTGTTTGATTTGTAATATTACGGTTTTTAAAGTAGCTATGTTTCTTATGTCTGATTTTTCATCAAAACCAACACCATATAAACCGATGCCAAGTCTAACCATCTCGCATTGATACTGATCAAAACGTTGTACTCCGTATGTATTTAGAATGTGTCTTAAGAACGTGTTTTTAAGATTAGCTCTTAATTTGTCCGTTACATTCATAAATGCATCAATCTGACTATGCGTAAATGCATCCATATCAGGATCATCGGCTGCAGCTAAGTGAGAAAAAACTGAATCAACTTTTACAGACGGCATCTTACTAAGGTCTTTAATTAAATCGTCAATTTCTTCGGGTGAAAAGCCCAAGCGGTGCATACCTGTATCTATCTTGATGTGAATAGGGAAGTTTTTAACCCCTTGTTTGTCTGCATATGCGGCGAATGCGTGCAATATATTAAAACTATATATTTCTGGTTCCAATCTGTATTGCAACAATAGTGCAAAGCTACTTGTCTCCGGATTCATAATCATAATATTTGTACGTATGCCGGCTTGACGCAGTTCAACACCTTCATCAGCTACTGCAACACCAAAATAATCGCAGTGGTGATGACTTAAAGTTTGAGCGACTTCTAATGCTCCACAGCCGTATCCATTAGCTTTAATCATTGCCACTGTTTTTGTCTCCGGTTTTAGATATGAACGAAGTACCTTGAAGTTATGAACTAATGCGTTCAAATCAATCTCCATCACTGTTTCGTGGCGTTTTAATTCTAATGTAGAGACTAATTCTTCAAGGTGATATTTTCTAGCACCTTTTATTAAGATTATTTCATCTTGGAAAATTATATTAGAATGTAGCATATCGTTAGCGTTTGCAAAAAATCTACTTTCAAACGGAAAACGATGCCAATATTTAGCTATTTTATCTCCAATGCCAATAACTCTTGTGATTTTCTTTTCGTCTATTAAAGATATTACTTTCTCGTACAATATATCGTCGATTTCGCCTGTCTGACTTAAATCAGATAGGATTACAGTGCGTTTTTCATATTTATTTTCGGCATTTGCTTGTAAAAAATCCAAAGCAATTATCAATGAATTTATGTCTGAGTTATATGCATCGTCAATAAGCAAGCAATTGTTTTTCCCTTGTTTCAATTCAAGACGCATACTAATGCGTTCTAAATGTTCTAAGGATGCCTTTATCCCTAGTAATAAGCAACATGCTAAGCAGTGTATACCATTTTCGATTGATGCATTATCTGAAAAAGGAAGAGTGGTAGAACCTTCAACATCTTTGTATTTATAGCCTATTATTGTATTATTTGCTTTGATATCAATGGATGTGATATTAAGAGTTGCACTTTCATCGTGCATATTCCATGAAAATAATTTTATAGTAGGGTTGATTTGTATAATTGCGTTTTCAACGCCATAGCCTTTTCTAAAAATGAGAGTATCAGAATTGCGAAATAATAGTAGTTTTTCTTTTAGTTTTTGTTCTGATGATTCAAATCCTTCTTGATGCGCTTGACCTAAATTTGTAAATATGCCTATGTTGGGACAGATTATGCTTTCGGCATATTGCATTTCACCAACTTTTGAAATTCCGGCTTCAAAAATTCCAAGTTGTGTGTTATTGTCCATTTCCCAAACTGATAGAGGAATACCTATTTGAGAATTATAACTTTTTGGAGAACGTGTAATATGATAATTGTTTCGCAGCAATTGATAAAGCCATTCTTTTACTATGGTTTTTCCATTACTTCCGGTGATACCAATTACAGGAACTGAGAATTGTTTTCTATGGGCAGCTACTAATTGTTGTAATGCTCTTAGTGGATCCTCACTAATAATATAATTAGCATCAGATAATTCGTTTTTGATTGTATAATTGTCGGATACTATGAAGTTCCTTACTCCTTCTGTATATAATTCTGGAATAAAACGATGTCCGTCTCCACTTGAAGTGATGATGGCTGTAAAAAGTGTTTCTTGTGGGTATAATAACTTGCGACTATCTGTTAATATATACTTAATATTACAGCATTCGCAATTAATTATTGCTTTACAATTAATAAGTTTGACAATGTCTTTGATATCGTAATTCATTTGCTTTTGTTTTTTAAAGATTCAGACATCATGTCTTCAATAGATAAGTTAGTAATCTTTTTTAATTGGTTAAATAAGTACCATAAAGCTACAAACATTACTAATGTTGATGGTAATGCAATTATAGGATAACTTAATGCAGTTAGTTTGCCTAGCTCTTCATTAAACGCTTCGGTTCCGGTTGGGCTTTGAATAATTATTTTAGTTAATATAAAATTAAGTATCGCTGATAGTAAAAATGATGCAGCTATCATGTATGTGGCGTTACGCATAATTTTTTCAAATTTTTCTTTCGAATTGTTTTCGATCAAAATTGCATCAATTTTTTTAACTTCGATTAAATCCTCATTATAAAACAACTTTTTGATTAATGGATATGGAGTTTTGAGTGATACCACAACTGCAATGCCTATAAGTAATGGTACTGAAGCCTCTTTGTATGCCATCCATTGTGATGGAAGTTCTAGAATTCCTATGATGCCTGTGAGGAATATACTAATAAAACCGATAATTGCAATAAGTCCTGCCTTTTTGTTTACGATAATGTCGTATAAACTTTGTATGATAGGGAAGGCCAATGCAATTAAAAATCCGGACAGCACGCCTAAATATTCGGGCTTACTGAATTTTGATAGAATAATAGCAGGAATAACAATGCTTACCAAAATGCTTATCAGTGGATTCTCCTTTTTTTTTGTTTTTTGTTCTTTTTCCATATTCTTTTTTACCAATGTATGTAAGGAAATTTCTGTATCAATTCATCTTTTTTTTGTTTCAATACAGCAGTCCTTTGTTTATGCAAAATGCTGTCAGGCAATATTGGGTGGTGCATTTCTTCTAATCGTATCTCTTCAATTTTTTTATTCAAATTTTGAGTTTCCTTATTAAAATACGTTTCGGAAAAACGTTCCCATACATAATCTACTGTTATTTTTGAAGGATGTATCATATCGTCTGAATAAAAACGATAGTCACGCAATTCATCTAAAACGATTTCGTATGACGGAAAATAATGACAGTTTTTATGTGTATTACAAATATTGTCAATAGCTAATAGCAAGGTACTTTTACTTAGCTGATTAGCATGAGCTCCATCTTTTAAGTGCCTTATAGGACTAACTGTAAATATAAATTGTTTTTTTGAATACTTATTCAGTATATCTTGATATGATGAAACAATTTCATCTGCTGTAAGTAGTTTTCGTGTAAAATTACTCATAGCAGAATGATGGCAATTGGCAACAACTTCGCCTGTATCATTATTATGATAAATATATGCTGTACCGAAAGTTATTATGATTATTTTAGCCGATTCTAAAATTCTGTGACCTTTATCCAAGCATTCATTCATTTTACAGAGTGCAACATTTTTGTCTATGTCTGAATAATCACTATGAAAATTATAGCTATTCCACTGCTCACGTTCAAGAAATAAGTCTGCATCTGTTAAACGGACATTTCCCTTTAGCATATTTATACTTCTTATTATTGAAATAGGATTGTATAGTGCACCAAAGGGATATAAAGACTCAAATCCATAAAATGAGGCTTTTTTTGCGATATTTTGTGCAAAACATGAGCCTAATAACAACCAGCTGTCTTTATGGTTGATATTAGGCGCATTATTTGGTAATTGTACAATGGTCCTAAAATCCATTATTGAAATATTTTCATCAATTCATCTAAGTTAGGACTTAAAATGATTTCTGTACGGCGATTACGTTTTCTTGCATCAGAAGTATTATCTGTATCAACCGGATTATACTCACTTCTACCTGATGCAATTACACGCTCAGGTTCCAAATCTCCGCTCTTAAGTAAAATACGTACTATTGCAGTTGCACGTTTTACACTTAAGTCCCAATTGTCTAATACATTTCCACTTCCATTGTATGGCACATTGTCAGTGTGTCCTTCAACCATAATGTTGATGTCTTTATGTTGAGCTAAAACAGTAGATAATTTGCTGATTGCAGAAGCACCACGCGAATCTACATCCCATTTTCCGGACTGAAACAATAGTTGCTCGTCAAGTGATACATAAATTCTGCCGTTTTTGGTAGTAATTTGAAGACCATCTCCTTCGTAACTTGTCAATGCCTTTTTGATTTTTTCTTTAATCTCTTGCATTTTACGTTCTTTGTCGGCAATTAAGTTGGTCAATTCTGTGATTTTGGCATTTTGAAGCTCTAATTCTTTTTGCTTATCTGATAATTGTCGTTCTGCTTGAAATAAAGCATCTTCTCGTTTCATTAACTCAGATTGTAATGCTTGAATTTCGGCCAACATGGCTTGTGCTTCTTCTTTACTTTTCGATGTTTGTAATTTTTCGAGAAGTGCACGGTTTTGTTCTTGCATGTTATTGCAATCATCTTGAACTCTACGTAATTCTTTTGATAGTTTGGCTGTGTCTGCATCAGCCTTAACTTTTAAAGCTTTGAGTCTAGTCAATTCTGCTTGTAATTCTTTGTTCTTTACATTTGCTGATGCTAAAGATTCGCCACATTTGCGAGCTTCATCGTAGTAGCGTGCTTCGCTTTCTTTTGCTTCGTTATATTTTTCTTGAGTTACACAAGATGCTGCACTGATAACAATGCATAAAATTAAAATAGTCTTTTCAATTGTTTTCATGGATTAAATCGTCTTATTTTGGTTTATGTTTTGCAAATGTAGACAAAACCAAAACGCTTGTTGAATAAATTACAATTAATAATTATTAATTGCATAATTTATGTAGTATATTTGCATCTGAATTAGACGAAACTAATAAAAATGTTTTGCCCGGTTTTTATGAGCAATAAGTATCCATTGTTAAATACTATAGACTATCCGTCTGATTTACGCAAATTAGACAAATCTCAGTTAAAGCAAGTGTGCGATGAACTCAGACTATTTATTATTGACCAATTGTCATGCAATCCCGGTCATTTAGCATCTAGTTTGGGGGCCGTTGAACTTACCGTTGCTTTGCATTATGTATTTGACACTCCTAATGATCGTATCGTATGGGATGTTGGACATCAAGCTTACGGACACAAAATTTTAACAGGACGAAGAGGTGTATTTAATACGAATCGAAAATTTAAGGGTATTAGCGGTTTCCCTAATCCTAAAGAGAGTAAATACGATTCTTTTATTTCAGGGCATGCTTCTAACTCGGTTTCAGCTGCATTGGGGATCTCAGTTGCCGATGAAATGCAGCACAATCATCATAACGTAATTGCTGTAATAGGTGATGGAGCGATGACCGGTGGGCTTGCTTTTGAAGGTTTGAATAATGTATGTGTGCATCCTAATAATCTTTTGATTATTTTGAATGACAACAATATGGCAATTGATAAACCGGTAGGAGGAATGAGTGAATACCTTATGGATATAACCACTTCAAAATATTATAATCGCTTACGTTTTAAAACCCATCATCTACTAAAGAAATTAGGTTTGATGAACGACAATAAGAAAAATCGTTTTGTACGTTTCGCAAATTCTATTAAAAATATGGTTTCCGGGTCTAGTAATATTTTTGAAGGACTAAATATTAGATATTTCGGACAATTGGATGGTCATGATATTAATCAATTGGTAAAAGTATTGAATGATATTAAGAATTTTGAAGGTCCTCGTGTATTGCATATAAAGACTATAAAGGGTAAAGGTTTTGCTCCGGCTGAACAGTCAGCTACAATATGGCACGCACCCGGATTATTTAATCCCGAAACCGGTGAACTGATTAAAAGTAAAGATGCCGAAAATATATCTTTATATCAAGATGTCTTTGGGCAAACGTTGTTAGAATTAGCTAGAAAAAATGATAAAATAGTTGGAATCACGCCTGCTATGCCAACCGGATGCTCGATGAATATAATGATGACAGAAATGCCTGACCGCGTTTTTGATGTTGGAATAGCAGAAGGTCATGCTGTTACTTTTTCGGCAGGTTTGGCTAAAGAAGGAATGATGCCATTTTGCAATATCTATTCGTCTTTTATGCAAAGAGCTTTTGATAACCTGATACATGATGTAGCTATTCAAAAACTCAACATTGTGTTATGTCTTGATAGAGCAGGATTAGTTGGAGCTGATGGACCAACTCATCATGGTGCATTTGATATATCGTATTTAAGATGCATTCCTAATTTGATCATTTCCGCACCATTAAACGAATATGAATTGCGTAATTTGCTATATACAGCTCAATTACCCGAAAAAGGCCCGTTCGTTATAAGATATCCGCGCGGGAAAGGAGTAGGAGCAGAGTGGAAAAATCAAGAAATGAAAGAAATACCTATAGGTACCGGCAAAATGATGAAAGATGGTTCTAAAATTGCTATACTATCTTTAGGACATATAGGTAATGTTGCAAAAGATGCCATATTATCATTTAAAAATGATGCAGATAAATTTGCATGGTATGATATGCGTTTTGTAAAACCTTTGGATACTAAATTACTCGATGAAATTGCGCAGAAATTCAAACAAATAGTTACAATTGAAGATGGTTCTTTAAAAGGAGGCTTTGGAAGTGCTGTCTTAGAATATTATTCTGACAATTCAGCTGATGTAAAAGTAAAACGAATAGGATTACCTGATAAATTTATTGAGCACGGGTCTCCTGATGATTTGTATAAAATGCTTGGTATGGATAAAAAGGGGATCTACAACGCTTTAAAGGCTTTACTTAGATAGTTTACTATATCCCCTGATGTCATTGCTTCTTGCGATAGTTCTTCGGCTGCAAAGTCTCCGGCCAAACCATGTATAAATACTCCTAATTTAGCTGCATCATAAGGTTTATATCCCTGAGCTAGAAGCCCTACTATTAAGCCGGTCAAAACGTCTCCACTGCCACCTGTTGCCATACCGGGATTACCTGTAGTATTAAAACTTATGTTTCCATCTGGACTTATTACTGCTGTTTTATGTCCTTTTAAAACAATTATGAGTTTATAATTTCGTGCAAAAATTATAGCTTTTTTTATTCTTTCATCGTGATTTTTACTTTCAGTAACTATGCGGTCAAATTCTATGTCGTGTGGTGTTAGAATAGTATTTTCAGGAATGATACTTTGTAAATTGAATTTGGCAATTAGATTGATTGCATCAGCATCTAATACCAAGTTGCGTTGATATCCTTTTAATAGATGCAATAATGATTCGTATGATTTCGATGATGTCCCGATACCGCATCCGCAACCAATTGCATCATACTTACTATAATCGTGTTCTTTGCGCAAAAACATGGCTTCAGGCACAGAGATTTGCATTATATCATTGCCACGCGAATCTGAAAATACAGTTGTTAAACCGACACCGGATCTTATACATGCTTTTGTAGATAAAATTGCTGCACCCATCATCCCCATACTACCAACTTGTAATAGAGCATGCCCATAATTGCCTTTATGGGAATCTAAATTGCGTGGTTTGCGTAATTTTCGTGCATCATCAATCGTAAAATAAGAACCTTCCATTATGCTTATTTATATTATTATACGTATGGATTTGAATCACGTTCATCACCTATAGTACTAATTTCGCCATGTCCGCTATATATTTCGGTTTCATCAGGCAAAATCATAATTTTTTGAATCAAATTTCTGGTCAAATCCGAATAACTGCCACGTGGTAAATCAGTTCTACCGATACCTCCTTTAAATAATGAATCACCCGAGAATAGAGTGTTCTCAGATTCTGAATAGAATGCTATACTTCCCTTGCTGTGTCCGGGTATATGTATTACTCTGAATGAGGAGTTACCAATTGTTATTATATCTCCTTCATTAAGGTATCCTGATAGGGGTTGCGGTTTTTCATTGCATTCAATTCCAAAAATTGCAGCATGAGCGTTCATGAAATCCAATAGGCTCTCGTCTTCTTTATGAGCTTCTGGACCCACTCCAAATGTTTCTTTAATAAAGTGATTACCAAAGCAATGATCTAAGTGTAGATGTGTGTTTAAAACTCGGTCTACAATTAATTCATGATTCTTTATATAATCAGCAAAAGTTTGTTTTTCGATAGTACTCAAACATCCTGCATCGATAATAAGACAATGTTTAGTCTTTTCATCAATTACTAAATAAGTGTTTTCTTCTAATGGATTGAAGACAAATCGTTTAATGTACATAAATTTATAATGGTAGATAGATTGCTTTTTTTGTTTCAAAGTAAGTTTCTTCGAAGAATTCTGATAGTTCATACATACTGGCTATCTTTTTGTATGCTTGAATCTCATCATTTAATTCTCCACCTTTTAAGCATATAAGTCCGTTGGGTAGGGCATTATTTTGTGTTCGTTTAATATTTTTCTTACAGACTCTCACAAGATCAGAAAGTGGCATTGCTGCGCGACTTACAGCAAAATCAAACATACCCTTTTCGCTTTCCATACGACTATTTGAAAAAGTTACATTTTTAAGACCAATAGAGTTGGCAATTTCTGTTGCAACTCGAATTTTTTTTCCGATGGAATCGACTAAATAAAATGATACTTCAGGAAACATTATTGCAAGTGGAATACCAGGAAATCCGCCACCGGTGCCGATATCTACTATAGTAGTACCAGGTTTGAAAGATAGTATTTTTGCAATAGCTAAACTATGTAAAATATGGTGCTCGTATAGCTGTTCAATGTCTTTACGCGAAATAACATTGATTTTTGCGTTCCATTCGGGATAAAATTCGCCGAGTTGAACAAACATGCGAATTTGTGTATCGTTTAATTGAGGAAAATAGTGTATTATTTTTTCCATGGCGACAAAGGTACATTAAAATCAGTATATTTGCAGCATGTTTTAATCTAAATTTTAAAAGTATATATATGAAGAGAGCAGCTTATTTATTGTGCTTATTGATGTTTTTTAATGTCAGTTTGCAGGCTAAAAATAAACCGGTTAAAATTGAAACTACATTCCTTGTTGTAATGGATAAAAATGCCGAGACTAAAATTGGCAATGCACTAAAGAAAGAAGAAGGTATAAAAAAATATGAGATAGACGCTTCAAAACAAACAGTTGTAATCGCCTTCCAATCAGATAAAAATACTGTTAGTAATTTACTTAAGGTAATAAGAAATTTAGGTTATACTGCATTAGCACAAGAAACAGGTTGCTTTGGCAGCAAAGAAGGATGCATTAACGCTATGCATCCCGAAAATACTATGCCTTAAATATTATTGTTGATTATACAACACCGGAGAATCCCATAAATGCCATAGCTAAAAGGCCTGCTGTTATTAAAGCTATTGGCATTCCTTTAATCGCTTCGGGTATTTTGGCAAGGCTTAATTGTTCTCTTATTCCTGCAAATAAGATTAATGCTAAACCATATCCGACAGCTGTTGAAATAGCAAACACAACACTTTCTATTAAGCTATAATCTTTTTGTATAACTAGTATTACTACTCCTAAAATAGTACAATTAGTTGTGATTAATGGTAAAAAGACGCCTAATGCTTGATATAGGGCGGGAGATGACTTTTTAAGTATTATTTCTACCATTTGTACAAGTGCTGCAATAACCAAAATAAATGCTATTGTTTGTAGGTAACCCAAATTAAGAGGATTTAGTACGTAGTATTGCAATAAGTAAGTGCATATCGTAGCTAATGTCATTACAAATGCTACAGCTCCGGACATTCCCAATGCAGTGCTTATCTTTTTAGATACACCTAAGAATGGACAAATACCTAGGAATTGTGCAAATACTATGTTATTTACAAAAACAGCTGCTATAAATATAATAATGTATTCCATTGTGATTAGTTTTATTTATGCTTTTTGTGTGCTTTTACCTGTGTTGTTTTTAATATGATTTGATAGGGCGATAAGTAGACCTAATACAATAAAACCGCCTGGTGCCAATACAAATAATAGCATGTTGTATTGCTCATTAATTATTGGCATTGATAATATACTGCCACTTCCAAGTAATTCTCTTACAAAGCCTAATAAGCCAAGCGCAAAAGTAAATCCTAGTCCCATTCCAAATCCGTCTAATGCGGAGTCAAATACGCTGTGTTTTGCAGCAAATGCTTCTGCACGTCCAAGTACTATGCAATTAACCACTATAAGTGGAATAAATAGTCCTAAACTGCTATATAATTCAGGAGTATATGCTTCCATGCACATTTGTAGAACAGTTACAAAGGCTGCTATTACAATAATGTATGCAGGAATGTGAACTTTGTCAGGAATAAGATTTTTTAATGATGAAATCACGATATTTGAGCCAATAAGTACAAATGTTGTAGCAAGTCCCATACTCATACCGTTCAATGCGGAAGTTGTAGTACCTAAAGTTGGACACATTCCGAGTAGCAGTACAAATGTCGGATTCTCTTTGAATAATCCGTTTAGAATGATTTTAAATTTATCGTTCATGATGTATGGTTAATGAATATGTGTTTGATTAATGATGTTTTTTGTCGTGATGTTCAACTGATGTTGCAGAACTTACTCCATCATGGCTGCCATTATTATATGTTTTATATGCTTCATTTATTGTATTCAAAAATGCTCTTGAAGTTATAGTTGCAGCAGTAATAGCATCAATATCGCCACCATCTTTAGATACTTTTAAATTGCCTTTTTTAGGTGATTTTCCTATAATAGAACTCTTTTTCTTAAACCACTCAGCCATTTGTGACCCAAGTCCGGGTGTTTCCTTATGAGATAAAACAGTATAATTTATTATTTCTCCATTGGTATTAAAACCTACCATTATATTAAAGTCTCCTCCAAATCCTTTACCAACAGCATTTACTGCAGTTCCAACAAGTTTATCGTTATTATAGCATTTAAATACGATCATTTCGTTAATAGTATCAGTCTCCATATATGTAAACTCAGGAACGACTGCTTTAATAGCTTTGCTTTGATTTTGCTGCTTTGATTCTTTAATAGGACCGGCTGTTATATCATTTACAAAAGCGAGTAATCCACCAACTACTAAACTAATTACTGTTAGGGAAATGGTCATTCCCTTAAAGTTTGATTCTACTTTTTTCATTTTTGCTTTCCTCCAAAACGTTTAGGTTTAATATAATTGTTAAGTAAGGGTGTTACAGCATTCATAATAAGTATGGCAAAAGACATTCCTTCGGGATAAGCCCCAAATAAACGTATTACTACTGTTATAATTCCTATACCTATACCATAGATTATCTGTCCGGAATGTGACATTGGTGATGTAACATAATCAGTAGCCATAAAAATAGCTCCTAATAAGACACCTCCACATAAAATTTGAGTTAATGGATTTGCATAAGTAGAAGGATCAATCGCATACATTATACCGGTAAAAACAAGTATTGTTGATATAATGCTTACAGGTATGTGCCATGTAATTGTACGGCTAGCTAAAAGGTAAACACCTCCGATTAAAAGTGCAATTGCAGATATTTCGCCCATACTGCCACCAATTTGTCCGATTAAAAGGTCTATTTGTGAAGGCATCCCTTCTAATTTGTATTTTATTATGGATAGCGGGGTAGCAGCTGTTTCAGCATCCATATAATTCATAGAAAAGGGTAGTGGTTTAGGCCAAGTTGTCATTGCTGCAGGAAATGATATTAACAGGAAAACACGACCTACAAGAGCAGGATTAAAAGGGTTGTTTCCTATACCGCCGAAACACATTTTACCAAGACTAATTGCCACAAAAGCACCTATTATCACCATCCACCATGGCAGGTTTGATGGTAAATTAAATGCTAGAAGTAATCCTGTTAATATCGCAGAACCATCATAAATTGTGGGTTTAACTTTTAGGATGAATTTTTGTATAAGGTATTCGAATAGTACGCAAGATACAACAGATATTAAACTGACGATTAAAGCGCCTAATCCGAAAAAGTATAATGCAAACAAATATGCCGGTATAAGTGCGATTAACACATTATACATCTTCTTTTCGACTGAATCACCACTATGAATATGTGGTGCAGGAGAAATAATAATAGGTTTCATTCAAAGTTTATATTAGAAAACAATTAAATATTGTTCTATGATTATTTTGTAACTCTTGATTTTATGATAGACATGACTTCGGATTTGCCCATACGAACATAATCTAAAATAGGTCTGTGACTTGGACATGTAAACATACAACTTCCACATTCAATGCAGTCTGTTACATGGCTCTCTTCTAATTTATCCCAAATTTTTAATTCGCTTAATCTACCTAGTAAAAATGGTTCAAGCCCCATTGGACATGCGTATACACATTTGCCACATCTTATACAAGTACTCGGTTCTAGCCTTTTTGCTTGTTTTTCGGGTAAAAGTAATAAACCTGAGCTACGTTTTGTTGCAGGAATATCAGTGGTTAAAAAAGCACGTCCCATCATAGGACCGCCACCAATTATTTTTCCTGTATTTTCAGGCGTTCCACCTGCCATTTTTAAGGCATCAGATAATGAAGTACCTATTCTTATTTTAAAATTACCCGGATGTAATAATTCCGGACCGGTAATAGTAACAAAAACGTCAATAAGTGGCTTGTTTAGTTGAACGGCTTCATATACAGCGAATACAGTTGCAACATTTTGAACTACAACTCCTACTGATGCAGGTATAGCTCCACTTTTAACTTCACGATTTGTACATGCTTGTATTAATTGTTTCTCACCACCTTGTGGATATTTCGTTTTAAGCGGTAAAACTTCAATATTTTCGTGTAATCGTGTTATTTTCTCTAAATATTCAATTGCATCAGCTTTGTTATTCTCAATTCCAATAATTGCTTTATCAACTTCAAGTGCCTTCATTAAAATGCTTATACCTACAATTATTTCTTCTCCCTTTTCAATCATAAGTTGATGATTATGAGTTAAATAAGGCTCGCATTCTACAGCGTTGATAATTAAAGTGTCAATTTTGCAATTAGGTGGTGGACATAGTTTAATGTGAGTAGGGAAGCAAGCTCCGCCTAATCCTACAATACCTGCATCAGTAATTTTTTGTATAATTTCTTTCGATGAAAGTGCATAATTTGGAACAAGTTGATTTGAAGTATCAATACCTTCTAACCATTCATCACCCTCAACATTTATATATACTGCAGGTTTTTTATATCCAAAAGAATCGATGTATGTATCAATTTTGCTTATTGTGCCAGATACCGAGCTATGTGTATTTGCTGACATAAAGCCGCTAGCTTTACCAATCAATTGTCCTACTTTAACTTTATCTCCAACGGCTACGATAGGGGTAGAAGGAGCTCCAATATGTTGGTCAAGAGGAATTATTACTTGCTCAGGTATGGGAATATTTTCAATTCTCACACTTTTTGAGAGCTTATTATCTTGCGGATGAATTCCGCCAATTTTAAACGTTTTCATCTTCTTGTTTGACTTGCTTTATTGGAAAATTAGCTGTTACTATTGCTCCGGTCGGACATACTTGTACGCATTTTTTGCATAGACTACATTTGTTGTCATCAATATAAGCTAAATTATTCGTTATGCTTATAGCTTCAAATGCGCATTCTTTTACACATTTGCCGCATCCTATACATGCTACAGCGCATGATTTGCGTGCAATGCCTCCTTTTTCTTGATTTATACAAGATACGTATATACGTCTGTTTTTAGGACCTTTGCGTCTTATTTGAATTATATCGCGTGGACAAGCAGTAACACATTTACCACACGCGGTACATAAATCTTCAATAACAACCGGCAATTTAGTTTTTATGTCTATATGTATGCTGTCAAAAGGACATGAAAATTCACAATCTCCATAGCCTAAGCATCCGTTAGGACATCCTGTTTCACCAATGTATAATGTGTTGGCAATTTTACATGATGTAGCCCCATCATATATATTTGTACGTGGTCTTACTTCACAATTACCTTGACAACGAACTACTGCAATTTTAGGTTCTTCAATTGGAGCCGATTTACCCAAAAGTTTGGCTATTGACTGCATGGTTTCATCTTTACCAACTGGGCAGAACAAGCCATCCATACTTTCTGATGACGCGCATTTTTCTGCAAAATTTCTACATCCGGCAAAACCACATCCACCGCAGTTTGCCCCTGGTAGTAATGCTTCAATTTTATCAATATATGGATTTTCGTCTACTTTAAATTTAGCTAATACATAGTAAAGAATGAGTGCGGAAATAAGACCGATACATCCTAAAACGATTAAAGATAAAAGTATACTGTTCATAACTTATATATTTTCAATATGGAACGTAAATTTGGCTTTTATATTGTTCCGGAAAAGCCATAAAACGAAATAAAATAATGCAAGAGTTACTAATGCAGCAAAAGCGCATGAAGTATCAGACCATAAAGCGATTAATTTTGTGATTAAAAGAACGGAAAGCATCAAAATCATAGGTAAAACAAATGCAATTAGTATTGCCATATATGCTTGGCTTTGTTTCCCTACTATGTTTACTAAATCTCCTACAGCTACTTTTTTCCCATCGGTAAAGGTCTCGATAATTTTTTCTTGCTTTTCAGATGCAGCGCACAATGATGAAGAACGGCATTCTGCACATGCTGATATTTGTTCGATTCGAACATAAGCAATACCATCTGAGACTTTGGTAACATAACCTTTATGTGTAACAGAAAATGCCATAAGTGGTTAAAAACCCTTTCTTATAAATTGAGGTTGCAAAGTTACAATATTTTGCTTCCTTTCAATACGAAAAATGTATAATGTTTCTATTCGATTGAAACTTTCATTCTGAAAGCATCAATATTGTATTTAAAGTAATTTGGCAGAATCTCTGTCTCTGAAAATCCATTTCTTTTATATAGTGATATGGCAGGTGCGTTGTCTAGTCTAACTTCTAAAGTTATTGAACTTAATTTATTTTCTTTGGCGTATGCTTTAGCAATTTCAATAAAACCTTGACCAATGTGTTTACGTTGAGCAGATGCATCAACTGCTAAAGAATATATTCTCAAATTACTTCTTCTTGTATGCTTAATAAGCGAAATATATCCAACTATTTTATCTCCGTCAATGGCAACAAAACAGCATCCGTTAGCTTTAAACATTAGGTATGACAACTGTCGTCTGTTAAATTTTTCTGTGTCAAAACAATTGTTTTCTATGTTTACAACTGCATCTAAATCTGATGCTACTGCTATACGATACGAAATAGTCGATTCCAACGGTTTATTTATTTTATCTGTTTTTGTCAACTTCACGTTCAAAATGGTTTAGTATTCTGTAATATAATTCGTCTCCAAGTACAATGTCTTCACAACCATGATCTATGCTAGGATTGTCGTTGATTTCTATTACTAAGACTTTCTCGTCAACAATTTTTAAATCGATGCCATATAAGCCTTTGCCTATTAAATTTGCTGCTTTTAAAGCTGTATCTATTATTTTACGCGGTACTTTATATATAGGTAGCGTCTCAACGATTCCACATCTGCTGATTCCTGACTTATAGTGATGATATATTTGCCAATGGTTTTTGGCCATATAATATTTGCACACATAAATAGGTTCTCCATTTAATACACCTACACGCCAATCAAATTCGGTAGGTATAAAGGCTTGTGCCAGTATAATAGATGAGTGAACATATAATAAATTTAGGGCATCGTCTAATGCTTTCTGATTTTCAATCTTGTACATACCAATTGAGAAAGATCCATCAGGTATTTTTAAAATAAATGGAGATCCTAATATTTCTGCGATTTCATCAAAGGTTTTTGGTTTAGATTTAAATAGCAAAGTAGATTTAGGTGCCGGGATGTGTTCTTTGTAAAATAGTTCGTTTAAATAGACCTTATTTGTACAACGAATTATTGAAACAGGGTCGTCAATTACTGCCAAGCCGTTTTGTCTTGCTGTTTGAGACCAATGGAATGTATAATTATTCAATGATGTTGTAGTTCTTATAAACAAAGCATCAAACTCCATTAATCGTGTTATGTCCTCTTCGGTAACAAGTTCTGCTCTAATATCCATTTTTTTCGCAATTTCAAGGAACTTGTTCATTGCTTGTTTGTTGCTTGGCGGAAATTTTTCTTCAGGATCGTATAGTATGGCTAAATTATATCTTGCCGGTTTAGAAGATCTGGGAATTCTCCATATTTTCTTATTAAATGCATCAAGTACGGTAGCAAAACAATCTTGTTCAGATTCATTCAACATATTAATACCTAATGCTTGGATATTTTCAATTTGATTTCTGCTATGGGTATTAAATGTGACATTTAGAATAGGGCATGGGAAATTCTCAAAAATAAAACGTGCAATTCTTTCTAATCCGACTTCTGCGCATTTACCAAAATATATATTCAGTGTCCATGTTTCAGTTTGAATATTTTGACTTTGTATCCATTGATAGCATACTTTTTGAAGTGATGCAGGCATCCTAATGAATGATCCGATTTTGAGTTTGTTTATAGTCTCTATGTCGGGTAAAACTTGGTGTCCACGTGTTTGAGCCAATAATGAACAATAATAGCCCTCAGAATTATAATTGTAGTCATTGCTCAAATTAATAACTAGTTTACGCTCTTTACCAATTAGTTGTGCTTGTAAGTAATTTGATACGGACATAACACTATTGGTGTCATAATACGGCTTCCAATCATCAAGATTGTCCAATAAAATAAGAACATTATTATACATAATACAATACAAATTTGATGGTGCGAAGATATATAGAAAAGCGATACGTGGTTACAAAAGTTGTTATTTATAAGTAAGTTTTTGTGAATTTTATTGATGATATATCCTGAATCAAACTTTTATTTTATCAGAGTTTATTGCGTCCTAGTTCTATTCATCTTAAATTCAAAGCGATTCTTAAGCTGTTAAGGAGAGAATTGAAAAAAATGTAGTAATTGTAGTAATTGAAGTATTGATGTAGTATATAAACTTTCCACATATTGCTTAACGGTATAGCTGGTATTATAAAAATATCGAATTATACAGATAACTTTGCATCTAATAAATAGTTACGATATGTATATACCTATCGTGTCACAATCTTAAAATCAATTATGAGATACAAAACTTTTTTACTTTGTTTGGCATCCTTATATATATTTGCTTTTGCGCAAGTTATTAATGCCGCAAATATTGTCCAACAAGATGATGATATTGTTTTATCTTTCGATAATCAATCTTCATTAAATGTTACAGTTCAAAAATCAACAGGTCGTTTTAGTAATTATGAAACTATAGGGCAAACATCATCAAATTCATTTATTGATAATAATGTAATCGGTAATCCATATAGTTATTACTACAAAATATTAACTCCTAATTCTGACGTACTTTGTATTTTGAGTTTAGAAACGGAATTATTTGGTCCAAATGTATATATCTATTCTCCAAGTGATGATATGTCTCAAGTTGGAAAGGAAATTAATGACATACATGATCAAATGCAGTATAGTCAATTCGGTACAAATCGATATACTTTTTATTTCAAACCAGGTAATTATGTAGCTGCAGGAACTTTGAAAATTGCATATTATATGCATTTCGGCGGATTAGGTAAAATTCCATATGAAGTAGGCTTGAGTAATATAATACCACCGGCTCCATTGTCAGATAATAATGGAACATGTACTTTTTGGCGTTCTTTAGAAAACTTCTCAGTATTATCAGAACCGGAATCAACAAAAGAAGAATATTTCTGGTGGGGAGTATCACAAGCAGCTCCAATACGTCGCGTATATTCAGAACGAAAAACAATATTTGATTATTATGGAGGTTCGGCCAGTGGCGGTTTTGCGGCTGATTGTTATTTTGATGATGCAGCTGGTTCCTATTCTCAGCAACAATGGTATACACGTAATTCATATATAGAAAAAGGTTCATCCGGTATTAATAAAGGAGGATGGAATAATACCTATCAAGGTGTTGAATTCGGCTCTAGTGTTAACATGTCCAATCATAGTGATAATTGGGAGATTAATACAAATTCATTTGGAAATGTAAGTAGGGTAGAAACCACTCCAATTATTCGGGAAAAGCCATTCTTATTTATTGGTGATGATGGCCGTTACAAAGTGTTTAAACCTGCTTTACGCGAAAATTCAACTGGAATTTCATATTCGCAAGAAGGTATGGGTGATGGCGAAATATTTGATTTGTTGAATGATTTCTATATTGCAAAGCCAGGTGTTACTGCTTCTACATTGAATAGCCAACTATCGGCAGGTAAACATTTGTTCTTTACTCCTGGTATTTATGAACTTGAAGAGCCTATATATATTACAAATAAAAATGCCATTGTTTTAGGAACAGGTTATGCAACATTAATTCCGGCAGAATCAAATACGACTGCAGCCATTGTTGTATCAGATGTAGATGGTATAACAATTGCAAGTTTATTATTTGATACATATTACAACACAAAATATTTATTGCAAATGGGACCTAATGGCTCAGATGTAGATCATTCATCTAATCCGAGTCTTTTGTCTGATTTGTTTTTTAGAGTCGGAGGTGTTAAAACCACTAAAGTCAATGCAGACGTCGCTTTAGAAATAAATAGTAATGATGTAATAGGTGACCATTTTTGGATATGGCGAGCAGACCATGGTAATGGAGTGGGTTGGACAAAGAACACATCTAAAAACGGCTTAATTGTAAATGGTGATAATGTTACATTATACGGTTTATTTAATGAGCATTTTCAAGAATATCAAACTCTTTGGAATGGGGAATATGGTAAAGTCTATTTTTATCAAAGCGAAACTCCATACGATCCAACATCTCAAAGTCTTTATATGAGTCATGAAGGAACTAAAAATGGATATGCCTCATATAAAGTATCTGATTTAGTAGAGCATCATTACGCCTGTATGATGGGCATTTATGATGTATTTATTAGAACCGGAGGTGCTACAATAGCGATTGATAATTCTATAGAGATTCCACGTGCTAAAGACGTTAAGATTCATCACGCATGTAATGTAGGTCTTTCAAATAGTGGAGGAATTAATAATATAGTGAATGAATCTGTTAAAAGCACTTATGGAACCACAGGAGCAAAAAGATTTTATATTCTTGATTATTGTGAAACAGGAATTGATGAAAATATCGCTTTAAATGATGCTGATTTCTCTGTTTATCCAAATCCTGTTGTTGATGTATTAAATATAGGCAATAAGAACAATAAGACTATAAACAAGATTTCAATATTAAATCTAAACGGTAAAGTATTAAAATCTCAGAGTTATTCAGAATCTATTGATATGAGCGCTTTTGAAAGTGGGTTATATTTTATAAGTATAGAAACAGAAAATGGCAGTGTAATTGCCAAGATTATCAAGCAGTAGTGAATATGTAAAACATATTATTAATTAATTCTTTGAGTGACATACAAATTTTAATTTATATATTTGTTTCCAAATATACATAAATAACATAATTATGACGCGACAAGAAACCATAGATAAAGCTGTTGCTTATTTTATAGACGGATATGCCTGTTCTCAATCTGTTGTATTGGCATTTGCCGAACAAGTTAATTTAGATCCAACTATAGCCAAACGTATATCTTCTACTTTTGGTGGTGGAATGGGGCGTTTGAGACAAAAATGCGGTGCACTGACAGGATCTTTTATGATATTGGGGTTGAAAGAAGGATATGATTCTCCATCTGACATGGATGGAAAAATGAGCGTGTATAAAAAGGTGCGTGATTTAGATAAACAAGTAGAAAAAGAGTTCGGCACAACAAATTGCAACGAATTATTGATTAAATATTCTGTTCCGGAGCATGTAAAAGAGCGTAGTCACCACAAAGACATATGCGTAAAAATCGTAGCGGATACTGCTGGGAAATTATACGATATGATAAATGCGAACGAGTAAATAAATAAAGTAATTACACTACGTTCGCATGTAATAATTCTAATAACTATTATTCTGAATATTTAAACATATTGTTTTAATAAAATAAGATTCCTCCTTTTTTTTGGGGGGGGGGTAATAAAATCGGCACCTTCTTTATCTGAAGTTGCCGATTTATATTGTAAATATGATAGAAAAATGAAGACAGCCTATTTTCTTACAGATTGCTTTCTATTATTAACAAGATGCGACTCGGATTTATAAATGTGAGTGTTGGTTGCGGGATATTTTGCCATATCATCGCGTAATGTTTTAATTTCAAGCTTTAAGGCATCAAACTCAGATTTAAATTCATTGAAATCGAATTCATAAGTAGGGCAAAGTAATTGCCATGGTTCCATATTAAAGTAATCGGCTATTTGTGACAATCTATTAAATTGTATATTTGTTTCGCCTCGTTCAATTTTTGAGTATGCAGTAAGAGAAATGTCGAGGTCTGCAGCCACGGCTTCTTGAGTTTTCGCTAACTTCCGGCGAACAGTCATTATCGTTGTACCTAATTGCTTTAAATCCATATTGACAAAAATACATTATGGAAAACAAATATTTATACAACCTAAAGTTCAAATAAAACAACTCGCAGATACGATTTACCCAACAAATAAATATTCCGTTTCGCATTTATAATAATTTCACAAGATAAATACCTAAATACAATAATAATAATCCACCGGTTAAACTGGCAGTTATGTAAGTAAAAACTTCAGTAAAACATCCTGATTTCAATAATGAAAATGTCTCAAATGTAAATGTAGAGAATGTAGTAAAACCGCCACAAAGTCCAACAATCAATAATAAACGAATGTCGCTACTTAAAAAGTCATATTTTTCTGAAATTTCATACAACAATCCAATTAAAAAACATCCTAATAGATTAATAATTAGGGTAGGTACAAATAATGTGTCAACTTTATCTTTAATTAAGTATCCAATTGAAAATCTAAGTACGCTACCAATAAACCCGCCGGTACCAACTAGTATTAAAGATTTAATCATGGTTTTTATTTTATATGTTTATTTTAGGGTGTAAAGATAGCATTTGTATTTATATTTATTTTTATAAATAATATTTTTGCATTTGTTTGATTTATATTTTGGATAAATTGAAGTTTGTATATTAGTGTAAAAAATTTTATATATTTGCATTTTATGTGTATTGTATATTAATTTTTATATAAAAATAGTTCAATGGTAATAGATTTTACATTAAATGCATACAAAGCTTTATTGCAGAATTTGCAGAAGAGTGCTTACGTTTTTTTTACTTTTGAAGAATATTGTACACAAAAATCAAAATGTAAAGCGGAGCAGAAGCTTGTGATATTGCGACACGATGTTGATTTAAAGTCGGAAAATTCTCTTCAAACAGCCAAAATAGAAAATCAACTAGGAATTAAAGCAACGTATTATTTCAGAGTAATACCAGATAGTAATAAGCCGGATATTATAAAATCTGTAGCAGATTTAGGTCATGAAATAGGGTATCATTACGAAGATATGAGTTTATATAATGGTGATGCAGAAAAAGCTATTAAACATTTTGAAAAACAAATTCAATATTTTAGACAATTTTATCCTGTAAAAACCATATGTATGCATGGTGCGCCTCAGTCAAAATATGATAGTAAGGATTTGTGGAAAAAATACGATTATCATGATTTCGGAATAATTGGTGAACCTTATTTTGATACCGATTTTTCTGACTTTTTCTATATAACAGATACAGGTAGAATGTGGGATGGGTATAATGTGAGTGTACGCGACAAAATTCCTGTTCATCAAGATAGATGGATTAATCAAGGTCTTGTATATCATCATACTAAAGATATATGTAAAGCAATAGATTCAGGAACATTCCCGAAACGTCTTATGATTACTACGCATCCTCAAAGATGGACTAATAATAAAATAGAATGGATGAAAGAGTTGCTGTTTCAGAATGTTAAAAATGTTATAAAATTTCTAATCAAACGAATGAAAAAAAAATTACTTAGAAAACATTGATTTTTAACATGATTAAAACGCTTTAAATTATATCAATGACGTATCTTTGCGGAGTAATATTATTTTAGTACGCCCCCACCTTACAAGACATTTGGTAAAATAAATATTGAGCTAATAATTAGCAAATAGTTGTGTATGGTATTGATTTTACATGAAAAACAAAATATTTTACTTTCCTAATTATAAGCTAATCTTACTCGATGTAGTAGGGTTGCTTTTAAGTTATGTCATAGTAATTGGTATAGCACCTATTCACGCAGAAAATCCCTGGGCTAAATATTTACCGATTTTATGTACTTATACTTTCCTTTGGTTCTTCTTTGGTTATATATTCCGTCGGTATGTAGGTAGATTAAGAACTAGAGGTTACCTTAAAACTGCTTTCAATTCTTTATATTGCGCTTTTACTGCTTATTTAATCGATCTGCTATTATGTTTATATGTGTTTAGCGGGTACTCCATTCATTTATTGTCTGTTTTCACAATAATAGCATTCGGAATATCATTTATAGGCAATACAATATATTTTGCATATATGTATGCTCTTGATCCGGAAGAAATTCAACCGGTATCAATTCGTGAACACAAATCTGTAATTTCAGAGCCATTCACATTAGACGAAGAAGCTTATCGCAATAGAGAGCATGCTATATTAAATCTAACAGGAAAAAAATCTCTCGAGTATTTTAATGAGTTTGTAGATTTAAGGAGTTCAAATACAAATGTATTATCTACAACTCAGTTGTTTAATGTAGAACAGATAAGACCTTATAATTTTGATGTTATTGTTAACTTACGTAGTTTAAATAACATCAGAGGCATCAATAAAATGTTTTGTTTAATCAATGAGAAATTACCTGACAACGGTATTTATATTGGTTGCTTTAAAGATAGGAGTGTAAAAAAGAAACAAATATTAGACAAATATCCAAAAGGAATAAATTGGGTAGTATATACGATGTATTACATACTTAAACGCTTGATTCCTAAGTTATTTATAACTCGTCATCTTTATTATGATATAACTCAAGGCAAAAAGAGAGTGTTATCAAAAACAGAAGTATTTGGACGTTTGTATTATTGCGGATTTGAAGTTTTAGATGAAAAGAAAATAGAATATTATACATATTTCATAGCTCGTAGAAAACAATCTCCACCGGCACGTAAAAAACGCAAATATGGACCTATTATTGCATTAAATAGAGTAGGTAAAAATGGTAAAGTGTTTAAATTTTATAAAATGCGTACAATGTATCCGTATTCTGAGTTTTTACAAGATTATATATATAAAAAATGTAACTTACAAGAAGGAGGAAAATTCAATCATGATATACGCGTCAATACTATAGGACGTATTATGAGAAAGTTTTGGATAGATGAGCTTCCGATGATAATAAATCTTATTAAAGGAGATATGAAATTAGTTGGTGTAAGGCCACTTAGCAATCAATATTTTAATTTATATTATGATGAATTGCAGAAAATGAGGATAAAAGTAAAACCGGGTTTACTACCTCCATTTTATGCTGATATGCCTAAAACTTTAGATGAAATCCAAGCTTCTGAGATGAAATATTTGAAATTATGCGAAAAACATGGGTCTTTTGTTACCGATATTCAGTATCTTTGGAAAATTTTTGCAAATATAGTTTTCAAACACGCAAGATCACATTAAAATGCAGATAAAACGATATAAATCATTGATATTTGCATTCTTTTGGTTTGTTTCTGTATTCGCTCAAGACATTCCTGAACACATATCATATACGCGTATCTATGATTTTGTTGACGAGTTGGCAATTGATGGTATAGTTGAAGTCAATTCTGTAATTAAGCCATATAGCAGGAACTTTATAGCTAAAAAATTAGCAGAAGCAAGCAAAAAAGACAGTCTTCTTAATAAGCGTCAAAGATCTGATTTAAAATTCTTTATGAGTGAATTTGCTATCGAATTAGATACTATGCCTAAAGCTTATGTACATTGGACAAATAAAAAATCTTTCGATTTGTCGCTTATTCAACCTCAGTTCATATATCATGATAAATATTTCAAGTGTCAAGTAAGACCTATTGTCGGTATGGATTTACTATATAATAGGAAAGGACTTATTATAAAACGTTGGTACGGAGCCGATATTCAGATGGATATTGTTAAACATGTATCTGTATGGGGTAGTATCAGAGATATTTCATTCAACGGAAATTATTTGAATGATACTTATTTTCCTGACCAGTATGCAAAAATAAATGGAGCAAAAATTTCAAAACCCGGTTTCTTGAATGATTTACCCGGATGTGCATACAAAGAATCTAATTATGGTGGCGATTATAGTGATTTTAGAGGCGGTTTTAAAGCTTATGCATGGTGGGGAAGTCTAGGTTTAGTAAAGGATAATATCGTTTGGGGTGATAATTATCATGGCTCTAATATTATATCAGGGCAAGCACCCTCATTTCCAATGATAACTTTGAATTTAAAACCATGCAAGTGGTTTGAGTTTAATTATATACATGGATGGATGGTAAGTAATGTAATCGATAGTTCTTATTATTATACCGAAGAACAGTATACGGATTCAACATCAAAACGGCATTATAGGCCAATGAACAAGTTTATTGCCGCTAATATGTTTACGTTTACCCCATATCCAAAATTGAATATATCAATAGGGAACTCAATTGTCTATGCAGAAAGGAGCGTACAAGCAATCTACTTTATACCATTTGCATTTTTTAAGTCTTTAGACCATTTACTTACCAAAGATTTACGTGTCGAAAATCAGAATTCACAGGTATTCATAAATATCAGTTCGCGTAATATTAAGCATTTACATTTATACGCATCATTCTTTATAGACGAATTTAGTATTAATAGGTGGAAATCGACTAATAAAGAACGTAACTTGGTATCATATAAAGCAGGATTCAATTTAAGCAATTGGCCGGTTAAGAATCTTGCAGTAAATTTCGAGTATACACGTAGCAATATACTAACTTATAAGCATTCTATTGATGCCATTACTTGGGCATCTAACGATTATAATTTAGGTCATTATTTAGGCGATAATTCTCAGGAATTTTTTGTTTCAGTTAATTATAAACCTATTCGCAGTTTAAATCTTAACTTGTCTTATACTAATTCTCAAAAAGGCAGAGATTATAATTATATAAGGACAAATACAAAAGAAATTCTGAGCCAAGATGTTTTAAAAGAATTTACATATCAAAACGAAATAGTTGCATTAAAAGCTATTTATGAAGTATGGAATAATGCCTATGCGATATTGAATCTTGAATATAATAATGCAAGAGGCTATGATGTGCAATCTGACCCTATAGAAGGAGAAAATCGTTTAACAGCACAAGGATATTTAGATGCATTTTCACCAAAGTTTTATCAAGGTGAAAATTGGACTTTAACTGTAGGGTTCTCAATAGGGTTCTAAAAATTGGAATATTGTTTTTTAGTTTAATAAATAATACAGATCAGTATGAAAAAGATTCAAATGGTTGACCTTAAAAGTCAATACGAAAAAATCCGTGAAGATGTCAATACCGGCATTCAGGAGGTTATTGACACAACAACCTTCATTAAAGGAGGTAAGGTAAACGATTTCCAGAAAAATCTGGAAGCTTATCTGGGAGTTAAGCATGTTATTCCCACAGGAAATGGTACAGATGCTCTGCAAATTGCTTTAATGGTATTGGGTTTAAAACCAGGTGACGAGGTCATTACTCCGACATTTACTTTTATTGCAACAGCCGAAGTTGTTGCTTTATTAGGCTTAAAACCTGTAGTTGTAGATGTTGAAGAAGATACATTCAATATTAGTATTGAATGTATTAAAAAAGCTATTACGCCTAAAACAAAAGCAATAGTTCCTGTGCATTTGTTTGGTCAATGCGCAAATATGGAAGCTATACTTGAAATTGCAAAGGAGCATAATTTGTTTGTTATTGAAGATGCATGCCAAGCAATAGGTGCAAAATATACATTTAATGATGGCAGTAAAAAACAAGCCGGTTGTATGGGTAATATCGGTTGTACATCGTTCTTCCCTTCTAAAAATTTAGGATGCTACGGAGATGGTGGTGCAATATTTACAAATGACGATGATTTAGCAGCTCGTATGCGTGCTATTGCAAACCATGGTATGGTAGTCCAATATCATCATGATTTAATTGGAGTAAACTCGCGTTTAGATAGCATACAGGCAGCCGTACTTAATGCTAAGTTACCTCACCTAAACGAATATATAGCAGCACGCCAGAAATCAGCTGCAATTTATGATAAAGCATTTGCAGGTAATAAACATATTATCACACCAGCACATTTTGCTTCATCAACACATGTATTTCATCAATACACATTAAAATTAGTTGATATCGATCGTAATGCTGTGCAAGCAAAATTGAAAGAGAAAAGTATTCCGGCTATGATTTATTATCCGGTACCATTGCATTTGCAAAAAGCATATCAAGATCCTCGTTACAAAGCAGGAGATTTTCCTATTGCAGAAAAATTGAGCGCATGTGTACTATCATTACCTATGCATACTGAGTTAGACGACGAACAAATGAATTACATTACATCAGCTGTATTAGAAGCTGTTAAATAAAAATTTTATGGATTATTTTAAACATGAAACAGCCTTTGTTGATGATAATTGTGTTATCGGAGAAGGAACAAAAATATGGCATTTTTCACATATAATGTCAGGATGCAAAATAGGTAAACACTGTAATATCGGTCAAAATGTAGTTATATCACCTGATGTAGTTTTAGGTGAAAATTGTAAAGTGCAAAATAATGTTTCTGTATATACAGGTGTTATTTGTGAAGATAATGTATTTTTAGGACCATCAATGGTATTTACCAATGTAATAAATCCTCGTGCTGCTGTTAGTCGTAAAGACGAATATATGGAAACACTATTACATAAAGGATGCAGTATTGGCGCAAATGCTACTATTGTGTGCGGACATGAGATAGGAGAGTATGCTTTAATCGGCGCAGGAACTGTGGTTACTAAAAATGTAAAACCTTTTGCATTAATGGTAGGAAATCCTGCTCGTCAATTAGGATGGGTGAGTGAGAATGGACAAAAGTTACATTTTGATGAAGAGGGCTTTGCAAACTGTTCTGAGACAGGACAACGTTATCATCTAAAAGATGGTAACGTAAAACGTATCAGCTAAATAATACACACGAATATGATTAATTTCGCAGTAGTAGGTTTGGGCCATATCGGGAAACGCCATGCCGAAATGATAAGAAGAAACCCGAATGCTAAATTGGTAGCAGTTTGTGACGTTTTACCAAAGGATAAAATTGATCCTGAAATAACGGAACCATATTTTAGTAATTTTGATGAAATGTTAGCCTCTGACATAAACATTGATGTCGTTAATATATGTAATATTAATGGATATCATGCTGAATATGCAATTAAAGCATTAGAGGCTAAAAAACACGTAGTTCTTGAAAAACCAATCGCTTTGTGTAAATCAGATGCAGAAAAGATCGTTTTTAAATCATTAGAGATGTCTCGTTCGGTATTCTGTGTTATGCAGAACAGATATTCTCCTCCAATGGCTTGGTTAAAAGACTTAGTTAGTTCTGGTAAATTAGGAGATATTTACTTCGTAAAGGTAGATGCATTCTGGAATAGAGACGAGAAGTACTATCAACGCGGAAGCTGGCATGGTACCAATAAATTAGATGGTGGTACTTTATATACACAGTTTTCACATTATGTAGATATGCTTTATTGGTTGTTTGGCGATATTAACAATATCCGAGGTAAATTTGCAAATTGTTCTCATGGGGATTTGATTGAATTTGAGGATACCGGTTGTGTTGACTTCGACTTTGTTAATGGAGGCATCGGTTCTTTAAATTATTCAACATCTGTATGGGATAAAAACTTAGAGAGCTCTGTTACAATAATAGGTTCTAAAGGAACAGTGAAGGTTGCAGGTCAATATATGGATACTATTGTACATTGCCATGTTAAGGATTATGAGTTGCCTGAACTTAAGGAGCCAAGTCATGAAAATGATTTCGGTGGATATAAAGGGGCCGCCCAAAATCATGGATTTGTAATTAATAATGTTATTGAAACACTTAACTCAAATGGTGCTATTGCAACTAATTTGCTTGAAGGCATGAAAGTTGTTGATATTATTGAAAGAATATATCAAGAAAGAGATCGCTATTTAAAATAAAATTATTCAATAATTCTTTAACGGAGGTATCGCAAGGTATCTCCGTTTTTTTTGTATGACATTTTGTCAGTGTTTAATATGTGGCAAAGTTTTTGAACATTCATAATCGGAATCACTAAAGATTCCGGAAAGGATGTATTATGAACTTTGAAAGATTCACCATTAAATCGCAAGAAGCTATCCAAAAATCATTGGAGATAGCTCAAAACACACAAAATCAGGCAATTGAAACTCCTCATTTGTTAAAAGCGCTTATGCAGGTAGGCGAAGAAATTGCAAAATATGTATTTGCAAAACTTAATGTAAATATACAAAATCTTAATGCAGAATTGGATCGCCAGATACAAACATATCCGAAAGTATCAGGTGGTAACCAATATTTAAGCAACGAAACAGACAAGGTGTTTCAACGTGCTATTTCTTTATCTGACAAGAAAGGAAATCAGTTTGTTCCATTGGAGATGATATTGTTGGCATTGTACGAAGAGAAGAATACTGCAGGTAACATACTTAAGAATTTTGGTGTTAGTGGTTCTGATTTGAATAAAGCAATTGATGAATTGACTAAAGATGCCAAAACAAACTCTAAATCAGCTGAAGACAGCTATCAGTCATTGTCTAAGTATGCAATTAATTTGAATGAGAAAGCAAGGACAGGAAAGTTGGATCCGGTTATAGGTCGTGATGAAGAAATTAGGCGTGTATTGCAGATATTAAGTAGACGAACTAAAAATAACCCTATATTAATAGGTGAACCGGGTACGGGTAAAACTGCTATTGCAGAAGGTTTGGCTCATAGAATAGTACGTGGAGATGTTCCTGAAAACTTGAAAACGAAGCAGATATACTCATTGGATATGGGTGCTTTGATAGCAGGTGCAAAATACAAAGGAGAGTTTGAGGAACGCTTAAAAGCTGTTATAAACGAGGTTGTTAAAGCAGATGGCGAAATAATTTTGTTTATTGATGAGATACATACATTGGTAGGTGCCGGTGGTGGTGAAGGCGCTATGGACGCTGCAAATATTCTTAAACCTGCATTAGCTAGGGGAGAATTGCGTGCAATTGGTGCAACCACACTAGATGAATATCAAAAGTATTTTGAAAAGGATAAAGCATTGGAAAGAAGATTCCAGGTTGTAATGGTTAACGAGCCGGATGAAGCAAGTACAATCTCAATTCTACGTGGTTTAAAAGAGAGGTATGAAAACCACCACAAGGTTCGAATTAAAGATGATGCAATTATTTCTGCTGTAGAGTTATCAAATAGATATATATCTGATAGATTTTTACCTGATAAAGCTATTGATCTTATAGATGAAGCTGCAGCACGTTTACGCCTTGAAATGGACTCTGTGCCTGAAGAATTGGACACAATTGACCGTAATATAAGGCAATTGGAGATTGAACGTGAGGCGATTAAACGTGAGAATGACAAAGAAAAAGTAGCTCAATTAACAAGTGAAATAGAAAACTTGCAAGAAGAAGAAAAAAAACAAAAAGCAAAATGGCAATCTGAGAAAAGTCTGATCGATAAAATTCAGCAAAATAAGATTGATATTGAAAATCTTAAGTTTGAGGCTGAAAACGCAGAACGTAATGGAGACTATGGTAAGGTTGCTGAAATAAGATATGGAAAACTAAAGGAAAAAGAAACTGAAATCTCCGAATTTCAGAAAAAACTGCAAGAAATGCAAAACAACAACCCAATGGTAAAAGAAGAGGTTGATAGTGAGGATATTGCAGAAATAGTAAGCAAATGGACCGGAATACCTGTGAAGAAAATGATTCAAAGTGAGCAAGAAAAACTATTGAATCTTGAAGCAGAGCTACATAAACGTGTTATTGGCCAAGACGAGGCCATTACAGCCATTTCAAATGCTGTAAGGCGGAGTAGGGCGGGCTTAAAAGATCCGAAGCGCCCTATCGGTTCCTTTATCTTTATGGGTACCACAGGTGTTGGTAAAACAGAATTGGCTAAGGCTTTGGCTGAATTTCTGTTTGATAACGAAAATATGATGACCAGAATTGATATGAGTGAATATCAAGAGAAGTTTTCGGTAACAAGGCTAATCGGTTCACCTCCGGGATATGTAGGTTACGACGAGGGTGGTCAACTAACCGAGGCGATTCGTAGGAAACCTTATTCTGTGGTATTGTTTGACGAAATAGAGAAAGCTCATCCTGATGTATTCAATATATTACTTCAGGTACTTGATGATGGTAGATTAACTGATAATAAAGGACGTACTG
Source organism: Bacteroidia bacterium (assembly GCA_009930305.1). Taxonomy (GTDB): domain Bacteria; phylum Bacteroidota; class Bacteroidia; order Bacteroidales; family Paludibacteraceae; genus Enterocola. Next base: position 64,194 of record RZYM01000010.1, read on the forward strand.
TCAATTTTAAAAACACGATAATAATAATGACATCTAATTTAGGCTCGTCATTAATTCGTGATAACTTTGAAAAGATTAACAGCACTAATCGTAATAAGATTATTGAGGCTACCAAAAACCAAGTATTTGAACTTTTGAAAAAGAGCATTAAACCTGAGTTTCTGAATCGTATTGACGATTTAATTATGTTTACGCCGCTTAATGAGGCTGAAATACATCAAATTGTAGAATTACAAGTAGGTGGCATCTCCAAAATGTTACAAGACAATGGAATAAGCTTTAGCTTAACAAGTAAGGCTATTGATTATATTAGCAATGAAGGATATGATCCTCAATTCGGTGCTAGGCCAATTAAAAGAGCTTTACAACGTTTGGTTTTAGACGAGTTATCAACACAAATTATTGCAGGTACAATAAATAAAGAGAAGCCGATTGTAATTAATTTTATTGACGATAAGTTGGTTATGAAGAATGAATAGTGTGTAATGTGTAGAGGCGAATTGCATTCGCCCTTCAAATTCACAATGCGATAAATGTTTCGAGATGCAATCGTAGGGGCATGCCATGGCGTGCCCTTCACATTACATTTTCCTATTTAACATAATATTAATTATAGGACAAGTACATATAAAATTTTACCCAAGTATTACAGACTAATACCCGGGTAAAAAATACAATAAACTTAATCTTTATTATCTAAGCCAAACTCTGACGAAACTTGTTGGTAGTTAGTAAAGTCTATAGTTTTTGAAGCAGCAGATGCAACTTTACATGGTATAATTATAACACGAAATTTATTAGCCTTGGTAATTTTTTTATACTTATTGTTAGCATCAGTCGCTCTTATACCAACATAATTCATATTAAAGTACGAAAACGTAGCTTCATAAGTACTTGAATAGCATGGTAACGCAATATATTCATCATACCCGACACCAAGAGATTCCACTAAATAAACAAGTACTATATCATTGTCTTGAATATAAGGAAGATCATCAGATGTTCCAAAAGAATCATATTCCCACGTAAACCTTACATCGTAAACTTTGGCACCAACACCATCTTCACCTTTTGGTCCTTCCGGTCCTTGAGGACCTTGAGTGCTACACGAAATTAAAAAAATAAACATAATAGTAAAAAACGACTTAACAAACATAACGACTTTCTTTTCCATAATAATATAATTTAAAGTTTGATAATTATTTAGACATTCTCTCAAATTTCATCTTAATGACCTTGCCTTCATAGTTTTTAAGCGTACAACTTTCACCATCAATTATCGACATAATAACACCACGTAAATATTTAGTTCCTGATTTATACGTAACTTCGTCACCAACAGCAAAATAATCTTGATCACCAGGCGTACGTTTTGCAATAACTTTAATTGTTTGCATTTCAAACAGACCACCAAGAATTGAAGATACAATTGCGTCTCCAAAACTATAATACGTCCTTATTTGGCAAGGTCTTTTGTTATCCGGTGTGTGAGCTTTACTTCTTCCTAAAGGTATCAATCCCCAAAATAAATAACACTGTTTAACCTTGTCATACTTATACGTTTGACCTTGAGCTTCATTAAAACCATTTACATTAGTTCTTGTAGCCATACAAGACGACAATAAAACAGTTAACACTAGAAGAATAATTGTTTTAAATAAAAATTTATTTTTCATTTTTTATAATTTTTGTTGATGCAAAAATATTAAGTAATGTATTGGAATTAGACCAATAGAATAATTGATGTAAAGGTAAAGGTTTTTATTGGTTTATTCCTAATTTTTCTAATTGTATTTCAATTGCTGAGATTCTTCTTTGCCGTAAATCAGACACGTACGTAAATTTTTCAAGAAAATCATCAATATTTTCAGAAAAATGAGCATCCAAACCATTTATATTTTCCAGCCACAACACCACTTCCAATACATTTTCGCGGCAAACTGCCTCCATTTTTCCGCGATTATTAAGCGCAATAAGACAATTACTTACAGAATCTCTATTAGCTCCATCATAGTTTGATTTTTTTGTTTTAGGTTCCTTGCCTGCTGCACATATTATTTCCAATATATTAATGTACTGATCTTTATTGATATCAAGCAGAAAACTATATTTATTATACGCCGACTCGTTGTGCTTAATCAATCTATATAATTTAATTTTTTCCGTTAACTTTAAACTTATTATAGTAATAGTTGATATAGATAAAATTATTAATGAGAACCAAAAACTGACGTTAATTACATAAGCCGTCCCCGACAAATAAACATTCATATCAAAATCTGCTTTTGTCAGACTCATGTAAATTATGACATGAATAGTTAGAATTATAAAGAATATAATTGAAACAGCGTATATTGCATTTCGACATAAGTTAATCCATCTTTCATAGTAGCTGTAATTCAAATAAAATTCGTCAATCTTAAGTCTGAATTTATAAATACTTGTGCTTATGTCTATTACAAAGATTATTATCATAGAAAATATAGACAAAAAAAACAAGTATGGGTTAAGTTTTAAAATCAAATCCAACCAACCTGCTTCTGGAATTGTATTTATGTTCGATTTTAAAATACCTATTTTAGGAAGCAATAGAGAAAACAGATATAGTATTGCAAATGCTAAAAGCGAAACTATACAAACGGCTATAAATACCGATCTAAATTTTTCTATTGTCCGGCTACTTTTCATAGGTATACTAAGTAGTTAATAAATTATTATTATTATTATTATTATTATTAATAATAATTTAA
>RZYM01000011.1 GCA_009930305.1 Bacteroidia bacterium
GGCGCAGCCTATTTTGAACTAAATGTTAGTGATAGTGCAAGCCGAGAGTAAATGAAAATTTATTTTCATTTGCCGAGGCGCAGCCTATTTTGAACTAAAAGTTATACAGGTTTTAATAGCATGTGAAATTTTTGCGTATTTACGCAAAAATTTCACATAACTTGTAGTAATTAAAATAAAAACCGTATATTTGCGATAAATAATTGCGTAAATACGCAAAAAAATATATACAATGGGAATAAAAAGAGATGATTATCTGCAAAAGCTTATAAACAGACGACACAACAAAATGATAAAAGTTATTACCGGTATGCGTCGCTGTGGAAAATCTTACTTACTATTCAACATTTTCGCCGAATTTCTTAAAGGCCAAGGTGTTATAGAAGATCATATTATAAAAATAAACTTAGAAGATAGACGAAACAAAGATCTGAGAGCACCGGACAAACTGCTTGAATACATTGATAATAAATTAAAAGATGACAAAATGTATTACATTCTGTTAGACGAAGTGCAATTAGTTGATGAATTTGAGGATGTTCTTAATAGTTTCTTACACGTTGATAACGCCGATGTATACGTAACTGGCAGCAATGCTAAGTTTCTGTCAAAAGATGTGATAACTGAATTTCGTGGGCGAGGCGACGAAGTCCGCATATACCCATTAAGTTTCATTGAGTTTATTTCTGCCTTTCCTCAAGATATAGACAGATATAAAATGCTAGCTGATTATATGACCTACGGGGGTTTACCCCAAATTGTTAGCATGGCTACAGCAGAACAGAAAAAAGAATATCTGCAAAGTTTGTTCAATCACACATATATAAAGGACATAAAAGAGCGATACAAATTACTTGACGATGATGATTTGGATGAACTCGTCAATGTTCTTGCATCGGGTATTGGGGGACTCACAAACCCGACTAAAATTCAACATACATTTCATACTGTCAAAAACAGCCGTATTTCTGTTGGTTCTATTAAAAATTACATAGATTATTTGCAAGATGCATTTTTAATTGAAAAATCTATGCGCTACGATATTAAAGGTCGCAAATACATCTCGACTCCTTATAAATATTATTTTGAGGACCTAGGTTTACGCAATGCCAGATTAAATTTTAGACAAAGCGAACAAACGCACTTAATGGAAAATCTTATATACACAGAACTTCGCAGGCGCGGATATTCTGTTGATGTAGGACAAGTAACAGAAAACATAAAGAATTCTGCAGGCATTAGCCAACGACGACTACTTGAGGTCGATTTTGTATGTAATTACGGATATAAACGCTGCTACATACAATCAGCATACGCACTTCCTACAGAGCAGAAGCAACAACAAGAATTTGCTTCGCTCTTACGTATAGGCGATGCTTTCCGCAAAGTTGTAATTACCGGCAACACAATGCAAAACACCTACCAAAATGATGATGGAATTATCATTCTAAACTTATTTGATTTCTTATTAAACAAAGACAGTTTAGGATTGTGAAATTTTTGCGTAAATACGCAAAAATTTCACGCAGTTTGTAATGAGCAGTTCTCCATATTAAAAAAATCTCTATTGAAAGTGCCTTTTGAGTATTCTCGCAGGACTCAAATAAAGCAGCAAGTACAATGATGTACAGCACAATAAATTATTTCGTTACTTACAGTTAATTTTATAACGCGACAAAATACAACAAAAAAGTTCACCCCGCAAAAGCGAGATGAACTTTTAAATATTTTATAATCTTAATAAGATTATTCTACAGGAGCTTCGCATGAAGTCCATTTGTATTGTTCAGCATTTGAAGCATCAAAAAAGATTTCTGTATTGTCGCCCAAAGATTTGTTAGCGCAATCCTTCCATTCACCAACCTCAGTTTCAACATTTACTACATATTCCTGTAGTTGATCATCCCAACTTGATTCTGTCAAACGGAATTTGTATTCTGATGTAGCTTGACCTGTTACGGTTGCAGTCCAATTCCCTTCTTCATTTAATACCATAGGAATAGCTGTATTCCAAGCTGATTCTACGAAAGAACCAATGATATAAACTTGAGCACCTTCTGGTGTACAAGTGGGAGCTTTAAAGGAAATGTTGTACTCTTCGTCAGGTACACAAGGCACTGATTGCCACTGTGCAACATTTATGTAAACGACCGACTCAGAAATAATACCTAATTTATTATTTTCACCGCCGCAACCAATAACTGCATTTTCATTGTCTTGCAATAAAGAAATTTGTCCGTCTTTCCATTGTGTTGTCCAGTTACCGTCAACTACACCACCTTCTTCAGGAAGCAAGCAAGCTTTACCATAATACTTGTAAGTAGTACCAGCATCATCCATTCCTTCGCCTAAAGTCAAATCAACAGAATACCAATTTTCATAGCCTTCAATTGCCTCAAAACTAACTTCAGGAACTGTTGACCAACCATCATTTGTTCCTTTAAATACAATGCCGAAGCAAGATGTACCTGCAGGGATATGAATAGCTACTGTTGCATGACCTGCAGCCGGAGCAGGTAGTTCAGGTAGTTCAATTTCAGGAGCAACCACTGTAATCATACAAGACAATGTTTTGCCTTTATATGTAGCAGTAATTGTACCACCACCTACAGCTTCACCAATAACAGTTAATTCTGTTTGACCGGCATTAGGAGTAATTTCAAAACCCGTGCCTTCTTTAGCCCAAACTACAGCACCTGCTTCTGTAACACCTTGTGCCGTAATTGTAATTTGCTCACCAACTTCAATCACTGCTTGAGTTGTATTCAACTTGAACTCAGGCTCGGTAGAAGAACAAGACACAAAAGACATAAGAGCTGCAACAGCTGCACCTACGCCCCAAAATAACATTTTTTTTGTTTTCATTTTTAAACGATTTATAGTTAATAAAAAGGTTCCTAAAACTTTATGCAAATAAAGCAATATTTTTTATTTTTTTCTAGAATTTAATTTACTACTAAACGAATTCTAAAATTTTATAACAAATAAATTACTTTTTTTTCTATTATCCAAATAAAACATGATTAATATTTATAAAAACCATAATTTTTAGATAGTCTTCACAATATTAATTGCTATATCCGGTATTTTGTTCCCATCTTGGTTCTGTTGTTAGCACCTCGTAATAGATAGGGAACCATTTTAAATATGCGCCATGGTTTGATACAAAGCCCCAATTTGCTGTTGTAAATGTACCAAAACGAATCATATCACGTCTACGAACCATTTCTTGAACAAATTCGCGACCACGTTCATCGTATATTTCATCTAAAGTTAATGTACCTGTAGTATATGCATCCAAACCTACACGCGTACGCATCAATTGGAAATCAGATGTTGCTAACAATTCTCCTAAATTACCATCAGCACCACGAAGTATAGCTTCAGCTTTCATATAAAGCACATCAGCATAACGTAAGATGACGAAGTCATTCTCACAATACATGTATGTACCGGTTTTATCCACTTCGTATTTAACACAGCGTGCGCCACTATTCCAAGACACATTATCAACTGTCGGTGCTTTCGTATACAAACGTTCGGTTTCGTATTTTAAGTTCAAAAACTCATTGTAAGTTTTCGCTTGTTCTGCGGTTAATTTGTCTCCTACATTCAATGCGGGACTAGGAATGATTTCCGAATTTAAAAAATCAACATCAGTTTGTGTCAAAGCTTTGGTAGATGAATACGAATATTTATATGTGTCATCATAACCATAAATATTTGGCGAAATAATTACCCTATCATTATTCTCATCAAGAGCAATAGCTGTATTATCCTTGTTAAATACAGGACCTACAAACCAACCGCGACGATTTTCATCACGCGTACCACCGGTTACAAGATCTTGACTTCCTATACCACGTACATCATCCAGATCGTATTTAGAAAGGAATTCTGTTGTTCCCAAGAAACCGTTCCAAGGCTTAATTTGCATTTTCCATATTTGCTCATGATTATAATGCAAGGTAAGCAATGTGATACGTAATTTGTTCATCGGATTAGAATCAGTACCGCTACTTGCGTTGTTTTTAGATCCGTCCTCATCAATAACGAAGATATTTTCTTCGCTGTTACCATTTTGGATTGCGAAATTAGAGAAGTAATCGGGTGATATATGATATACATCCGAATCGATTACTTTGTCGCAAGCATCAACACATTTATTATATACATCGTATTGAGCTAACTTATCAGCCGGCACATCATAAGATTCTGCATTTAAATACAAGCGAGCAAGCAAAGTATATGCCATACCCTGAGTGACACGTGCATAGTTATAAGCTTTTGATGGTTCTGTAGCCAAAGGCATCTTTGGAGCATTCTCTTCGAGTGCAATAACTAATTTTTCCCATACTTCCGCAGGTGAGCTTTGAGGAACAAAGTCCGAAGAATAGCTTTCCGAATAAGGAATCTTTCCAAAGCAATCAAATAATGTATAATAATAAAAACTGCGAACAACTACCAATTCAGCATAATACTTGTCATAAGTCTCTTGATCAAATAAATCTTTATACTCGTTTAATTGACTCAATGTCTTATTACACAGAACGGCACCTGAGTTACAATATTCCCAAACATACTTAAAGGCTTTACCCTCTGAGGTCCAATTATGAGTGTTAAGTTCACGCCAGAAGTTACCATCAGCCCAGTGACCGGAAGGTTGACGAACAGGACATACTGCTTCATCTGTAGTAAGAGTATTCAAGCCCCAATATGTCCAATGGTCATGTAACCATTTTACATTTGCGTAAACCTGACCTACAATTAAATCAAAATTATTTGGATCATCCTGCAAAAATTGTTCTGTAGTCAATTGACCATAAGGAACTTCCTCAAGCATATCGTTACATGATGGAAACGCTCCGATCAACAATACGCCGGCCAAAATTTTTATCCATTTGTTTTTCATATTATTATTCTTTTATTGTTTATACTAAATCTAGAACGTTACATTCACACCAATCAAGAACGAACGGACTGTAGGATAAAAACCTACGTAATCAATGCCTGGATCCCAAACACTTGTTGTATTGACCTCAGGATCTATTCCTGAATAATTGGTTAGAGTAAATACGTTTTGAGCTGTAAAATAGAAACGCAAATACTGACAATATTTATTTGGTTTCAAAGGTACTTTGTATCCTAATGTTATATTATCCAACTTCAAATATGAACCATCTTCCAAGTAATAATCAGAGAAATCAGACTGGAAGAATGTGCGTGTTCCATTTGCAATTCCTTCAACTTCAGCATAGAAAACATTTAAACCATTACTACCTTTTGAAGGAGCATAAGCCCAACGTGTTACGTTAAGTACATCATTTCCAACTACACCACGAAAGAACAATGATAAATCCCAATTCTTATAACGTAATGTATTGTTCCAACCGTATGTAAACTTTGGTTGCGCATGACCCACAATTTGCTTGTCTAAATCATCAATAACACCATCTTCATTGAGGTCTTCATAAACTAAACTTCCATTTGGATTTATTTCACCGGTCCATTTATAACCATAAAATGTTCCTACAGACTGACCTTCAGTAAGCAATTGTGTTTTTGAACCATTCAATTTATTACCATTAACTTGACCAGCCCATGTTGTTTCATAATTGAAACCCAATTCCGGATCAGACAATTTAACAATAGTATTGCGATTTAATGCGATAGTCGCTGATGTTGTCCAATTCCAATTTTTTGTTTTTACAGGAACACCTGTTACTGCAATCTCTATACCTTTGGATATCATTTCACCGGCATTTGCAAGTAATGTAGAGTATTGATAAGGAGGAGTTGGTACGTTGTATTCCCACAACAAATCTTTCGTATCACGGAAATATAAATCTATAGATCCATATAAGCGATTATCTAAGAATGCATAGTCAATACCAAGATTATACTCAAACTTGCGTTCCCAAGCCAAATTAGAATTTGCATTTTGGTTTACTGTATATGAATATGCTTCGGTTCCATGATTATTAAAAGTACCACCTTGAGTTAACAACTCAACAGATTTCAGATCATCTTTCAAGTTATTACCAGTAATACCAAATCCGAAACGTAGTTTCAAGTCATTAACTTCCTTAACGTCTTTCAAAAAATCCTCACCACTGATACGCCAACCGGCGCTCGCAGCTGGGAACCAACCCCATTTAAAATTTGCGCCCATACGCGAAGAACCTTCACGACGTACAGAAGCAGACGCCAAATATTTTTCTTTGTAATTATAGTTCGCGCGAGCAAAGAAAGAAACCAAAGTATTTGAGTTGCGATAAGAACTCATTGTCATGTTAGTTTTTTCTACATCACCATCGCCAATCTTATAATATTTTATTCCGTCAACAGCAAAACCGCCGTTTGCGATTTCAGAACCATCATACCAGAAATTTTGATAAGACGTACCCAAAACAGCAGCTAAAGCATGACCATTCCATTCATTAACATAATCAATTGTTCCTTCATATAATTGATTCATACTTCTACTGGTTTTACGTCCCGCCAAATTGGCATCAGATGCTTGATAATATTTTTTACTGTTTGACCAATAATCATAATTATCGCCTTCTTCAAATGCACCAAATCCGTTAATTTTCAAACCAGGAACCGGCTTAATGTTTACAGTGGCCTTGACAGAACCTCTAAAATAATTTCCATCTTGATAAGATTCTTTAAGATTGTTATCAGCTATTGGATTCGAAGTAACGGTTCCGGTTGGAATATAATATGAACCATCTTCATTGTATATTGGCATTGTCGGATTCAGAATAGCGCCATTATCAAAACTACCACAGAAATAATCATTCTTATAGTGCATATAAGAAAAGTCATATTGCAAATCCAACCAACCTTGCAATGCTTTTTGATTTGCAGCCAATTTAGCCATTATTTCTTGACGATTTGAAGTATTCGCTATACCTTCAGCATTTTTGAAATTCACAGAACCACGATAGCTAAAATTTTTGGTAGCTCCCGATATAGCAAGATTATGATTGTGCGTTAATGCAAAATCGCGCATTTGTGTACTAACCCAATCTGTTTTATATCCTTTATCTGAGGCTTTACATTTACCATTAGTCATGGATTGCATTTCTAAAAATTGATCAGCGGTTGCCATTTGCTGTTTGCTGGCATCCATTGCAAAAGAAGCATAACCCGAATATTCTACGCTAGTTGTACCACATTCAGCCACATTGCCTGAACCTGTACCTCTTTTGGTCGTTATCATGATTACACCGTTAGTACCACGTGTACCATAAATTGCGGCAGAAGATCCGTCTTTCAAAACATCCATTGATGCGATTTCTTCCGGAGCTATATTATCAATGCTTGTAACAGGAATACCATCAACTATATACAGTGGAGTTGTACCCGAACCTTTATCCAAAGTTGATGTACCACGAATTTGAACATTAAATCCCGTGTTTGTAGGGTCACCACCACCTGTACGAGTTATTGTAAGACCAGCGACTTTACCTTGTAAAAGTCCCATCGGACTTTCTTTAACACCGGGATTAAAATTCTCTGCTTTTACGCTTGCTACAGAAGAAGTGATCTCTTTGGCTTTCTGTGAACCGTAACCAACAGCCACAACCTCATCCAAACGAGTTGTCATCTCACGTAAAACAACATCTATTTTGCTTTTGCCTGCCACAGCTACTGTTTGAGATTCGTAACCTGTGTAAGATACAATGAGTTTCGACTTTGCATCTACAGATATTTCAAAGTTACCATCATAGTCTGTGATGGTTCCTACGCTTTCACTACCTTGCAAAGTAATAAATGCGCCGATAATTGGCTCTCCAGCCTCATCTAACACACTACCCTTAACTGCAAGTTGTTGCGCATAGGCACATAGCCCTAACACCAACAAAGCTGCTGTAAGAATAGCTTTTCGTGATTTTTTTAAGTTAGAAGTAATCATGCATTGAATTTTTTAAGAGTTAATAAATAGGTTTTGTTAAATTTCTGTTTCTCAAAAATACAACATGTTTTACAACATATTTGCATTCGTTTGCGCGCCAAATGGCACTTTTACAATTGACAAACGTACACTATTTTTTATATTACAACAAATTTTATGATGTTTTTTTTGCAAAATCTCATATTTACGAGTCAAAATGTTAAAAAACAACTGATGTAGTATTGATGTAATTGCAAAAATTCTGAAAATATCAATTACAGCGCATTATAATAGATTTTTTAATGCAAACGAGTACAATAGATTCTGCAAACATAACGGAGATTTAGAAATAAAAGAGCAATTTAATATTAACAAATTCGAGATATCATGTTTTTAACAAATAAAACACATCACCAACTCAACAAATATTCACCTACATAAATGATTTTTTCTTTTGAACTATCACATTTGTTTATAACACTTTGCTTTTTCACAAAAATATATATAGCTTTGTACCTTAATCAATTTAAAATAATTTATAGATACAAAAGGGAAACGCTATTTTCTATTAAATCTATTACAAAATCACAATAATCAAATTACGCATGAAAAGCCAAATCACAATCAAAGACATTGCAAGAGAATTGAATATTTCTGCATCAACAGTGTCTCGCGCTTTACAAGATCATCCGGACATTAGCAAGGCAACCAAAGAAGCCGTTAACGAATACGCTAAAAAATATCATTACAAACCTAATGCAATTGCTTTAAGTTTAAAAATGAAACACACAAATGTAATTGGTGTTCTTGTACCGGAAATGGTTCATCACTTCTTTTCATCAGTTTTTGCCGGTATTGAAGATGTGGCTAACGAAAAAGGCTACAACGTAATAGTTTGTCAAACTTCAGAGAAATACGAGAAAGAAGTAAAAAACGTTGAAACTCTAATATCAGCTCGCGTATCGGGTGTATTAGCCTCAATATCAAAAGAGACAGAAAAATATGACCACTTTCAAGAACTAATTGATGACGGTACACCTCTTGTGTTCTTTGATAGAATATGCACAGGTTTGAAAACAGACCGCGTAATAGCAGACGACTATACCGGTGCATATAATGCCGTAGAACATCTTATCAAAACAGGTTGCAAACGCATTGCATTTTATGGAGCTCCAGCAAACTTGGAAATTTCAAAAAACAGAAAGAATGGATATATTGATGCTTTAAGAGCTAATAGCATCGGTATCGATAATGGCCTTATTTTTGAATGCGATTCGCGCGACTCTGCTATAGAACTAACTCCCGCTATACTTAAGGAGGCTAACAGACCTGATGCATTCTTTGCAATCAACGACGATACTGCATCCGGAATACTTTATGCCACAAAACGTGCAGGACTTTCTGTACCTGAGGATATTTCAATATGCGGATTTGGAGATGGTGTAATTGCAAGAACATCGGACCCGGAACTTACAACAGTTCAACAAAATGGATATGAAATGGGCGTTGAATCATGCAAGATGCTACTAAGTCGTATTCAAGAAGACAACGATCCTACACAAGTAATACATCGCGTAATTCGCACAAACTTGATTAAACGAGGAACGACTAGATAAACCTCAGCAAATACGAAGATTATAGAATAGGCGAAAATTTATTTTCGCCTATTTCAGAGATAAAAACAAAACCTTATAAACTATTATGAAAAAATTTCTTTTTACGTTAGTATTGTCTATTTGTGTAGCCTCATCAGTTTTTTCAACAAATAAATGCAACCTTACAAAACTTGAACCTGCATCATGGTGGGTAGGAATGTCTAACCCACAATTACAACTATTATGCTACGGTCCAAGTATATCAAGTGCAGATGTTCAAATTGACTACCCCGGAATTACAATAAACGAGAAAATCAAAACAGATAATCCTGACTATCTATTTGTATATTTGACTATAAGCAAAGATGCAAAAGCAGGAACATTCCCTATTGTATTCAAAAATAACGGCAAGAAAATTGCAAAATGCTCCTTTGAACTCAAAGAACGTATAAAAGGATCTGCAGATCGCAAAAGTTTTGGAGTTGAAGATGCTGTTTACCTTGTAATGCCTGACAGATTTGCAAATGGCAACGATAAAAACGACCAACAAAAAGATTATATACAATCCGTTGATAGAACAGACAAGGGTGCCAGGCACGGAGGTGATATTGCCGGTTTAATATCAAAAATCACTTATATCTCTGATTTAGGATGCACTGCACTATGGATGACTCCTTTCTTTGACAATAACGATTCCCAATATTCATATCACCATTACGCAACAAGCGATTACTACAAAGTAGATCCTCGACTTGGAACTAATGCAGACTATAAAAGTTTATCCGACTCATGCCATGCTCATGGTATGAAATTAATTATTGACGTAGTTCCTAATCATTGCGGAGGATCTCATTGGTGGATGCAAAATTTACCATCATCAGATTGGATTCACAAATGGCCGAAATACACTTCATCAAATTATCGTATGACAGCATGGACAGATCCACATGGAGCAGAAATTGATAGACAAATTTTGGAGAAAGGCTGGTTTTCGCACAATATGCCTGATTTAAATTTAGAGAATCCATTATTGTTCAAATATTTAAGTCAAGTATATATTTGGTGGATTGAATATGGAAATGTTGATGGAATAAGAGTTGATACCTATCCTTATAACAACATCAATATTGCATCTGCATTCATGAAAACTTTTAGAGATGAATATCCTGCGATTAACATAGTAGGAGAATGTTGGGTTAAATCACCACTTGAAATTTCTTATTACCAATCGGGAAACAACAATAAAGATAGATTTGATTCAAATCTTCCTTCTGTTATGGATTTTGTGCTAAAAGATGTAATACACAATGCATTTAATGAAAATGATGGCTGGGATACCGGAATGGCTCGTTTTTACTCACATTATGCACAAGACTTTGCATACGCAAATATTAACAACCTAATGAATTTCCTTGACAATCACGATATTGACCGCTATAGTGGAGCTGTTGATTATGACTTGAACAAATATAAAATGGGAGTTGCAATGTTGCTAACAACACGCGGATTTCCACAAATATATGCCGGAGATGAAATTATGTTAGAGGGGATTCCCGGAAATTACGAAGGATACCGCTTCGATTTCCCTGGTGGATGGAAAAAAGATTCACGCAATGCATTTACGCAAGAAGGACGCACTCCTAAAGAGAACGAAGTTTTCAACTACATGCGAAAGTTACTTAATTATAGGAAACAAAATACTGCCCTACAGACAGGAAAAATGAAACAATTTATTCCTTATGATGGTATCTATTTGTTTTCAAGATACGATGAAAGCAAAACTATAGTAATGATATTTAATAACAATCAGCAAACTAAAAGTATTTCTCCTGAACGCTATAAAGAAGTTTTTGCTGACTACACAAAAGGGACAGAAATTACCACACAAAAACAAATTGACGTAACACATGACATGACAATACCAGCAAAAACTGCATGGGTTATTGAACTAAACAAGTAAAACATAAAACATCATAAAATCTAACTTAACTATTAAACAATATGAACAAACCGGATTTGTCTTTTGCGAAACTATTTAATATTAGTTTCGGCTTTTTCGGAGTGCAAATTGCTTATGCTTTACAAAGTGCCAACATAAGCAGAATTTTCTCCACACTTGGAGCTGACCCACATAACTTAAGCTATTTTTGGATATTACCTCCATTAATGGGTATTATAGTTCAACCTATTGTTGGTTGGGCTAGCGACAAAACATGGATTAAAAGCATTGGTAGACGTAAACCATACTTACTTATAGGTTCATTTGTTGCTATTTTAGTAATGTGCCTTCTTCCAAATGCCGGCAGTTACCAAAAATATATTGATGCAATGACATTTGGCTTAATTATGCTTATGCTTCTTGATACATCAATTAATATGGCAATGCAACCATTTAAAATGATGGTTGGAGATATGGTAAACGAGAAGCAAAAAGGATTAGCCTACTCTATTCAGAGTTTTTTATGTAATGCAGGTAGTTTGATAGGATATTTATTCCCATTCATATTTACATGGATTGGCATAAGCAATACCGCTCCTGAAGGTATAATACCAGACTCTGTAATATACTCGTTTTATATAGGCGCTGCAATATTAATATTATGCGTTTTATACACAAGTTTTTCTGTTAAAGAAATGACTCCTGAAGAGTTTAATACATACCATGGTATCACCGAATCTGAAAACAAAAAGTCTGAGAACGTAATCTCTTTATTAATACATGCACCAAAGCAATTTTGGACAATTGGACTTGTTCAGTTATTCTCGTGGTTAGCATTTATGTATATGTGGACATACACTCACGGAGCAATTGCCGAGAACGTATGGGGTACAACAGAAACTACCAGCGAAGGCTTTCAAGCCGCAGGTAATTGGGTTGGGGTTTTATTTGCAGTACAAGCAATCGGTTCTGTTTGCTGGGCCATGGTACTTCCCTTATTCAAATCGAGAAAACTAGGATACTCATTGAGTTTGTTACTTGGTGGAATTGGATTTATAAGTACTCTATTTATTCACAACCAATACGCACTTTTTGCATCATATTTTGTAATCGGTTTTGCATGGGCTGCAATGCTTGCAATGCCTTTTGCAATTTTTACAAACTCTGTATCCGGCAAAAATATGGGAATTTACTTAGGTCTATTTAATGGAACTATTTGTTTACCACAAATCATAGCTGCAATTCTTGGTGGCGGCATATTAAAAATGATAGGAGGAGCCCAAGTAAGTATGCTTGCAGTTGCAGGCATTTCATTGATTCTTGGAGCTTGTTCGGTATTTATAATCAGCGAGAAGAAAACTAACAGCTAAATAAAAAACAAGTTTATAAAACAGTAATTTATAACACTATGAAAAACATGAAGAAATTGATTTTATGCCTTTGCATTGGCATTTCTTTGATTAGTTGTCAAAGCCGTAAACCTTTAGACTTGCCGGCAAATACAAATGTCGATTTTGGTCTAAACTCTACAATAACTATATACTCAGGTATAAATAGTTTTTTGACAAAAGATTACGTGCTCGATCCAACAGCAATTGACTCTGTTACTTGCGACTACAAATATGTATATGCTCAATTATCTAAAGATAAGTTGAGTGTTAAGTTAAGTTCCAAAAAAACACCTCAACTAACTAATATTGCTCTTTGGGTTAATGGCGTTCCATATAGCATACTAGCTAAACGCACAGACGAAAAAGAGTATGTTTTTAAATATAATCCTCATGGGAAAAAATATGGTAGAGTTCAACTTGCCGGGCAAATGAACGACTGGGTACCTAATTTTCATCCTGATTTAACTCTAAACAGCGATAGTATATATGAAGTTGCTTTCCGCATAAGTCCGGGAACTTATCTTTATCAATTGGTTAGAGATGGAGAATGGAATCACGACGAAACGAATCCGGAGAAAGTTGACAACAACTCAGGAAAATTCAATTCAGTACTACATATACCAAGTAATCAAGATAAGGCACCCATACTACTTAGTAAAGATTTTAATAATAGTACCATTACACTTGATTTAATTAACAAAGCAGAACAGGTATATGTGTATTGGCAAAATTATTTATTACCGCAACGATTTACTAAAAATAAAGAAAATAGCATCGTGATAACACTGCCAACAGAATCTGAGCAACTAAAAAGGTCATACATAAGAGTTATTGCTGCAAATAGATATGGCATTTCAAATGATATTTTAGTACCACTTGAAAATGGGAAAGTATTAGACGATGTAAAAGAAATGACCCGTTTCGACAAACATGGACAAATTCTATATTCTTTGATGGTTGATAGATTTAAAGACGGAAAACCGGAGAACAATCATCCAATGAACAGACCGGATGTAAATCCTAAAGTTGATTATTTTGGAGGTGACTTAGTAGGAATTACACAGAAAATAAAAGACGGATATTTTAACAAGCTCGGTTTTACCACGCTTTGGATATCACCTATTGTTCAAAATCCTTTAGAACCATATTCACAAATGGAATATCCTGTTAAAACGAAGTTTGCCGGATACCACGGATATTGGCCTATTTCATCTTCAAAAATTGATTTCAGATTTGGTACAGATGAAGAGATGCAAGCATTGATGGAAGCAGCACATAGTAACGGAATAAATGTTATTTTAGACTATGTAGCTAACCACGTCCATGAAAATCATAGTATGTTTAAAAATGATCCTACAATTTGTACGCCTCTAATACTTCCTGATGGAACAAAGAACCTTCAAAGATGGAATGACCAAAGACTTACAACATGGTTCGATGAATTTTTACCCACATTAGATTACTCACGTCCAGAAATTGTTGAGGCTATGACAGACTCAGCACTATATTGGGTTAAGAAATTTGACTTAGATGGTTTCCGTCATGATGCATGCAAACATGTACAAGAGGAGTTTTGGAGAAAACTTACGTATAAATTGAAAACTGAAGTTGAAATACCCGAGAATAAAACAATTTACCAGATCGGTGAATCATACGGAAGCCCTCAATTAATTAGAAGTTATGTTAATTCCGGTATGCTTGATGGTCAATTTGATTTCAATGTATCAGATGATGCATCCTCTGTTTTCTCTTTAAATTCAGAAGATTTCCATCGTATCAGCAACACTCTTAATATGAGTATGAAGGTTTATGGAAGTCATAGTTTGATGGGATACATTACTGGTAATCATGACAGAGCAAGATTTATTTCATACGCTTCAGGAGATGTGAAATATGGTGAAGATTCGAAAGCTGCAGGATGGTTACGTAACATAACTGTCAGTGATACTACTGCCTACGACAAATTAATTCAGCTCAATGCATTTAATATGACGATTCCAGGTATACCTGTTGTATATTATGGAGATGAAATTGGAGATCCTGGTGCAAATGATCCGGACTGCAGACGTATGATGCGTTTTAATGAACAACTAAATAAACATGAGCAGCGAGTTCTTGAAACAGTTTCATGCTTAGGACAATTGCGTAAAAACAATTTAGCACTTATTTATGGAGACTTTATTGAGTTGAAAATTGAACGCGATATTTGGGTTTATGCACGTAATTATTTTGGAGAAATAGTAATTGTTGCATTTAATAGGAATACACAAGCCAAAGAAATTAATGTAGCATTACCAACAATGATGGATGGAATAGATTTTAAGTCAACATTTGGTAATGAAATTGATATTAAAGATAATACCTTAAACATTAAGCTACCTGCTAATGGTATTGAGATATTAACGATGGATAAATAATTTATTTATTATAGTTTTATTAAGCCGATATTTCATTTGAAGTGTCGGCTTGATTTTTTATAGATATACCAAGTATTAAAAATACTAATGCCATATTAAAATAGCATATATCATAAATTTGATCAAAAAGTCCATATTCCATTCCATGTTTAAATGAAGTATGAACAAAAGCGACTGCTACCGACATAAATAGCACAAAGGCAATCTGAAACGCGTAAGAAGCATTATTTGATCTATAACGCAAAGAAGTCCATATACCAATTGGTACGACTAATAATAAATCCCATATACTACCCTGACGAGTCTGCAATATAAACGGATTGTAGTCAAAAAACAGCAACTCATCATAATCCCACAAAATGAAAGGTATAAATGTAAGTGCAAAAACCAAACACGATAATAAGATTAAACTAAATTGTTGTTTGAATTTCCATTTGTAAAAAGATGGGAATAGATATACAGCAAAAGGAATTGCTGTAGCCCAACGCGTTGATAAGAACAGCCCTATTATTAAAGCAGATAACATTATATGACGTTTTGCGTCAAACTTGATGGAATGCATGTAATTAATAACAGTTGCACACAAGAGGAAATTAGCCATAAAATCACTCCGCACTATAATCTCATACCATATTGCAGGAGACATGCATAATAGCAACATAGCCTTAAAACCAACTAAAAAAGACCTCGTTTTACATAATGATAAAACGAAAAGTAATATTACAAAGACAGACGAATAACCTACGTTACCCAAAGCATAAAATGGTAAATGAAAGATTTGCCAAAAAGGAAATGGAGAACCATATCCGCCTAAATGCGTTTGAGCTGAATATGGATAAATCCCATTCAACATGTTGAATAAAAAATTGTGTATCGCAGACCATCTATCTACATTAAGTTCGTATGGATCAATCTTAAAAGATAAAAACAAAGATGCCGCCACAAATAGAACGACAGAAACGCAAACACAAAGCTTAAAAAACTTTTCTGATTTTTTGGGGAAATAATAAACACTGAATGCGAAAACTGCAAATATTGCTATAACATAAGCAATCACAGACCAACCATACCAAATAGTAAGTCGAGATAAATATTTTACAAGGAATAAAGCATTAATCCATATATATATAACCAGTGGAAGATAAATGCGCGTTAACTTACTCATCTAACAATTAATATTTTAGCTGCAACGCTTCTATTCTCATCCTGACTCGAATTAAAGCAGTGAACAAAATACACTCCACCTGAAACATAAGCATCACTATGATTTTTACCTGTCCATGATAGTGATCCTCCTGTCGAAGTTCCCTCATATACAAGGTTTCCTGATGCATCAGTTATTTTTACTAAAGAATTCTCTTCTAAACCTGTAATTGTAATCACGCCTGCATAATTCGGTCGCACAGGATTGGGGAATACATGAACTTTAGATGTCTCAGCAATATCAACAGGTTCTGTAGCATCAGATCTATATGATAGAAGTCCATCGCCTGTAGAAATAAACACTTCTCCTGTCTGTTCATTAACTTTAATTGAATTAATACTGTTACTGGACAATGGGCTATTTTCTGTAGTAAAATGATGTATCGTTTTCATACCATCAGATGATATTAAGTACAAGCCGGAATTATCTGTTCCCAACCATTTTCTATCCGCTCCATCTACAGCAATGGCTTTTATATTAACACCATCCAATAGATAATCAGCCAAATTTGTGCCATCATTTCTTGGAATCTTTATACGAGAACATGTGTAATTTGAATCAAAAACCTTATTAACGCTATTCATTAATATCGGTCCATTACTTGTTCCTATCCACATTGTTCCACTCCTATCCTCTTCCATCGAATAAATGTACTGAGGCTTTAAAATATTTCCGTCTTTATCTGTAAACGAGGTAAAAAATATTGATTTGTCGTCAGAAACATCATCAATCGTGCCTCCATCATCTAATACAAAAACACCACTTGCCGAACGGGAAGACCGTACCCATTTCTGTTTTTTTGAATTAATAACAATCTGTTGTAATGTACTCTGCCCTGATATTGACGAATACTTAGGTGCAGAATGCCATATACCATCGGTAGTCATATATTTTAAAGCATACTCTGCACCCGAATTGACAAGCCACAGATTCTTTTTTGAATCATATTTCAATCCATCAACACGAACATAGTGAACACCGAAACCTCCAATATCTTCTAGCACACTGTTCTCGTTATTAAAGAGTTTAACAGCTTTTCCATCCATAAACTCATACACACCCTCGCCATATGTTGTAGCAAAAATATGCTTATCATTATCTGGGTCGACTGCAACAGAAACAACATCTTTAAAAATGCCGTTCGGAGATATAGAAACAGCATCTGTTGAACTTCCTGTATATGATGTCCAAACATTATTTTCGAAAATAAGGACAGCTCCTTCTACATTACCTCTATCCATCCATGAATATCCCGGAGCAAATAACATACGCCCTTGACTATATGTCATACTTTGTGCAGAACTTATATATGGTCCGACAGGTTTATAAAAACTATAATCTTTATTTAGCTCCATACGAATAATCCCGCGATAACTACCGGCAATCCAATAAACACTGCCATCACTAACTACATCTTCAGCATTAATATTCTCAATGCTCTCCATCATCCACGAATTTGAATATCTATGAAGTGATGTTTCGTTACATACAAACAAATAATCATCAGAAATTGATATATTAATTCTTTTTTGTTCAGGGTTCTCATAAAACACTTGCCACGATTCACCATCATATTTATATGCAGATGCGTTTGTTTTACTTACAACTATGCAATTACTATAATAATATAGGTTTCTGTAAGTCGTAGATGCATCAGGCAATAATATTTGTCCATCTTCCCAGTTATTATAATCCAATAGGTTAACACCACTGACCTTAGC
Source organism: Bacteroidia bacterium (assembly GCA_009930305.1). Taxonomy (GTDB): domain Bacteria; phylum Bacteroidota; class Bacteroidia; order Bacteroidales; family Paludibacteraceae; genus Enterocola. Next base: position 18,171 of record RZYM01000011.1, read on the forward strand.
CTTTTTAATTTTATCATCCATCAAGGCATAAAAATAAGTGTCGTCTGATGTAAAACCATACACGGGCTTCATTGCAGCATCATCGCCTATTATGTACGTATCCGATATTTCCATCGTCTTGATATTTAATACTACAACACCAAATCCACACGATAAATAAGCATAATTACCTTTAAAGTATATTTGATATACTGTTTTATCTACAGCTAAACTCTTTTTATACAAATCCGGAATATTATATATATTTCCGTCTGCATCCAAGATATCAATATCAGAAGTTGTATAAACTATAACCAACAATGATTTTTCTTTGTTATATGCGATTCTTTCAACTCCATTTCCACTAAATCCATCAATCTTGGTATATGTATCAATAGTTTCGTCCATTTTAGATACAGAAAACAATCGTTTATCTGCAACAGCAAAAACTTTATTCGGAGTTTGCACAACCTGCATTGTTGAATTGTATGAGAAATGAGTTCTCCACGATCCTACAGCAATTTGCGCACTAGCTACTGTACTGGCAGCTATCGACAATATTAGTAAAGAAATAAATCGTTTCATGATGGTTTCAAAAATAATAAAAATTTTTGCAATGCACGTGCTCTATGGCTGATTTTATTTTTTTCATGCAAAGACAATTCCGCAAAAGTACAATCGTATCCATCAGGCATAAAGACCGGATCATATCCAAAGCCTTCTGTTCCATGGCACGATTCAATAATAGTTCCACGCACTTCGCCCTCAAAGAATCTACTCTCCCCACTTTTATCAATATAAGCTATAACTGTTCTAAAACGAGCTCTGCGATTTTCTTTACCTTGCAACAAATCCAAAACTTTTTTTACATTGTCTTGGTCATTCTTCTGGATCCCTGCATAACGTGCAGAATGAACACCCGGTTCACCATTAAGAGCTTCTATTTCTAAGCCGGTATCATCTGAGAAACATGCACAGCCACACTTCTGATATACATAAAGTGCCTTTTGCAGTGCATTTCCTTCTAAAGTATCAGCAGTTTCGGGAATATCTTCTGTAATTCCTACATCTTTTAGACAAGAAAGTGCAAAGCTGTCACCAAGAAAGCTTTGCACCTCATCTAATTTATGTCTGTTTCCCGTTGCAAAAATAAGGGAATTTGTCATATCAATTGAAAGCGTCAATGATTGCTTTAAAATCAGGAGCTTTTAAAGATGCACCACCGATTAATCCGCCATCAACGTCAGGTTTTGCGAATAATTCAGCTGCATTTTTTGCATTGCAACTGCCACCATAAAGAATAGTTGTATTTTCTGCAATTTCTTTACCATATTTTGCAGCAACCAATCCACGGATATATGCATGAATTTCTTCTGCTTGATCTGATGTAGCAGTCAAACCTGTACCAATTGCCCAAACCGGCTCATAAGCCAACACTATTTTCGAAAAGTCTGCTGCACTTAAATTAAATACAGATCCTTCCAATTGAGCTTTTACAACATCATTTTGTTTTCCTGCTTCACGTTCTTCTTTAATCTCACCAATACAGAAGATAGGTTTTAGTTCATTTGCCAATGCTAATTGAACTTTTTCTTTTAAAATTGCGAAATCCTCATGATAATAAGCTCTGCGTTCTGAGTGTCCTAAGATACAATATTCAGCACCTGTAGATTTAACCATAGCTGCAGAAACTTCACCTGTATATGCACCGGATTCTTTATCTGCGCAGTTTTCAGCAGATACTTTGATTACGCTTCCTTTAAGCAATTCTGCAACAGTAGCTAAATGAATAAATGGAGTTCCAATAATAACTTCGCATTTAGGTGTTTGGCCAGCTAATACGTTTTTCAATTCGGTAGCTAAGGCTACACCTTCTTGCAGGTTTTTGTTCATTTTCCAATTACCTGCTACAATGTTTTTTCTCATGTTCTTACTATTTTTTAATAATACGTTTCAATTCTTTTTTTGTTGGCAAATCATTGTAATGCCATTTTGCAACTACATTCCCGGCCTTTAACAAAACCAATCCGGGATTTGATCTTATTATGGTTTTTAATGTAATCTCGTCAGTTGCGCCAATAGGATACTTTACGTTATTTGCAGTTTTAAACGCTTCAACATCTTCATGAAATGAAGACGTCAAACAATAAAATGCAATACCATTACTATTAGCATAATCGTATAATGCATTAATATCTTTTTGTCTTGATACATCTGCTTTTTCTAACTTCGAGCTAACCAATAAAAATGTGTATCCTTGGTTTTCTAAAATCAAATCAGTTATATCACCATCTTCAAGTTGTACTGAAAAATCATGAATAGGTGGTACATATCCACGTTTTATTAGAACTGAATTTTGTAAAACGAAAGTCCATGTAGAATCTTCTACTGGATAATTTTCCAAATTAAACTCCTTTTTAACTCCGTCCTTTTCATATATGAACGATATAGAATATTCATCAGAAGGAGCATCATCAGGAATAACCATCAAAGAAGGCAAGTTATTACCAACTTTGTATGGACGGAAATCTATAATAGGTAAATGATTATAGCAATATAGTTCTAACCCTAAACAAGACAGTACAGGAATCAACATAATTATATATGATGCCCAATTACTTAGTATATGTCTATCTTCGGATGCAAATACAAAAATCAGAACCAAAAGTGCATCCAACACCAAATTTTTATAAAAAGTTTCCCAATTTGAAATTACTAAAGCATCTCCGAAACAGCCACAATCAGAAACAGGATCTGCTATTGCCAAATATAAAGTCAATGGGGTCATTACCAACATAAAAGCAGCTGCTATCCAAGCTGTTTTTTTAACTTGAATTCCAAATACCAGATTAAAACCAATGGTAAATTCAAGTATTATAAGCAAAAAGGCTGCTAATAACGAAAGATCTGAAAAGAATCCCATGCTAAATGCATCAAGATAATCCGAGATTTTATAAGTTGTACCAAGAGGGTCTACAGCTTTTACAAAACCTGAAAACAGAAATGTTAAGCCAAAAATAAACCTACAAATAAGTAATATCCATCGTTTTGCCTGTCTCATCAGTCTTTATCCTCCGACAATTTGATTAACGCAAACACTGCATAATTGATCATATCGAAATAATTTGCATCTATACCTTCCGATATTTCTGTTTTTCCGCAATGATCTTCAATCTGCTTTGTACGATTAAGTTTCATCAAGATTAAATCAGTGTAAGAGGTAATACGCATTGATCGCCATGCTTCATCATAATCATGATTTTTATCCATCATCAACTTCTTAGCTGCTGCTGCATACTTATCGTATTGAGTTATAGCTTGCTCACAAGACATATCTACTTTTTCTGCAGTTCCTAATTCTAACTGAATTAGTCCCATTATTGCATAATTCACAACCCCTATAAACTCAGGAAGAACACCTTCGTTTACGCGAGACTCCCCTTTTGTTTCTAAACTTCTAATGCGATTTGCTTTTATGAATATTTGATCAGTTACTGATTCCGGGCGCAAAATGCGCCAAGCAGGACCATAATCATCCATCTTTTTTACGTAAACAGCCTTACATTGCGCAACGGCAGCATCAAATTGTTTCCCTGTATCAGACATATTTTGTATTTTTAATGAACCGCAAAGTTAATGATTTTATTTATACCAACTTGCATACATAGCATAGTTATGTGCAATCTTTTGATTGATTTCTTTTGACTGTTCAGGATCAACTTTTTTTACAAATTTAGCAGGAACTCCCGCCCAAATGGTATTAGGTTCAATAATGGTATTGGATAGAACTAATGCTCCGGCCGCTACAATAGCACCTTCACCAACAATTGCATGATCTAAAACTGTTGCACCCATTCCGATTAATGCGTAGTCTTTAACTTTCGCACCATGAATAGTAACATTATGTCCTATCGAAACATAATCACCTATTTCTATTGTTGATTTTTGATACAAAGTATGTAATACTGAACCATCTTGTATATTAACATGATTTCCTATACGAATACTGTTTACATCACCTCGCAACACAACATTAAACCAAATGCTGCATCCTTCGCCCATTTTTACATCACCTACTATTGTTGCGTTTTCGGCTAAAAAACAATCCTCGCCTATTTTGGGTTCAAATCCCCTAACAGATTTAATAAGTGCCATCTTTTGTTATTTAGTATTATATAAATATTTATTTGAGCTCGTATTTAGCAATCATCTCTAAAGTCTCTACATCAATTTTTTTTGCAAAAATCTTATAATCTTTATCTAAAACATAAATCATAGGAGTTGAAGAGGTGTCGTACCATTGCCAATAATAAGATGTTCTATATGGATCCCAAACATTTGTCATGTTTTCCATTTTAATTTCTTTCACAAACTTCATCCATTCTTCTTGATCTGTTAGCATATATACGGCAATCACTTTAATACGAGGATCGTTCTTATATTTATCGTAAAAATCTCTAATCAAGGGACTTGTCTTTTTGCAATGGCCACATGATGGTTCGTAAAAAAATAAAATTGTAAGTTGAGATCCACCCATATCATATATAGGATGATATTGCCCCAATGTATCGCACAATGCTATGTTCTTTGCCTTCATGCCAACCAATGATTTGTCTATCTTTTTTATTTCTTTTGCAAGATTTGATAGTAAAGTAGAATCAGCCCATTTTGCATCGCCCGACAAATAATACTTCCTTCCTATTGTGACCATTAAGCTGTCCATACCCATAATTTTGCTTTTCAATGAGTAATCCAACATAAAACTACACATTGACTGAAATGCTTTCTCAGAGCCTTTACTACGTTCTATTAGATTGATTGCCGATGGTATTATAGAATCGTACGATTGCACTAACACCTTATCCAAATACATTTGTACAGTATTTCCTATATATGGTGTTCTATATGTTCTATCATCAGAGAAATTTACATTATCAAAATAATGTTGTTTATAAAACATATAGCGATTCATGGCCTTTATCGAATCAGGATTTTTACTACCTACAGGCAATTCTGTTTCTTTAAATTCCGGAACGATTAATTCTTTGAGGAAAAGTTCTAACATTCCTCCCTTAAATTGAGACATTAAATCGTTTTGTCGCGTCTTTACTTCAATATTAAGTAAATCTAATTCTGCTTCAATTGACTTAATTTCGGATGAATCTGTCGATTTTTTTTTGCGTTCGTTCAATGCTTTTCCGTTTAGTTGCTTTTGTAGCAAAAATTGAGAATAATCATGAAAAGCTTTTGTTTCTTCAGCACCTTCAAACACTATGTTCTTTGGTATATCTGTTGTATCAATCTTAACAGAAAATTGCTGTTTATCAGACAAAAGAACATCGAAATACCTAGAATTTGAGAAATACATTACATATAAACCTTCCGGATATTTTTCTTTGCTTACAAAAGTTCCTTTGCCATTTTTATCTAGCATTATTGAATCTTTGGTGTACAACTTGCTCATGTAGTATTGACCCAAAAAGATTTGCTTCCCAGCCAAATCAGGTGATTTTACTTGAATATTAAGATTTTCTTTGGCATTAACAGTAAGCATAATGCCTGACAACATAGCCGCAAACAAAAATTTAAATTTCATATAAAGTATTTTTTAACCAATTATTTTCTTCTGCATTCAACAATGGTGATAATAATTCAATCACCCTTTTATGATAATTATTCAGGTACTTTCTTTCGCATTCATTAAGCAAACTCAAATCAATTGCCTTCATATCAATTGGAGCCAAAGTTAAGGTTTCAAAACGTAAAAACTTACCGTTTTCACTTTTCTTATCATCTACAACTAAAATCATATTTTCAATACGAATGCCATGACATCCTTCACGATACAAACCCGGCTCATTAGTAAAAGTGAATCCTGCTTCAATAATCGGACCATTTTCACGAGGGCTGATTCGAGCATATCCTTCATGTACATTTAAGAAATGTCCTACCCCATGACCCGTTCCGTGTCCATAATCAAGTCCTTCTTGCCATAAATATTGACGAGCCAAAATATCTATCTGCGAACCTTTAGTTCCTAATGGAAACTTAGCCTGCGCCAATGCTATATGACCCTTTAAAACTAATGTATAATCGATTTGTTCTTGCTGAGTCAAAGAACCGCAAGTCAAAGTTCTAGTCATATCTGTTGTACCATCAAAATATTGAGTACCCGTATCAATCAACAATAGGCCTGAATTACTAATCACAACATCGCTTTTTTCTGTAGCACTATAATGCACAATTGCAGCATGCTTACCATATCCGGCTATAGTTTCAAAACTTTCTTCAACAAAACCACTTTGCCCCGATTTCAGCCTCTTGAGTTCGTCTATTACCGAACACTCTGTCATTTTTGTGCCATTTTGCTGATTTTGTTCAAACCAACGTAAAAACTTCACCCAAACTACTCCGTCCTTCTTCATAGCATTCCTGAAACCACATATCTCAGTATCGTTTTTAACTGCTTTCATTGCAGACACGAAAGAACTCTTACAAATAGCGGATATTTTAGATGAAAATTTAGAATACAATCTAAATGACATTTTATCTGCATCATACAAAACTTTAACATTTTGCATATTACTTATAAACACACCCACTTCGTCGTATTCACGTACCGAAATATTATTTATAGCAAAATATTTGACTAGTTCGGGGCTAAGTTTGTTTAAATTCACAAATAAAATGCATTCATCCTTGCTTACAACAAGATATGATCTTACAACCGGATTATATTGAACATCCAATGCTCTGATATTTAACAACCACGCTATTTCGTCCAAAATAGTCAGAATGCAACAATCTGCTTTCGCATCAGAAATTACTTTCCTAAATTCGGTAAGTTTATTATCTACGCACTTGCCCGAGTATTTGGAATCATGTATAAAAATTTTACTATCGTTAAGTGGAGGTCGATTAAGCCATAAACTTTCAAAAATGTCGTCATCCTCTAGTTTTACTATTTTGCTTAGTCTAATCCATTCATTTACAGATATATTGTTTGCATTTACAACTACAATACCACAATCTCCTACTTGATTGTATAACCATTTATCATACGAAATTGTATCTGCCAGACCTTGTTTATATAATTTAATTCCTGACGACTGCAGTTGTTCTGATGCCTGCAAATAATATCGAGAATCCGTCCACAACCCTGCATCAGTCAAAGAAACAGCTAATAAACCTGCCGAACCGGTAAAACCACTGAAATATTCACGAACCTTGTAATGATCTTCTATATACTCACTTTGATGAGGGTCTGCTTGAGGAATCAGACATGCCGATAACCCGTATTCTTTCATCATGCAACGTAATTCATACAGATGTCCGATTGTTTCACTCATTTTAAACGCATATAGAATTATATAATGTGCAAAGTTATAGTTTTCTGCATCTTTTTTCAAAAAAAATGGAAGAAAAGTTTGTTAATAAAAAAGCTTTACGTAACTTTGCCCCCTCAAAAAACCGACTATAAATTTAATTTATTAATATATGATCGTAGTACCTGTAAAAGAAGGCGAAAACATTGAAAGAGCCTTGAAGAAATTTAAACGCAAATTCGAAAAAACCGGTGTTGTTAAAGAATTACGTAAACGTCAGGCATATAGCAAACCATCTGAAGTATCACGCGAGCGCATGATTCATGCAGTCTATGTACAACAACTACAACAAAGCGAAGAATAATTTTTTATTCTGTTTCTGATTCGCTATATTTGCAATGGAATAGCAAATTGCAGCGAACATGATTAGTGCTTTTTTACAATATTTGCAGTATGAGAAGAATTTTTCTTCCCATACTGTTTTTGCATATAGAAAAGACCTCGAACAATTCTCATCGTTCGTTAGTGAAAAATACAACTTACAAAGCCTTGTCGACGTTAAATCCGATTATGTTAGAGATTGGATTATTTCACTAAAAGAGGCAAAGTTAACATCAACATCCATTAATAGAAAGATTTCTACACTCCGTTCATTCTATAAATTTTGCAGAAAGCATAATTCAAATATTGGTGATCCACTAGCAAAAGTTAGCGCACAAAAGACAGGCAAAAAACTTCCGATTTTTTTTAAGGACTCCGAAATAGAAAGCGTACTATCTGATAATCCGATTGTTGACAATTTTTCCGATTCAAGAGACGATATTATTTTGGAAACTTTGTATGATACCGGCATTCGTAGAGCCGAATTAATAACAATAAAAGATGAAGATTTTAATTTTTTCTCGCTAACTTTGCGTGTAATGGGTAAAGGAAATAAAGAGCGAATAATACCTATTAGTAATATATTAAAAGTAAAAGCAAAAAACTACATTAATATAAAGAAGGGTTTATTTGGGAATACAGATTCATTTATTGTAACAGATAAAGGATGCCCAACTTATCCAAACTTTATATACAGAGTAGTTAAAGACAAAATGGGAACTGTAAGTATGTTGGACAAGCGAAGTCCCCACGTAATAAGACACACGTTTGCCAGCGGGATGTTAAACAACGGAGCTGAACTAAATGCAGTGAAAGATCTATTAGGACATGCAAATTTATCTGCAACACAAATTTACACACACACATCATTTGAACAATTGAGATCAATATACAAACAAGCACACCCTAGAAACAATAAAAATAACCATTAATTAAAGAAAGGAAAAAACCATGGAATTAAACATTCAAGCAATTAAATTTGATGCCACAGCAAAACTTCAATCATTCATTCTGAAACGCATGGAAAAACTAGATCGTTTCTACGAAGGAATAAGCACAATAGATGTCACTCTTAAAGTAATCAAACCAGAAACATCAGCAAATAAGGCAGCCACAATAAAATTATCTGCACCACATTTAGATCTATTTGCAGAAAAAATAGCAGACTCTTTCGAACAGGCTATAGATGAATGCGCCGAAGCACTGCAAAAACAACTAATCAAAGCAAAAGAAAAGAAACAATAAAGAAGCAAAGTCTTAAAACTGCAAATACCTAATAATAACGCATATAAGTATAGTTTGAGACTTTTGACGATAAAAAAGTGTTTTTTTTTATTCAATTATTTTGTAGATATAAAAAAAACGCCTACATTTGCAAGCCGTTTTAACAAACCTATGTTAGAACGGCTTTTTAGCCAAGAATGCCTCTTTAGCTCAGCTGGCCAGAGCACGTGATTTGTAATCTCGGGGTCGTTGGTTCGAATCCGACAAGAGGCTCAAAAAATAGGTTTTGTTCTATTTAATGGGCAGTTACCAGAGTGGCCAAATGGGGCTGACTGTAACTCAGCTGTTTTAAACTTCGGTGGTTCGAATCCATCACTGCCCACAGAATTGCAGGATAATTTGCAAGATTGACAAAAAAAATGCGGGAATAGCTCAGTTGATAGAGCATTAGCCTTCCAAGCTGAGGGTCGCGGGTTTGAGTCCCGTTTCCCGCTCTTTTTTTGCCGATATAGCTCAGCTGGTAGAGCGCGTCCTTGGTAAGGACGAGGTCACGGGTTCAAGTCCCGTTATTGGCTCTCTCAATAGCGCGTATTAACAATCAAGATAATCCTAACTAATAAAAAGTACAATTATGGCAAAAGACAAATTTGACAGGTCGAAACCGCACGTAAACATCGGAACTATCGGTCACGTAGATCATGGTAAAACAACCTTAACAGCTGCTATTACTACAGTTTTGGCAAAGAAAGGACTTTCCGAAGTTAAATCATTCGATCAAATCGATAACGCACCGGAAGAAAAAGAACGTGGTATAACAATTAACACATCACACGTAGAATACAAAACAAATAACCGTCACTACGCACACGTAGACTGTCCGGGACACGCTGACTATGTTAAAAACATGGTAACTGGTGCTGCTCAAATGGATGGTGCAATCATCGTTGTTGCTGCAACTGATGGTCCAATGCCTCAAACACGTGAGCATATCTTGTTAGCTCGTCAGGTAAACGTTCCTCGTCTTGTTGTATTCATGAACAAGTGCGATATGGTTGACGATCCTGAAATGTTGGATTTAGTAGAAATGGAAATGCGTGAGCTTTTAAGTTTCTATGAATTCGATGGTGACAACACTCCTGTTATCCGTGGTTCTGCTCTAGGCGCATTAAACGGCGTCCCAGAATGGGAAGACAAAGTAATGGAATTAATGGATGCTGTTGATACTTGGATTGAGTTACCAAAACGTGACATTGAAAAACCTTTCTTGATGCCTGTTGAAGACGTATTCTCAATTACAGGTCGTGGAACAGTTGCTACTGGACGTATCGAAACCGGTATCGTTAAAGTTGGTGATGAAGTTCAAATCATCGGTTTAGGTGCTGATGGTAAGAAATCAGTTATTACAGGTGTTGAAATGTTCCGCAAATTGTTGGATCAAGGCGAAGCTGGTGATAATGTAGGTTTATTACTTCGTGGTATCGATAAAGATGATATCAAGCGTGGTATGGTTATTACTCACCCGGGAGCAGTTACTCCTCACGCTGAGTTCAAGGCTTCTGTCTATATATTGAAAAAAGAAGAAGGTGGTCGTCATACTCCATTCCATAATAAATATCGTCCTCAATTCTATATCCGTACATTGGATGTAACTGGTGAAATCAGTTTACCTGATGGCGTAGAAATGGTAATGCCAGGCGATAACTTGGAAATCACTGTTAAACTAATTTTCCCAGTAGCTTGCAGCGTAGGTTTACGTTTCGCTATCCGCGAAGGTGGACGTACAGTAGGTTCTGGTCAAATTACCGAAATAGTAGGTTAATTCATTTGAAACACATTTACGAAGGTTCGCCTTGCGGAGAACCTTCGTAAATGAATAAATGAGTTGGAGAAATTTGACTTAAAAATAACGTGAGTTGAAGAAATTTAACTCACATACGGGTCTAGCTCAGTTGCCAAAAGTATATTAAGGTATGCTCTACTAACTGAACAGTATTCGAAAAAAAAATAACGTGAGTTGAAGAAATTTGACTCGCATACGGGTCTAGCTCAGTTGCCAAAAGTATATTAAGGTATGCTCTACTAACTGAACAGTATTCGAAAAAAAATAACGTGAGTTGAAGAAATTTAACTCACATACGGGTCTAGCTCAGTTGGTAGAGCATCGGTCTCCAAAACCGAGTGTCGGGAGTTCGAGCCTCTCGACCCGTGCAAACAAAATAACTAACCATGAAGGTAGTAAATTATATCAAAGAATCTTACAACGAACTCGTTCATAAAGTTTCTTGGCCAACTGCAAAGGAATTAACCAATAGTTCAATCATCGTACTAGTAGCTTCCCTAATACTGGCGTTGATAATTTGGGTAATTGACCTTGGTTTTGAAGAAATAATGAAGTTGATTTACAGTTTGATAAGCTAATACGGAGGATTAAGGATGTCTGAGGCAACGGAAAAAAGATGGTACGTTCTACGTGCTATCAGTGGTAAGGAGAACAAAGTACGTGAGTACCTTGATGCAGAGATTAAAAATAATACTGCACTCTACAACTACGTATTTCAGGTTCTGATTCCTACGGAAAAAGTATATCAAATCCGTAACGGTAAAAAGACAATCAAAGAACGGAGCTATTTGCCAGGTTATGTACTTGTAGAAGCTACACTGACAGGAGAAATTGTTCACTATTTAAGGAACATTCCTAATGTTATCGGCTTCTTAGGAGGTAATTCAGCAAATGCAACTCCTCTTCGTCAATCGGAAGTTAATCGTATTTTAGGTACGGTTGATCAACTCCAAGAAAACGAAGAAGAATTAACAGTGCCTTTCTTTGTGGGTGAAACCGTAAAAGTAATTTCAGGACCTTTCAACGACTTCTCCGGTATAATCGAAGAAGTAAATAACGAGAAAAAGAAACTGAAGGTTATGGTCATGATTTTTGGGCGGAAAACTCCGCTTGAATTGAGCTTTATGCAAGTAGAAAAAGAACAATAAAAGGTTACGCTTTAATTGTTCCGATTCGCATATCATTTTTTTTATTAACAATTAGTATTTGATAATATGGCAAAAGAAGTTGCTGGACAAATCAAATTGCAAATTAAAGGCGGTGCCGCAAACCCGTCTCCTCCTATTGGTCCTGCCTTAGGTTCTAAGGGTATCAATATAATGGAGTTTTGCAAACAGTTTAATGCCAGAACACAAGACAAGGCAGGTAAAATATTACCTGTAGTTATTACGTATTACTCAGATAAGTCGTTCGATTTTATCATCAAAACGCCTCCGGTAGCAATCCAATTGTTGGAGTTATCCAAACAAAAAAGCGGATCTGCAGAACCGAATCGTAAAAAAGTCGCTGAAATTACTTGGGATCAAGTAAAAGTAATCGCTCAAGATAAAATGCCCGATTTAAACTGTTTTACAGTTGAATCTGCAATGCGTATGGTAGCCGGAACAGCAAGAAGCATGGGTATTACTGTAAAAGGAGAATTCCCTGCAAGTAACTAACACTTCAATTTTAAAAAAATGAGTAAACAGACAAAAAATCAAAAATTGGCTGCTGCAAAGATTGAAGTAGGTAAAAACTATTCACTTGCAGAAGCATCTGCTTTGGTAAAAGAAATAACTACCACAAAATTCGACGCGTCTGTAGATATAGACGTGCGTTTGGGTATTGACCCTCGTAAATCTAACCAAATGGTAAGAGGCGTTGTCTCTTTGCCTAATGGAACAGGTAAATCAGTTAGGGTTCTTGCTTTATGTACACCCGACGCGGAAGCAGATGCGAAAGCAGCTGGTGCCGATTATGTCGGACTTGACGAGTACATCGAAAAGATAAAAGGTGGATGGACAGATGTTGATGTTATCATCACAATGCCTTCTATCATGGGTAAGATTGGTGCTCTAGGTCGCGTTTTAGGCCCTCGTGGCTTAATGCCAAACCCAAAGAGTGGCACCGTTACAAATGAAGTTGGCAAGGCTGTAAAAGAAGTAAAACAAGGTAAAATAGATTTCAAAGTTGATAAATCTGGTATTGTACATACCTCTGTCGGCAAAGTATCCTTCACTCCGAAACAGATTGAAGAGAATGCAAAGGAATTTATTTCAATGTTGAACAAACTGAAACCATCTTCTTCTAAAGGTGTTTATATCAAGAGCATTTATCTTTCCAGCACAATGAGCAAAGGTCTGAAAATTGACCCTAAATCTGCTGAATAACTTTAAAAAAAACAACGTTATGAAAAAGGAAGATAAAAGCAAAGTAATTAGTCAATTGAAAGATGCGCTAGGTCAATATAGCCATTTCTATGTTACAGACACATCAGGCTTAAACGCTGAACGTACTTATGTACTTAGAAAAAACTGCTTTCAACAAGACGTAAAATTGGTAGTTGTAAAAAACACCTTGTTCCAAAAAGCTCTTGAAGCTACGGGTACGGACTATACTCCGTTATTCGACATTTTAAAGGGTTCCACATCGATCATGTTTTCAAATAACAGCAATGCTCCTGCTAGTCTTATCAAACAAATGAAGAAAGATAAGGCTAACAATGACAAACCTGTATTGAAAGCTGCTTATGTACAAGAATGTTTCTATTTTGGCGAGGATCAATTAGATGCATTAGTTTCTTTGAAATCAAAGGAACAACTTCTCGGCGAGATTATTGGTATGTTACAGTCTCCTATGCAAAACGTAATATCGGCTTTGCAATCAGGCGGCAATACAATACAGGGCGTGCTAAAAACATTAGGCGAGAAAGAATAACAAATTATAATTAATTTATTAGTAACTTATTTTAAATCATAAAACAATGGCAGATTTGAAAAAAATTGCAGAAGAGTTAGTAAACTTGACAGTAAAAGATGTAAATGAACTAGCTAAAATTTTAAAAGACGAATATGGTATCGAACCTGCAGCTGCTGCTGTAGCCGTAGCAGCTCCTGCTGCCGGTGGTGCTGCTGCTCCTGCTGCTGAAGAAAAAACATCTTTTGATGTTTCTTTGAAAGCCGCTGGTGCAAATAAATTGGCAATCGTAAAACTAGTAAAAGAATTGACAGGTCTTGGCTTGAAAGAAGCTAAAGATTTAGTTGATGCTGCTCCTTCAGTAATCAAAGAAGGATTGTCAAAAGACGATGCTGAGAATATGAAAAAACAATTGACAGAAGCTGGTGCTGAAGTTGAATTGAAGTAAACTAACATCCTGTTAATCAGGAAATCCGGTTTAGAACCTTAGAAATAAGGCTCTAAACCTTTTTATGTTTATTAATAAAGTGGTGTTCTATTCCACCGAGAATACGGCAATCACGAGTTCATTAACCATGTTGATAGACCTCTCGTATGAGTAACCAAAGAATAAATTTTTCTTCCATTAAAAATCCGTTGGAATACCCAGATTTCCTGGAGGTACAATTGAAGTCATTCCAGGACTTTTTCCAACTTGATACCCCACCCGAAAAACGCAAGAACGAAGGTTTGTATAAAGTATTTGCGGAAAATTTTCCAATAGCAGATACTCGTAACAATTTCATCCTTGAATTTTTAGACTACTATGTAGATCCACCAAGATATAGCATTCAAGAATGCATAGAACGTGGACTAACTTACAGTGTTCCTTTAAAGGCAAAGCTGAAATTGTACTGCACCGATCCCGATCATGAAGATTTCGATACGGTAATACAAGACGTATATTTGGGCCCAATCCCGTATATGACAGAAAAGGGAACTTTTGTCATCAACGGAGCCGAACGCGTAATCGTTTCACAGTTGCACCGTTCACCTGGTGTTTTCTTTGGAAAAAGTATGCATGCAAACGGCACAAAATTATATTCGGCAAGAATTATACCTTTCCGCGGTTCCTGGATAGAATTCACAACAGACATTAACAATGTCATGTACGCATACATCGACAGAAAGAAAAAATTGCCTGTAACAACACTTTTAAGAGCAATCGGATTTGAAAGCGACAAAGACATTTTGGAAATTTTCAGCCTTGCAGAAGAAGTTAAAGTATCAAAGGCAAGTTTGAAGAAATCTGTAGGTCGCACATTAGCAGCACGCGTGCTGAAAACATGGGTTGAAGATTTTGTTGATGAAGATACCGGCGAAGTTGTTTCAATTGATCGTAACGAAGTTATTATCGATCGTGAAACAGTTTTAGCAGCAGAACATATTGACACTATACTAGAAGCAAATGTTCCAACAATTTTGTTGCACAGAGAGGATATAAACCAATCTGATTACACGGTTATATATAATACATTGCAGAAAGACCCAAGTAATTCGGGAAAAGAAGCAACATATTATATATATCGTCAATTACGTAATGCAGAACCTACTGACGATGCTAGCGCACGTGAGGTTATTAACAACCTTTTCTTCTCCGAAAAGAGATACGATTTAGGTGATGTAGGTCGCTATCGCATCAACAAAAAATTGAATCTGGATATATCTCCTGAAATTAAAGTTTTAACTAAAGAAGATATTATTGCTATTATTCAATACTTAATACAACTTTTAAATTCAAAGGCAGACGTAGATGATATAGATCATTTAAGTAATCGTCGTGTACGTACTGTTGGAGAGCAATTATACAACCAATTCGGAGTTGGACTTGCACGTATGGCACGTACAATTCGCGAACGTATGAACGTACGCGATAACGAAGTATTTACTCCTATTGATTTGATTAATGCAAAAACCATATCGTCAGTAATCAACACGTTCTTTGGAACAAATGCACTTTCTCAATTCATGGATCAAACCAATCCATTGGCAGAGATTACACACAAACGCCGTCTATCAGCATTAGGACCTGGTGGTTTGTCTCGTGAACGTGCAGGATTTGAGGTTCGTGACGTACACTATACACACTATGGACGTCTTTGCCCGATTGAAACCCCTGAAGGTCCAAACATCGGTTTAATTTCATCTTTATGCGTATATGCAAAAATCAACAACCTTGGATTTATCGAAACTCCATATCGCAAGGTTACCGATAAAACAGTTGATTTAAAGAAAGAAGACATCATATATATGACCGCCGAAGAAGAAGAAGGCAAAATTATCGCTCAAGGTAATGCACCTCTTGACGACGAAGGTCATTTTACACGTGCCAAAGTTAAATCTCGCCAAGATAGCGATTTCCCTGTTGTTATACCTGAAGAAGTAGAACTTATGGACGTAGCTCCACAACAAATTGCTTCTATTGCAGCTGCATTAATCCCATTCTTGGAACACGATGATGCTAACCGTGCTTTAATGGGTTCAAACATGATGAGACAGGCAGTACCTTTGTTACATGCCGAAGCTCCTATTGTTGGTACAGGATTGGAAGGTCAACTAATACGTGATTCACGTACACAAATTACAGCTGAACGTGATGGCGTTGTTGAATTTGTTGATTCAACCTGCATTAAAGTAAAATATAATTACTCTGACGAAGAATTGTTCGTTATGTTCGATAGTCCAATAAAAGAATATCGTATTTCTAAATTCCAAAAGACCAATCAAAGCACAACCTTCGACCTACGTCCTATTGTTAAGAAAGGGGAACGCGTTACAAAAGGTCAGATTTTGACAGAAGGTTATTCTACAGAGAATGGTGAGTTGGCAATCGGACGCAACTTAAAAGTAGCATTCATGCCTTGGAAAGGATACAACTACGAGGATGCCATCGTTATTAACGAGCGCATTGTACGTGAAGATATTTTTACTTCTGTGCATGTTGACGAATACACATTGGAGGTTCGCGAAACAAAACGCGGTATGGAGGAATTAACCTCTGATATTCCAAACGTAAGCGAAGATGCAACAAAAGATTTAGATGAAACAGGTATTGTTCGCATTGGGGCATTAATCGAACCCGGTGATATCCTAATTGGTAAAATTACTCCTAAAGGAGAGTCAGATCCTTCTCCGGAAGAAAAATTGTTACGTGCTATATTCGGTGATAAGGCTGGTGACGTTAAAGACGCATCTTTAAAAGCATCCCCTTCATTACATGGTGTAGTTATTGGCAAACGCTTGTTCGCAAAAGTTCAAAAGGACAAGAAATCAAAGAATGCCGAGAAAGTAACAATGGCCAAATTAGAAGAAAACTTCGAAGAAGAAACTTTACAATTGAAAACTATTTTAGTCAGTAAATTGATGGAGCTTACAAACGGAAAAACTTCGCAAGGAGTTAAAGACTTTTTAGATGCAGATGTTATTGCAAAAGGCAATAAGTTCTCACAAAAGCAATTAATGGATGTTGATTACACAAGCGTACAAACAGGCAAGTGGACAACTGATGCACACAAAAACGATTTGATTCGCGATGTAATTCTAAATTATTTGCGCCGTTACAAGGAACTAGACGCACAGCTTAAACGCGAAAAATACAATATGACTATTGGAGATGAATTACCTTCAGGTATTATCAAATTAGCTAAAGTTTATATTGCTAAGAAACGTAAAATACGCGTTGGTGATAAGATGGCAGGACGACATGGTAACAAGGGTATCGTATCAAGAATTGTACGTCAAGAAGATATGCCATTCTTAGAAAATGGTACGCCTGTTGATATTGTCCTAAACCCTCTGGGTGTGCCTTCTCGTATGAACCTTGGACAGATCTTTGAAACTGTTTTAGGCTGGGCAGGTAAAGAATTAGGCGTTAAATTTGCTACACCGATTTTTGATGGCGCAACTATAGACGACCTTAATATATGGACAGATAAAGCCGGTGTTCCTCGTTATGGTAAAACTTACTTGTTTGATGGTGGCACAGGCGAACGCTTCGACCAAGCTGCAACTGTAGGTGTTATTTATATGCTAAAATTAGGCCACATGGTTGATGATAAGATGCACGCACGTTCAATCGGACCGTACTCTTTAATTACTCAACAACCACTTGGAGGTAAAGCTCAATTTGGTGGTCAACGTTTTGGTGAAATGGAAGTTTGGGCATTGGAAGCATTTGGTGCTGCTCACGTATTACAAGAAATCTTGACTATTAAGTCAGATGATGTTATGGGGCGTGCAAAAGCTTACGAAGCTATTGTTAAAGGTGATCCACTACCGCAACCTGGTATTCCGGAATCACTCAATGTATTATTACATGAGTTACGTGGTTTAGGTCTTAGCATCAACTTAGAGTAAAAAGAAAGCACTATGGCATTTAGAACAGATAATAAAGTAAAAACAAACTTCAAACAAATAGCTATTGGATTGGCTTCCCCTGAAGAAATCCTAGAGCAGTCGAGTGGCGAGGTCCTAAAACCGGAAACCATAAACTACCGCACATACAAACCTGAACGTGATGGTTTGTTTTGCGAACGCATCTTTGGTCCTACAAAGGACTATGAATGCCATTGCGGAAAATACAAACGCATCCGCTATAAGGGTATTGTTTGCGACCGCTGTGGCGTTGAAGTAACAGAGAAGAAAGTACGTCGTGAAAGAATGGGACACATACAATTAGTTGTTCCTGTTGCACACATTTGGTATTTTCGCTCATTACCAAACAAAATTGGTTATCTTTTAGGATTGCCAACTAAAAAATTGGATGCAATCATATATTATGAAAAATATGTGATTATACAAGCTGGCATACGTACCGATTTAGCAGAAGGAGATTTACTAACAGAAGAGGAATACCTCGACATAGTTGATTCTCTTCCTCGCGAAAATTATTTGTTGGAAGATACAGATCCTAATAAGTTTATCGCCAAAATGGGTGCAGATGCTGTTTACGATATGCTTACACGTTTGGATTTGGATAGCTTATCATATGAATTACGTGATAAAGCAAGCAACGACTCATCTCAACAGCGTAAAACAGAAGCATTAAAACGCTTACAAGTAATCGAATCATTCAGGGCTTCAAAAAATGTTAACAAGCCTGAATGGATGATTATGAAAGTAATCCCTGTTATCCCACCTGAATTAAGACCTTTGGTTCCTCTTGATGGTGGACGTTTTGCAACTTCAGACTTAAATGACTTATACAGACGTGTTATTATTCGTAACAATCGTCTTAAGAAACTTATAGAGATAAAAGCTCCTGAAGTTATTTTGAGAAACGAGAAACGTATGTTGCAGGAAGCTGTAGATTCATTATTCGACAACACACGTAAGTCAACTGCTGTTAAAGCAGATGCTAATCGTCCTCTTAAATCTTTATCTGATAGTTTGAAAGGCAAACAAGGTCGTTTCCGTCAAAACTTATTAGGTAAACGTGTTGACTATTCTGCACGTTCAGTAATTGTCGTTGGACCTGAATTGAAGATGCACGAATGCGGACTTCCCAAAGACATGGCTGCTGAATTATACAAACCATTTATCATTCGTAAATTAATTGAACGTGGTATTGTAAAAACTGTAAAATCAGCTAAGAAAATTGTTGATCGTAAAGATCCTGTCGTTTGGGATATCTTGGAATATGTAATGAAAGGACATCCTGTATTACTTAACCGTGCTCCGACTTTGCACCGTTTAGGTATTCAAGCATTTCAACCTAAAATGATAGAAGGAAAAGCTATTCAGTTGCACCCATTAGCATGTACGGCATTCAATGCTGACTTCGATGGCGACCAGATGGCTGTTCACTTACCTCTCGGTAATGATGCTGTTTTGGAAGCACAAATATTGATGTTAGCATCACACAATATTTTAAATCCTGCAAATGGAGCTCCTATCACAGTGCCTTCACAAGATATGGTTCTTGGTCTTTACTATATGACAAAACCAAGACCTGGTGCACAAGGTGAAGGATTGAAATTTTATTCTCCAAAAGAGGTTACTATTGCATACAACGAACGTAAAGTATCATTAAACGCAAAAATAACAGTAAAAACTAAGGACGTTCAAAACGGACTTATAATTACTAGATTAATTGATACAACAGTTGGTCGTGTATTGGTTAACGAATGCGTACCTGATGAAGTAGGATTTATCAATGAAGTGCTATCTAAAAAATCACTTCGTGATATCATTAGCAAAGTAATCAGCGTATGTGGAGTTGCTCGTACAGCCGATTTCTTAGATGAAATCAAGAACATGGGTTATTATATGGCTTTCAAAGGATGTTTGTCTTTTAACTTACAAAACGTTATCATTCCTAAAGAAAAAGATGAATTGGTGAAAGAGGGATATGATAAAGTTGAGGCCATATTGAATGACTATAATATGGGGTTCATTACTTACAACGAACGTTACAACCAAATCATTGATACTTGGACACACGTAAACTCAAAATTGTCAAATATTTTGATGAAGCAATTGTCTGAAGATGATCAAGGTTTCAACTCTGTATTCATGATGTTGGATTCAGGTGCTCGTGGTTCTAAAGAGCAAATTCGTCAGTTGTCCGGTATGCGTGGTTTGATGGCAAAACCTCAGAAGGCTGGTGCCGAAGGTGGTCAAATCATTGAAAACCCTATTTTGGCTAACTTTAAAGAGGGTCTATCTGTGTTGGAATACTTTATTTCAACCCATGGTGCTCGTAAAGGTCTGGCTGATACCGCATTAAAGACTGCAGATGCAGGTTACTTAACACGTCGTTTGGTAGATGTATCACATGATGTTATAATAACAGAAGAAGACTGCGGCACATTACGTGGATTAGTAGCTACAGAATTAAAGAATAATGAAGATATTATTTCTTCACTTTATGAACGTATCCTAGGTAGAGTTTCTGTACACGACATTCAACATCCTTTAACAGGAAAAATAATTGTTGGAGCCGGAGAAGAAATCACAGAAGAAGCTGCAAAAACAATACAAAATTCTCCAATCGAACACGTAGAAATACGTTCGGTATTGACATGCGAATCTAAAAAAGGTGTTTGCGCAAAATGCTACGGCAGAAACTTGGCAACAGGACGCATGGTTCAAAAAGGAGAATCTGTTGGTGTTATCGCTGCACAATCTATCGGTGAACCTGGAACACAGTTGACATTGCGTACATTCCACGTCGGTGGTGTTGCTGCGAACGTAGCTGCAGAAAATAAAATTGTATCTAGATACGATGGTATCTTAGAAATTGACGAGTTACGTACAGTTACTTCAGATGACAATGTAACATTAGTAGTAAGCCGTTTGGCTGAATTACGTATCATAGAGCCAACAACTAGAGTTGTTTTGACACAACAAAATATTCCTTATGCATCTACATTGTTCTTCAAATCAGGATCTACTGTTAAAAAAGGAGAAGTAATTTGCGAATGGGATCCTTTCAATGCTGTTATCATAGCTGAAGGAAGTGGTAAAATGGCTTTCGAAAGCATGATTGAAAATGTAACCTTTAAAACAGAGTCTGACGAACAGACAGGTTTGAAAGAAAGGGTTATTATTGAATCTAAGGATAAGAATAAGACTCCTTCTGCTCAAGTCTTAGACGAAAAGGGAGAAGTTATTCGTACTTACGCATTGCCGGTTGGTGCTCACATTTCTATCGAAGAGAAGGCAAAAATCAAGACCGGACAAATCTTGTTCAAGATTCCACGTGCTGTAAGCAAAGCAGGTGATATCACTGGTGGTCTTCCTCGTGTAACAGAATTATTTGAAGCTCGTAACCCTTCAAATCCTGCAATAGTATCTGAAATTGATGGAGAGGTAACATTCGGTAAGATTAAAAGAGGTCAACGCGAAATTATTATTACATCAAAAACAGGAGAAGAAAGAAAGTATCTTGTACCGCTATCAAAACAGATTCTAGTTCAAGAAAACGACTTTGTTCGCGCAGGTGGAGCTCTTTCAGATGGAGCAACCACGCCTTCTGATATTTTAGCAATCAAGGGACCTACTGCAGTACAAGAGTACATAGTAAATGAGGTCCAAGACGTATATCGTCTACAGGGTGTTAAAATCAATGATAAGCACTTTGAAGTAATTGTTCGTCAAATGATGCGTAAAGTTGAAATTGATGATCCGGGTGATACACGTTTCCTTGAAAAACAAATTGTTGACAAACAAGAATTTATGGCTGAAAATGATCTGATATGGGGCAAAAAGGTTATCACTGATGTGGGTGATTCTACTGCATTCCAACGTGGTCAAATTGTAACAGCACGTAAATTACGTGACGAGAATAGTGCTTTAAAACGTAAAGACTTACGTACAATAGAAACTCGCGATGCAATACCTGCAACATCAAGTCAGATTCTGCAAGGTATTACAAGAGCAGCTCTGCAAACAACAAGCTTTATGTCTGCTGCATCATTCCAAGAAACAACAAAAGTTTTGAACGATGCTGCAATTAATGGCAAGGTTGATAAACTTGAAGGAATGAAGGAAAATGTAATCTGTGGCCATTTAATTCCAGCAGGTGCTGGTCAAGCTGAATTTGAAAAAATTATCGTAGCATCACGCGAAGAGTACGAAAAAATCATGGAAGCTAAACGTAACGTCATTGACGTTTCAGAACCGGCTAATATAAATGAATAAACCTAATTAAGGTATTCATTAATACGAATAAAGGCTGCCAAATAGGCAGCCTTTATTGTTTTAATACAAAAATGAATTCATACTTTTCACTTATATTGTTTTTTACTATCTTTGGGCAATAACCTAAATCATTTAAACATGAAACGAATAAAGGCTTTATTTATCTTCTTTTGCCTATTTATTGGCATTAATGCACAATCTATTTTATCACCAGACGGCAACGTAAAACTAATATTTCAATTAGACGAAATTGGTTGCCCAACATACGCGCTTCAATATAAGAATATTGACGTAATTAAAGCCAGTAAGATGGGTTTTGCGATTAAAAATGAGGCAGGACTACAAAACGGCTTTACTCTATTGTCATCACAAACCTCAACTTTTGATGAAACATGGAAACCTGTTTGGGGTGAAGTCAGCGAAATCAGAGATCAACACAATGAATTACTAGTTAATTTAGTTCAGACTGGGACAAACCGTTATATGCAAATCAGATTTAGAATCTTTAATGACGGAATAGGATTTAGATATGAATTTGAAAAACAAGATAAACTAGGATATTTTAAGATACAAGAAGAATTAACCAACTTCAACTTAACAGGAGACCATAAAACCTTCTGGATTCCCGGAAATTTTGATTCAAACGAGTATTACTACACGACTTCAAATTTTAGCGAAATCAATGCTAACAAGGCTGATGGATCCGGAATAGGTACACATAAATTATTTTCATCCACAGGTGTACAAAGTCCAATACTCATGAAAACAGATAAAGGATTGTATATCTTGATATTTGAAGCAGGCGCATTAGATTATCCGGCCATGCATTTAGATGCTAATCTAAAGAATTATACTCTTACATCTGCTCTTGCCCCTGATGCATACGGCACAAAAGCATACATGCAAACACCATGCAAAACACCATGGAGAACCGTTTTAGTTACTGATAAAGCCACAGAGCTATTAGACTCTAAAACAATATTAAACCTAAATGAGCCATGCAAAATTAAAAATACTGATTTTATACATCCACAAAAATATATTGGTATATGGTGGGAAATGCATGTCCCTAATAAATCATCATGGAATTACGCAGATGGATACAATATAAAACTAAAGGATACAGATTGGAATGCACTTAAGCCTAATGGCAGACATGGTGCTAACACAGAAAACACAAAAAGATATATTGACTTCGCCGCACAACATGGTTTTAACGGTGTCCTTGTTGAAGGATGGAATATTGGATGGGAAGATTGGGCCGGTAATTGGAAAGAAGAAGTATTTGATTTTGTTACACCCTATCCCGATTTTAATATAGAAGAATTATCACAATATGCAAAAAGTAAAGGCGTTAAGCTAATAATGCACCATGAAACATCCGGAGCCGTAACAAATTATGAACGCAGGATAGATGATGCAATAGACTTTATGAAAAAGTACGGATACGATGCTGTGAAAACGGGTTATGTAGGTTGGATTATACCACGTGGAGAAGAGCACGATGGTCAATGGATGGCACAACACTATACTCGGACAATTGAAAAATTCGCAAAAAATAGAATAATGATAGATCAACACGAACCTACTCGTCCTACCGGCCAGCATCGTACATATCCGAATTTAATGGCATGTGAGGCAGCTCGTGGAAATGAGTTCAATGCATGGAGTATCGGCAACCCACCCGAACATGAAACGATTCTGCCATTTACAAGACTTATGGGAGGACCAATGGACTATACTCCGGGAATATTTGAAATTAAAATGGATTATTATCAAAAAGGTAATTTATGCCAAGTTCATACTACTTTAGCAAAGCAATTAGCTCTTTACGTAACATTATATAGCCCATTGCAAATGGCTGCTGACCTACCTGAGAACTATGAAAAGCACATGGATGCATTTCAGTTTATAAAAGACGTTGCTATTGATTGGGACGATACAAAAATATTGGAGGCAGAACCTGGCGATTATATTTGCATCGCTAGAAAAGCAAAGGGTTCAAATAATTGGTTTGTCGGATCTATAACCGATGAAAATGCTCGCACATCTATAATTGATCTTTCATTCTTGGATAAAAATAAAACTTACGACGCAATAATATACAAAGATGCAAAAGATGCAGATTGGCAATCGAATCCTATGGCATACAACATTGAGAACAAAAAGGTGAATAGCAAAACCACACTTAAGATTAATTTAGCAAAAGGAGGAGGATGCGCCATTAGTCTAAGGCCTCGCCCATAATTTGTATTCCTCATATTTAGAGAGTACAACATCTACATAGTTTGCGATGTCATCTCCACGACAATATCCGAATCTACATACATTATCAGTATAATATGTAGATTCGGATTTTAATCTTATATATGTTTCGACATTATCGTACCAAATATTAGGATCCTTACCATACTTTTCTGCTAAAGCTCGAGCATCAAAAATATGACCCGGACCTGAATTATATGATGCAAGTACAAACTTTACACGTTCTGCCGGATCTTGTACGGACAAAAACATATTGTTCAATTGTTTTATATATTTAGCACCTGCTTTAATACTTAATTCAGGAACATGAAAATCGTCTTCTGTCATTCCTAAAGATATTGCAGTATTAGGCATTAACTGCATTAACCCACACGCACCGGCCCATGATACAATTTGAGGATCAAATTTCGATTCTTTATATGCTACAGCCGCCAGCAAACGCCAATCCCATGATGGAATGGATGCATATTTACGAAAATAATCATCAAAAGATGATATTTGATTTCTACCGGGAATTCTTGTTAGTCCGGCCGCTTCAAAATATTTACTTTTTTCAAAATACTTGCGATATATTTCTGAGAAATACAATTTCTTTTTTGTGTTCTTTGACCAATTATTAATGTACTCAAGCAATTCGGGAGAATTTTTAGATACGGCCCAAGCAGCTCTTTGGGGAAAACTTACATCTAAATCATAATTCAAATTGCCAAAATAAGTTTTGTTTAAACGAGCAATATCGTTATCTGCAATTGTCATAGATATTTGATGCATAGCTGTTTGGGCTATTAAGTCATCAATTGAAACTGAGTCCGGCGCAGATACTATTTCTATTCCACCACCTATTTCATTATCCAAATCAGATAACCTATCCGCATATATTGTATTTGGCTTTACATGAACTACTTTCCCGGATAAATCAAGTACGTCGCGAGCCATTGAATCTGATTTACATTGCACAACAACCTGATTGGTAATATATTCTCGGTTTGTAAAACTAACTTTATCCTTATACTCAATTGTACATGGTAAACGATATGCAATCAAATCACCTTCTCCATTTACCAGCATTTCTACCATTGTTTCCTCATCTGGTGCAATGATTAACTCCATTTCTACTCCTATTTCCTTGCACAAATGACTTGCAAATTCATATTCATAACCCATATCATTGTCTTTATAACTAAAATACGACATGGGTCCGAATAATGTAATCACACGTAATTTACCTGTTTCTTTAATTTGCTTAAAGTCTACAACACCTTCGTTGTTACCAAATTTATCACATGCACTTATCGAAACTAACAAAGTCAATGATACTATGTATAAAAATAATTTTGCTACACGATACATAACCATAATGTTTAATGTTTCTATTTTTATTCCGTAAATGTATACATTATTATTTTTTTATGCTATTTTTGCATTATGTTTTTTAGTACAAGTCTAATATAAATTTATTGAATCATGAGAAAAACAGTTACTTCGTTATGTATGTGCCTTTTATTAGCACTTGCAGCATGTTCTAATCCGGAACCTAATAGTAGGGTTATCGGAACTTATGAATTAAGTTCAGTAAATATGAACGGAAAAGAATTGACAATAGACCAGATAATACTAGTTATGGAAACATATTATCCGAACATGAATTTTGATTGTTTAAAAGACAATACCTTAGAGCTAAAAACCGATTACACATTCGAATCTGTACAAACTTGCGAATCTCCATTTGATATGCCTTTAACATTTGGCAATGGCACATATCAAATAGTTGATAAAAACATCACTCTTAC
This sequence comes from Bacteroidia bacterium, assembly GCA_009930305.1. Lineage (GTDB taxonomy): Bacteria > Bacteroidota > Bacteroidia > Bacteroidales > Paludibacteraceae > Enterocola. Next base: position 44,552 of record RZYM01000011.1, read on the forward strand.
TGAAACTGAAACTGAAACTGTAGTTGAAGGAATTGTCGCTGATGATTACAATAGTTTCACAGTAGAAATGACTGTAGAAATTGGGGATATTCCAATGCTTGTTAAGATTACTCTCACAAAAAAATAATCTTATTTTTATTCATATATTTCTTAATCTTAAAAAACTAATTTTTATGTCAGTAAACAAAGTAATCCTTTTAGGAAATGTGGGCAAAGACCCTGAAGTTCGTTACGTTGATAACAATGTAGCAGTAGCAAACTTTACATTAGCTACAACAGAACGCGGTTATACAACTAGAGATGGAAAAACTATTCCTGACCGCACAGAATGGCACAATATTGTTGTTTGGCGCGGACTAGCAGAAACTGCTGAAAAGTATGTCAAAAAAGGCATGCAACTCTACGTGGAAGGGAAAATTCAGACTCGTTCATGGACCGATAAGGATGGTAACAAACGCTCAACCGTAGACATTTTAGGAGATGTTATGCAAATGCTTGGACGCAAAATTGATAACGGCAATTCTGATTCTAATCAAATAGAAGTACCTGCACCTGAGAAGAAAGTAGTCTCTTCTAAAAAGTCTGAAGAAGAACCATTTGCAAGTGTTCCACAACAAGATGGAGATGATCTACCATTTTAATGGAGTAAAATAATCATAAAAAGTGCATCTTTACGGATGCACTTTTTTATTGTAATTGTAATTGTAATTTACTTTATAGTAAACAAGCAGGATTTAAATTTTCCTTCTCGATATCTTTAAAGTATTTATATGTACCAACTTTAATTTCATCTGTAGCAGCATCATCACATACGATAATACCCTTTGGATGCATTTGCAAAGCACTTAATGTACACATTTGGCTAACACCGCCTTCAACAGCTGCTGCTAATGCACGCGCTTTATTATGTCCACTAACTAAAATCATAACCTCTCTCGCATCCATCACAGTTCCGACACCAACTGTCAATGCTGTTTTAGGCACCTCGTTAACATCATTCTCAAAGAAACGAGCATTTGCTATTACTGTGTCTGTATTCAAATTCTTTATACGCGTGCGCGATGTTAATGATGATCCAGGTTCATTAAATGCAATATGACCATCAGGTCCTATTCCACCTAAAAATAAATCAATGCCACCTGCTTTCTTAATACGAACTTCATAATCAGCACACTCAGCAGCTAAATCATTTGCATTTCCGTTTAAAATATTGACATTCTCAGACTTAATATCTATATGATGAAAGAAATTATTCCACATAAAAGAATAGTAACTTTCAGGATGACTCTTTGGTAAATTTACGTATTCATCCATGTTAAACGTAATAACATTTTTGAATGAGACTTTACCGCTTTTATTTAAAGCGATTAACTCTTTATACATACCAAGGGGTGAAGATCCTGTTGGCAAACCTAATACAAAAGGTTTTGAATCTGTGGGTTTAAATGCTCCGATTTTTGCTACAACATAATTTGCAGCCCATTTAGAAACATTTGCGTAATCCGGTTCAATAATTAATCTCATAATTTTATAAATAAATTTATCAATTAGCGCCGTAGCAAAGGTAATAATATTTCAAGAAAATATACTTTTGTACAAAAAGAATATAGCTACGAGAAAAAAAATACGACTTATAAATAACTACACAATCTATTAGTTAACGACTCAAAAGCGATGATTAAATGTATTACAAAACACAAATTTAATCTGTTTTTTGTTTATCTTTGTAGCTTAGACGAAATGTGAAATTTTAGATGCAATTCAAAGATATAATCGGCCAAAACGAAATAAAAGCATACCTTATAAAATGTGTGCAGAATAATCGAATCCCACACGCACAAATGTTTTGGGGAGCATCAGGAATTGGAAAATTATCTCTTGCACTAGCTTATGCGCAATATCTTAATTGTACAAACAGAACTGCTAATGATTCTTGTGGGAAGTGTCCGTCTTGTATACAATATCAGAAAGCCGTGCACCCGGATCTTCACTTCGTATTTCCTTATACTAAAATAAAAGGTAAAGAATATTGTGATGACTTCCTACCTGAATGGAGAGAAATGCTTAAGAACCATTACTTTAGTCTACAACAATGGCTTGAATCAATTGGAGCCGACAATAAGCAGGGAATTATTTATAGCAATGAAAGTGAAGAGATTCTGAGAAAACTCAGTTTAAAGAGCTATGAATCTGATTTTAAAACCATGATAATATGGTTACCCGAAAAGATGCACGAGTCATGCGCCAATAAATTACTTAAAATATTAGAGGAGCCTCCCTCAAACACAGTATTTTTGCTGGTTAGTGAGCAGCCCGAGTTATTACTATCTACCATTATTTCTAGGGCACAAATGATACATATTCCTAATATTCAAGCTGATGATATGAAGAATTCATTTTCTCCGGGAATAGTACACACAGCAAACGGAAGCTATTTACAGGCTAAAATGCTGTTAGACCAAAAAGAAGAATCACAAGCTAACTTTATTATATATAGAACACTTATGGCTTATGTATTTAAACAAGATTTGGCTAACTTGAAAAAGTTTTCTGAAGACATGGCCGGTAAAGGTAGAGAACTTGCAAAAAGTTTCTTAGAATATGCACAACACGTAACAAGAGAATGCTTTATTGCAAATTTACAAGAGAATACACTAAATTATACATACCCATACGAAGCCGAGTTTACAAGCAAATTTAGACGTTTTGTTAGCATTTACAACATTGATTCACTAACGGAACAATTTTCAAGAGCAGCATACGATATTGAGCACAATGTAAATGCAAGAATCGTATTCTTCGATTTGGGATTACAATTAATGACACAAATAAAATCATCATAATATTATGGATTATACACTAGAAAAAGGTAATTGTCGAATTACTGTTAATGGATGCCGCAAGAATTCCAATCAGATGCTGAGCGTTCATGATTGGTTAGCTGACATTACAGTAGATAGAGAATCATGCCAATATATAGAAGTTCAGTTTAAAAATACTAGAAAAGGTTTTTATTTAAACTCTAACAACCTGCAACTAGAAAAAGGTGATTTGGTAGCAGTTGAATCTAATCCGGGTCATGACATCGGTACTGTAACATTACAGGGATACCTAGTTGCATTACAGATGAAAAAGAATGGATTTGATCCACAAAAAAACGAAGTAAAAAGAGTTTACCGCAAAGCAAAGCAAGCTGACCTTGATAAATGGGAAGAATCAAAAGCAAAAGAACATGATGCAATGCTTCGTTCGCGTAAGATTGCACAAGACTTACATTTAGACATGAAGATTGGTGATGTAGAATATCAAGGAGATGGTAATCGAGCTATCTTTTACTATATTGCTGATCAGCGTGTAGATTTTAGAGAGTTGATAAAAGTTTTGGCTGATACATTCCATGTACGGATCGAAATGAAGCAAATTGGAGCCAGACAAGAGGCAGGACGTATTGGAGGTACAGGACCTTGTGGTCGCGAATTGTGCTGCTCTACTTTTTTAAGTAGTTTTTCATCAGTAGGAACAAATGCTGCTCGTATTCAAGATCTATCAATGAATCCGCAAAAACTAGCCGGACAATGCGCAAAACTTAAATGTTGTCTAAATTTTGAAGTAGATAATTATGTTGAAGCCCTTAAAGAATTTCCAAGCAAAGATATTCATTTAGAAACAGGTGCAGGCACCTATTATTTCTTTAAGCTAGATACATTTGCCCGCAAAATGACATACTCGTCTGCTCCTAATTTTCCCAAAGACTTAGTAGAACTAAGTTTGGACAGAGTAAAAGAAATTATTGCAATGAATAAAGATGGTAAAAAACCTGATAGTCTAAATGCGCAAATACAAACTAATGTTCAATCTGTAGGATTTGCAACAGCTGTTGGAGAAGGTAGCTTAACGCGTTTCGACAAAAAGAAGAAAAAGAACAAGAAATTCCCTCGTCAAGGAACTACAAAAGGAAACGAAAAATCAACAAGCAACCAAGGCGATAATGATGAAGCATAAAATTATATACATCGCTGCAGTATCTGCATTAGTACTATTCGGATGCGTCAAAAACACAGCGTATAATTCTTATAAAGGTACTGACGTAACCGGATGGAATCAAGATACTTCTGTTGTATTTGATGTTGATATTACAGACACTGTATCTGCATACAATATAATTTTAAATGTACGACACACAAGCGAATATCCATATCAAAATTTCTGGATGTTTGTACGTTCTTGTTCTCCTGACGGAATTGTACGTGATGACACAACGGCTTGTTTTTTAGCCGACAACACAGGTAAATGGCTCGGACAATCATATTTCTCTGTATATGAAATGCCTGTTATGTATATGGATAAAATACGATTCCCTAAAAAAGGAGTTTATCACTTCGAAATATATCAGGGAATGCGAGATAGTATGCTCAGGGGCATAAGAGATATAGGTATTACTATTGAAAAATCCGACTCGGAAGATGGGAAAGAATAAATTACAGAAATTTGCAGACATAGAAACATTTTCACATGTGTTTCAATATCCCTTTGGTAAACTGCAATCCGGAGCTGTTTTCCCATACAAAGGAACATGGAATAGCTTTTTCGGAAACGACAATCCAATTGTTTTGGAATTAGGTTGTGGTAAAGGAGAATATACCGTAGGATTAGCACGGAAATACCCAAATAAAAATTTCATAGGTATCGACATAAAAGGAGCTCGTATATGGACAGGAGCAAAAGAATCAAACGAAACAGGCATGAAAAACGTCGCATTTCTGCGTACAGACATAGAATTGCTCAATTATTTTTTCGGATCAAATGAAGTTTCTGAGATATGGATTACCTTTCCTGATCCACAAATGAAAAAAGTGAGAAAGAGATTAACCTCAACACGTTTCATGGAAGAATACGGACGTATAATGCGTGAAAACGGATTGTTACATCTCAAAACCGATAGTCCTTTTTTGTATCAGTATACGCTACTTATGGCACAAAACAACAATTTGGATATTGAACAAAACACAGACGATTTGTACCATACACCAAACATTGATGAAAATTTATTATCAATTCAAACATACTACGAACAGCAATGGTTAGAACGTGGCATGAATATCAAATATATAAAACTCAAATTATCATCGCCTGCAGAATGGCTTGAACCTGACGATATAATTGAAGAAGATGATTACCGCAGTTTTAATAGAAGCAGGCGCAGTGCTAATAATCAAAGAACAGAATAGACTAATTAATATTTACGATTAAAACCAAACAAATGACATTGTATCCAAAACTAATACTTGATGCTCTTCAACATGTACGCTATCCGGGAACAGGTGAAGATATTGTTACTACCGGAATGGTAGCAGATAACATTCGCATTGAAGGCAATTCTGTATGGTTCTCACTAATGATAAAGCCTAACGATCCACTACAAAAATCACTCGTAAAAGCCTCAGAGCAAGCAATAATAACATACATTGGCGATTTTGTAGATATAAAAGGACATGTATCTGTAATGCAAGTTGAAAAAGAAATAAAAACAGCAGAAGTTCCTTTGTCAGGAGTAAAATGTAAAATCGCAGTATCTTCAGGAAAGGGAGGAGTCGGCAAATCAACTGTATCTGCAAATCTTGCAATAGCATTGCAAAAACAAGGATATAAAGTAGGACTTCTTGATGCAGATATTTATGGTCCTTCTATACCAAAAATGTTTGGCATAGAAAATGAACGACCGGTTGCAAATGAATCAGGCATGATAGTGCCTATCGAAAAATATGGCATTAAAATATTATCAATAGGATTTTTCGTAAACAAAGAGAGTGCAGTAGTATGGCGTGGAGCAATGGCAAGCAATGCAATCAAACAATTACTTACTGAAGCGACATGGGGAGATCTTGACTTTTTTATTATAGACCTTCCTCCTGGCACAAGCGATATACATCTTACTATAGTTCAAACGATTAAACTTGATGGTGCTATTGTTGTAAGTACACCACAGGAAGTTGCTTTAGCGGATGCCATAAAGGGCATTGATATGTTTCAGAACGACAAAGTGGCAGTTCCTATTTTGGGACTTATTGAAAATATGGCATGGTTTACACCAGCCGAACTTCCAGAAAATGAATACTATATATTCGGTAAAGATGGTGTAAAGAAATTAGCTGAAGAACGCGGAATTGAGTTATTAGGACAAATACCAATTGTACAAAGTATATGTGAATCTGGCGATAGCGGCAAACCAATATGCTTAAACAACGATGGTATTGTATCCTCAGCATTTGACAATGTGGCAAAAAATAGTATCTTTGCACAAATATTACAAAAATAATGACAACAAAAAATCTAGTAAATATTATTGTTGGCGGCATACAAGAGCAAAAAGGATTACGTATTGTAACTGCTGACTTAACAAAAATACCAAATACCATTTGCAAATATTTAATTATATGCGAAGGTAATTCGAACACGCACGTAAACTCTATTGCACTAAAAACTAAAGATTACGTTCGCGAACACGCCAAAGAAAAACCAATGGCAATAGAGGGATTTGAAAATTGCGAATGGATAATTGCCGATTACGGAGACGTAATGTTGCATATCATGCAACGTGGGCCCCGTGCATTCTACGACTTAGAGCACTTGTGGGCAGATGCAAAATTAACAGAAATCGCTGATCTATAATATGGAAAACAAACAACAGCCTCAAAAAAACCCAAACAACCAATCACCAAAGTTTCGCTTTAACATGTATTGGCTGTACGGAGCTATTGCAGTCTTTTTAATTGCAATAACTCTCATAAATGAGGAATCTCCTAAAAAGGATGTTCCATATTCTAATTTTCAAGAATATGTTGAAAAAGGATATGTTGAAAAAATAGTAGTTATTACGAATAAAAATGAGGCCGATGTTAGTTTAAAAGACGATCCAGAGGCAATTAAAATTGTACTTGGTGAGGGAGGAGAAAAACTATATCCAAAGAAGCCCCAATTAACAGTTCGTATACCATCTCCTGAAAAACTAGACGATTTTATTTCGGCTAATTCTACAAAAACTGGAGAAAAAATTGATGTTAGATATGAGGAAAGAAAAGACTATTGGGACTCCCTAATATGGTCGTTTGGCCCAATTCTACTTATCTTTTTTATATGGGTTATTGCAATGCGCCGCATGGGCGGTGGAGGTGCAGGTGGCGGTATATTTAATGTGGGTAAATCAAAAGCTCAATTATTTGACAAAGGCACAGCTGCAATAAAAGTAACATTCAAAGATATTGCCGGTTTGGCGGAAGCTAAACAAGAGGTTCAGGAAATAGTTGATTTTCTAAAAAACCCAGCTAAATACACCTCATTGGGAGGAAAAATTCCCAAGGGTGCCCTACTTGTTGGTCCTCCTGGAACAGGCAAAACATTATTAGCCAAAGCCGTAGCCGGAGAAGCAAACGTTCCTTTCTTCTCTATGTCTGGATCAGATTTCGTTGAAATGTTCGTAGGCGTTGGTGCATCACGCGTAAGAGATTTATTTCGCCAAGCTAAAGAGAAAGCTCCATGTATTATATTCATAGATGAAATTGATGCCGTTGGTCGCGCAAGAGGTAAAAACCCATCCTTCAACTCTAATGATGAGAGAGAAAATACACTGAATCAGTTGCTCACAGAAATGGACGGATTCGGTTCTAATAGTGGAGTTATAATACTTGCAGCAACTAACAGAGCAGATGTACTGGATAAAGCCCTACTCCGTGCCGGACGCTTTGACAGACAAATAAGCGTAGACCTACCCGATATTCACGAACGCAATGAAATATTCCAAGTTCATTTACGTCCATTAAAATTATCAAAGAACCTTAACGTAGACTTTCTTGCAAAACAAACTCCCGGCTTTTCAGGAGCTGATATTGCTAATGTCTGCAACGAAGCTGCCTTAATTGCTGCCAGACACAATAAAACAGAAGTTGAAAAACAAGATTTTTTAGATGCTGTTGACAGAATTATTGGAGGACTTGAGAAAAAAAACAAGATTACAACTGCATCAGAGAAAGCATCTATTGCCACACACGAAGCTGGACATGCATCCGTTAGTTGGTTGCTTGAATTCGCTAATCCTTTAGTTAAAGTTACCATTGTACCACGTGGTAAAGCATTAGGAGCAGCATGGTATTTACCAGAAGAAAGACAATTGACTACTAAAGACCAAATGCTTGATGAAATGTGCGCACTTTTGGGAGGTAGAGCTGCAGAGCAAGTTGTATTTGATAAACTATCAACAGGAGCCCTAAATGACTTGGAACGAGCTACAAAAATGGCATACTCAATGGTGGTTTACTATGGTATGAGCGACAAGTTATCGAATATAAGTTATTTTGACTCGACACAATCAGACTACTCATTCACAAAGCCATACAGCGAAAAAACGTCTGAAATTATTGATAACGAAATTAAGGATATCGTCAACACACAATATCAAAGAGCTTTAACTATAATCACAGAAAATCGCAGTAAGCACAAAGCATTAGCAGATTTATTAGTTGAAAAAGAAGTTATTTTTGCTGAAGACGTTGAACATATTTTTGGGAAACGCCCTTGGGCTAGCCGCATGGAAGAAATTATTAAGGAAAGCGCAAAGAATGATAATAGTAAGCCTATAATAGAAGATTAACCTCAAAATACGGAGGACACAAGCAATGAATAATTTTTGGCAACGCACATTAACCGGGATTGCATTTGTGGCAGTCATACTGACAAGCATTTATTTTCAACAGAGATATTTCATTTTCTCTGCGATATTTGGCATAGTAAACATATTAGCATTGTATGAATTTTACAAAATAACAAATATTAGCGACAGAGTAAATGTGCCTACCATATATTTAATTATCTGCGGTACAATTTTATACTTCGGGTGCTTTTGGTTTTCAAAATTTGGTGGAGAAATTGTTATAGTGTGCTACGCAATGTGTATGGTAGCCCTACTTATTGCAGAATTATACAGAAAGAAAGCAGCTCCTACTCACAATATTGCATTTTCGCTTATGGGACAAGCAATTGTAGCTGTTCCATTCGGCTTACTAAACTTTATTGCCGTTCAACAAAACGTATATTGGTTGTATGCCTTATTTATTCTAATCTGGACATTCGACACAGGAGCTTATGTATTTGGTGTAAGTTTTGGAAAACATAAGATATTTCCGCGAATCTCACCTAAAAAATCATGGGAAGGCGAAATAGGAGGAGCGATCCTAACTATTATCGGATCATTGTTATTTGCATACTTCATACCAGAAGTTGCTATTTGGAAATGGATTGTTTTTGGCTTTTTAATTATTATTTTTGGGACATACGGAGATTTGTCAGAATCTATGCTTAAACGCACAGCATCACTTAAAGACTCCGGCAGTATTTTACCTGGGCATGGTGGAATGTTAGATCGTTTTGATAGTTTAATGCTGATAATTCCGGTTATTTACATTTACCTTCAATTTTTAGAAGAAATATGATACGCATTCATAAAGAAGGGAAAAATATGTTGCTTGTACTACTATTTACGCTTATCATCGTAAATGGTTTGTTATTTTACATATTTTTAACACCCACTGTTCCAATAATAGTGGCTGTCCTTTCGGTTGGCTTATTTATATTTTTCACATACTTTTTCCGTATAGCCAACAGAATCTTAGTAGCAGATGATACTTATGTAGTTGCACCTGCCGATGGAAAAATTGTTGTTATAGAACCTGTTATGGAAAATGACTTACTAAAAGAGAAACGAATTCAAGTATCTATTTTTATGTCTATTTTTGATGTTCACGCAAACTGGTACCCTATAACAGGAACTGTTAAACACGTATCACACCAGAATGGCCGAAAATTAGCAGCTTACCTCCCAAAATCAAGTTCAGAAAATGAGCGTTCATCAATTATAATTGAATCAACAAATAAACAAACAATATTAGTTAGACAAATTGCAGGCGCATTAGCACGTCGTATTGTAACATACGCCAAAGTTGGTGACAAATGCACACTCAACAGTCAACTTGGATTTATTAAATTCGGTTCAAGAGTAGATATGTTTTTGCCTATGGATGCAGAAATTCTTGTTGATTTGCATGAAGAAACTGTTGGCAATGAAACATTGATCGCAAAATTGAAGCATACAAATGCAGAATAACGTATAAACCTCTAAGGGTTTATAATACACATCTTAATTTTTTAATTTTTATTACTACCCAATGTTGGTAAAATCATTCGGGGCAGCGGTGCAAGGCATCGATGCCACAATTATTACTGTTGAAGTAAACGTTTCTTCAGGTATTAAATTCTTTTTGGTTGGCTTGCCTGATAATGCAATCAAGGAAAGTCACGAACGTATCATGTCTGCCTTTGGACATAAAGGATACAAGTTTCCGAGACAACAAGTAATTATAAACATGTCACCTGCAGATATACGCAAAGCTGGTTCTTCATACGATTTGCCAATTGCAATGGGAATTCTGGCAGCTTCTGGAGAGTTGTCGGAGAAATTACTCAGCGAATACGTTATAATGGGTGAACTATCACTAGATGGAAAAGTTTTGCCTATAAAGGGAGCCTTGCCAATTGCAGTGAAAGCTCGAGAAGCCGGATTCAAAGGGCTAATTTTACCAAAAGGAAACGCACGCGAAGCTGCAGTCGTGAACAAACTGGATATTTTGGGCGTAGACGACATTAGTGAAGTAGTCGATTTTTTAAACGAAAAGGCAAAAATAGAAACTACAACAGTAAATACTAAGGAGGATTTTTTTAATCATGTAAATAAGGATGAGCCTGACTTTGCTGATGTAAAAGGTCAAGAATCAGTTAAACGCGCAATGGAGGTGGCTGCAGCAGGTGGACATAATATCATTCTAATTGGACCTCCCGGAGCAGGAAAATCAATGATGGCTAAAAGGATACCATCAATTCTTCCACCATTATCACTAAGCGAAGCATTAGAAACCACAAAAATACACTCGGTTGCCGGGAAATTAGATAAAACTACTTCTCTACTCCATCATAGACCTTTTAGAAGTCCGCATCACACAATATCAGACACAGCTCTAGTAGGTGGTGGCACTTATCCTCAACCGGGTGAAATATCCTTGTCTCACAATGGGGTATTATTTCTAGACGAATTACCTGAATTCAAAAGATCTGTACTGGAGGTTATGCGACAGCCCTTAGAAGACAGAAAAATTACAATTTCGCGCACAAGTTGCAGTATCGAATATCCTGCAAGTTTTATGCTTGTTGCATCTATGAATCCTTGTCCCTGCGGTTATTATAATCATCCTGAACGTCCTTGTGTTTGTGCACCCGGAGCTGTTCAAAAGTATTTGAGTAAAATTTCAGGACCACTATTAGATCGTATAGATCTTCAAATTGAGATTACTCCTATAACATTTGGACAATTGACAAATAAAAATCAAGCAGAATCAAGTGACACTATCCGTCAAAGGGTAATAAATGCTCGCAATATACAAGAAAAACGATATAAAAATTATAATGAAGTGCACTGCAACGCACAAATGACTGTTAAGTTATTGCACAAATATGTTCAACCAGACGAAGCCGGCCTCAAGATGTTACAATATGCAATGTCCAAACTTCATTTATCAGCAAGGGCATACGACAGAATTCTTAAAGTTGCTCGCACTATAGCCGACTTAAATAATTCAGAAAGAGTTACCGCAGAACATTTATCCGAAGCTATAGGATATAGAAACTTAGACCGTGAAGGTTGGGGAGGTTGATTACAATTCGGCAATCAAGCCTTTCATAATTGCAGTCATTTTAGGTTGAACAATATCGGCAATGCGTTGCACTTCTTCGTGCGATACCTTGTCGACAATACCTTCTATACCTAAATCTGTTATTATAGAAATGGCAAATACACGCATACCAGAGTGAACTGCAACTATCACTTCAGGTACTGTTGACATTCCAACTGCATCACCACCTATACGCCTAAAATATCTGTATTCAGCAGGAGTTTCGAATGTAGGGCCGGATGTACCAACATAAATTCCTTCCTTTACCTGAATGTCAAGTTGTTGTGCTATTTTCTTAGCTTTTGCTCGCAATTCCTTATCGTATGCAGCACTCATATCAGGGAAACGAACTCCTAATTTATTAAAATTTTTGCCTCGCAATGGATTTTCCGGAAACAAATTAATATGATCTGATATAATCATCAAATCACCTATTTTGAAATCAGGATTCATACCTCCTGCAGCATTCGAAACCAATAGTATCTCTACACCTAAAGACTTCATTACCCTTACAGGAAATGTAACCTCTTTCATATCGTACCCTTCGTAATAATGGAAACGACCTTGCATTGCCAGCACACGCACTGCTCCTAAACTTCCTATAATTAATTTACCACTGTGCCCCTCGACTGTAGATAATGGGAAGTTAGGAATATCGGCGTAATTTATTTCTTGGCGGTTAGTAATTTGTGTAGCAAGATTACCCAAACCTGTACCCAATATTATACCGACTTTTGGTATGTTGTTTATTTTAGTTTTTAGGTATGACGATGTTTCGTTTATTTTTTTCAACATAATCAATAAATTTATTATTAAAATTATCTTGTTTGCCTTGCAAAATTTTTACCTGTAATGGTATGGCATATATATACGATTTTAGGTCATTTGGAATGTATTTGCATCCTACTAATTTAGCAGCATCCTTTTCTGTAACAAATATATATTTAGTGCCTGTCATTAAACGGAATCTGTCAGAAATATCGCACCAATCCTTCTCACTTAACAAATAATGATCTGAATAAGATAAAGATTGTACATTTTGATATTGTTCCTCCAAATAATCTTTCAATGGTTTTGGTTGGGCTATTGCCGTTACCAATAAAATTGAATCAACATGAGTTAATTCATTATTCATGTCTTTAAATACAGGTACCGGTTTTTGATATGTATATGCCGAAAAAAACAAAGACTGATATGGTTTGGGATATAATTTTTTTCGTAGTATTCTTGTTTCAAGCGGACCAATATCTATAGGACATTTTGTTATTACTATAATATCCGCGCGATCTTTACCGCTGGACGGTTCCCGTAAATCTCCGTATGGCAGCAACTTATCTTCAGTTATCATTCTATTATAATCTATAAGTAATACAGATAAACCAGCCGTAACATATCTATGTTGAAAGGCATCATCCATAACTACTACATCTATGTTTGAATAAATGGACTCGATTTCTTTTAATGCCTCTCTCCTATTTTTATCAACGACAACTTTAACTTGTGAAAATTTTGAATATACTTGGTATGCTTCATCTCCCAAAACTGATGCATTTGCATTAATCGTATTTGCAAAAACTAAACCTTTAGATTTACGTTTATAGCCACGACTCAGCATAGCCGTATTAAATTTATCAGATAAAAGATGCAGTATATATTCAGCATGTGGAGTCTTTCCGGTTCCTCCCACTGTCAAGTTTCCAACAGAAATGACAGCAGTTTTATACTTATTACTTTTGATTATTTTTGCATCAAACAAATAATTGCGTATAATAACTACCAAACCATATATCCAACCAATAGGATAACAGACAATTCGTAAGTATTTGAAGAATTGTGATTTCATAGTGGTACAAAGTTAGTTTTTTTGATTGGAAGTTCATTAAAAAATAAGTACTTTTGTAGTGAATTAGAAAATTTTACGTTTATGGAATCTATTAATTGGTCGGAACTTTCGTTCGGTTACATCAAAACAGACTGCAATATTCGCTGTGAATATCACAATGGCGCATGGGGACAATTAGAAACCCATACAGACGAGTATATAAATATGCACATGGCTGCAACTTGCTTGCACTATGCACAAGAAGCTTTTGAAGGACTGAAAGCTTTCCGTGGTAAAGACGGGAAAATTAGAATATTCCGTATTGATGAAAACGAAAAACGATTAGGATCCTCTTGCGATGGAATCAAGATGCCACGCTTGCCTAAAGGATATTTCCGTGAAGCAGTATTATCTGTTGTTAAAAAGAATGCACGTTTTGTTCCACCTTACGAAAGTGGCGCATCACTATACATTAGACCTGTATTGTTCGGTTACACACCACAAATTGGTGTAAATCCCGCTAAGGATTACTTGTTTATTATTTTTGTATCACCGGTAGGTCCATATTTTAAAGGAGGATTTTCAACTAATCCTTATGTAATTACGCGTAAACATGATCGTTCTGCTCCTCTAGGTACAGGTATCTATAAAGTAGGTGGCAATTATGCTGCAAGTTTAGCTGCACACGAAGAAGCACACGAAAAAGGATACTCCTCTGAATTTTATTTGGATGCAAAAGAAAAGAAATATATTGACGAATGTGGTGCTGCAAATTTCTTTGGAATTAAAAACAATACATATATAACTCCAAAATCAACATCTATACTACCTTCAATAACTAATAAAAGTTTGATGGTATTAGCTGAAGATTTAGGATTAAAGGTTGAGCGCCGCCCTATTCCGGAAGAGGAACTTGACAGTTTTGAAGAAGCCGGAGCTTGTGGAACAGCAGCTGTAATCAGTCCTATTGAACGTTTGGATGACATCGACAATAATAAATCATACGTTTTCTCCAAAGAAGGAAAACCAGGTCCTATTTGCACCAAATTGTATAACAAATTACGTGCTATACAATATGGAGACGAGGCTGATATACATAATTGGATAACAGTATTAGATTAATTTAAAACAATAATAGTATGAAACTTCTAATTTTAAATGGTCCAAATTTAAATTTGCTAGGCACACGCGAACCTGGTATATATGGTCAAGAGGGGTTTGATACTTATTTGACAAAACTAAATAAGCGATTCCCAAATGTGGAAATCGCTTATTTTCAATCAAACATAGAGGGTGAAATCATTAACGAGTTGCAAAAGTTAGGATTTACTTATGATGGCATTATCCTCAATGCCGGAGCATATACACACACATCTATAGCAATACGCGATTGCATCAAATCAATCACGACTCCTGTTATTGAAGTTCATTTATCAAACGTTACTGCAAGAGAGATTTTTAGACATGAGTCATTAATTACACCTGTATGTAAAGGCTGCATTCTTGGTTTTGGTCTACACTCATACGATTTAGCAATACAAAGTTTCCTTATCGACTAGTAAGACTATTTATATAAGCCTTATTTTTCGCAATATTTTAAACTTATTTGATTTTACGGTGTCTAAGCGGCATGAAAAAATTATTTATTTGCGCCATCTTATGTATGTGCGCCCTGTCAACGTTCGCCCAAAGTGGTAAAATATATGGTACAATTATCGACAATAGTACTAAAAAGGCAATGGATTATGTAAATATCGCATTGTACAAAGGCAGTTCAAACACACCTGAAATAGGAGGATTTTCTGACGAATCGGGACAATTTAATCTTCAGGTCCCATATGGTACTTATACGCTAAAAGCATCTTTCCTTGGATACAATAGTTTTGAAAAAAAAGTAATTGTAACGAAAGACAAACCAAATATTAGAATTGGCAATGTTATCCTTTACGAAGATGCAAAAATGATGAAAGAGATAGAAGTCATTGGTCAAAAATCAGGCATGAGCCTCGAAATCGACAAAAAAGTTTTCAACGTTGACCAAAGTATTGTATCCGAAGGCGCATCTGCATCCGAAATTCTACAAAATATACCTTCTGTAGACATAGACACAGATGGTAATGTTTCATTACGCAATAGTTCATCTGTAGAAATATGGATTAATGGGAAACCATCAGGATTGTCGGATACTGACAAAGGCCAGGTTCTAGAAATGCTACCGGCTGAAACTGTTCAAAAAGTTGAATTACTTACTAATCCATCAGCTAAATTTAACCCGGAAGGCAGTGCGGGTATTATTAATATTGTATTAAAAGAAAATCGTAAAGGTGGTTATTTTGGAAATGTTTCAACAGGCTTAAATTATCAAGAAGGCTCCGCATACCCTGGAGGAAATCTAGGACTTAATTTTACATATAGCGATACTAAATGGGACGTAAATTTAAATGCAAATGCACGTTCAAGAAAAAGAGATAGAGGTAGTTATAATTATCGAATGAGTTTTGAAGACGCTGATACAACATATTTAAATCAGACAAACACATCTACACAAGACCGAGTTAATGGCTTCTTAAAGGCAGGAGCAACATACCACATTGACAAAAAAAATGAAATTGGAATATCTGCTTATGGCATGTATAGTCAAAATTGGAATAAAGGCAACATCGAATACACTACACTCAACAAAGACAAAGATACGACACACGTGCGCGAACGCAACAATGAGAACACAGGTGATATGGGATTCTACAATGTAGCTCTAGACTATCTGCATCAATTTGAGAAAGACAAACACGAAATATCTGCTAACTTAAACTATTTTGGACGTCTACGCAATAGTAATAGTTCTTACTTGACAAAAGAATCGGGAGATCTTAATCCATTACATACTTACGAACTTCAGACTCTTAAAGAAAGTAATAACTCAGCATCCGCACAAGTTGACTACTTCAATAAATTTACCAAAAACTCTAAATTTGAAGCTGGGATGAAAGCAAGTTTAACTCTTACCGAAAGTATTGACAAAACATTTGATTCAATATATATAGATAATACGCTAATTGAGGATATTACAAAATACAATCCATTCAATTATTCAGAACAGATTTATGCTGCATACGCTACATACGGCAATAAATTTGATTGGTTCTCATTTCAGTTGGGAATACGTGCAGAAGAGACTATTACTCAGGCAAATGACGTAAAACGCAGTTATTTTCAAGCCTTCCCTTCAGTATACCTGAGTTTTGAGTTACCGAAGGATAATGAAATACAAGTAAACTACACAAGACGCATTAACAGACCACGTGGCAGACGCATAAATAACTATATTGATAGATCTGATCCTACCAATATTAGCTTTGGTAATCCATTATTAATGCCTGAATTTGCTAATGCAATCGAAATCAATTATTTAAAAAATTGGGATAGTCATACATTATCGGTCGGTTTATTCTATCGCTATACAGAAAACGTAATACAATCTGTGAAACGATTGACAGATCTCGGTATTATGGAAAATACTTACGAAAATATTACGTATTCACAAAACGCAGGAGCCGAAATAGTTGCAAAAAATCGTCTATTCAATAACTATCTCGATTTAACAACTTCAGTTAGTGCTTATTACTATCAGTTAGGAGCTAATGAAGAATGGGATGTAGCAGAAACAAATAGTTTTTCATGGAATGCCCGCATCAATGCCGGCATTAAAATAATAAGCAATTTGTCTGCACAAATAACGGCATATTATAACTCACCGCGCATTGTAGCTCAAGGTACAGTAGGCGACAACTATGCGATGGATTTAGGATTAAAGGCAAATTTCTTGAATAAAGCCTTAAGTCTAAGTTTATCAGTTAGAGACGTTTTAGACTCTCGTACACACACGCAAAACATTACTTGGGGAGAGAATTTCTATCAAGAAAGTGCAAACACAACATGCGGACGTAGCTATAGATTAACATTAACATATAATTTTGGCAACATGAAAGCTAAAAAACAAAAGAAGAGCGAAAATACAAATGACGATTCTGGTGAAGATGTAGATAACGGCATAGACAATTTCTAAAAAAACTGTATATTTGTAAATCTTTTATGAGACAAATGTTATTAGTAATAATAAAATTTATAAACCATGAGAAAGTTAATATTAACCATTGCTAGCATTGCTGTAACAAGTATATTGTTTGCTCAAATACAAACAAATACTTCAAATCAGTATTACAACAACAATCAAAATGAGTATTATAATGTGCAACTACCTATTAGCATCAAGAGTGTTAGTGGTCCAAACAAAGAAGTAGTAAATGTTTTTTGTATCACATACAACTACCCTTCCAAATCAATAGAAAATGCAATTCTAGAACGACTTAAAAAAGAAGGTCTAGACGGTAAGAAAATGAAAAATAACTTCTATGCATTCAAAGGTGTTAAGTACAATTACCTATGGAACAGAACTTTTGACTTCTACATAAGTGTTATCGGATCTCAAAACGCAGGAACTGTTAATTTACTTATATCTCAAGGATATGATAACTTTATTGACACAAAAGATTATGAAATCCAGAAAAGGGCATCTGATTGGCTAACTGGTTTAGATATTGATATTCAAAGATATATTCATACACAAACTCTTAATGGAGAAATTAAAGAACTGGAAGCAGCTCAAAAAGATCTTAAAAAGCTAAACAAAGAAAAATCAAAAATAGAGTCTAAAATTGCAAAAAAAGATACTGAAAAGCGTACTTTTGAAGCCAAACGCACAGTTCCTGATCAAAATAACATGAACAACATAGACCCAAATATACTTGAAAAGGAACAAAAGCAGGCAAATGATATTGAAGAAGATAGAACTAAACTAGACTATGAATTAAAAGAGATTAAACAAAAAATTGAAGCTGCAGAAACACATGTTGCAGAGCACGAGAAAACAGTGCAACAAATTAAATCTGCCAAACCATAATTAAGGTTCATCATGCAACGATTGAATGTCTTATTCACAGAAACATTTAAAGAAGACGCTACTTCAATACAAAAAATTGCAGAATCAGGATCAAACAGACGCTATCAGCGCATGTATGGTAGTTCATTTAGTGTAATTGGTGTGTATGGCGAATCTATTCGCGAGAATAAGGCATTTATTGCAATGTCGAAACATTTTAAACAATGCAACATTAATGTTCCTCGGGTACTTGCCGTGTCCGAGGATTTTCATTACTACATAACAGAAGACTTAGGTCAAATATCTTTATTCGATTGCTTAAATCAAAAAGACATCTTTCCACTATTACAAAAAACTATATCACAACTACCTATTATACAATTTGAAGCAGGTAAAACACTGGATTATTCTGTATGCTTTCCACAAAGTGAATTCAATAAAAGAACAGTGTTTTGGGATTTGAACTATTTCAAATATGAGTTCTTAAAACCTTCAGGTATTGAATTTGACGAAGAACTACTCGAAAATGAATTTGAACTAATGTCTGATATTTTACTGAAAGGAAAAGACAATACATTTATGTATCGCGACTTTCAGTCTAGAAATGTTATGATAAAAGACGGAGAACCATGGTTTATCGATTTTCAAGGAGGAAGGAAGGGTCCAATATATTATGATCTTGCATCGTTTATATATCAAGCAAAAGCTAAATTTTCAGAAGGAACCAAGGAAGCCCTAATAAAAACTTATCTTGAAGCACTTAAACCATCTAAAGATATTTCGTACAATACATTTAAAAAAGAATTTTCATACTTTGTGCTTTTTCGCATATTACAAACATTAGGAGCGTATGGTTTTAGAGGACTTGTAGAGCATAAATCACATTTTATACAAAGCATACCATACGCCATTGCAAACCTAAAACAGACTCTTAACACATACTCTTTCCCTGAATTCCCATACTTAACAAAGCTGTTAGAGCAACTAACAAATATGTACCAAGTATCAGAAACAATCGACTCTGATAAATTGATAGTCCGTATATTCAGTTTCTCGTATAAAAAAGGAATACCTGAGGATTATTCAGGTAATGGAGGTGGTTTCGTGTTTGATTGTAGAGCGTTACACAATCCTGGGAAATACGACGAATACAAACAACTTACAGGCTTAGATAAACCGGTAATTGATTTTATAGAAAATAATGGCGAAATGCAATTGTTTTTAAATCATGTATCTGCAATAGCCGATTCATCTGTTGAAAGATATTTAAAACGTGGATTTACCAATCTAATGTTTAGTTTCGGCTGTACCGGTGGACGTCACAGATCTGTTTATGCAGCACAACATCTCGCAGAACATATAGCAAAAAAATACGGAGTTATGGTAGTGCTTACACATCGTGAACAATCAATAATAACAAGTTTATGAAAGCAATGATTTTCGCGGCAGGATTAGGCACTCGTCTAAAACCTTTGACTGATACTACGCCAAAAGCATTAATTCCAATTGGAGGCAAAAGTTTACTCGAGCATATTATTATAAAACTAAAAAATGCAGGTTTTAAGGATATAGTTATAAATATACATCACTTCGGAGAACAAATAATAGATTTTTTACAAGCAAACAATAACTTCGGTATCAATGTTGCGATTTCTGATGAACGTGGAATGTTACTCGAAACCGGTGGAGGAATAAAAAAAGCCGCTAATTTACTTGGAAATGAGCCATTCTTGATTCACAATGTTGACATTCTATCAAATGTTGATTTAGCTGCCCTATACAAGGCTCATACGCAGTCTGAGGCAGTTGCAACATTACTAGTAAACAAAAGAGAATCATCTCGTTACCTTCTTTTCGCGGAATCTCGATTAAATGGATGGACTAATGTAAAAACCGGAGAAATTAAGAGTCCATACAATAATATTGATATAGAAAACACCGAACGTTTTGCCTTTAGCGGAATTCATGTATTTTCTCCACAACTATTCAAATACATGGACAAATTTCCTGACAAGTTCTCTATTATAGATTTCTATCTTGCAGTATGCGATAAAGAAAAAATCAGCTATTATATACAAGAAGACTTAAAACTACTCGATGTAGGTAAAATTGATTCACTCGAAAAAGCCGAATCATTTATTTAATGTTCATGTGTATATCCCTAAAACCGAGGAAATACAAAATGCCATCTAATCCTATTGTTGATATTGATTGACTTGCATTAGCCTTAACCTTTGGTTTTGCATGGAATGCTATTCCAAGTCCTGCCAAATTGAGCATTGGTAAATCATTAGCTCCATCACCTACAGCAACTACTTGCTCCAAATCAATCTTTTCTACTTGAGCAATTAAATGCAACAACTCCGCCTTGCGTTTCCCATCCACAATATCACCTAAATAGCGACCTGTTAGTTTACCATTTTCTATTTCCAAGTTATTTGCATATACAAAATCAATCCCAAATTGTTTTTGAAGATATTCACCGAAATATGTGAAACCACCGGAAAGTATTGCAATCTTAAAACCAAACTTTTTCAATACTTTAATAAGTCTTTCTGCGCCATCCATTAATGGTAAATGCTCAGCAATATCAACCATAACTGATTCATCAAGACCTTTTAACAAAGCTACACGCCTCGTAAAACTCTCTTTAAAATCAATTTCACCACGCATTGCAGATTCTGTAATAGCTCTGACTTTCGCACCAACTCCAGCCCTATCCGCAAGTTCATCAATCACTTCTGTTTTAATTAATGTAGAATCCATATCAAAACAGATTAATCGCCTTGCACGACGATACATATCATCCTTCTGAAATGAAATATCTATTCCTTCCTTTTCAGAAATCTCCATGAAACGCGATGATATTTTGTTTTTATCTATCAATTCACCTCGTAAAGAAAGTTCAATACAAGATCTTAATTCATCAGAATTATTTCCATCTAAAGGGGGACGACCTGTAAGTCTTTTTATTGAATCTATATTTAGTTCCTGATCTAAAATAGACTTTGTAACTAATGAAAGTTGTTTAGCTGTAATAACACGACCAAGAATTGTAACTACATACCTACTTTTACCCTGACGACCAACCCAATTATTGTATCTTTCTTCCGGTATTGGAGTAAAACGCACTTGCACGCCTAATTCTGAACATTTAAATAAAATTTCTTTTAGTATATGACCTGAATGAATATCATTGTCCATTTTAAATAGAATACCCAAAGATAGTGTATGATGAATGTCAGCCTGACCAATATCCAATATTACTGCATTATAACGTCCTAATATCTCTGTTATAGATGCAGTTACTCCAGGACGATCATCGCCAGATATATTTATAAGTATAATTTCACTTGCCATAATAAGTCATTTATAACGTTTGCAAAGATATCTGTTTTTTTAGTAACACACAAATTTGCTGCTTTATGTACATTAGATAATAGTGAATTTGAATTTGCAGTAATAAAAATAAGAAAGCCCCATAAGACTTAACTTATGAGGCTTCTGAAAAACGGCGGCTACCTACTCTACCACTGTACGCAGTACCATC
>RZYM01000197.1 GCA_009930305.1 Bacteroidia bacterium
TAAATCCTTTTGAGTGGCTAAAGAAAGTGCTGGAGATCATCCCTGACCACAAAGCAAACCGTTTACACGAACTCCTTCCACAAAACCTGGAACTGTAATTTCCAAAACCATTAATAATATTTTACACACAACAACCTACACGGGGTTGGTAGGGTGGATACAATCCAACAATTGTTAATGAGTGTAAATCACTGGTTGAGTAAATCCAATCAGCTATGATACTCTTTCCAGAGTTTACTGAATTACTTGTTAGTGTGTCATATTCAGTTATCCCTCCCGTAAACATGGAGAAGCATGCGAGTCCTCCATAATTTTGGTTAATATCATTATGATTTAATAACCAGTGTTTTAATGTTTTCAATCCATTTGTGTCTGCTACATCAATATGAAAGTATGAATCAATTGAATTTTTCATCGCATAACTGTAATTTTCATAACCGGTCATCCATTTGACAGGGCTTCCGCCTAGCCCTCCCCATGATGAAATATTTGGACACCCATTTTGTTTTATTATATCCCAGCCATCAAAATACCATGAACCACCCCCTGTTCCATCATTTAAATAATTCCAGGTATAGTGTGTAGGATATTGATTATCCATATAGCCATAATGATTTGCTGGCAAATTGCGGAGGTAATTAATCTCATAAGTATATGTGTATGCAATCCCCGCAGCTTGGCCACAACTTTCACCTGATTGAACAATTATTGGTCTCATGTAAATATTTTGAGAATTATCCACAGAATCAGGCAATGTAACAAAACATGCATTTGAATCTAATACCAATTCAGGAATTGAATTAAACTTGTCAATTAAGCTATAATTTATATTAACACTACTCCCATTAAGCCAGGAATAAGTTGTTGTATCAGGAATAAACAAAAATGTGCTTCTTGAAAAAACTATTGATGAAATCCCTAGAAGTACGAACAATAAAATATGATTATAAACTTTTACACACTTTTTCATTTACTTACATTTAATTAGTTTTTTTAATATCAAA
>RZYM01000057.1 GCA_009930305.1 Bacteroidia bacterium
AATTAGCCATTCACTTTGAGGGACGGCTTGATGATGCATTAAACTTATGATACAATTTTAGGAATTATCCGATGCTGACACAGAATCTTGAACACTACCGAAAAAGAAAAAAAAGTATATGTTAAAATATTTAGATCTCAGCTTTCAGAGAATGAATTACTATTACTGTATTATAATGCAGCAACTAAATATGGAACTAAGCTATATCCAATTGTACTAAAATACAATCTCTTGAAACACTTGCCATCAATATCAAAACTAGAATTTAAAATATATATAAATGATACCAAATCTATTTCAGACCTACAATCTTTTAATTCATTCTTATATGATGTGTTAAATAAATATATTTTAACAATTAATGAGAATAGTCAAAATGGTGTATTTGAAACACCATCAATTTCATTGCCTTTAAATTGCAATAAAGACATTATTTTAGGACTAAAATCACAAGATCCAACTATTTTAGAATTAAGTTTAATTTTTGAAAAGAAAATTAAGAAAATATTTGAATTTAATATTGATAGATTTCAAGAATATCTGAAAAGCTTATTAGCAGATCTTTTAATTTATTCTCGATACAATCAGCCAGATAAAATCACTATTACATCAAATCCTACAATAGAAAATCAAATTCAATTAACGATAGAGAGTAACATTAAAATAGTTCTCAATGTAGATTAAAGGCTAAAAATATGAATGACGTTTTTTTAAATGCTCAACAAGTGGAAGATATTTTTAAAAAACATATCAAAACAACCGTAAATTCTTTTTCCATAAAATCGCTATTTAGCGACAGAATGATTAATAGGATCGATTATACCCCTTACTATCAAAGGAATTATGTTTGGGATAGTACAAAGGCAACTTTTTTTATAGAAAGTATTTTACTTGGAACGGACATTCCTCCATTAATTTTTTTTAACAATGGAAAGAAAATAGAAGTAATAGATGGCAGACAGAGATTTGAAACTATCAAAAATTTTAAAATGAATAATTTAAAGCTCTCTAGTAAAGGTCTAACGAAACTTCCTCAATTAAAAACTTTGAATTTTTCTAAAATGGAACCTGAAATACAAAATATATTTGACAATGCAAAAATTAGATTTTTTGAATTTGAAGTAATTAATGAACCAAAATTAGATTTATTGCTAGAAGACAAAGTTAAAAAAGAAATTTTTAGAAGATATAACTCTGGTATTACACCTTTAAGTAAAGCTGAATTAGAAAATGCAACTTATGACGATGATACAATGACAAATATCTTAAAAAATGAATTAAATAAAGATGAAATATTAATTTCGGAATTAGGTAATAAATTTCTTATACAGCAAGATATTAGTATGAAAACAAATAGTGCAGATATTTTACAATTTTTGAGAAAGTTTCTAGTTTTATCATCTTTTCCTATCAATACATACGCTGCAGGTAACAATAGAAGAGATGTTTTAGATTTGTTATATAGCTTTAAATCTGATAATATAGAAAATCATGAAGAAGCGTGTACTTTTTTACTGACCTCACTAAAAGATGCTATAAAATTAATCAATATGCTTGATATACATCAAATTAAAACAAATAAATATTTAAATGAATGTTTATTATGGGCAATAGTAATATTAAAAGAAGAAGAAATCAATATCGAGTGTTTGTATAAAAAAGAAAATTTAGATTATATGAAAAAATATCTAATTGAACATATCAATGATTTCTCAAGTGAAGGAACTTATTTTTATAGAGCAATAATTAATAGACATAAAGTTATTGTTGATATGATAAAACATTTCGTAGATTTTAGTTTTGATATATATTTTAAAAATGAAAATTTCAAAGATAAAATTGATCAAATTATAGAAAATAAACAAGATGTTAAACTTAAATTAGAAGAATTATCATCATTAAGAGTTCTTAAACCAGATGCATCTTTAATGCCAATTCATGAAATAACCAATGATTTAATCACTAATCAATATTTGGTAAGACCAAGTTATCAAAGGCAAGAAAAAACTAATGAATATAAAGCATCTGCTATTATTGAAAGTATCATTCTAGGAATAAATTTACCACCAATATTTATTTATAAAAATGAAAATGGTATAAAAGAAGTTGTTGATGGGCAACAAAGACTTTTATCTATTTTAGGATTTTTAGGGAAACAATACAAGGATGAAACTGGGAAATTGGTTTATCCAAAAATTAATAATTTTAAATTAAAAAGACTCAAAATTTTAAAAAATGAGTATAACAATCTCACATATAATGAACTAGATAGTAATACAAAAGATAAAATTCTTGATTTCAACTTAAGTATCATAGAAATTGATTACAAATTAAATAATAATTTTGACCCTGTTGATTTATTCATTAGATTAAATAGTAAACCATATCCAATTAAAGATAATTCTTTTGAAATGTGGAATTCCTTTGTTGACAAAGACGTAATAGAAAAAATAAAAATATTAACAAATGAACATGTAAGTTGGTTTTTTATAAAACAACGACAAAAAGATAAAACAGATAGAATGCTAAATGAAGAGCTAATAGCATTACTTTCTTATTTAGTTTATAACAGTGAATTCAAAAGTAACAAAAGTAGTTTAGGTTTTTATGAAAGGGACTCAATGGTAAATTGCAGAATCAAAGATAAAAAAGATGTTTCTGCAATATTAGAAAAAATTACAGCAGATTATTTATTGAAAAAAGATTTTATTGAGAGTATAGATAGGGTTGAATACTGTATTAATAGATTAAAGCAAAAATTAGATCCAGAAAATATGCAACGCTCTTTAAGCTTACTTTTTAATAAAGATTCTGGAAACTACAAAAGGTATTTAGTTGATTTTTATTTATTATTCGAGATATTACAAAGACTTTCAGTAGAAGCATTAGAAAAAATAACTTATCAAGATTTACAGGAAAAATTATATAAAGTTCAATTAGAATTAAAAAATCCAAAAAAACCTCCTCATGAAAATCTGCAAGATTATTTTATAAGTTTTATTGACAATGTATCGCAGAATACAAGATAGTATCGTAAATGAGTATAAAGAGAAGAGCCTAAGCCCTTCTCTTATCTTACGCAGTCAAAGAAGTAGTCGGTAGTGCCAATGCCTTTGGTCTCTTCATCGAGTTGGTCGAGCACGGCGTTGGTGATCCATGTTAAAAGATTTAAACAGCCCTCGTATCCGCTGATGGAGTAGCGGTGCAAATGGTGCCTATCGAAAATTGGAAATCCAATGCGAATCAAAGGAATCTTCGTATCACGGTACAACTCTTTGCCGTACACATTGCCTATCATAAAGTCCACAGGTTCGGTAAAAAGAAGGCTTCTAAGCGCCCACAAATCTTTCCCCGCCCAGATGTGACACTCCTCTTTAAACGTGCCTTTATCAAGGATGGCTTGCATCTCTTTTTCCCAGTTTTTGCGAGGGGCGTTATGGCATACAACATGCACAGGCACAGCGCCCATTTCCACTAAAAAGGAGACGACGCCTAGCAAAAAGTCAGGGTCTCCCCAGATGGCAAACTTTTTACCGTGCATGTACGGGTAGCTATCTTGCATCGCATCGACCAGTTGAGCACGAAGTTTTGTGAGTTCAGAAGGAACGGGTTTGCCTGTTAGTTCACTGAGCTTCATCACAAACGCATCGGTTCCACCTAAGCCAATTGGATTACATGTAAGATAGTCGTGTTTCCACTCGTTTTTGATGTACTTGCCCGTCGCTGGTGTGGTGTACTTTTGCAAAGAGATGGTTGCTTTTGCCCCTTTGGCACTTTTGACAACGTCCATAGGTGTACCGCCTGCGTAGAGTTTGTACTCTCCTGCTCCTGTGTTCCATTGCTCTTCATGGTCGCCTAGCATGACGATTTTGTCGCTAAACATAGCAGCGATTTTTTTCACCTCTTTAAGACTTCCCAAATAACTCTCAAACCCAGGAATGATGTTAATGCGATCCTCATCTTTTTCCACCTCACCCTCAGGTGTGAGTGTTTTAAAAATGGCTTCCATCATGTTGTCATAGCCTGTGATGTGACTGCCCTTAAAAGAAGGCGTGTGTGCCGCTGGAATATAGGTGGTATCTAGCTCACCCTCAGCTTCAGTGACCGCACCTTTTACAAACGCATCCAAGTCATCGCCGATGACTTCTGCCATACACGTGGTTGAAACGGCTATCATCTCAGGTTTATAGAGCGCTTTACAGTTGCGTAAACCCTCTTTCATGTTGGAAAGTCCACCAAAGACCGCCGCACTCTCGCTCATCGAGTCACTCACACAAGGCGTTGGCTCTTTAAAGTGACGGGTGAAGTAACTTCTAAAGTACGCCACACACCCATGGCTTCCATGCACATAAGGCATGGTGTTCTCAAAGCCAAGGGCTGCCATCACCGCACCTAAGGGCTGACACGCTTTGGCAGGGTTGATGGTGATGTGCTCACGAGCAAGGTTTTTTTCACGGTATTCCCATGTGGTTGTCCAGTTGGCTATCTCTTTGACCTTTTCAGGGTTGGTCGCACCTGCGTGACCTTCAAACTGTTTTTTATTTTTTAAGACCTCTTGATACTCTGGTTTTAAAAAGAGCTTTTGCCCGTTTACTATGTTTTCAATCTCTTGCATTGTGCTCTCCTTAATTCGATTCCCATGGTGCTTTGGTATGCGCCCACACAGGGGAGTTCATCGCCAAATCCATGTCTTTTGCAAAAATCGCAAATGCGTCGTATCCGTGGTACGGTCCGCTGTAATCCCATGAGTGCATTTGTCTAAAAGGCAAGCCCATCTTTTGAAAAACGTACTTCTCTTTGACACCACTTGCCACCAAATCAGGTTTGAGTTTTTTCACAAACTGCTCTAACTCATACTCGTTCACGTCATCGTAAATGAGTGTCGCACGAGAAAGCTCTTCTTTGGTGCGTTTATAGTCATCCCCATGCCCAAACTCATACCCCGTACCAATGACTTCCAT
>RZYM01000024.1 GCA_009930305.1 Bacteroidia bacterium
TTTTTTCAAAAGTCATTTTCACATTTCCAAAAAGTTTCCCAAAAAATACCGTTCACATAATATTGACCCCGCACAACAGTAGAAGGAACGCAGAAAAAGACGCGGTAGAACACTAGATGAATCCACCGTATGTTTAGAACAGAACGATGAAGTCTCCTGGTTTTTTACCCGAAAATGTGCCGTCAATAGCCTAGTAAAACTCGGTCTCAAATAAAACAAAATTCCGTCCCCCTTGCCAGTGAGGACGGTGAAAATAGAATGTATATAGTTATACTTCTCAACAACTCGAATCAACAACGATTCGAAAAACAATTCGACTCGCCATACCTGATGCGTAAGTTCATTCGCAAAGTCAGATATGGCCACAAGCTAACATACTTAGGTCATTACAAAGAGTATTAGTCAGACTGCTCGGCACTACTCATTATACCATACGGTCAAGGTCGTCATTCGTTCGTTGAACTCATTCGCAAGTTCAACAAGTTGAAACCTTGACTTCGTATGTCCATTCGTAGCCGTTAGAGCAGTCTAACATTTACAAGTCGCTCAGTAGTAGTAGAGGCAATGCCGCCCCCACTGCTAGTGAGGGGCGTGTAAAGAAATACATAGTCCCGAATACTAAAACACTTTTGAAAGGAGTGAAAAATATGTCAGTATTCAATCAAAAAGTTTTACCAGCGTTGAAAGGTAAACACGAAGCTAAAGTGAAGAGCTTTAGAGAAGTGACAAACGCACAAGGAGGTTACCTAGAAGTAATCTTCAAACTACAAGATAGAGATTATACTCTAAATATCTTTCCAGGGAAAGGCGAAACAGCAGGACGTCAAGTTAATTACGTAACTGGTGCTATTCGTAAACAACTAGGTAAAGAAGAAGAATCTTTATCATTATTAGAAGTCTTAGAAATAGCTAAGACAAATCCAATTAACATTTGGTTCAGTTACTCACAAGAGTATGGAAGAATGAATGTAAACTTCCACGAACCAGTTGTAATTGGAGAAACTGATTTAGACAGCGTAGACGCTTAAGCGTTTACCTGTCTTTTTCCGTGTTATAAACAGGGGGCTTTAGTAATCATATAAGAAGGAGAAAGTAAAATGATTGCAGTAATATCAGAGTACAGATACTCTAAAGAAGAACTTAACACACTAGCAAAACAGAAAGCGATAGTAAACTACACACTATTACCCCAATTCTACCAATCTTATGCTCAAGAAATAGCAAAGATTAACTACACACTCATTCGCAGAATGAACGGAATCGTGTTCCGTTTATCAGACTACTATGCAGGTACTAAAGACGCTATTGAGTACGCTTTATACCTAAAGAAACCAATCAAGATCATAACACCACAAGGTGAAGTATATAAATTACACACTAAAGAAGAGTGGAAACAAACTTACCACGAAAACGGTAAGTACAAATCCCTTAAACACACAGTCCTAATAGAGTTTGAACAACATCGTTCAGACTACTATGAAAAAGTAAATCTAATTAAAGCAAAAGAAGTTTACGAGCGTTCAGTAGAGGGCATCGAAGAAACTAAAGAAGAGATAGAGAGATTCGTAAGGGCACTAGCACCGCAGTACAAAATAGATGTAGACTATAATAGCTGGGTCGAGTTATGTAATGCATATAGATCTATTAAATTTTACTACGATAGCAACATACCTTACGAGTTAGATAAGAACGAAGTGTTTACACGCGGAGCAATAGACCCTGAAGATACACCATACTTTACTGCATCAATGTTCGATATGTCTAACAACTTCAACGACTCATTCGAAGAAGAACTATATGGAGACCAGACACTATTAGAAGATATGATATATAAAGGAGGTGTGCGTATATGAATTACGTAAAGATATTAAACAATACTATCTTAGATGTAAGATTTGTATTAAATCAGATAGACAGAAACCCTGCAGCAGAAATAACTAACATCAAGCAACAACTTAAAGCTGCACTATTTACACAACCAAGGTACGCTGACAAGGTAGATAAACTAAGATCATTACACCAAGTGTACGATTTTAGTAACCGAGTAATAAGCGAATTAAAAAATGAAATCATAATAGAAAGAGAGATGAACTAATATGGGATTAGATCACGGCTTTATTCATAAGAAGAATAGAGAAGAAGAAATAAACTACACCTTTAGAAAAGCAAATCACATTCACGCCTACATAATAAACAAGTTTCACAACGGTGTCGATGATCAAAAAGATTTTAAGATACCAATCACAGGCATCGAAGAGTTCAGAGATATCCTTAATCGTGTAATCAATTCATTAGAAAACACACCTAAGAAAACAATCAAAGTTAAATCAGGTTGGGCCAACGGTCAAGAAACTTATATAGATATAGAAGTATTCAAAGACACAAGCATAGCTCAACTGTTGTTACCAACACAATCAGGATTCTTTTTTGGAGGAACAGAGTACGACGATTGGTACTTAAAAGATTGTAAGGAAGCACTAGAAATGTGCGACAAAATACTAACAAGTAAACCGAAAGGAACAGTAACATACTGGTGCTGGTGGTAATATGAATAACATCTACGTACTATTAGGTATGGTAATGGGCTACTCATTGTGGAACATCGTACATATCCTAAGAACAGAAAAGAAAATGAAGAAGTTTAACAGCTTAATGGATAACCTTAAGAAAGATATAGATAACTTCGAACCTAAAGCAGAAGATCCTATCTTAACTGCTCATCACACTCTAACTAAAGTACTTAACTTTCCTGAAAGCAAAGCAGTCTTATATAAAAATAACAACGCACTAGCCATAGCATACGGCCACTCATGTGTAGTTATAATAGATAGACCAACAGCCTCAGCCATAGCAATAGGCATAGGCATAGACAAAACAACTAAACAATCTAAAGAAGAAAGGGACGAAGAGTTCAAACAATTAAAAGAACTATTAGAATCTTGCAACTTTAACGGAGATAACTTCTCAAGTTCACTAGCATTACTAGTAACTAAGTTATCACACGCAGATTTAACAAAGTACACACATTTACATAGACAAATCCCCCATGATATGTTATAATTAAAACATAATATAAGGAGGAATAAAGATGAGATGTGTACTATGCTTAGAACCTATATCTAAATCCGTACTTAGATCACGTCCTATATGTCAAGCGTGTTA
The DNA here is from genome assembly GCA_009930305.1 of Bacteroidia bacterium. Taxonomy (GTDB): domain Bacteria; phylum Bacteroidota; class Bacteroidia; order Bacteroidales; family Paludibacteraceae; genus Enterocola. The sequence continues at coordinate 3,163 of RZYM01000024.1, forward strand.
TCAGTACGAAAGAAAAGGAGGCAGGATCAATGAGCCTAGCCCCAAAGGTGTTATTACTTTTGATCAAGATAATAATCCGATCTGTCATATCTGTGGTCAAGCACATAAGAAATTAGGAGGTCATATTTATTGGCACCACCACATGACTGTCGCAGAATATAAAGAAAGATATAAACTAAATGCAATCGATCAGTTAACGTGTCCTTCATACCGTAGTGTAATGAGAGAACACGTACTTAACCATCCAGAAGTTATTGAAAACAATCTTCGTGTAGCAGGGACACCAACAAGATATAATCCACGTGACCCAAGATGCACTGGCCGTCGTAATCGTAAGTATAAAACGCCCGTTGTGTCCTTTGCTCCCGCGGACACCAATAGATAACGTGCCTTCAATCATAAGATTGTAGAAAACATACACAATAAAAGGTTTCATTCCTTTCTGGATAATACAATAGATAAGGTTTGTATGTTTCGATTCTATAACTCACGTTCCTTGCTGGTGGAACGTGTAATGGGTACTTCGGTACTGCGTACTATATCAATTATAATCTTAGATATAGTATTCGTTGCAACTTGATTAGTTGTGTCCTAATGGGAGTTAGCCTGGTGTTAATAGATACGTACAGTTAAATGAACGTAGAGATGGGAGGCTAACAAAACCCTCACTATATTTATATATAGATCATAATCGATTGTTGGTGGGGACATGAGGTATATAACAAGGTTAGTTCCTTGTTCAGAGTGTATAACCTTTATATATTCTGAACAGAGAATTAACACAGTCTCTGTATTACATGGCCGTAAGGTCGCCATAAAAATATTCAAAGAAGGAGGAATGAAAGATGGCAAAAATCAAAACTGTCCACAAGGCAGCAGTTATCTCTACTGATTTATCAGTAAAAGACATCAAGAAATTGGAGGCAATAAACCCAGATGCATTATGCATTAAGAAAGATAATGGTGAAACATTATTCAGAGTGGGTGTTGGTTCTGAAGAATCTATGTCAAGATATGGTATCGTATTCGCAGGGGATTCTAAGATCTCTGTAGTTGTAAATACTAAAGACAAATTAGATAGAGAAACTGTATCAGAAATCTTTGGTGCTACGTTATTACAACTTAGCCGTGTTGAAGAACAAGCTAACGAAGCACTAGCATCTATAGGTTCAGACTTAGATTCTTTAATAGAAATCGAAGATGAAGAACCTGTTGCTGTAGAACCACGTAGACGTAACAGAGGATAAGGAGGTAGACTATGATTCAAGTAACTGTAGGTTCAACTACTAATCGTACTAAGAAATTATATCCAGGTACAACTACTATTAGATCAATACTTGAAGACAATGATATTGATTATGGTGTTGCTACTATCATGATTGACGGTGCAAACATTCAATCAAATGAAATGGATAGTACTCTTACTGAGTTAGGTAAAGTTGAGAAGTGTATGCTTATAGCTGTAGTAAAAGCTGAAGCTGCAAAATAATTTTAAAAGAACTTCGGTTCTTTTTTATGGTATCACAGTATAGTAGGTGCAACTCCTACACCACCACCAATTTAAAATAAGAAGGAAGGAATGAGAATGAATACAGATCAACTTATCAGCAAAATAAGAATCCTTGAAAATGTAACAAGGACAACTATAATAACACACGGTGATGACTACTCTACATTTCGTAGTAGAGAAACAGATTTTAATTACTCACTACAAAGTACAGACCCTGTCCTAATTAAACCTATACTAAAAGTAAAGAAGACACACCTAGTACAATCTATTATAAACACATCTTTATACCAAGGAGAAGGTATCAAAGCAGTAATACTAGACAGACTTAGTACAGGTAGAACATTAGACAGACCAGAGTATGCAAACCTTAGTGTACATCTTGCACAAATTTATACCGATCAAACAGAAGACGTAGGTAAATGGTTAATAGAGTCAGGTTGTTATGAGAACTTACTAGAGAAACATAACGGCATTAAAGAAATCTTTATAGATAATATATATAATGGAGCAACAAACTATCCAAATGAATCAGTAAGAGACTTCGTTAAGACGGGTTTGTATAAGAATAAAGATACAAATGAATTAGTATTAGTATCTAACTATGTATTACAAAAGAAATTTCAAAACAAAACAGGACTGTTAACCGTGGGTACTAGACCCAATGATAATAATTTTTTAATCCTATTAGGATTGATGCCTGCATTCGTACCTGCATTTAAAGAAAGACTAACACCACAAGAAGTATCGTTCTTTAAATTATGTACCACTCCTGTCAAACTATATCACGAACGTGCATCAGCATTGTTGTATACAGAAATTATACAAGGAGCAGAATACGATAACTTAATACGCGAACAAAGAGCAGAGAAGTTACGTCTTCAATTTAGAAAACAAGAAGAACGTATGTACACTAATGCAATACAAGAATTAAATCGTCAAGTTATGGACTTAACAAGTAGACTTAATGAGATAGAACGAAGACTTGTTGCACAGGAAAAAGAATATACTTATTACCAAGCAGGTAATAGTAAACTAGAAGACGCAGTCTCATACATCTTTGACCACGCTTACCTACTAGATATAAACACAGACATTGATAATCTATTAGGTCTTAGATTCAGAGTTCCATTATCACAATGGGATCCTGAGATGGCAGAGACAATACTAAGAGGAATAAAAGAATCACCTAGTAGATATAACTTAGAAGGCAGTATGATTAAAGACGTACAAAGATTCTTACAATATATTTTAATAGAACAAGCAGCAAAGTACTGGATACTAGCAGAGTTTAGTATAGATCTAAACACATTTCAATATAGAGTAGAGAAATTATATTGGACAGGTAGTAATAGCGATGGCTTCAGACCAGAAAAAGGTACAGTATATAAAGCAGGAGTTAATCCACACATGGAGTATCATTCATGTGTAGGTTCATACAGAGTACAAATAGATAAAGCAGTACAACGTAAAGATCTTCCTGGTTTAATAGAAAGTTTACTTGCACCTTATAAGAACTGGAACCTATCAGACGGTACAGTACAAGGTAAGATGTTTAGGTATGCTTTACCTGGTTTAATAAATAATAATATACCATGTATAGAATACAACGGAGAGATGCTAGACATACATACATTCTTCGATAAGATAGAAGCAGATAGAACTACACCTGTTGTAGCAGAAGAACCTATCAAGAAGAAACGTACACGTAAAGCAAGAGTACTAAATGAAAATGAAACAGATCATTTAATAGATGCATTAACACAAACAGTTAATGTAGATACGACACGTGTATTTGATGAAGATGCATTAGAAGAGGCATTACGTACACAAGCAACAGCACAAGGAGGCGAAGACAATGACAACTAAAAAGTTTATAAACACAGAAGGTATGCGAGATGAGATACTTGCACTACTACAAAAAGAATTCTTAACCAAACAATTCTATGGAGAAAAGATTGAAGTCAAAGTAGATCTTAAAGATATGGTAGAGAAAAAGATAACAGAAGAAAACATACAACAACCCAACGTATATATAACAGTTAATGCTTATCAAAAGATATTAACTTTAGTTAAGGAATTTAGTAGTGAGGTTGCTTGGCATTGTTTAGTTGAACACCCAGAAGGAACTAATGCTTATCTAATCTATGATGTGCTTGTATTTCCACAAGAAGTTACAGGTAGCACAGCTAATGGAATTGATAATGAATATGAAATGTGGTTAGCTACATTACCTGATGAACAATTTGAAAAATGTAGATGTCACATGCATAGTCATGTCAACATGGGAGTAGCACCGTCAGGTGTAGATGAAAACTATAGAGCTAATCTTTTAACACAAGTAACAGATTACTATATGTTCATGATCATAAACAAAAAGAGTGAGTACACTCTTAGGTTCTATGACGTAGTTAATAATATATTATACGATGACATGGAACTAATCATCTGCTTTGAAGATGGAACTCCATTACAAACTTGGTATGATTCGGTTAAAGATGTAGTAAAAGAAAAGAAAGTATTACCAACAATAACTACATACAAAAGTCCTTACGAAGACGACACCGAAGATTACTGGAAAAAAAAACAGACTACCCCTGGTACTAAAAAAGGAAGGGGACGTCCTAAAAAAAACAAAGAAGATAACTACATTACAATACAAGGTCCTGAAAATGATATCCGCAAATTCGTTTCTATCGATCATGCTGTTAATTATATTTATAATTATTATCCTAATACTAACCATAGGTTTAGTAAGAACATGATGCGACACAATCTAGCTAAGCATAAAGCAATAGCGTACGATGTACATAAATTAGATTTCGATTATGAATTCATGGATAAACCAGGAGGACTTGAGTATGCAATATTAAGATGTGATTTTTGGGAGGTGCTTAAGAATGAATCTGAATAAACACTTAGACTTCTTTAATCCTGCATTAGTAACAGAACCTATACACATCATAGGATGTGGGGCGTTAGGTTCTCACGTTGCAGAACTACTAGTTAGATTAGGTTGTGATAACATACACCTGTGGGACTTCGATGTAGTTAGTCCCCACAATATAACTAATCAACTATACGTACATAAACAAATAGGACAAAAGAAAACTATTGCATTAAGTTATTTACTTGAAGAGATAAATCCTAAAGTAAAACTTATACTTCATGACAAGTATGACATGCATAACCTATCAGGCTATGTGTTCATGATGGTAGATAGTATAGAACTACGTCGTGCAATAGTAGAACATTTAAAAAATAACAAGTATGTTAAAGGAATGTTCGATGCACGTATGAGATTAACAGATGCTCAAAGTTATGGAGCAGACTGGACTAATCAAGAAGACATAATCGCATTGTTAAACACAATGCAATTCAGTGGTGAAGAAGCAAAAGCTTCTACGCCCGTGTCGGCTTGCGGCACGGCACTGTCTGTAACTCCAACAGTTAAGATGGTGGCAAGTGTAACAGTTAGTAACTTTATCAACTTAATACTTGGTAAAGAACTAAAGAAAATTATATTATTAGATGCGTTTAGTTTTAATCTGAATGCGTTTTAATATAACTTAATAGAATTGAATTACTTACCGTAAGGCAAGTGCTTCTAACAAACAAGTAGAAGTTTCAAATTGTTAAGATGAGAAATAAGAACCAGATGTAGGAACGGTTCGGAATTCCAATCCAATGATGCACCTTCGCTTCAAAGATTCCTTATAAATAAAGGGTTTCCATTAGACGAAATCTTCAAGGCATCCTGAGCAACGTCGGGGATAGCTGGAGGAACATGATCCATCATTCATCTCCTGCATTATTTATCTATTAGAATTCTATAAGTTAAAACAAAGAAAGGAGTTTGTATATGTTATACACATACAAGATTAAATACGTTGAAGAAAGACACAACGTAGAAAATTTATTAGATGTACTATACGGTGACGCACCAGCACAAACAGAAACAGTGCGTAGTAAAACTAATAAAGTTTATAATGATTTTAGTTACGATCGTTTTAAAACAACAGAGACTACACCTGAAAGATTTATACTAACATCACCACACGTTAATAGTGATGAACAAACACTAAGACAAATCTATAATCTTACAGCAGAAATAGAATCGTTCTTAAATAACAACCCATCACCAGCTACAATGTATCATAACTTTAAAATACCTAAGCGTACAGGTGGCTTTAGAGAAATCAACGCACCTAATGAAACGTTAATGAAGTTTATGCGTGACATACAACCGTGGTTTACATACAAACTTAATGCATTACCACACGATAGTGCATACGCATACGTATATAAGAGGGATTGTAATAAGGCAATACAAAGACATCAAGCAATTAAATCTAATTGGTTTCTTAAATTAGATATTAAAAAGTTCTTTGACAACTGTGATCCTGCATTTCTTAGACAACAACTAAAGATGATATATCCTTTTGGAATAATGAGAGATCAAGACTACCACAGATTCATGGATGCTTTAATCCTTTTAATAACTTTAAACAATGGACTACCACAAGGTACTCCTTTATCTCCAGTAATAACTAATCTTATTATGGTTCCTATTGATAGAGATATAAATAAAAAATTAGGTACATACTTCAAAGACAAACAACAATCATTTATGTATACAAGATACGCAGATGATATGTTAATATCAAGTAATAAAGAAATGAATGTACAAGAAGTAGTTGGTATTATAGATACAATACTACATACGTATACAAATAAGTTACAAATAAATCCAGACAAAACTAGATACGGATCTAAAGCTGGCAGTAATTGGAACTTAGGTATTATGTACAACAAGGATAACAAATTAACAGTAGGATATAGAAGAAAGAAGAAAATAAAAACTATGTTATTTCAATTCTATTCGTGCTATAATGAAGGTACTCGTGATAAAGAATATGCACAAGCAATCTTAGGAGAGCTAGCATACTTACACAATATAGAACCAGAGTACACAAGAGAACTAGTACGTTTCATGGATGATAAATATAGTACAGACTTCTACACTATATTACACAAGACAGTAAAAGAAAATTAAAACTCTGGAATAGTTATAGTCCTGCTCTCGGAGAGACGCAATTTCTATAACACGTTTTAATTATATTAAACGTATCGAATAGATAACAGACACATAATAGCAAACAGCCTGGTAACTTCTGTACGAGTGTCCAGAAGTAACCACGCTTCCTGCTATTATTACCTAAGCAGAGTTTAATTTTATTTAAGGAGGAGATAAGATGTATAACCTTAAACCATTAAGTTACCCTGAACAAGACAGACTTATCGAAATAGATTTCTATATGTTTATTAGTTATCTATTAGAAAAATATAATCAGTCTGTTATTATCTATGAGATCATAGATACCTTAGCAAACCTGTTCGGTTGTAACATCACACAGATACGTAGTTTAGTACAAGGTATCAACGGGAACGTATCAGCCATTATACCTGACAAAGAAGAAATAGGAATACTTCTATATAAGTCAGGCTTGTCTGTACGTAAGATAAGAAAGGCAACGAAGATACATCCTCAAACTTTATACCGTTTAATTGAAGCGTATAAACGCAACGGTCAACTAGAATTTACACCCCGTCTAGACGAAGAAGTATTCTTACAAGTGAAAGACTTTATGGAAAAACTAGAAGAGATAATGAGGTGGAAGTAAATGAGAGTAATGAACATACAGTTCAATGAATATGAAATTGAACTACAACAAATGCAAGAAGTATTCAACGACATCGGTGTCGATGCGTTGTACTTATCACACCATGAACTAGCAGCAGCTACTGAGTTTAATGCTATGTCATGGAGAGATTTCCTAACAGATGCAAGGGTCAGAGAGTTCCTTGAATCCGAACTAGCTTTGATGCAACAGTCAAGTATTATGAAGATGATGAAAGATATTGATCAGTCCAAGTCAACAGGACAGGCTCAACTTCTTAACACGCTGATACAACAGACTAGTCAAAGTAAAAAGAAAGACGGACCTATATTTATATATAGTTATATACCGTTGAATGAGGAGGAGACTTATGCACCCAACGTACAAACTTTACAAAGCGACCCCTTTAAGGTTGATGTTCCAGACAATCAATAGCGAAACAGTGGGTCGATCAAGTGGCTGTGATATAATACCAACCACTAAAATAATTTTAGATAATCTAAACATTGCTCCTCAAGTTAAGGAGCAACTATTGAAAGAACAAAAGAAAATTTATTCAGCCAGCACTGAACAGTTAAAACTATTAAAAGAACTACGCCCTTATCAAGTAGAAGACGTATTGTTTTTAGCTGCTCGCAAAAGTGCTGGCTGTTTTAATGAACAACGAACTGGAAAGACTCCGAGTTCTCTTAAAGCTTTTAAACTTAAAGGGCTTACTAAGATACTAATCGTATGCCCAGGATCAGCCGCACCACAATGGCAAGATGAATATGAACGTTGGTACGGAGAGCCTTGTATTATAGTAGACGGTAGTAGTAAGCATAAAGAAAAACTTATAGCAACGTGGACACACGGACTCATACTTAGTTATGATTGTTTAAAGATTAAAGATTATAAGGATAAAGAAACTAAACAATACTCACACAGTCGTGGGGATATTGTTGAGGTACTTAAACACAAAGATATAGAAGGTGTAATAGTAGATGAGGTACATCGTATTCGTAATCGTAAAACTAAAACAGCTGAAGCAATCTTTAAGTTATCTAATATAGAAAACAAGATTGCATTATCAGGTACACCTACTATCAAAGAACAGCTGGATATATATAGTACCCTACACTTTTTATTCCCAAAGATCTTCACATCATACTGGAAGTTTGCTGATTATTATTTTAATAAAGAACAAGAATTCTATTACAAAGGAGGACGACGTCACGAAACCTATAACTATACTACCCTCAAACGTGAGAAAGAACTTCAACAATTCTTAGATGTTATATCTACATCACGCAAGCGTAAAGATGTAATGCCTTGGCTACCTGAGAAGGACAGACAAACTATAAGACTAGAGCCTACTAAGGAACAAGAGAAATACTTAAGTGAATTAAGAGAGTTCTTTGAAACCGAACATATAGTCACACAAGGAATACTTGATAGACTAATTCGTGAGAGACAAATTTGTTTGTCGCCCGCCATACTTGGGCTTGCGGGAGCGTCCCCAAAGATAGCCTGGATCAAACAGTACATATCAGACTATCCTGATAAGTCTATAATTATATTCAGTAAGTTTACTCAGTGGTTAAAGATACTAGCAGAAGAACTAAACACAGATGCTCTATTCATAGGTGGTATAGGTAAGGCCAGACAAGGACAGTTAAAGAAAGACTTTCAATCTGGTAAGACTAAGATACTACTTATACAAATAGACGCAGGTAAAGAAGCATTAACCTTAGACAGGGGACAGGTAATAATCTTTACTGACAAGTACCCGCCTGCTGGTGACATACAACAAGCAGAAGACAGGTTCGTATCTACTACTGAAGATAAGAAAGACAAAGAGCATACCATCTATACATTAGTTCTTAAGGGAACTTATGAAGAACAACTTAATAAAGATGTTAATGCTGGATGTAATGAAATAGATGTTATCAATAACTATAAGAAATATTTAGAAGGAGGAAACTAGTATGGGAATAACTAAAACCGATTTAGAAAACTATCGTAACATAGACAAGAAAGGCTACAACATATTTAACATAGGAATCTTACATGAGATTATGTGTAATGATGATGTAGATCAGATTGAGGATGAGATATTATTAGGCGTAGCCAATGTAGTATATCAGTGTTGGTTAAAGGATGACGATAACTTCACACTATCTCAAATAGTAAATGCGGTATTATTAAACTACAAGGATATCAAAGAACAGGACTTAAGTCCTAGAGAAATCCTTGCTAGATTTATTTAATATAAAACAACACATTGAAGGGAGGTGAGAAAATGTCATTAGGAAAAAGTTTCCGTGAAGCCACAAGACTTCAAACCAAAGCAGCCATCATGATAGAAGGCATAGCAGGTAAAGGTAAATCAGGATTAGCACTAGCAATAGCACGTGCACTAGCCTCATCTTGGGACAAGGTCTATGCTATAGACACAGAAAATATGTCACTAGATTTATTCAAAGATTTAAACCTACACACAGGGGAGAAGATTACTGGCTTCAAAAAGGTAGACCTAACTGCTGAAGATGGATACATGCCTAGTAATTACAAAGCGTTACGCGACGATGCTATTGCCGCTGGTGCTGAAGTAGTTGTTATGGACAGCTACAGTCACATGTGGACTAGAGAGAATGGTGTATTAGATCTTGTTGCTAAAGTAGAACAACGTTCTACAGGCGGTGGTAAGTATGCAGCTTGGAACGACCCAAGAGTTATTAAAGAAAAGAATTTAATCTTTGATCTAGTTCGTTCAAACAGAGCACACATAGTTACAACTGTTCGTAGTAAAGAGAAGTTCGAAATGGAGAAGGACGAATCAACAGGTAAGAGTAAAGTTGTGTCACTAGGTGAACAACAAATACAACAAGACGGACTTAAGTATGAGCCTGACTTAGTATTAAGAATGGTAAGTGCAGGTAGTACTAAAGGTAAAGCACCTGTAGCAACAGTACTTAAAACAAGATACGCAATCTTCGAAGAAGGAGTAGAGTACGAATTCAATGAGACTCTTTTAAATCAATTAAAAGAATATCTAATGGAAGGAGTAGAACCTACTGTATTACTTGAACAACAAAAGAAAGATTACATAGATGGAATCAAGAATTATTGTGCAGGTAATAAAACACGTATGAGTGTATGGCGTAACATTAAAGACTCAGCAGGATATGCTGATGCCAAGATAGAAGACATACCACTTGAAACATTACGTGCAATGTTCATACAGTTAACACAAGATTAGGAGGAATAATTATGACCGAAACATTAGAAGCAACTGAAGTTAAGATAGAAGACTTAACTAAAGAAGAACTTGTTCGTGTATTAAACGACAAGCAAATAGAAGCAGAGCATTACAAGAATGAGATTAACCACATCTCTGGTGCAAACCAAGATTTAGTTAAACAATATAACAAAGATATGACATACATGTCTGAGTTAAATGGTAATCTTGTAAGTGCATTTAGAAAAAAAGAAGACGCAGTTAAAGCGATCATTACAGGTGCATTAGAATTATTAACTATTGATAGAGAAAACATAGCACCTGAAAGAAAGGAAAACGAATAATGAGTATTCAATTTGATAAGTTACCAACATCTAAACCAAATCAAAACGCTACTATAAATCCAGGAAGATACTTAGTTAAAATAACTAAAGCTGAAATGGTAGAACGTAAGGAGGCATCTGCTTACTTACGTGTAACGTTTACAACTAAAGACAAAGAAGTATTCAGTGAAAACTTTTTTGAAGACACTAAACCATTCTTACTATACAAGATCAGCAGATTATTATTAGCAACAGGTGTAGTATTAGAGGGCGAAGGTTCTTTAAAAGATATAGGTAAACTAATCATCAACAAAAAAGTTATAGTAGATGTTGATGTTAATGATAAAGGCTATGCTAACTTAGACTTCAACGATAAGAAAGAAGGCATCTATAAATTAGATGAAGTTGTTGTTGGAGAAGTTGATGCAGAAGCAGAAGAAACTCCTGCATTAGACGAAGATGTTAACGAAGCCATAGCTAGCGACGACGATGAGTTTTAATGTATTCATTCTTTGAATACTATTTTCCTGAAAGTGATTGGGGTAAAGAAGAGGTGGCAGTATGCTGCCCCTTCCCGCACCACATTAGCACAGGTCAAACTTATCAAGAGACTAGACCAAGTGCTCACATTAACAAAGAGAAACGCGTATTTAATTGTAAGGTGTGTGGAGCAAGTTACAGTGAAGTAGGTTTCGTAGCTGCTACATTAGATTGCACCTACGAAATTGCTGTTAAACTATTAAAACAATTTTCACACGATAGCGAAGATCTGTTTACATTTAAGGAACACACTACTTTCCCTGAAGAAATCAAAGAGAAGTGTAACAACTTAGGTATAACAGACGAGGTCATTGAAGAGTTGAGTATACGCTCAGAATTTGGAGATGATATAGCATTCCCTGTTACAATGTACGATAAGATATTAGATGTCAGAAACTACAGACCAGGCGAAACCCCTAAGATTAAATCAAGAAAGGGTGCGTTGACAGGGCTAATCATACCCTTCGATGTCTGGCGTTTAGATGAAGAGTCTAATAAATGGACGGTTCTCTGTGCAGGAGAAAAGGATATGGCTGTCGCTAGAAGCAACGGCTTTAATGCCATCACTCTAACAGGTGGTGAACAAGCATTACCACTCTTCAAAAATTATTTTAAAAATAAAAGAATCGCTATATGCTATGATAACGATGATGCAGGAGCACGTGGTGCAAATAAGATTGCTGCTCACTTGTTTGGAATAGCTAAAGAAATTAAAGTAGTAACAGAGTTCCATAAAGTTTGTAAAGAAATAGGTGAAGACATCACAGATTACTTTATGAAATATGAAAAGACTAGAGACGATTTAATACAATGTATTAAACAAACTCCAGCCTATACTATAACAGAACTACAGGAAGAACAACAAAGAACACAGCCGTTAATAACTTTAATTGAAGCTACAAAACCACAATATATAAATAGAGTAGTACGCAGTAACATACAAGTAGTGGCAACGTTTGATAGTACATTCGTTGTACCTACTACAATTACTGCAAAGAAAACAGCATTAAGTGGAAACCCTAAGTCTGACAAGATGTTACTCGGAGAAGAAAAAACTTGGTACTTAGGTGAGGACACAGCTGCTGATATATTAAAACTTATAGACAATAACTTCAATGAAGAACAAATCAGACTCAATGTAAGAGAGATACTAAGAATATCTAAAGGAGAGAAAGATGTCTCTGTACAAAAACTAACTAAAGAAACTGTACACAAAGCAAGTGTTACAGATTACTTTGAAGTTAATATGAAAGATGTAGTACCTATAGAGTTCACAGCATACAGTATCAAACGCAAACTTGATAGCGGTAAGAAGTACCGTGCTACATATAAACTAGTACCACATCCATATAAAGGACAATCTCTTATTATGATTATATTAGATATAGAAGACGCTAGTGATAGTGTATCTAAATTTGAAATAACAGATCAAGTTAAGAACCATCTTGATGTAGTAAGAACTATGAAAGGTTCCGTTGATAAAAAGATTACAACTTTAACTGAAAAGTTTAAAGGAGTACTGGGTTATGATGGGTACAATCAACTGATACAATGTTTTGATTTAGCTTACCACACAGTACTGGAATTTAATTTTGGTACATTTAAAAATGTCCGAGGTTACCTGGACACTTTAATAGTTGCTGAATCACGTGTAGGTAAATCAACTACAGCAGAGACAATGCAGAAGTTATACCAACTAGGAACATTCACATCATTAGCAGGTAGTAGTGCTACTATTGCTGGGCTAGTTGGAGGTAGTAATAAAGTAAACGGAAGTTATCAGACAAGAGCAGGTTCTATTCCACAAAACCACAGAGGCTTGATGATCCTAGAAGAACTGGGTAAATCAAACAGCAGCGTGTTGAAAGAACTAACTGATATTAAATCTAGTAATCAAGTTCGTATAACACGTGTAAGTGGAACACTAACTTTACCTGCACTAGTGCGTATGATAACTATAACAAATGTGAAGTCTGCAGGAGACAGACCCCGTTCAATAAACTCATATCCTAATGGACTTGAGATATTGTTAGACTTAATAGAAACTCCTGAGGACGTAGCACGTTTTGATATCATGTTAGTATTAGGTGCTAAAGGAGACAAAGATATAGATCCTTATTGGGAACCGCAGACACCATTAGATCCTGAAGTTTATAAGACTAGGATACGATGGGTGTGGAGCAGATCAGCCGACCAGGTTATCATAGACAAAGATCTCGGCATTTATATTATTGAGCAATGTAATCTATTAAACAAAGAGTTTAATAGTTATATCAAAATCTTTGGAACTGAAGCATGGAAGAAGGTTACCCGTCTAGCAATCGCCGTTGCGGGATATCTAGTCTCTACAGACGAAACCTATTCCAATATTATTGTGTGCAAAGAACATGTAGATTATGCATTAAAATTTATGCGTGAACTATATGATAACGAAACGTTTAGACTACGTGAGTATGTAGAACAAGAACGTAAGTATAACACAATAGATGAAGATGGAGTAGCGTTGCTACAAGAACTATATATTGCTACACCAAGTCTACTTATAACACTGCACCAAACCTCAGCATCCAACCGTAATAACTTAATGGCTGCAACAGGATTAAGTTCAGATGACTTTAATAAAGTAATGAACAAACTTGTTAGAGGATTGTTTGTACGATATCAAGGTTATGAAATACTACCTACTGAAAGATTCAGAATAGGTATGAATCGTATAAACAGAAATGTAGTAGTAACGAGAGTAGGTGAAGAAAATGTATAATCATATTAAGTATGATATAGAAAAGAAGTTAGACTTATTTGATATCATACAACTCTTTAAAAGAGAAAAGAATAAACAAGTAGTTGCCTTCGATACAGAAACAACAGGCTTAAATATTAAACTGGACAAACCGTTTCTGTATCAGGCAGGCTTTATAATAGGTAGTACTATTGTCACATACGTAGTAGATGTAGAAAAGAACCCTGAACTTGCTAATCAGGTTATATTAGCTACACACGAACTGGCTAAGAAATCAGAGTATCTAATAGGACACAACGTGAAGTATGATCTGCACATGTTAGCAAACATGGGAATTGAATATGACGGAGATAATGTATTAGATACACAAATATGTATTCGATTAGCACACGATGCTTTAACACAAGCAAACGGAGGACCACCACTAGGACTGAAGGAGTATGCTACACAATACATAAGAAGAGATGCTAAGTTACATGAACATGCACTAGCAGCAGAAAGAACTTCTATGGCCAAAGGATACAACTTAGATCTAATTGGTAAACTACGTAAGTTTCCAAACCCACCAACAGGATACAAGTCTTGGACAAAGGGTGCGTTAGAAGAAATCTTTAAAGATGTAATCAGTACTTACAAAGATTTACCTGAAGATATGCATCCTGTATATGAGGCATGGTATAACAGTATACCAGAAGAAATAACAAAACGTATGACGTCTCCATTTGTTCAGTCTAAAGATATTCCATACCATTTCTTAAACAGAGAATCTGTTAAAAGTTATGGGCACATGGATATCTATTATACTATAATGACTTTCTTAAAGACGATGCCTGTTATTAAAACACGTAAGAATGAAATAGCATTAAACATAGAACAACAATGTATTAAACCGTTATGGGCTATGGAACGTGTAGGATTTCAGATCAATAAGAAATACGTATTAGAATCTAAAGAAAGAATGTATAACTATATTAAACAAAGACGTGCTGATGTAATAAGACTGGTAGGATATCCCGTAGCAGTAGGACAAAATGCTGTGATAAAAGATATACTTATCAACACTTTTAAATTAGATATAAAAAGTACAGGTGCTGATGAGTTAGATCAACTTGTATCTAAACTTAAACATGAGAACAATACATCAGGAGTCATAGAGTTTATAGAAGTTATGCAAGAACTACGTACCTTAGAGAAGTGGTACTCAACATACTTACTTAGATTTATAAATGAAATGCGTAACACAGACAGAACTTATACGCAAATCAACCAAGTTGGTACCGTATCTGGACGTGTTACCTCAGACTTCCAACAGTTCCCTAAGTACGGTATCTTAGATAAAGAAGGAAACGAACTCTTTAACCCAAGACAAATGATAGTCGTTTCTAAACCAGAAGGATACGTAGGACTAGGATACTTAGACTACTCACAGATAGAACTAAGACTTCAAGCGATGTATACTATATTAGTAGGACATCCTGACTTGAATCTGTGTCGTGCATATATGCCTTATGAGTGTTTTTATCAGACCTTAAATAAAGAACGTATCGCTTTTGATTATAATAAACAAGAACACATAGCACACGCGTATAGTAAAAAATGGTATCGTAATGAAGACGGTACCGAATGGACCCCAACAGATGTACACGCAGCTACGACACACGTAGCATTTCCAGAACTTGATATACACTCTGATGAGTTTAAAAAGTTAAGAGGCAAGGTTGGTAAACGTGTAAACTTTGCTAAGAACTATGGTGCACAATTCAATAGGATTAAACAAATGTTTCCAGATTACGATGATGCTACTATACATAACATTGATGACGCTTACTATAAAGCATTTCCAGGTGTCAAAGCCTACCATCAATATTGTTACGAACTAGCGAATCAAAGTAGTTATGCTACTAACTTGTTTGGAGTAAGATACTATGGACTAACAGGACATAAGTTAATTAACACTCTGATACAAGGAAGTGGTGCCTATTTCCTTAAACTAAGAATGATACAGGTACACAACTATCTAAAAGAAAACAACTATAAGTCTAGATACCAAATGAACATACACGATGAAATGTCTTTTGAAATATATAAAGGGGAAGAACATATACTTTATGATATACAAAAGATCATGCAGGTATTCGATGATACATTAGTTCCAATAGTAGCAGACATGGAAGTATCTACCACAACATGGGCAGAGAAAAAAGAAGTGGAGGACTTAGAAGATGTTAAGAGATTACTTTATTCAGAAGTTAAAACTTCGTAGTTCTAAACCCCTAACTAACAAAGACATACTTCGTTTCTTAAAAGAAATGGAGACTACTATTAAATCTGTAGATAGAATTATAGACCAGAAGATCAAGGAGTTTCTTAAATGACTAGGTACATATTAGCACTAGATCCATCAGGAAACTATAACGAAGGAAAAGGTACAACAGGCTGGTGTCTTTATGACACCCACACAAACAAAGTTATTAAGTTTGGAGTTATAAAAGCAATTAAATTTAATCGTATGGAAGACTATTGGAAAGCACACTTAACTTTAATGGACGACATGACAGGTTATGGATACACGTTAGTAATAGAAGACTATATGTTATATGCCAACCGAGCAACAGACCAAATAAACTCACGCTTCGAAACCCCTAAACTCATAGGTGTGATACAGTATGAGTGTTACAGTAGAGGAATTAGAATAGAGTTTCAAACAGCAAGTGCTGTTAAACTAAGATGGTCTAATAATATATTAGTTCATAAAAATCTTATACAAGAAAGGGAAGGTAGATATTGGATACTGGAAACTAAGTTGTCTGAACACTGTTTAGACTCCATAAGACATGCAGTACACTACGCTACCTTTGGTAATAAATAATGAAACTATGGACAACCAATGACATACTAAGTTACTTAGAAGATAACTTAGAAATAGTAGCCGATGTAACTAAATTAACTGAAGAAGAATACGCTTTAGTGCGTAAAGATTCTTTGGGTGCATCAGACTCTTCTGTAGTATTAGGTGTTAACCTTTATAAAAATAAAGATCAACTGATAACTGAGAAGAGAAACAAAACAGTAACAGCAGAGGAAAAAGAAATAGGAAAGAAACCTGCCGTTAAGAAAGGTAAAGATCTAGAACCTTTCGTATTAGACAAGTTTGTTAAGGCAACAGGAATACCTATAGTTAAACCACCATTTATGTATAGACATAAAGAGTATCCTTGTCTAACAACTAACTTCGATGGTGTAGGAATAGAAGAATGTATTATACCTGTTGAAGCAAAGATAGTTACCAAGTATGGAGAGAAGTACTATAAGAAACAATTACCTTTAAATAAAGAAATGGTTGTTGAAGTACGAACATCCGATGTTGTAGAACATATTAAGTACTGGGCTGACAAGTGTGGTATCCCGCCATACTATTACACACAAGTACAACAACAAATATTATTCTTAGATTCAAAAGGATATAAATCTCCGTATGGATATCTTGCTTGTATCTTTGATGACAGTTGGGACTTTGTATACTTCTTTGTACCACGTGATGAGTTTGTTATATCACACATCATAAGTGACGGATCTAAACTATGGGAGAAGATAGCAGCATGACTACAGTAATTACACTCGATCTTATTAAACAACATGAAGAGGTAGAACAAAAGATAAAGGAACTAAAGCACGGGGAGTTTATGGTCTCCGTGCCTAGTCATCCTGACATCGCCATAGATAATAAGATAAAAGATAAAGTATTAGAACTTGTAGCCTTTGCAAATAAGCACAGGGTACAAACTAAAATCTTTGAGAACAAGTTTAATAACACGCATGTATTAACTTTCTATAAAGAAAAAAAGAACAGGACCTAAGTCCTGTTTTTTTTATGTCCTATTTTCTTTTCAGAGTAAGGATCTTGCCTCTTTCCTCAACATGATAGCCGAGATCTTGTGTAAGAGACAACACATATTCTCTCATCTGTTTTAACATTTTAAGATCGTGTGTCTCTTTAAAGTAACGAAAGTAATCGTTAAGTTCCTCGGCTGTCTTGGGATAACAACATTCAATAGCATTGAACATGTCATGTTCTAACCTACAAAGAAGAGCTAAGTTTACTAATACTGTCTGACCTCCCATACGAACGGGGACAAGATGGTGTATAGTTATCGGATTCTTTTTTGAAATCTCACCACCAAGGAAACAAATGTTTCCGTGTTCTCGTATCAGTATTATCTTAGCTTCCTTGCCTTTCATGTCAATACCTCCTATCGTATCGAAGCACGTTGCTTATATTGTAGATAGTTCATCTTTAAAGGAGTCATGTTATTACTGAAGAATATATTGCGTATTGTTCCTTCTAAAGATTCTGGTGTCGGAGGTAAGTTACGCATTGCATTTTTACGCATATAACTTTGTGCCTTCCAACGGTTGTGGAAATTATATGAATTACTATAGTAACGTTTAGC
>RZYM01000058.1 GCA_009930305.1 Bacteroidia bacterium
AAAAATCAGGTTTCAAACTTGCTTTATATGCTTAATATGAGGAGGGTGCGTTTTTCATCAATAATAGGCTGTAGAATTACATGTCTTATTCGGTTTAAATAAATAATTTCAAAAAGCAATGTTAGATATTAATTTCGAAATTAACAAAAAGATCGCTCTTTATTTGACTATATCTCCATTGGTGGAAGCCTCGTGCACAGGTTGCTCCATGAAAGAATGACTAGAATATGACTAAAACGAAAAAGCACCTACCGGTTGATGCGGTAAGTGCTTGATAATGAAGTGACCCCGGAGGGGCTCGAACCCTCGACCCATTGATTAAGAGTCAATTGAAGTGTATTTTAATTAGAACTGGATATTTTGCTATATTATTGTTATTCTGTTTTTTACGTGTGTTAACAATGTTAATTACGCTCGATAGTTTGGGTTATATTTAGATATTTACCTAAATTTGTTTACCCATTGTTTACCCAACTTTTGATCAATAATTGTATGAGACAGAATGGACTTACAAGCAACAAAAAAACTGTTATTAAGTACAAAAACAGAAATGTATCCGTAATATTGACAAGAAAATATCGGAAAGTGATTGATGAAGTTGCACCGGTATTCTGGAGAATCACCTTTAATCGGAAGTTGAAACATATTTTCACCGGTTTCGAATTCTCCAGCGATGACTGGGATAATTTTGTAAACAGGGATTTAAGAAAGCACAGTGATTGCAAAAAAACCCTCGATCGTTATTTACGATTAACCCTAATACCAGCAATCGATAGTCTTGTCGAAAAGAATAATTTTTCATTTGATGCATTGGATATGCTCATCAACAATTCTCCGGATTCAATAGGATTGAATGAAGCATTTCATAAAAAAATCGAGCTTTTAGAAAGTGAGTATAGAGTAAGTAGTGCAGGAGTATATAAAGCAACCATCAAAGCATTGATGCGGTTCAAGCATTTCAAGCAACTCAAAAATCGTAATGATAAAAATGCATTCATCGAACTCTGTAGAGAAAAGCGACATGTTACCATCGGGAAAGATGTCCTGGATATTGAGCATACAATCCGTTTTGAGGAGATCACCCCCGGGTTCCTGGAAGAATGCGAGAAGTTTTGGTTCGAGACTGAGATCTCTCCTGCCACGATGGGAATCTATATGAGATCATTGAGGGCAATCATTAATAATAACAGGGGCGATAAACCATATATCGATGCTGAAAAGTACCCCTTTGGCGTGTCGAGGGGAAAATATGCTATTCCGGAGGGAGGCAGAAGAGAGATTGCTTTATCGATCGAGCAGATATGGAAGATTGAAGATTACCAAACAGAAAATGCAATGCTGGCCACCGCACGTGACATATTCGTTTTCATGTTCTACTGCAACGGATTGAATTTCGGGGACCTCTGCCGGTTACGGTATGAGAACATCGATGTGTCGAACAATGAAATCGTCTTTCAGCGAAAAAAAACACTGAGAAAAACGGCGAAACCAACATTTATTTACGTACCAATCCTTCCTCCGATGATTGAAATCATCAACCGGCAAGGGAACAAGGATCAGAATGGATATATCTTCCCTTTCCTGAATGGCATTGAACCGACTGAAAGCAATGAGCGAAAAATCATCAACGCGATGAGGTTGAATTTGGACCCCATCAACACTTCACTCAAACAGATAGCGAATGAGCTGGGGCTGGATCCGGACCTATCAACCTCCTATACCCGGAACAGCTACATCACCCACCTCACCAGTGAATTACTTGTGAACCCCATCGTGGTTAGAAAGATGGTAGGCCATAGTACCAAGAAAGATGTCACTGCAGGCTATGTCAAGCTGACAGCCAAGAAGAGGAGAGAGATCAATATGCAGCTACTGAATCCGGAGAAAAGGTTTGCGATGATAAACTCGGGGAGAGTGATTTAGGTTTTTGCAGATATGAGAGGCTAATTATTTAAACCTTTGAAGTGAATTTATTGATTTCTTTCGTTGTTTTTCTAAATAATTGTTAGTTTTGCATCTATAATCCTGGTACTGATGAGAAACATAGGTATCCGAGTTGTAGTAACCTTTACTGTTACATAAGAAAACTGTATACCCAATTGCATCAAAAAACACAATTATTTATAAAGTATTAGTATTCTATGAATTATTAAAACAAGGACGGTGGATATATGAAATATATACGCAATTGTGTTGCGTATATACAAATGATGTGGCGAAACACGCTTCGCTGCTTTCGCCACATCGGGCTGGAGCTCCGCTCATGACGTGCTCGCCGCTTCGCGGACTTCGCACATCATAAGCTTGGCGCAATGCTCCGGTGAATAATTATAATTATCTTGAAGCACTGCGCCAAGCTCCAGCCCGTTAGCCGTCACCCTCGTTGACAACATAGCAAGAATAGCGAGGGAAGCGGATGCTTAAAATATTTTTAATAATTTAGAAGTTGCGCCCGACACGAATAAGGGATTTATAAATGATACAGTTTGGAAGTTTAAACAGAACAATGGAGACCAGAGACCATTCAAAAAAAAGGGCGAGTTTGAAAAGCCTGATAAGTAGTAGTAAAGTACTTATAGTAGCGATGCTATTCTTGCCTGTAACTTTGGCTGCGCAAATAACCTTTGCAGAAAAACCGCAGGAAAAAGGACCCGGCTGGGAATATATGAGGGATATTATTATGATGCCGTATGACAGTACTCAATTACTTATAGAAACATATCCAATTTTAGAAGCATACAGAAAATATATTGGACAGCAAATTTTCTTTATGGAAGGCAGTGATTCGGATGAAAACGTAATTCATAAATATTATGAAATAATCGATGTGATAAGCTATAAGAACTTTTTAGAAACAGAATTACAGAAGGAAGAAACAAAACAGCGTGAAAAAGAAAAGGAATTACGAGAGAGACAAAAAGCAATAGATGAAAGGACACCTAAATTACGAGAAAGGGAAAATGAATTAAATAAGACAAAAATAGAATTAGAACAGGATTATAAGAAAAAAGGCAGTATCGAAAATGACTTACGTAATATAGAGTGGCAGTTTCAGGAAATAGAAAAAAGGAAACAAATACGAAATCTGTCATTGGGAGGACAAAAAGATTTACGAGATAAAGAAAAAGAATTACGTAAAAGAGAAAAAGTATTACTGAAAAATTATGATAGAGAAAAAGTATTAAAAGAATTAAGCGAGATAGAAAACAAATTAAGCGAGATAGAAAAAGAATTAAGTGAAACAGAAGAAGAATTAACGAAGATAGAAAATGAATCAACATTGATAAATGATGATTTAGATGGAATACAAAATTACTTTGACGCAAATGTATCAAATCAGAGAAAAGAAAGGGTAACATATATGATAAAACAAAAAAATTATTTTTTCCCTTGTGAAGATAATCCAGATAGCCAATGTCGTTATGAGATAAAAGATGAAGATATACCATATTTTGTGTTGAAAAACACTCAAACAAAGGATACGATTTACCGCACAATAACTACTATTAATTATGCCAATCGTGATAAAAATGATAGTGATACATACCGAGCAAAAGACTATGACCATGGTGTTATTTTGGTTGGAGGGTTTATTAAAGTTAAGAAAGATGCCGTTGGAAAAAATTTCATTTTTTGGCGTCATTCGGGATGGTTAGATCCTGAAATAGGGAGTATTTGGGAATGCATAGATGTGTCAATTACAAAAGAAATAAGTTATCTGAATTTTTATGACGATAAGCATTCATATTCTCGCGATGAAAAAAAGCACGAAATAGTTTCTTTAACTTTACGAAACAATAAAAAGCCAGATTTAATAGATCATGTAAGATATTCTCATATAACCCAGAGAGTAGGTAATCATATTATAGGTAGTACGAGTAGTACAATTACGAGTGAAAAAACATTCAAAGAGCATGAATTGGCATTTAACCGTCGAAAACAAGACTATAATAATTTAGTGGCGCAAGAAAAAGCCAAACTCAAACAACAACTTACTGCCAAATATGGCGCTGCAAATGCCGATAAAATTATTGCAGGCAAATTTGAAATAGGAATGAGTAAAGCCGTGTGTAAAGAAATTGCAGGGTATGCAACTGTGGTTGACAAAACAACTACAGCAGAGACGTGGAAAGTTAGCAATTTTTGGACAGGCAGTGTAACATATTTGTATTTTTCAGGAGATAAATTAGCAAGAATTGTAAATCGATAAATTTTATTACAAATAGAAAAGCAAGAAAATATGGAAGTTCCAGAACTTTTAAAACACAAACCTATCATAGCAGTAAATGGCTATGATGAAAATGATGCTCAATTTGCCGGAGGTACAGATGCGCGAGCCTTATCTATAGGAATTGCGCAATATGATGACTACAATGACGACCACAATAAGGAAATTTCTCTGAAAGTTTGGCGGCATACGGGCGAGAAATGGAGTCGTCAAAGTGAAGAGTTACCAATTCATAGGTGTATTGATTTGAATATTTTGTTTTTAGACTCTTTGCTTTGTTGTATTGAAAACAAATATCCTGATTCATTTTTTGAAGGAACAATAATCAATGCGGATAAGATAAAAGATATTGCAAGATATTATGATAACAAAAAGGAATACTTAAAACCTCGTTTGATTGAATTAAAAAACAAATTGAACAAATTGACAGATTTTATAGAAAACGATTAAGTTAAAAATGGGCGAGCGGCTAATCGAGTAGACTGCCCCGCCAGCCTTGGCTGACGGGGAGAGCCTCTCACACCACTGTACGTACGGTTCACGTATACAGCGGTTCGTTAAGAAATG